>JAKAXL010000007.1 GCA_021816585.1 Pseudomonadota bacterium | reverse complement strand
CCCCACCGCAATGACCGCCGCCACGTCGCCCCGTGCCGCATCGAGTCGCCGCATCGCCGCAACCATGCTGCTGCTGCAGATGCTGCTGTGCTTCGTACTGCCCTGGCTGGTTCGCGAGCGCCCGGCCTGGGGCCTGCTGCTGCTGCCCGCGTGCCTCGTCACACTGACCCTATGGGCCCTGATCCACGAGTGCATGCACGGGGTGCTCGACCCCGGCGCCGCGGTGAACCGGCGCTGGGGTCGCATGTTGTCGTGGTGCTTCGGCGCACCCTACGCGCTACTGCGGACCGGGCACTTGCTGCACCATCGCTACAACCGCCAGCCGCAGGATGCCAGCGAGGTGTGCGGGAGCGACCGTTCTCGCGCCGAGGTGCTGCGCTACTACGCCTGGTTGCTCGGCGGCCTGTACCTGACCGAACTGGCCGGCAATGCCTTGGTGTGGCTGCCGCGCGGCAGCATCGAAGGCCTGCAGCGCCGCCTGGATCCGCAATCCGGGTTGGCGTCACGGCTGACCGCCGCGCTGCTTCGTGGCGACGGACTGCGCCAGGCACGCCTCGATGCTGCCGCCATCACGCTGTCGTGGGGCGTGGCCTTCGTCTGCTGGGGGCCGGCATGGTGGATGCTGGCGCTGTTTCTCCTCGGGCGCGCGCTGCTGGTCTCGATGCATGACAACCTCTACCACTACGGCACGGCGCTCGACGGCAGCGAGGTGCTGACGCCGGGGCTGCCGCGCTGGGCCTCGACGGCGATGCTGCATTTCAACTACCACGCCACGCACCACCGGCAGCCACGGCTGCCGTGGCGCGAGCTGCCGGCGGCGTTTGCGGCCGAAGGGGGAAGCGAGGGTGCCTCCTGGCTGGGCTGCCTGCTCGCGCAGCTCGCCGGGCCGCTGCCGCGCGAGGCGCTGCAGCCCGCGGGCCGGGCCGGCATGGCGCAGCCGCCCGGAGTCCACCGAGGCGAGCACGCGGACCGGGACACGAGATCGACCACCTAGCGGGCTGTGCCGATGTTCCGGGACGCAACGCCGGCTCGGGGACACTCCCTCACGTTCAGGCAGGCAACGCCTCGTGCCGGAGATAACCCAGACACAGCGACTCCATCTGCCCACGCAAGGCCCGCAGCATCTTCGGGGATGCCCCGCCTTCGAGCATCGCGCGGGTCGGGCCGGCCATCGCGGCGGAGAACATGAACGAGATCAGCGCCAGGTCGTCGAAGCGTGCGTCGGAGGCGGTCGCCAGCATGGCCGAGATCGCGGCGCGATTGCGCCTTGCGACGGCCTTCACGAGTTCGGTGGAATCCAGCTCGCTGGCGACACGGTAGAGCGCACATGCCTCGTCGATGCGCTCGGTCTTGGCATGCACGAAGGCCCCGACCACCGCCGCGACCATGACGCTCAGCCGGGCATGATGCGTCGCCCGCGCGGCCGCCTCGACGGCCTCCGCGACCCGAGCCAGGTGACGCTGCAGCACCGCAAAGAGCAGCGCCTGCTTGTTCGGGTAGTACTGATACAGCGTGCCGACCGAGACGCCGGCGCGCTCGGCCACGCGCGTGGTCGTCAGGCGCCGCGCTCCGTCGCCCAGCAAAACCTGAATGGTCGCCTCGAAGATGGCGTCCACCGTGACCTGCGATCGCGCCTGCCGCGGCTGTTTGCGGGGCTGGAGAGCGGCGGATGACGGCTGCGACATATGCGAATTCTAGATCTGAAGGATTCTTCATAAACTGCAGCATCGAACCCGCCCTGACGAAGAGACCATCACATGCAGCAAACCACCCCACGAATCGCCCTGGTCACCGGCGCCAACAAAGGCATCGGCCATGAAGTCGCTCGTGAGCTTGCGCGACGCGGATGCACCGTCCTGCTGGGCGCACGCAATGCGGCGCTGGGCGAAGCCGCCGCGGCGCAGCTGCAATCCCAGGGCCTCGACGCTCGGTTCGTGGCCGTCGACCTGGGTCGGCCAGCCACGTTGGCCGCGGTAGCGCGGCGCGTCGGCGACGAGTTCGGCCGTCTGGACGTGCTGGTCAACAACGCCGGCATCGGCGATCCACGCGATGCCGCGCCGTCAGCGGCCGACATCGAGGCCGTCCGGCGAATTTTCGAGACCAATTTCTTCGGCACGCTGGCCATCACCCAGGCCATGCTGCCCTTGCTGCGGCGCTCGCCTGCCGGGCGAATCGTCAACGTGTCGAGTGAACTCGGTTCGCTGACGCTGAACTCGGATCCGCAGTGGAAATACGCCGCGTACAGGTTGCTGGGCTACAGCGCATCGAAGTCGGCCTTGAACATGCTCACGGTCCAGCTCGCGGGAGAACTGCGGGACACGGGCATCAAGGTGAACGCGGTGAACCCCGGCTTCACCGCCACGGATCTGAATCACCACCGAGGAACGCAGACCGTCGCCGAAGGAGCCGCGGCTGCGCTGCACTACGCGCTGATCGGCGACGACGGCGCGTCCGGCGGATTCTTCAGTGCGGACGCACCGCTTGCGTGGTGAGCCCGCAACCGGCGGCCTGCTGCGCATCGCAGCGAGCGGACCGCCAGGAGCCACCCGGAGCCGTCATTCGGGCGACGGCCCGATCCGAAGGCCCGGCTTTCGTTGCGCTCACAGGCCCGCCAGTCGACCAGAGCCCGGCATACCTCAGGGTTGACGGGGGCCATCGACGGCCCCGCGCCCGAAGGTGTGCCGGGCGCCTTGCGCCTTGTCGAAGCCGGCGCGGCCTCCCACTACTGCACGAATTTGAGCGTCAGGCGAACTACTCGGGAAGCCGGCTCAAAAGGCGCTCGGTGACCAAGCTCGCCGCATATGCGGGGTCGTAGGCAACGCTTCGCTTCAGCAACGCGTCCATGTCGCGGCAGAACCCTACCGTGTCCGCCAAGCAACCTTCGAGGTGCGCAATGAACTCACCGCGCGGTACCACGGTGGACTCCTGTTGCATGTAGTGCCGAAACGCATCGAGCACCCGGGCCGTGTCCACCGGCAACGCGGTCTGGGCTGTCAAAGCCCAATACAGGTCGAACAAGTCGCGACCTTTCCTGCGCTGAAACGCAGCTCTCATCTTCGTCGCCAGCATCTCGTCGATGTTGAACGAGACGATAGACGCCGCACGTTGCTCTCCTCGAAAGCCGAAGGTAAAGGGCAAGCGCTGCAGTTCGAACTGCGGCGTGCGCTCCGAGACGTTGACTTCCACCTCGATGGTCAACTCCCGTGCGGGCTCGCTGACGCTTCGAATCTTGAAGATGCAGCGCAGGATGCGCGAGGGCCTGGCGGCATTGCGCACGGCCAACTTCAACCAGGTCCATGCGGAGGACTGCTCCTTGCCCAGGACCGGGCGCAGCACCCGATTCACGGCTCGTTGAATGTGCTGTTCAGGCCGGTCGGCCACGGCCACGAGGTCCATATCCTCGGAGTAGCGCACTGCGGGAGCGAGGTGCACTTTGTGCAGCACCGTTCCACCGCGCATGGCCACTTGTTCCGACAGAAACCTGTCGTTGAAGATGGCGTTCATCGCAAGGCTGAGGAGCAGGTCCTGCTCTACCTGGTAGAGCTCGGGCCACTGCACTGTCTCTTGGTGCGCAAGCACATCCTGCAAGGTAAGCGCCATCAACGCAAAGCTCCTTGGAGTCCGACGTTGTCCTCCACTCTCCACGGCAATCGTTCACTCGTGCCCAGCGACGGTGTGGCCGGCTGCAAAAGCACCCCATGCAACTTGGAGGGCAAGCTGGCCTGGACGAGTTTGGCGAAACGGTGGGCCCCCAGGACGTCCAAGACGTATCCGGCTCGCTGCCGCACGGCCTGTGGCGCATGAGGCAAGGCGCGACGCCACCCCGCAGCGCTCATCGCAGGAAGCATGCCGGCGACGACCTCGGCCGCACGGACCACGCCTCCCACGCAGCGCTGGAAGGCCAGCAAGTCCAGCGCCGTCGCTTCAGGGCTGCTTACGGCAAGGGGCGCCGCAAGCCCCCTGATGGGCGTCAGCGGAGTGTCCAGCAAGCTTTCCTTGACATGAAACTCCACACGCACGCTGCCCACCTCGACGGCCCGAGTAGGCGTGGTTGTCAGGACTTGCGTGAGCTGCACCGCCTGCTGCGCAGAGCCGTGCAAGGCGGCAGCGGACAGCAGGCCGACGTAGTACGGCTTTTGGCGCAAGCGGAAGTAGTCAGCCAGCCAGTAGGCCGCGGGTGGCGCACCTCGCAAACGGTGCTCGGGAGGAACCACGAGAAAGCAGCTGGGTCGGCCCGGCAGTCGGACCACTCGGTCGGTCAAGTGCTCCAGTTGGCGCCTGACCGCCAGCGGGCTCAGCCCGCTCAGTGCCTGCAATTCGGGCACACTGGCGACGAGTTGCCCTCGCCCCTGCAATTGGTCCAGCAAGAGGGCGACCAACCCGCTGATGCGGGCGTGCGGAGGGGAGAGAGACGCAGGCAGCATGGCTCCGTTCGTTTTCAAAGCGTACCTATAAAGGGTACAAATTGCAAACGCATAGACCTTTGCGAAGGCCGCTGCGAACCAGCCTTTTACCGTCGAGACATCCAACGACAGATGCCCCCAAGGGCTGCCGCCGACGCTTGCACGCGCCTCCCGCGCCCGCTGGGTCGTCTAGCAGGCTGCCAGCACAGGCCATGGCAGCGAACCATCGGCATGCCAAGGCGGCTTGTTCGTGCGCTTTGGCGGAAGCGGTGAGATTCGAACTCACGGACGGTTGCCCGTCGCCGGTTTTCAAGACCGGTGCAATCGACCACTCTGCCACGCTTCCGGGGAACCCGGCATTGTAAGGGCGCGCGCCTCAGGCCTCGGGGGCCAGGAACAGTTGCAGCACCTCGTTCAGCAGGTCCCAGCCGCGCGGCGTGGCTGTGATGCGGGCGGGGCCGGCCTGCAGCAGTCCGAGGTCGACGGCGCGTTGCAGCCCGGGCTGCAGGCTCGACAGCGGCAGCCCGGTGCGCTCGCTGTAGCTGCGCGGGTCGAAGCCCTCGCGCAGGCGCAGCGCGTTGAGCAGGAACTCGAAAGGCAGCTCGCGCCGCGCCACCTCGTGCTCGGAGTCCAGCGCCAGCCCGCGCGCCGCCTGCTCCATGTAGCGCTCGGGCTGGGCGTGGCGGGTCTGCCGCACGATGCGGTGGGCGAAGGACAGCTTGGAATGCGCGCCGGCGCCGATCCCGAGGTAGTCGCCGAACTCCCAGTAGTTGCGGTTGTGGCGGCTGGCGTGGCCGGGTCGGGCGTAGGCCGAGACCTCGTAGCGCTGCAGCCCGGCGGCGGCGGCCTGCTCGGCCAGCGACTGCTGCATGTCGGCGGCGAGGTCGGGTTGCGGCAGGTCCGGCGGCGGGCGCCTGGCGAAGGCGGTCTGCGGCTCGATGTTGAGCTGGTACAGCGACAGATGCGGCGGCGCGAACTCCAGCGCGCGTCGCAGCTCGGCGCGCGCGTGCCCGAGGTCCTGCCCCGGCAGCGCGAACATCAGGTCGATGTTGAAACTCGGCATCACCCGCGCCGCTTCCTCGATGGCCGCGCAGGCCTGCGCGCTGTCGTGCACCCGCCCGAGGCGCTGCAGCATGGCGTCGTCGAAGCTCTGCACGCCGATCGAGATGCGGTTCACGCCGGCGGCCGCGTAGCCGGCGAAACGCTCGCGCTCGAAGGTGCCGGGGTTGGCCTCCAGCGTGATCTCGGCGTCGCTGCTCAGGCGCAGTCGCGCGCGGATCCCGGCCAGCAGTTCATCGACGGCCGCGGGCGAGAACAGGCTGGGCGTGCCGCCGCCGAGGAACACGCTGAGCACGGTGCGCCCCCACACCAGCGGCAGCGCCGTCTCCAGGTCCTGCAGCAGCGCGCGCACGTAGTCGCGCTCGGGGATCTCGCCGCGCCCCTCGCGCCGCGCGTGGGAGTTGAAGTCGCAGTATGGGCACTTGCGCAGGCACCACGGCAGGTGCACGTACAGGCTCAGCGGCGGCAGCTCGCGCAGCTGCAGCGTGCCGGGGCGCATCTGGCGCGGCAACCGGGCGGCGGCGCGCTGCAGCGCCTCGTCGTGCTCGGCCGGCGCCTGCGCGGGCGCCGGCTGCTGCGGCTGCAGCCGGATCTCGCGCATCAGATGCTCTGGTGCTGCGCCGTCGGGGTGATTCCCCAGAAGGCCTGCAGCAGCTGCGCCATCTGCCCGGCCGCGCGCGCGCGGTGGCTGATGCGGTTCTTCTGCGCGGGGTCGAGCTGCGCCAGGGTCAGTCCCTGCTGCGGCAGCACGAACAGCGGGTCGTAGCCGAAGCCGCCCTCGCCGGCCGGATGCCCGGCCACCGTACCGTGCAGCCAGCCGTGCGCGACCAGCGGCTCCGGGTCGTCGGCATGGCGCAGCGCCACCAGCACGCAGACGAAGTGCGCGCGGCGGTCGCCGGCGCCATGCAGGCGCTGCAGCAGCAGCTCGTTGTTGCGCGCGTCCTGCTCGGCGCGGGGCAGCGCGGCCTGCCCGTCGGCGGCGGCGGCGTAGCGTGCCGAGCGCACTCCGGGCGCGCCGTCCAGCGCGCGCACGCACAGGCCCGAATCGTCGGCCAGCGCCGGCGCCGCGGTGTGGCGGCTGGCGTGGCGCGCCTTGGCCAGCGCGTTCTCGACGAAGGTGCCGAAGGGCTCGTCGCACTCGGGAACCGAGGCATCGAGGCTGCGCAGGCGCAGTTGCAGGCCGCCCAGCAGCGACTCGAACTCGGCGCGCTTGCCCGGGTTGCCGGTGGCCAGCACGAGGTCGGCGGGATGCATCGGCTGTCGCCGCCTCAGCCGCGCAGCGCCTGGCGCTGCAGTTCGTGGATGCGCACCAGCGCGCGCTGCGCGGCGTCCACCAGCGCGTCGAGCTGCGCGCGGCTGAAAGGCTCGCCCTCGGCGGTTCCCTGCACCTCGACCAGCCCGCCGGAGGCGCTGCCCACCACGTTCATGTCGCAGTCGCAGGTGGAGTCCTCCTCGTAGGCCAGGTCCACCAGCACGCGCCCGCCGAGCAGGCCCACCGACACCGCGCCGACCAGCTCGCGCATCGGATGCACGGACAGCGCGCCCTTGCGCAGCAGCAGATCGCAGGCGTCCCATGCGGCCACCGCGGCGCCGGTGATGGCGGCGGTGCGCGTGCCGCCGTCGGCCTGCAGCACGTCGCAGTCGAGCACGATCTGGCGTTCGCCCAGCGCGGAGAAGTCGAACACGCTGCGCAGGCTGCGCCCGATCAGGCGCTGGATCTCCTCGGTGCGCCCCTGCGGGCGCCCGCGCCGCACCTCGCGCTCGCTGCGCGTGTGCGTGGCGCGCGGCAGCATGCCGTACTCGGCGGTGACCCAGCCGAGGCCGCTGCCGCGCCGATGCGGCGGCACCTTCTCCTCGACGCTGGCGTTGCACAGCACGCGCGTGCGACCGAACTCGACCAGCACCGAGCCCTCGGCGTGGCAGGTGAAGGAACGCGTGAAACGGATGTCGCGCAGCTGCTCGGCCGCGCGCCCGTCGAAACGACTCTGGGACATGAAGGGAACCGGGAAAGGGGGGACTACTTCTTCGCCGCGGTGCGGCGTATGGCTTCGTTGATCTCGGCGATCGAGCGCTCGATCGCGGCGTCGTCGAGGTCGTCGATGCCGGTGTCGGGCAGACCGGCCTGGAAGGTCGACGCGAACACGCCCGGCGCGAGGTTCTCGGTGCTGACCCACTGCGAGGTCTCGCGTTCGGCGTCGGCCTCCCATTCGATGGCCAGCGCGGTAACGTTGTCGGACTCGACCGGACGGTTGCGCAATGCGCGCTCGACCAGCTCGGGAATCGCGTCCGACAGCGCGCGCTCGCTGAGCAGGTGCACGATCATCGACTCCTCGACCTGGCTCCACAGGCCGTCGGAGCACAGCATGAGGACGTCGCCCTGGCGCAGCGTGTGCGGCACGCCGACCTCGACGAAAGGCGCCTGCGGCGAACCCAGGCAGGTGTAGAGCACGTTGCGGTTGGGCGCGCGCGGGCTGGCGCCGCCCGCGCGCGTCGCGCCGGACGCCGCCTGCAGCAGGCGCTGCTCGGCGTGGGAGTGGTCCAGCGTGCGCGTCAGCAGGCGGCCTTCGCGCAGGTAATACAGGCGCGAGTCGCCGACGTGCACCCATTGCGCCACGCCCTTCTGCAGCACGCACAGCACCACCGTGGTGCGCGGGAAGTCGCCCAGGCGCTGGTCGTGCGCGTAGCGGTGGATCTGCTCGTGCGCGGCCTGCACAGCGCGGCGCAGGAAGCCCCGCACGTCCTCCAGCGCCGGCTGCGCCTCGCGCTGGAACATGGCCGAGACGGTCTGCAGCGCGAGCTGCGCTGCGACGTCTCCGCGCGGGTGCCCGCCCATGCCGTCGGCCAGCCCCAGCAGCACGCTGTCCGGGGTGAAGCAATAGCCGACCCGATCCTCGTTGATCGAGCGCCCGCCGCGACGACTGACCTGGTAGACGGAGAACCTCATCGCAATGCCCCGTGGGATGCCTGGCGCCGGCTCAACGGCGTGCTCCGCCACCGAATCGGGTGGCCTGGATCGCCTTGTCGACACGCGCCTTGGTGTCGTTGACCAGTTCGTCGATCTGCATGCGCAGCTTCTCGCTCAGCGTGAGCTGGGTGTAGCGCCGCGGGTTCTCCGCGGCGAGTTCCTTCTGCAGGTTGAACACGCTCTGCGGCCGCGCCAGCGGGTCCAGCGACATGCACCATTCGACGATCTCGATCAGGTTGTCGGAATACACGCCGCGCAGCTTGGCCAGCTGCGCGCCGAGCCGGTCCTTCTCGAGGCGCTGCGTGGCCTCGTGCGGCGGGTAGCCGGTCATGCAGGCGTAGATGCAGGCGCCGACGGCGTAGATGTCGGTCCACGGGCCGAAGGAGGCGTCTCGCTTGTACATCTCCGGCGGCGCGAAGCCCGGCGTGTACATCGGGCGGAAGCGCTTGTCCTGCTGGCCGATGACCTCGCGCGCGGCGCCGAAGTCGATGAGGATCGGCTTGTCGTCGTCGGTGATGAACAGGTTGGCCGGCTTGATGTCCAGGTGCAGCATCTTGTGCTGGTGCACCACGCGCAGGCCCTGCAGGATCTCGTCGTACAGCGAACGGATGGTCGATTCGCGGAAGATCTTCTTGCGCTTGAGGTCGCGGGCGGTGATGATGAATTCCTGCAGGGAAGACCCCTCCAGGTAGTTCATCACCATGTAGACGGTTTCGTTCTCGCGGAAGAAGTTCAGCACCCCGACGACGCTGGGGTGGGAGATCTGCGCCAGCGACCTGCCTTCCTCGAAAAAGCTTTTCAGGCCCAGCCGGTACAGCGCCAGTTTCTCGGCCTGCACCACCGGCACCGTCTCGCCCGGCAGGCGCTCGACCAGCGAGGCCGGCAGGTATTCCTTCACGGCCACGCGCTGGCCGTCGCCGCCCACGGCCAGGTAGACGACTCCGAAGCCGCCGCTGGCGAGTTTGCGCAGCACGCGGTAGCCCCCGACCTGGGTTTCGGGCTCGAGCGGCGCGGGTTTGTTCTTCGTGGACATGCGTGGCGGATGGCGGCGCCTCCCGGTGGCGTCGCGGCACGATGGTTGGCTGTGGAAGAATGCACCGGGATTCATGCAACCTGAACCCGGGAGCGTCCAGTGGGAGCCATTTATAGCATGACGGGATACGGCGAATCGTCGGCGCCCGTCACCGCCGCCGGCGGCCTGAGCGTACACGTGGATTTGCGCAGCGTAAACGGCCGTTTTCTGGATGCGTCGTTCCGTCTGCCCGACGAGCTTCGCTCGGCCGAGGCCGCGCTGCGCGCGCAGCTCACGCGCGAGCTGCGCCGCGGCAAGGTGGACTGCCGGGTGGCGCTGGAGTCGCCCGCCGGCGCGCAGGCGCTGCCCTCGCCCGCGCTGCTGGAGCCGCTGTTGCGCGCGCAGGACGAGTTGCTGCGCCGCTGGCCGCAGTTGCAGCCGCTGTCGGTGGCCGAGGCCTGGCGCCTGGGCGGATCGCAGGGGCCGGGGCCGGCCGACGCGCAGCAGCTGGCGGCCGCCTGCGCGCAGGCGGCGACCCAGGCGCTGGCCGCGCTGCAGGCGGCCCGCGCCGCCGAGGGCGCGCGATTGCGCGCTTTCCTGCTGGAGCGCTGCGCCCTGCTTCGCGAACTCGCGACCCGCGCCGCGCAACTGGCGCCGCAGGCGGTCGCGCGGCAACAGGAGCGTTTCATCGGGCGTTTCCGCGAGGCGCTGGACCTGCTCGGCGGCCAGCCCGACGCGCAGGCCACGCAGGATCGCCTGCTGCAGGAGGCGGCGACCTTCGCGGTGCGGGTGGACGTGGCCGAGGAAATCGGCCGCCTACAATCCCACCTGGACGCCATGGCCTCGGTGCTGGAAGGCGGCGGCGAGGTCGGCAAGCGCCTGGATTTCCTGATCCAGGAACTCCATCGCGAGGCCAACACGCTGGGATCCAAGTCCGCCGTGCTGGAACTGAGCGAAGTGGCCGTCGACATGAAGGTGTGCATCGAGCAGATGCGCGAGCAGGTGCAGAACCTGGAATGAGCCCCGCCCGCCGCGGCGGGCCCCCGTCGTCGAACCCGATATCGCAGATGGATTTCCCCGGCAACCTGTTCGTCGTGGCCGCGCCCAGCGGGGCCGGCAAGTCCAGCCTGGTCGGCGAGCTGCTGTCGCGCGACCCCGGCTTGCGCCTGTCGGTGTCGACCACCACGCGCGCCCCGCGCGGCCAGGAGCAGGACGGGCGGGAATACTGCTTCGTGTCGCGCGCCGAGTTCGAGCGCCGCGTGCGCGACGGCGAGTTCCTGGAGTGGGCCGAGGTGCACGGCAACCTCTACGGCACCTCCAGGTCCTGGCTCCAGCACCGCATGGCCGAGGGGGTCGACGTGCTGCTGGAAATCGACTGGCAGGGTGCGGCGCAGGTGCGCCGGCATTTCTCGAACGCGATCAACGTGTTCATCCTGCCGCCGTCCTACGAGGAACTGGAGGCCCGGCTGCGCCGGCGCGGCGAGGACAGCGCCGACACCATCGCGCGGCGCCTGGTGGAGGCGCGGGTGGAAATCGCGCAGGCTCCGAACTTCGACTTTATAATCGTCAATAGACATTTTCACGAGGCGCTGCGCGAGCTGGAGTCGATCGTGGTTTCGCAGCGCCTGCGTTACGCGGCGCAGCGCCGCGTGCATCCGGAAGTCTTCCAGGCCCTGGGAATCGACGCTGCGCCGCCGGCGCAGCGCAACTGAAGGAACAAGCATGGCCCGAATCACCGTCGAGGATTGCCTGGACAAGATCCCCAACCGCTTTCAGCTCGTGCTGGCGGCGACCTACCGCGCGCGCATGCTCGCGCAGGGACATTCGCCGAAAATCGAAACCCGCGACAAGCCGGTGGTGACGGCGCTGCGCGAAATCGCCGCGGGCCAGGTCGGGATCGAGATGCTCAAGCGCGTGCCCGTCTGAGCCCGCGACCCGGCCGCCGCGCGCAGCGTCGCCGGCCGATTCTGCGGGGCGGCCCGGCGCGTCCCCGACCTGCCCTGCCCGATGCAAAGCCGCCCCCTCCCAGCGGGTTCCGCACCCGCCCCCCGCAAGCGACCGGCGGTGCACCGCCGCCCGGAGCAGCGCGCCGCGTCCGCGACGGCGGCGCCCACGCCCCCCGAGCGCGCCGCCGCGGTGAGCCTGGCGGGGCTGCTCGAACGCCTGTCGGGCTACCTGCCCGAGCCCGATCTGCAGCAGATCCGCGCCGCCTACCGCTTCGCCGACGCCGCGCACCTGGGTCAGTACCGCGCCAGCGGCGAGCCCTACATCTCGCACCCGGTGGCGGTGGCCGAGATCTGCGCCGAATGGAAGCTCGACACGCAGGCGCTGATGGCCGCGCTGCTGCACGACACCGCGGAGGACAAGGGGATCACCCAGGCCGAGCTGGTCGAGCATTTCGGCTCGACGGTGGCGATCCTGGTCGACGGCTTGACCAAGCTGGACAAGATCCAGTTCTCCAACCGCGAGGAGAACCAGGCCGAGAGCTTTCGCAAGATGCTGCTGGCGATGGCCCGGGACATCCGCGTCATCCTGGTCAAACTGGCCGATCGCCTGCACAACATGCGCACGCTCGGCGCGATGAGCCCGGAAAAACGCCGGCGCATCGCCGACGAGACCATGGACATCTATGCCCCGATCGCCTACCGGCTGGGGCTCAACCAGGTCTACCGCGAACTGCAGGACCTCGGTTTCCAGCACACGCACCCGATGCGCTACGCGGTGCTCAGCCAGGCCGTGCGCGTGGCGCGCGGCAACCGGCGCGACCTCGTCGACCGCATCCTGGCGGCCTCCACGAAGTCGCTGGCCGACGCCGGGATCCAGGCGCAGCTGCACGGACGCGAGAAGACGCTGTACTCGATCTACCGCAAGATGCAGCGCAAGCACCGCTCCTTCGCGCATGTGCAGGACGTGTTCGGCTTTCGGGTCATCGTGCCCGAGGTGCTGGACTGCTACCGCGCGCTGGGGGTGCTGCATGCCCAGTACAAGCCGATGCCGGGCAAGTTCGAGGACTTCATCGCGATCCCCAAGCTCAACGGCTACCAGTCGCTGCACACGACCCTGATCGGCCCCACCGGCGTGCCGGTGGAGTTCCAGATCCGCACCGAGGCGATGCACCGCGTGGCCGAGAGCGGGGTCGCCGCGCACTGGTTGTACAAGGCCGGCGAGAACGCCGACGCGATGGCCCAGGTGACCACCGCGGCCTGGCTGCAATCGCTGCTGGACATCCAGAACGAGAACCGCGACGCCGCCGAGTTCATCGAGACCGTGAAGGTCGACCTGGCCCCCGACGCGGTCTACGTGTTCACGCCGAAGTCGCGCATCCTCGCGCTGCCGCGCGGGGCCACGCCGGTGGATTTCGCCTACGCGGTGCACACCGACCTGGGCAACCAGACGGTGGCGGCGAAGGTCAACGGCGAGCTGGTTCCGCTGCGCACCGAGCTGCGCAGCGGCGACGTGGTCGACATCGTCACGGCGCCGCACTCGCGCCCCAATCCGAACTGGCTGAGCTTCGTGCGCACCGGACGCGCGCGCTCGAAGATCCGCCACGAACTCAAGGTCTCGCAGCAGGCGGAAAGCCAGGCGCTGGGCAAGCGGCTGCTGGCACGCGCGCTGCAGCAGCTGGACATGCGCCTGGACGAGCTCGACGCCGCGCAATGGAGCGGACTGCTGCACTGGAGCGGCAACAAGACCCAGGAGGAGCTGTTCGGCGACATCGGGCTGGGCAAGCGCGTTGCCGAGATCGTCGCCAAGCGCGTGCAGATGCAGCGCATGGCCAGCGACCAGCGCGCGCTCGACGAACAGTCGGGGGCGGGTGTCGAGGCCTCGCCGGCTGCCGGCGCGCTGCAGCTCGACGGCAGCGAAGGCGCATCGGTGCACTATGCCGACTGCTGCCACCCGATCCCCGGCGACGCGGTGCTGGGCTACCTCGGCAAGGGCGAGGGCCTGACCGTGCACCAGCAGGACTGCCCGCAGGCGCGGCGCCTGTTCGTCAAGCACCCGAGGAGCTGGATCGACCTGAGCTGGTCGCCCCAGGTCAGCGGCCTGTTCAGCGTCGGGCTGTCGGTGGTGGTCAGCAACGGCAAGGGCGTGCTGGCCAAGCTGGCCTCGGCGATCAGCGAACACGACGCCGACATCATCCACGTGCGCATGGACGACGACACCGGACAGCCGACCATCGAGCTGCGCTTCGTGCTCGCGGTGCGCGACCGCAAGCACCTGGCCGACGTGCTGCGCGCGGTGCGCGCGCACAAGTTCGTCTCGCGCGCCTCGCGCATCAAGCCGCGATCCTGAGGCAGCGCGGGGCTCCCTGGGTCAGCCCGGCGGCGGGTAGCTGACCTCCAGCACTTCCAGGCTGAGCACTCCGGACGGCGTGGGCAGCGTGACCACGTCGCCGACGCTGGACTTCAGCAGCGCGCGCGCCACCGGCGAGATCCAGCTGATGCGTCCCTGCGCGGTGTCCACCTCGTCGATGCCGACGATGGTCACCTCGCGCTCGACGCCGTCGTCCTGCGCGTACACCACCGTGGCGCCGAAGTACACACGTCCGTTGCCATGCTGCAGCGAGGGGTCGACGACTTCGGCCGCGTCCAGGCGCTTGCCCAGGAAGCGGATGCGCCGGTCGATCTCGCGCAGGCGCTTCTTGCCGTAGATGTAGTCGCCGTTTTCCGAGCGGTCGCCGTTGGAGGCCGCCCACGACACGGTTTCCACGACCTTCGGGCGCTCGACGTCGAGCAGCGTGCGCAGCTCGTCGCGCAGCCTGGCGTAACCCGCCGGCGTGATGTAGTTGCGCGCTCCCTGCGGCAGCGGCGGAAGGCGCGGGCCGTCGTCGTCGTCGTCCTCGGAATCACGCTCGGAAACGAATGCCTTGCTCATCCACCGCCCTCATGCCTGGCGCTGCGCCCTGCCCTGCGACACGCACCGCGTTCCCCCAAAAACAAAACGCCCGCGACCGGGCGTTCAAACCGCGCGCCGCGTCCGGGATCGTCCGGCCGCGGCGCGCCTTCGAAGCACAGCTGCCGGCGCAGGCGCCGGCCGCCTGCCTTACTTCACTTCTTCGACGGCCACCACCGTCTTCACGCCATTGTCGAACTTCGACAGCGTGATCGTCGGCTCGGCCAGGTTGCCGTTCGCCAGGAAGTGGATGTCGCTCTTCGTGACGCCGTTGTAGTCGATGTTGCGGATGTCCTTCAGGTACTTGGCGGGATCGACCGAATTGGCCTTCTTCATCGCCGCGGCCAGCACCATCGTGCCATCGTAGGAGTACGGCGAGTAGATCTGGAAGGCGCTCGGGCCGAACTCGGCGTCATAGCGCTTCTTCCAGGCCACGCCACCCGGCATCTTCGAGATCGGCGAGCCACCCTCGGCGCAGATCGTGATGTCGGCCGCGTTGCCGGCCAGCTTGGCCAGTTCCGGCGCGCAGATGCCGTCGCCGCCCATGAAGTGGGCCTTGATCCCCAGTTGCTGGATCTGGCGCAGCATCGGGCCCGCCTGGCTGTACATGCCGCCGTAGAAGATCACGTCCGGATGCAGCGACTTGATCTTGGTCAGAATGGCCGAGAAGTCGGTCGCCTTGTCGTTGGTGTATTCGCGGTCGAGCACCTTCAGGCCGTCCTTCTTGGCGGTCTTCGCGAACACGTCGGCGACGCCCTGGCCGTAGGCCGTGCGGTCGTCGATCACCGCGACGGTCTTCGCCTTCAGGTTGCTCTTGGCATAGTTGGCCAGACCGGCACCCAGCGCGTTGTCGTTGGCGATGATGCGGAAGAAGGTCTTGAAGCCCTGTTCAGCGATCTTCGGATCGGTCGACGACGGCGTGATGTCCGGAATGCCGGCCTCGTTGTAGATGCGCGAGGCGGGGAAGGTGCAGCCCGAGTTCAGGTGCCCGACCACCCCGTTGACCTTCTCGTCGACGAACTTCTGCGCGACCGTCGTCGCCTGCTTCGGATCCGCCTGGTCGTCCTGGGCATCGATCTTCCAGATGACCTTCTTGCCGCCGATGACGATGTTTTCCTTGTTCAGGTCATTGACGGCCATGCGGACGCCATTGGTGTTGTCCTGGCCGAAAGCCGCCTGCGGGCCGGACATCGGCGCCGCGGAGCCGATCGTGACCGTGACCTCGCCGGCAGCGAACGCGCTGGCGTAGGCGCCGGCAAGAGCCAGGCCCACGGACAGTGCGACGATAGTGTGCTTGCGTTTCATGTGAACGAACCTCCCGGTTATTGGATTTTGGTGATTGTGTGCACCAATTCTGTCGGGAACACCCAACGCCGGCCACTATACACAGGACGTAACCAAGCAGTAAACGGTAACAGCACGAAGCGTTGCACGCCGTGCACCCCGATGCCCGCGAATGCGGGGGTTGCGCGCGTCGCGCCGTCGCGACGCGCTCCAGCAGTGTGCGCAAGCCTGGCCCAATGCCCCGATCCGGGGCGCGGCGGCGCCCCGGATCGGGGAAGTTCCCGATGGTCAGGAGCCTTCGGCCTGCACTCGCAGCGGAACCTTCACGCCTTCCCGATAGATCGAGATCGTGACGTCCGGATGCGCCAGATTGCCGTTGGGCAGGAAACGCAGGTGCTCGCGCGAGATGCCGCTGTAGTCGGTGCTGCGCAGCATCGGCAGGAACTTCGCGGGATCGCTGGAGCCGGCGCGCAGGATCGCCTGGGCCAGCACCATGGTCGCGTCGTAGGCGTAGGGGGAATAGGCCTGGAAGGCCTCGGCGCCGAAGCGGCTGTCGTACCGACGTTTCCAGTCGGCGCCGGAAGGCATGCGCTCCAGCGGCAGGCCGCTGTCCACGCACACCATGCGCCGCACCGCAGGCCCGGCCATGCGCGCCAGCCCCTGCACACACGCACCGTCGCCGCCCAGCACCACCGACGTCAGGCCCAGGCGCTCGACCTGGCGCAGCAACGGCGCCGCCTGCGCGAAGGTGCCGCCGTACACGATGGCCTCGGGTTGCAGGCCGCGCAGGCGGGTCAGGATGGCCGAGAAGTCGGTGGCCTTGTCGTTCGTGTATTCGCGCCCGACCACGCGCATGCCGCGCGCCTTGGCGGCGCGCGCGAAGGCGTCGGCGAGGCCCTGGCCGTACGCGGTGCGGTCGTCGATCGTGGCCACCGTGTGCACGTGCAGGTCGCTTTCCAGGTAGTTCGCCATCGCCGCGGCGACCCCGGCATCGTCGCCGATCACCCGGAAGAAGGTCTTCGACCCCATGTGCGCCAGCCGCGTGTCGGTCGACGCGGCGGCGATCATCGGGACCCCGGCGGCGTCGAACAGGCGCACGGTGGCGTAGCTTGCGCCCGAGGTGTCGGGCCCGATCACCCCGGCGACCTTGCTGTCGATGAACTTCTGCGCCACCACCGCGGCCTGCCTCGGGTCGCCCTGGTCGTCCTCGACGATCAGCTTCCACACCACGTCCCTGCCGCCGATGCGCAGATGCTGGCGGTTCAGGTCCTCGACGGCGAGGATCACGCCGTTGTTGAAGTCCTGCCCGACCGGGCCGCGGGGTCCGGTCGCGGCGGCCGAGGTGCCGAGCACCACGGTCAGCGCGGCAGCCTTGGCCGGCGCGGCGAAGGTACTCGCCGCCGCGATGGCCAGGAATTTCCAAGGGGTCGTTCGCGTCATGTCGATGCTCCTTCGATTCATTCGGACTGCTGCACCGCGATGACCTTGCGCTCGCGGCCTTCGAAGACCTCGATGCTGACCATCGGCTCGACCAGATTGCCCTGCGCGGTGAAACGGATGTTCTTCCGGGTCACGCCGTCATGGCCGATGTCGCGCACGTAGGCGAGGTACTTGCGCGGATCGGTGGAGTCGGCCTTGAGCATGGCCGCGGCCAGCACCATGGTCGCGTCGTAGGCATAGGGCGAGAAGGCCTGGATCGGCGTGTCGCCGAAGCGTTCGCGGTAGCGCCTGGCCCATTCGCGCCCCTGCGGCATCTCGTGCAGCGGCACCCCGCTTTCCGCGCACAGCGCGCCGTTCACGGCATCGCCGGCGAGCTCGGCCATCGCCGGCATGCAACTGCCGTCGCCGCCGATGTAGCGTGCCTTCATCCCGAGCCTGCGCATCTGGCGCAGCATCGGGCCGCCTTGGGCGTAGGTGCCGCCGTAGAACACGGCATCCGGGTGCAGCGCATCGGCACGGGTCAGCACCGCGGTGAAATCGGCCGCCTGGTTGCTGGTGTATTCGCGCGCCAGCACGCGCACCCCGTGGGCCCGGGCCGCGCGCGCGAAGGCGTCGGCCAGGCCCTGGCCGTAGGCGGTGCGGTCGTCGATCACCACCACCGTGCCGAGCTTGAGCCGGTGTGCCGCGTATCGGGCCAGGCCGCCGCCCAGCGACTCGTCGTCGGCCACCATGCGGAAGAAGGTCGCATGGCCGCGCCGCGCGATGGCGTTGTCGGTGGAGGCCGGGGTGATCTGCGGGATCGCGGCGCGTGCATAGATCGCGGCCGCCGGCGAGGTGCTTCCGCTGGTGGCGTGGCCGACCACGGCGTTGACCTTCTGATCGACGAACTTCTGCGCCACCATCGTGGCCTGCTTCGGATCGCCCTGGTCGTCCTGCGCATCGAGCACCCAGACCACGCGCCTGCCGCCGATGCGCAGCGCGCGATCGTTGAGTTCGTCGACGGCCATGCGCACCGCATTGGTATTGTCCTGGCCGACCGCGGCCAACGGTCCGCTCATCGGCTCGGCGCTGCCGATGCGCACGACGACCGTGTCGGCATGCGCCGCGCGCCCATGCGCCAGGCTCAGCGCCAGCGCGAGCAGCGGCAACAGCACGCGCCAGCGCGTGCTGCGCCCGCCGCTCGGGCGGCGCTGCCCTGCATGGGCCTGCGGCCCGGGCTCCATCTCGCAACTGTGCATCGCGGGTCTCCTTTACGGGGGATCGGCTGCGCCACGCAAGGCGAGCCATGACCGGCGATTACACGCGCGATGTCATTCCTTGTTACACCCTGGGGGGATAACACCGGACAGCGAAAGTGGACATCCAGGGCGCCATGCCGGCGCGGCGGCCGCGCCGCCCGACCCGGGGATCAGTCGTCGACGATGCCGCGTTCGTCCAGCCACTCGTGCATGCGCGGGCCCAGGCGCCGCGCGAGCTCGGCCGCGGTCTCGCGCAGCAGCAGGTTCAGGCGCGGCTCGAGCACTTCGCGCAAGGCCTGCTCGAGTTCGAGTTCCAGCACGGCGCGCGCCATCTCGTCGGATACCGCGGGTGGCTGCATGGGAACTGCGCCCGCGGGCGACGCGGCGACGGGCGACGCGACGGGCGATGCGACGGGGGACGCGACGGGCGATGCGGCCGCGGGCGGCACCGCGGCGCCCGTCGCGGGTCGCCCGCCCGGCTCGGCGCCGGATTGCAACGGCGCCTCCAGGATCTCGGTCAGCAGCGGCAGGCGTTCACCGGGTCTCATGTCCGGACTCCAGGGTCTGCGGCTCGCAACCTGCGCCGCGATACATGCGAAAGCGCTGGCGCGCCGAGGCCGTGTCGGACGCGTCCGCACCCACCAGTTCGATCACCCGCGGCAGCTCGTCCCAGCCCTGCACCATCTGCTGCCCCAGATGGACCAGGCAGTCGCGCCCCTGCACCCCGCGCACGTCGTCGCCCGCGCACAAGACGATCGCGCTGTACTTCTCCTGCGCGTCGCCCAGCCTGCAGTGCGCGAGAAAGTCCAGTTGCGAGAAGGTCCACAGGCGCTGGTCGAGATCGTCGATCAGCGGCGGCGGCGCGCACACCAGCGCGCGCGCGCCCTTCGCCGTGGCCGTGCGCAGCAGCGCGCAGCAGTAGCTCAGCGGGTCGGCCAGACCGACCCGGAACTCGACCCGCGGCAAGGCACGGCTCACGACGGACTCACCGGGCTCAGCTGCGCGCAGGCGCGCCCGAGGGCTGCTGCGCCAGCAGGTAGTGCACGAGCAGCGGCACCGGACGCCCGGTGGCGCCCTTGTCCGCTCCGCTCTTCCAGGCCGTGCCGGCGATGTCGAGGTGCGCCCAGCGGTACTCCTGCGCGAAACGCTGCAGGAAACACGCCGCGGTGACGCTGCCGGCGGCACGCCCGGCGATGTTGGCGACGTCGGCGAAGCGCGAGCGCAGGCCCTCGGCGTACTCGTCGCCCAGCGGCATGCGCCAGCACGGGTCGTGGGCCTGGCGACCGGCCTCCAGCAGGGCCTCGGCGAGCGCATCGTCGGGGCTGAACAGCCCGCTGTTGACATGGCCCAGCGCGATCACGCAGGCGCCGGTCAGCGTGGCCACGTCGACCACGCTGGCCGGCTTGAAGCGCTCGGCGTAGTTCAGCGCGTCGCACAGGATCAGCCGTCCCTCGGCGTCGGTGTTGAGGATCTCGATGGTCTGGCCCGAGCGGCTGGTGACCACGTCGCCCGGCTTGACCGCGGTGCCGCTGGGCAGGTTCTCGGTGGCCGGGATCAGTCCGACCAGGTTGATCGCCGGGCGCAGCCGCGCCACGGCCTCGAAGGCTCCGAGCACGGAGGCCGCCCCCGACATGTCGAATTTCATCTCGTCCATCTCGGCGCCGGGCTTCAGCGAGATGCCGCCGCTGTCGAAGGTCACGCCCTTGCCCACCAGCACGTGGGGGGCCTGGCGCTTGGGCCCGCCCTCGTAGCGCAGCACGATGAAGCGCGGCGCCTGCTGCGAACCCTGCGCCACCGCCAGCAGCGCGCCCATGCGCTCGCGCTCGATGTCGGCGCGGCCGAGCACGTCGACCTTCAGCCCGTGGCGCCGCGCCAGGTCCTGCGCCACCTTGCCCAGATGGGTCGGCGTGCAGTGGTTGCCGGGCAGGTTGGCCAGGTTGCGGCACAGGTCGACGCCGGCCTGCACCGCGCCGGCGCGCTCCAGGCGGGTCTTCGCGGCGGCGGCCTGGCGCGACGGCACCAGCACCTGCACCGATTGCACGCGACAGGCCGGCTCCGGGTCGGGCTTGCGCGTGGCCGTGTAGACATAGGCGAAATCGCCGAAGGCGCGCACCGTCGCGTCGACCAGCGCCAGTTGCGCGTCGGCGCAGGCCACATGCACGCGTGCCGCGACGCGCCCCTTCAGCGCGGCGCACGCGGCCGCCGCCGCCTTGCCCCAGGCACGCGCGTCGGTCGGCGCCGCGCCGAGCCCCACCAGCAGCAGCCGGCGCGCCGCCAGCCCCTGCGGGCGGCTGCGCAGGTGGGCGCTGCCGAGGGCGCCACTGAAGTCGCCGTCCTGGCGCGCTTGCGCGACGATGGAATCGACGGCCTGCGCATCGCCGAGGCCGCACCCTTCGGCCGATTGCTGCACGAACACGACGAGGCAGTCGGTGCGCAGCGTGGACAGGGATTTGAGGGGGGCTATGCTAAATTCCATGAGGGCTCCATAGGTGGCTTGGCCCATTATTCCACCGGCCGCAGGCCCGTGTCTCGCCACCGGCGCACGACACCGCGCCGGGGCCGCGCGCCGGCCGCCGGGACACTCCCGTTGCGCTCCCGCCACCCCCCCCGACACCGATGCTGCTGGACAGTTCGTTGCGCCGCGAGATGGCCCGCCAGTTCGGCGCCGCCTTCACGGTCCTGTTCTCGGTCGTGCTGACCCTGCTGCTGATCCGCATCCTGGGCCAGGCCACCGAAGGGCTGGCCAACCCGCGCGACCTGTTCCTGCTGATCGGACTGGCCTGCCTGAGCTACATGCAGTTCATCCTGGGCCTGGCGCTGTTCATCGCCGTGCTGATGAGCTTCTCGCGCATGCACCGCGACTCGGAAATGGTGATCTGGTCGGGCGCCGGAGCCACGCCGGGACAGTTCTTCCGCGCCGCGCTGCGCTTCAGCGCGCCGGTGCTGGCGGTGATCGCGCTGCTGACCCTGGTGGCATGGCCGTGGGCCAATCGGCAGGACGGCGCGCTGCGCCAGCGCTTCGAGCAGCGCTCCGACCTGTCGCGCGCGGCGCCCGGACAGTTCCGGCGCTCGGCGTCCGGCAAGCGGGTCTTCTTCATCGGCAAGGGCGCCGACGCGAAGGGGCTCGCGCACGACATCTTCATCCGCGAGCTCAGCGACGGCCGCGAGACCATCACGCTGGCGCGCGCGGCGACCCTGGGCGATCGCGACGGATCGCGCTACCTGCTGCTGTCGGACGGCCACCGCTACTCCCATACGCCCGGCAAGTCCGACTACCAGATCACCGGTTTCCGCGAAATGGGCGTGCGCATCGCCGCGCTGAGCAGCCCGGCGGCGCAGGTGCTGCCGGGAGCCGCCCGCCTGGCCAACACGCCGAGCCGCGAGATCGACACGCTGACGCTGGCGCTGTCGAGCAACCCGATCTGGCTGGGCGAGCTGTCGTGGCGCATCGGGGTGCCGGTGTCGTCGCTGCTGCTGGTGCTGATGGCGGTGCCGCTGGCGGCCACCAACCCGCGCGCCGGGCGCGCGCTGCAACTGGTGGTCGCGGTGCTCGTCTACATGGTGTACCTGAACTTCCTCAACGCCACGCAGCACTGGATCGAGGCCGGAACGCTGCACCTGGGCAGCGGCCTGCTGCTGCTGCACGGCAGCGCGCTGCTGGTACTGCTGCTGCTGTCGTACGCGAAGGGCCTGCTGCCGCGCCCGCTGCGCGCGCGTGCCGCTGCCGCCTGACCCGCACCGACACCCGGCCCGCCCCCGTTCCGCCATGCGTACCCTGCGCCGCTACCTGTTCCGCCAGCTGATCGGCGCCACCGCGCTGGTGCTGCTGGTGTTCCTGGGCCTGCTGTTCTTTCTGGACGTGCTCAACCAGCTCAGCGACAACGGCCACGGCTTCGCTCTGACGCTGCTGATGGTTGCGCTGCAGTTGCCCTCGCGCGCCTACGAGGTGCTGCCGATCGCCGTGCTCACCGGTGCGGTGTACGTGCTGGCGGGGCTGGCCGCGTCGTCCGAGTTCACCGTCATGCGCATGGCCGGCTTGAGTCCGCGGGTCGCGCTGGCCCAACTGGCCGGCTTCGGCCTGCTGTGCGCGGCGCTGGTGTTCGTGCTGGGCGATTTCGCCGCGCCGGCGGCACAGCGCCTGCAGGCGACGCTGCAGGCGCGCGAGGCCGGCGGACGCTACGGCAGCGCGCCCGACGCCGGGCTGTGGGTGCGCAACCGCGAAGGCGCCGCCGACGACCAGATGATCAACATCGGCGCCATCGCGGCGAGCGGCGAGCTGCGCAACGTGCACATCTACGTGCTCGACGACTCGGCGCGCCTGCTGCGCACCATCGACGCGCGCAGCGCGAGCTACCTGGGGCACGACGACTGGCGCCTGCGCGACGTCGAGTCGGTGCTCCTGCCGTCGGGTCCGGGCGGCGACGTGCAGCGCACCCGGCTGGCGCAACTGGACTGGCCCACGTCGATGTCGCCGGCGGTGCTCGACGCCCTGGTGCTGAGTCCGCAAAGCATGTCGGTGTTCGACCTGTGGCGCTATATCGACCACCTGCGCGCCAACGGTCAGGCGGTCAAGCGCGACCAGCTCGAGCTGTGGCGCAAGCTGCTGTATCCGCTGAGCGGGGTCATCATGATGATGCTGGCGCTGCCGTTCGCGTACCTGCACGCGCGCTCGGGGCAGCTCAGCTGGAAGGTGTTCGCCGGCATCATGCTGGGGGTCAGCTTCATCCTGATGAACACGCTGGCCTCGCGCCTCGGGCTGGTCGCCAGCTGGCCGGTGTGGCTCGCCGCGGCGCTGCCGTACCTGCTGTACGGCGGGGCCGCGCTGGGATTCTTCCTGTGGCGCGTGCAGCGCCACTGAGGCCGCTCGCCGTTCCGCCAGCCAGGCCGTTCCATCACGCCATTCGACCGCGATGAACCTGCACCAGTTCCGCTTCCTGCAGGAAGCCGTTCGACGCAACTTCAACCTCACCGAGGCCGCGCGCGCGCTGTTCACGTCGCAGCCCGGGGTCTCGAAGGCCATCATCGAACTCGAGGACGAGCTCGGGGTGGAGATCTTCAGCCGCCACGGCAAGCGCATCCGCAAGCTCACCGCCCCTGGCGAGGAGGTGCTGCGCAGCGTCGAGATCATCATGCGCGAGGTCGGCAACCTCAAGCGCATCGGCCAGAACTACGCCGCGCAGGACAGCGGCCAGCTGAGCATCGCCGCCACCCATACGCAGGCGCGCTACCGGCTGCCGCACGTGGTCGCCGAGTTCCGCAGGCGCTTCCCGCGCGTCAGCGTGCATCTGCTGCAGGGCAGCCCGGAGCAGGTGGCGACGGCGGTGCTGGAGGAGCGTGCCGACCTCGGGCTGGCCACCGAGAGCCTGCTCGACCACGCCGGGTTGATCAGCCTGCCGTGCTACGAGTGGCAGCACATGGTGGTGACCCCGCGCAACCATCCGCTGAACGACATCGCCGAGCTGTCGCTGGAGGATCTGGCGCGCCATCCCATCGTCACCTACGGCCAGGGTTTCGCGGGACGCCGCCGCATCGACCAGGCTTTCGCGCAGCACGGGCTGCATCCCGACATCGTGCTGGAGGCCATCGACTCCGACGTGCTGAAGACCTACGTCGAGCTCGACATGGGGGTGGGTCTGATCGCCGAGATGGCCTTGCAGCCCGAGCGCGACTCGCTGCTGCATGCGCGTGCGGCGGGCCAGCTGTTCGGCCCCAACCTGACGCGTGTCGCGTTCAAGCAGGGCGTCTACCAGCGCGGCTTCGTGTACGTGCTCGCCGAACTGCTGTCGCCGCGGCTTTCGCGCAAACTGGTGGAACAGGTGCTGCGCGGAGAAGGCCATGGAGACTTCTCCATCTGACGGGTGAGCCGGCGCGCCGCTGGCGCGCCCTCAACGGCCGGCCGGCGCCGGTGGTGGGGGAGCAGGCAGCGTGCTCCAGGTGAAATCCAGCGGCTGCAGCGTCGACGCCTCGTCGTCCGGGACCTGCGGCAGGCTGCCGCTCCAGGCGGAGCGCAGGGGTGGGATTCCCGCCCGGGGCGAAAGGGGCACCGAGGCCGCCCGCGGCTTCGGGTGCGTCGTCGGCTGCAGGTTCAGCTGCAGGTCCAGGCCCGGCTCCACGGCGGCGTCGGGCGCGCCGCGGCCGGGCGCGGCGGCCGCTTCCGACTCGGGGCGCTGCATCTCGCGCACCAGCGCGTACAGGTCGAGCAGGTCGCGATAGGCGGCGAGCTCGAAGCCGGCGCGCGGCCTGCGCGGATCGTCGGCGATCATGCGCTCGATCACGGTCAGGCAGGCCGGAGTCCCCCAGGCCTCGCCCAGCAGCCGCAGCGCACGCGGATAGTCCAGCAGGTCGCGCGACGCCCGCGGGCCGGCTTCGTCCCAATGGGGAACCCGCAGGTTCAGGCGGGATCCGCATTCACGCTCGAGCTGCTCGTAGTCGGCGCGCCGGCCGGTGCTCCGGTACAGCTCGAACAGGGCGAGGTAGGGCATGGCGCTGAAGCCGCCCGCGGCCTCGTCGAGCGCGCGCCGCATGACGTCGATCGCCTTGTCGGGCTCGCCGATGCCGACGAAGAAGTCGGCCAGGTGTCCGTGGTCGACCATCTCGTCGATCTGCAACTGCTCGGGGGGCGACAGCGGCCGCTGGAACAGTTCGCGCTCCACCGCGACGAGCTCGGTCGTGGCGGCGCCGAGTGCCGGCGCTTCGGCGGCGGTGGGCGCCGGCGCTTCGGCGGCGGTGGGCGCCGGCGCTTCGGCGGCGCCCGGCAGCGCGAGCGGTGCCGGCATGTCGCGCTTCCAGGGGGTCTCAGCCGTCCTGCGCCGGCCCCTCCACAGGACCGCCGCGAGCCATCCGCACACCGCGGCGAGCAGCAGCCATGCGCCACCCCACCACAGCGCCGGAGCGCCGCGCGCGTGGGCCGGCCGGTCGCGCAGCTCGACGGCCTCGTGCTGGCGGGCACGGTCGCGCCCATGCAGCGCCTGCAGGCGGGCCTGCAGCGCGGCGTCCCGCGACTGCAGCGCGCGCAACTGCGCATGCAGTGCGTCCAGGCGCAGCTCGAGCTGGTGCAGTTGCTGCGATTGCGGCGGCGCTTCGAGCGTGCCCGGCAGCCCCGCCGGACTCGACGACGCGGCCGCGACCGGAGCGGCCGTGCCGACGGCGCCGAACGCGGCCGCCTGCGGCGGCGCGATGCTGCGCGCCAGCCAGTCCAGGCGCAGGCGGCTGGTCGGCGCGGCGGCCTCGGCAGGCGGCGTCCGCGGGGTCGCGGCATGTCGCGGCGGCTTCGGATGCACAGCCTGCCGCCGATGCGGCGACGCATGCGCGCGACGCGCGCCGTCGCGTGCGCCGGCCGGCGGCTCGCGGTGCTTCCCGGGCTGCCTTGCGGGGGCGGCATCCGCCGCGGGCGCGACGGCGGCGCCCGCGGCGGCCAGCGGCGCCGGGTCGACCAGCAAGGTGTAGTGCCGCTGCATGCGGAACTGGCAAGCCATGCGCAGGGTCAACTGCACGAAGGCGGCGCGCAGCGGGTGCGTCGAGCGCAGCTCGATGAACGAGTCGGCGCCGCGGCCGTGCACGCTCAGCTGCAACTCGTGCGCGGGCAGCGCCGTGTCGCCATCGAGGACCCTGACGTCGACGCACTGCGCCACCAGCGGCAGGCCCGGATCCATGCGGACGGGAATGCGCAACTCGAGCCTGTGCCCGAGCCACAGCTCGCCTTGTGCCGGGCCGAGCACCAGCGCATGCGCGACCGGCGCGACCAGGCACGACAGCCACGCGAGCCCGCATGCCAGGCTTCGCGCATGCCGCCGCGCGAAACCGCGAAGAGTGAACGGAGGGGGCACTTGGGACGCGTGGACAACGAATGGATGCCGGCAATTTACATCACGAAAAATCACCCTCCCGGGGGAGAAGACGACGATTTCCGGGTCGCGCGTGAGTTTGTTTGCAAAAATCCGGAAAATCTGCAGCGCGCCAGCGCGGCGCCCCTCCTCCACAAGCCGAATTCCGTGCCATGAACACCACTCCCGAGTCCACCGGCGCCCAGCGCGACGAGCACCCCGTCGAGGACCCGATCAGCGTGCTCGAGCTGCCGGTGGCCGCCGACGCGGCGCAGATCCCCGCATCGGCGCTGGCCGCGGCCATCGAAGCGCTGTCGACGGCGCTGCGCGACCCCGACATCCGGGTGCTCGTGCTGGTGCTGCGCCCGCCGCGCCAGCCGGAACCCGACGCCCCCGCCCACGCACCGCCGGCGCAGCAGGTCGATGCGCTGCACGACTGGCTGCTCGCGCTGTGGGAAAGCGACAAGCCCACGCTGGCGGCGCTGGACTCCGACCTCGGGGGCGCCGGGCTCGCGCTGGCCCTGGCCTGCGACCTGCTGGTGGCTGCACGCGACGTGCGCCTTCGCCTGTCGCCGGACCTGCAGGCGGCGGGCCGGGTCGCCGCGGCCAGCTGGCTGGCCGCGCGCCGACTGCCCTCCCCCCAGGCGGCGGCGCTGGCGCTGGGCTGCGAGCTGGACGCGCCGCGGGCGCACGCCTTCGGCCTGCTGGCCGAACTGGCCGAGCCCGGGCTGGCACGCGAGCGCGCGGTGCAACTGGCGTCGCGCATCGCGCGCGCACCGGGGCCGCTGCTGGCGGCCGTCAAGCAGCAGCTGACGCAAGGCGCCACGCAGAGCCTGGCGCAGGCGCTGGCCGACGAACGCGCGCGCTGCCTGCGCGGCAGCGCCAGCAGGTCTGCGAAGGTCGAGCCACAATAGCAGGCTGCCAGGGCAGGCTGCCGCGCCACGCGGCAGCGCCGCGCCGTCGTCCACAAGGAGAAACCATGAAACTCGTGCGTTATGGAAGCAACGGGCGCGAACGCCCGGGTCTGATCGACGGCCAGGGCCGGCTGCGCAGCCTGCAGGACGTGGTCGCCGACATCGGCCCCGCGGTCTACGGCCCGGCGGGCCGGCGCGCCCTCGCCCGCGTGGACGTGGAGTCGCTGCCGCTGGTGCGCGGCAAGCCGCGCCTGGGGGTTCCGTTCGTGGGCATCGGCAAGTTCATCGGCATCGGCCTGAACTACCACGACCACGCCCGCGAGACCGGCGCCAAGGTGCCGACCGAACCGATCGTGTTCAACAAGTGGACGACCAGTCTCAGCGGCCCCTTCGACGCCATCGAGCAGCCGCCGCACTCGACCCGGCTGGACTGGGAGGTGGAACTGGGCGTAGTGATCGGACGCACGGCGCGCTACGTCGGCGTCGGCGAGGCGCTGCGCCACGTCGCCGGCTACTGCACCATCAACGACGTGTCGGAGCGCCAGTTCCAGATCGCGCGCGGCAGCCAGTGGGACAAGGGCAAGGGCTGCGACAGCTTCGGCCCGGTGGGTCCGTGGCTGGTCACCGCCGACGAGGTCGCCGATCCGCAGGACCTGGCGCTGACGCTGTCGGTGAACGGCCGCCGCATGCAGGACGGCAACACCCGCGACATGATCTTCGGCGTGGCGCAGATCATCAGCTACCTCAGCCACTTCATGACCCTGCTGCCCGGCGACCTGATCGCCACCGGCACGCCCGCCGGGGTCGGCCTGGGCATGGATCCGCAGCAGTTCCTGCGTCCGGGCGACGTCGTCGAGCTGGAGGTGCAGGGGCTGGGTGCGCAGCGCCAGCAGGTGGTGGCGTCGCGCATGCGCGTGGCCGACGACGCGCGCGCGCTGGTCGAGCCGGCGCAGGCCGCGGGGATGGGCAAGCTGCAGTCCTGATCCCCGCCGCCGCCGACGCCTCGCGCGTCGCGCTACAGTGCCGTCCATGCCCGAATCCGACCGCGCGAGTCCCCAGCAGCTTCTACGCGACATCTGGGGGTACTCCAGTTTCCGCGGAATGCAGCAACCGATCATCGAGCACGTCGCCGGCGGCGGCGACGCGCTCGTGCTGATGCCCACCGGCGGCGGCAAGTCGCTGTGCTTCCAGATCCCGGCGCTGCTGCGCGACGGCGTCGGCATCGTCGTGTCGCCGCTGATCGCGCTGATGCAGGACCAGGTCGCGGCGCTGCACGAACTCGGGCTGCGCGCGGCCTTCCTCAACTCCTCGCTGGACGCGGCGAAGGCGCGCGAGGTGCAGGCGCGCGCGCGCGCGGGCGATCTCGACCTGCTGTACATGGCGCCCGAGCGCCTGCTCAGCGAATCGGGGCTGCGCCTGCTCGAGCAATGCCGGCCGGCGCTGTTCGCGATCGACGAGGCGCACTGCGTGTCGCAGTGGGGGCACGATTTCCGGCCCGAGTACGGGCAGCTCGAGATCCTGCGCGAGCGCTGGCCGCAGGTGCCGCGCGTGGCGCTGACGGCCACCGCCGACATCCCGACGCGCAACGAGATCGCGCAACGCCTGCTGCTCGACGACGCGCGCAGCTTCGTCTCCAGCTTCGACCGCCCCAACATCCGCTACCGCGTCGTGGAAAAGCGCGACGGGCGTTCGCAACTGGCGCAGTTCATCCGCGACGAGCACACCGGCGACTGCGGCGTGGTGTATGCGCTGTCGCGCAACAGCGTCGAGGAGGTGGCCGCGCTGCTGGCCGCGCAGGGCATCAAGGCCCTGCCCTACCACGCCGGGCTCGCCGCCGACGTGCGGGCGCGCCACCTGCGGCGCTTTCTCGACGAGGACGCCGTCGTGATGGTGGCGACCATCGCCTTCGGCATGGGGATCGACAAGCCCGACGTGCGCTTCGTCGCCCACCTGGACATGCCGCGCTCCATCGAGGGCTACTTCCAGGAGACCGGACGCGCCGGCCGCGACGGCCTGCCGGCGCAGGCCTGGATGGCCTACGGGCTGGCCGACGTGGTGCAGCAGCGCCGCCTGATCGAACTCGGCGAGGCCGACGACGCGCACAAGCGCCTGTCGACGGCCAAGCTCGACGCCATGCTGGCGCTGGCCGAAGCCGCGGACTGCCGGCGCGTGCGCCTGCTGGGCTACTTCGGCGAGGCCTCGCAGCCCTGCGGCAATTGCGACAACTGCCTGCAGCCGCCGGAACTGGTCGACGCCACCGAGGCGGCGCAGAAACTGCTGTCCACGGTGTACCGCTGCCGCCAGGCCAGCGGCATCAGTTTCGCGGCGACCCACGTGATCGACGTGCTGCGCGGCAAGAGCGGCGACAAGGTGCTGCGCTTCGGCCACGAGAGCCTGTCCACCTTCGGCATCGGCGCCGACTGGCCGGAACAGGACTGGCGGGTGCTGCTGCGCCAGCTGGTGGCGCAGCACCTGCTGGAGGTCGACTCGGCGCACTTCAACGTGCTGCGCCTGACCGACGGCAGCCGCGAGGTGCTGCGCGGCACGCGGCGCGTGGGCCTGCGCCGCCAGGCGCCGGCCGCCGCACGCCGCCGGCGCGGCGCGGCGGCGGCGAAACCCGCCCTGCAGGCGCAACCCGCCGATGCCGCCTTGTTCGAGACCTTGCGCGCATGGCGCGCCGAGGTCGCGCGCGAGCACGGCGTGCCGGCCTACGTGGTGTTTCCCGACGCCACGCTGCATGCGATCGCGGCGTCGCGCCCGCTGGATCTCGATGCGCTGCGCAGCATCTCCGGCGTCGGCGACAAGAAGCGCGACACCTACGGCCCGGCGCTGGTACGCCTGATCGCCGAACAGGCCTGAGGACGATCAGCGCGCCGCTTGCGGCGCCGCGCCGCGCGCCGCCGCTGCCTGCTGCTCCACCCGCAAGGCGCTCGCGGTATGGCTCAGCGCCATCGACACCGCGCGGTCCAGCAGGTCCTGCGCGGCCTGCGCGTAGTCCCGCGCGTCCTGCCGTCCGATGCCGCGCGAGGCGTCGAAGTCCCATGCCGCAAACGGATCCCCGGTGCGCACGTCGAGCAGCTGGCAGCTCAGCGCCAGACGCACCTTGCCGGAGTACACGTCGTGCTCCAGCGCATCCAGATGGCAGTCCAGCGCGCCGTCGACCCGCCCCGACATGGCGTCGCCCTGCACCGCGGCGACCCAGGGCTGGCGCGCCAGCGCCTGGCGCAGCGCCGAGGCGATCATGTCGGCCGGCGGCGCGACCCAGCGGCTGTCGCGGTACGGCATCAACTGCAGCGGCTGCGCGCTGTACAGCATGGCCACGCCGCCCAGCCCCGGTGCCGCGCCGATCGCGCCCACGCGCAGCACCACCGGGCGCAGGCCGGCGGCGTCCTGCCGCACGCTCGGCGGCAGCAGCCGGTACTCGGTCTGCGCCGGACGCTGGGTCACCCGCGGCAGCGCGCACGCCGCCAGCGACAGCGCGCACAGGCCGGCCAGTCCCGCGCGCGCAAGGCGCGCCCCGATGCGTCGGTGGATCGTCACGGTTGCCTCACCTCAGTGCTCTCCCGGTCCGGGCGGCGGCGGCGGCGCCCCGAACAGCAGTTGGTTGGGGTTGTGCTGCAGGCTGCGGCCGAGATCGCTGAGCTGCGAGCTCAGGCGCTGCAGCTGCCCGCCGAGGCGGTCGAACTCGGGCAGCGTGCGGTACTGGAACTGCTGTATCGCCTGCGTGCCGGCGTCTCCCAGGCGCGCCGCGCTGCCTCCGGCGCGCTGCCACTGCCGCGCCACCTTGTCGAGTTCGCCCAGGCTGCGTTGCGCCGCCTGCGCGCTGCTCTGCAACTGCGCCAGCACCACGTCGGCGTGTTCGCCCAGGCGCTGTCCCTGGGCTCCCATGGCGGCCAGTTCGCGGCTGCTGCGCCGCAGATCGCGCAGCGTGGCCCCGATGTCGTCGCGCTGCGCATCGATCACCGCGGTGGTGCGATCGATGTGGCGCAAGGTCTGGCTGATCGCGCGCACATTGGCCGGACTCAGCAGCTCGTCGAGTCGGTTCGCGATCTTCGACAGCATCACGGTCGCGCTGTTGAGCCCCCCTTCGAGGCGCGAGAACACCGACGGTACGTAGCGGATCACGGCGTAGCGGTGTCCGGGCTGCGGCAGCAGCGCCTGCGCGGAGTGCCCTCCGCCGAGGTTGATCACGGACAGACCGGTGACGCCGCGCGGCATCAGCTGCGCCACCGCGTCGGTGCGCACCGGCACGCTGCTGTGGATGGCCACGGCGATACGCACCAGCGCCGGGTTCTTCGGATCGATCTCGATCGACTTGACGCGCCCGACGTTCACGCCGCGATACAGCACCTCGCTGGCCGGGCTGAGTCCGTTGACGTTGTCCGTGGCGTAGATCAGATAGGTGGTGGTGTCGTTGCGGCGCTCGGCGCTGCTGAGCCACCACACGGCGCCCGCCAGCGCCATCATCAGGGCGATGACGAAGGCGCCGACTGCCGTGTAGTTGACCTTGGATTCCATCGTCGGGTGGGATGCGCGGGACGTGGGCGCGGCGGGAACTCAGGCGTGCTCGCCGGAGCGGGGGTCGCGGCCCGAGCATAGCTCGGCGGGCGCCGGGATGCCGCGCATGCGCTCGAGAAAGGCCCCCGAGCGGCCCTGCCGGAAATACGTGACCAGCTCGGGCTCCTCACGTTCGGCCAGCTCCGCCGCACTTCCCACCGCGAGCACGCGCTTGCGCGCAAGGAAGGCCACCAGATCGCTGCCGTGCCAGATCGAGTCCAGGTCGTGGGTCGCCTGCAACACGGTGAGTCCGAGCAGCTCGCGCAGCTGCGCGATCAGCTCGTCGAAGGCGGCGGCGGCCACCGGATCGAGCCCGGAGGTCGGCTCGTCGAGCACCAGCAGCTCGGGGTCGAGCGCCAGCGCGCGGGCCAGCGCCGCGCGCTTGACCATGCCGCCGGACAGCTCCGCCGGATATTTGTGCGCGGCATCGGCCGGCAACCCGGCCAGCCCGATCTTCAGCATGGCCACCTCCGGCATGCTGCGCGGCGCAAGCGCCGCATGCTCGCGCAGCGCCAGCAGCACGTTCTCCAGCACGCTCAGCCCGGTGAACAGGGCTCCCGCCTGGAACAGCACGCCGATGCGCATGCGCAACTGCGTGCGCCGCTGCGGCGAGGCCGTCAGCGCCTGCTCGCCGAACAGCTCCAGCGAGCCGGCCTGGGGCTCGCGCAGCAGGCTCAGCGTGCGCAGCAGCACCGACTTGCCGCTGCCCGATCCGCCGACCAGCGCCATGATGCATCCGCGCGGCACGTCGAGGTCGAGCTGCTCGTGCACGCTGGCATCGCCGAAACGGTTGGCGATGCCGCGCGCGCGCAGCACGCAGGCGTCGGCCCCTTCGTGCAACCGGGTCATAGCCCCATCATCTGGTAGAGCACCGAGAACGCGGCATCGATGACGATGACCAGGAAGATCGACTGCACCACCGCGCTGGTGGCCGCGCGCCCCACCGCCGCCGCGCTGCCGCGCACGCGCATGCCCTGCATGCAGCCGACGAGGGCGATGACCACCGCGAACACCGGGGCCTTCAGCAGACCCAGCATCAGGGTCCGCACGTCGACCACCTGGGGGATGCGCAGCAGGTACTCGCGCCACGGCACGCCGAAGCCCAGCGAGGCGACCATGCCGCCGCCGAGCAGGCCCATCGCGTCGCCCAGCAGCGCGAGCAGCGGCAGCGCGATGACCAGCGCCAGCACCCTGGGCAGCACCAGCATCTCGAAGGGCGACAGGGCCAGCGCGCGCAGCGCGTCGATCTCCTCGGTGATGCGCATGGTTCCCAGCTGCGCCGCGTAGGACGAGCCGGTGCGCCCGGCGACCAGGATCGCCGCCAGCAGCGGCCCCATCTCCCGCAGCGTGATGATGGCCACCAGGTTCACGATCAGCACGTTGGCGCCGTAGGTCGCCAGCGTCGCTCCGCCCTGGTAGGCCATCACCATGCCGATCAGGAAGGACAGCAGCGCGACGATCCCGACCGCGTGCAGTCCGCCGGCCTCGAGTTCGGCCGCCACCTCGCGCCAGCGCACCCGCCGCGGGCGCAGCAGCAAGGGCACGCCCAGCCAGACCGTCTCGCCCAGCATGGCGAGGAAGTCGCGCCCCGCGCGCAACCCGGCAAACACGCCGCGGCCGATGTCGCCCAGCAGGCCCGCATGCCGCGGCGCCTCGACGGACGGCAGTTCCAGCGCGCGCTCGTCGACCAGGCGCAGCAGGCGCGCGGCGGAATCGGGCAGTTGCGAGCAGTCCACCTCGATGCCGGACGCGCGCAGTTCGCGCACGCGCTGCAGCAGCAGGCGCGCGCCGGCCGTGTCCAGGCTCAGATCCTTCGGGTCCGCGAGCAGGCGCACGCCACGGATCCCGGCGGGCGCGGGCGGCAGCGGTGCCTCCGACAGCTCGCGCACCGTCCAGGCGCCGCCGATGCGCAGCCGCGACCCGGCGGCATCCGCCGCCTCCCAGCGCGCATAGGCCGCCTGCGCTGCGCGCTCCACGGCGACTCAGCCCTGCGGCGCCGGAGTGGCGCGCAGCACCTCCTCCAGCGTGGTCAGGCCCTCGGCGACCTTCAGCGCGCCGGCCAGTCGCAGCGGACGCATGCCGTCGCGCACCGCCTGCGCGCGCAGCGCATCCAGCGCCGCGGCGTCGCCGATCAGCGTGCGTTGCGCCGGGCTCACGGCCAGCAGTTCGTACAGGCCCACGCGCCCCAGGTAGCCGGTGTTGCGGCATTCCAGGCAGCCCACCGCGCGGCAGGGACGAACCTGCGCGCTCGGCCTCCACGGCGCCACGGCCGCCTCGAAGCGGCCCTGGTCGAAGCTCTCGTCGGGCTGCCGGCAATGCGGGCACAGCGTGCGCACCAGGCGCTGCGCCAGCACGCCCAGCAGCGTGGCTCCCAGCAGGTAGGGCGCGACGCCGAGTTCGATCAGTCGCGTGATGGCCCCGGCCGCGTCGTTGGTGTGCAGGGTCGACAGCACGAGGTGCCCGGTGAGTGCGGCCTGCACCGCCATCTCGGCGGTCTCGCGGTCGCGGATTTCCCCGACCATGATGATGTCCGGGTCCTGGCGCATCAGCGCGCGCAGTCCGTCGGCGAAGCCCAGCTCGAGTCCGCTCTGCACCTGCATCTGGTTGAACGCGGGCTCGACCATCTCGATCGGGTCCTCCACCGTGCACACGTTGACCTCGTCGGTGGCCAGGCGCTTGAGGGTGGAATACAGCGTGGTCGTCTTGCCGCTTCCGGTGGGTCCGGTGACCAGCACGATGCCGTGCGGCCTGGACGTGAGCTCCTCCCAGCGCGCCGACTCCGCCGCCGGGAAGCCGAGCGCGGCGAACTCGCGCAGCACGACGTCGCGGTCGAAGATGCGCATCACCAGCTTCTCGCCGAAGGCCGTGGGCAGGGTCGACAGGCGCAGTTCGACCTCGTCGCCATCGGGGCGCCGGGTCTTGATGCGCCCGTCCTGCGGGCGCCTGCGCTCGACCACGTCCATGCGCCCGAGCAGCTTGATGCGGCTGGTCATCGCGTTCATCACCGACGGCGGCACCTGGTAGACCACGTGCAGCAGCCCGTCGATGCGAAAGCGGATGACCCCCAGCTCGCGCCTGGGCTCGAGGTGGATGTCGGAGGCGCGCTGCTCGAAGGCGTACTGCCACAGCCAGTCCACCACCTGCACGATGCCGGCGTCGTTGGCATCGATGGCGCGCCCGCTGCGGCCGAGCTCGACCAGCTGCTCGAACTGGTTGGCCCCGCCGGGCGGCAGCGCGCCGTTGCGTTGCGCCTCGCGTACGGAGCGCGCCAGGCTGAAGAATTCCGCGGTGTAGCGCGCGATATCGGCCGGATTCGCCACCACCAGCCGGATCGGCCGGCGCAGCATGCGCTCCAGCTCGGGAAGCCAGCCGAGGTCGAAGGGCTCGGCGGTGGCGATCACCGCGCCCTGCGCGTCGGCCGCCACCGGCAGGATGCGGTGACGCTCGGCGTAGTTGCGCGACAGCAGGTCGCCGACCCGCCCGATGTCCACCTTCAGCGGGTCGATGCGCAGCAGCTCGAGTCCGGCGCGCTCGGCCAGCCACCCGCTCAGCAGTTCGAGGTCGAGCACCTTGGCGTCCGACTTGCGCGCCAGCGAGGCGGCCGCGATGCGCTGCAGCGCGTGAAGGCGCCCCGACGAATGCCCGCAGCGGTCGAGGCCGCGGCGCAGGTTGTCCTGGTCGATCCAGGCGTCCTCGAACAACTCGTGCAGCACCTCGCGCCACTGCAGCGGACCGCGCAGCGGGCGGCGTGCCGGCGACGCCGCGGGATCGGCCGGGGCTGCGGCCGGCACGGGCTCGGAAGACAGTCGCGGTGGCATGCGCCCAGTGTAGAACGACGCGGCCGCGCGCAGGAAGCCCGGCGGGCGGCCCCGGCCCGGCGGGCCGGCGGGCCCGCGCGCGGCGCTCAGGCGCTCAGAGCAGCCCGCACAGCGCGAACACCTCGCGCCACGCCGCGAGCTTGCGTTCGAAGCTCCACGAGGCGTTGGCCGGGCTGCTCGACGGCAGGCGCCAGCAATGCGCGGCCAGGCCGCGGGTCAGGCGCATCGAGCGCGCCGACTCGCCGCCGTTGTGGGCGATGCCCCGCAGCCGCGGCAGGCCCGCCACGAGTTCGGCCAGCGGATTCGCGCGCGCCTGGCGGATGTTCGAGTCCAGGCTGCCCTCGCGCTCGCAGGCCGCGTACACGTCCCAGATCCCCAGGCCGCGCCGCTGCAGCTCCAGCAGGCGCTGCGCGTAGGGCAGCGCGCGCAGGTCGACGTCGAACAGCCGGGACAGCAGCGGCCAGAACTGGTTGCGCGGGTGCGCGTAGTACTGGGCGGCGGCCAGCGAGGCCTCGCCGGGAAAGCTGCCCAGCAGCAGCAGGCGCGTGCCGGGGCCGGCCACCGGGGCCAGCCCCCGCAGCATCGGCGGGGAATCGGAGGAAGGCGGGACGGGCATGGCGGAGGGCGCGACGCGGCGGCTTGTAGTCCAATGGTAGACGGCGCATGCACGCCGCCACGGAGCCCCCTCGATGAGCCTGAGCACCCCCGCCCCCGCCCCCGCCCCCGCGCCCGCGCACGGCGCCCCGCGCAGCCGCCTGCCGCAGGTCGGCACGACCATCTTCACCGTGATGTCGGCGCTGGCGCAGTCCTGCGGGGCGATCAACCTCGGGCAGGGGTTCCCGGATTTCGAACCCGATGCGGCGCTGCTCGACGCCGTCACGCGGGCGCTGCACGGCGGCCACAACCAGTACCCGCCGATGGCCGGCGTGCCGGCGCTGCGCGAGGCGCTGAGCGACAAGATCGAGTCGCTGCACGGCCGCCGCTACGACCCCGCCGACGAGATCACGATCACCGCCGGGGCCACGCAGGCCCTGCTGACCGCGATCCTGGCGGTGGTGCATCCGGGCGACGAGGTGATCGTGCTCACGCCCGCTTACGACAGCTACCTTCCGGCCATCGAACTGGCCGGGGGCATCGCGCGCTGCGTGCCGCTGAATGAGGATTTCGGCCCCGACTTCGCCGCCATCGCGGCCGCGCTGGGCCCGCGCACGCGGGCCATGCTGGTCAACTCCCCGCACAACCCCAGCGGCCGCGTGTGGAGCGCGCAGGACATGCACCGGCTCGGGCAGCTGCTGGCGCCCACCGACGTGGTGCTGATCAGCGACGAGGTCTACGAGCACATGGTGTACGACGGCGCCCGCCACGCCAGCGCGGCCGCCGAGCCGCTGCTGGCCGAACGCAGCCTGGTCGTGTCCAGCTTCGGCAAGACCTACCACGCCACCGGCTGGAAGGTCGGCATGGTGGCGGCGCCGCGCGATCTCAGCGCCGAGTTCCGCAAGGTGCATCAGTTCAACGTGTTCACCGTCAACACGCCGATGCAGTGGGCGCTGGCCGCCTACCTGCGCGAGCACCCCGAGGCGCACCTGGACCTGCCGCGCTTCTACGAGGCCAAGCGCGACCGTTTCCGCGCCGGGCTGGCGTCCACCCGGCTGCGCCTGCTGCGCTGCGAAGGCACCTACTTCCAGTGCGTCGACTACTCCGCGGTCAGCGAGCTGCCGGAGGCCGAGTTCTGCAGCTGGCTGACACGCGAGGTCGGCGTCGCGGCGATCCCGTTGACCGCCTTCGAGCCGCAGCCCCGGCTGTCGCGGCGCAGCGCGCGCTTTTGCTTCGCCAAGCGCGACGAGACGCTGGACGCCGCGCTCGAACGCCTGCAGCGCCTGTGAGGGCTGTAGCGCGCAGGCGGCTCGTGTAAACTCTCGCGTCTCGCGGGTGTAGTTCAATGGCAGAACGGCAGCTTCCCAAGCTTCATACGAGGGTTCGATTCCCTTCACCCGCTCCATGCATCCCCCACGCGCAGCACCGTGCTGCACGTCGAACCGACCGGCCCGGCCGGTTTTTTTTCGCCCGCAGCGTGTGACCGCGATGTCCGAACCCCCCATCCCCGACCCGGGCGCCGCGCCGGGCGAGGCGCCCGCGCCGCCGCAGCGCCGCGGGCTGCGTTCCTTTGTGCTGCGCACCGGGCGCCTGACCTCCGGGCAGGCGCGTGCGCTGGCCGAACTCGGGCCGGCGCTGGTGCTGCCCTACGCGGCCGCGGTGCCCGACTGGGACGCCGTGTTCGGGCGTGCCGCGCCGCGCGTGCTGGAGGTCGGCTTCGGCATGGGAGAGGCCACCGCGCAACTGGCGCAGGCGCAGCCGCAGCGCGACTTCATCGGGGTCGAGGTGCATACCCCGGGTGTCGGCGCGCTGCTGCTGCGCGTGCGCGACCTCGGCCTGCGCAACCTGCGCATCGTGCAGCACGATGCGGTGGAGGTGCTGCGCGACATGGTCGCCCCGGGTTCGCTGGACGCGCTGCACGTGTACTTCCCCGACCCGTGGCACAAGAAGCGCCACCACAAGCGGCGCCTGATCCAGCCGGAGTTCGTGGCGCTGGCGGCGTCGCGCCTGCGCCACGGCGGGCTGCTGCACTGCGCCACCGACTGGCAGGACTACGCCGAGCACATGCTGCGCGTGCTGGGCGCCGAGCCGTCGCTGCGCAACACCGCGCGGGACTATGCGCCGCGCCCGGACTGGCGCATGCCCAGCAAGTTCGAGCAGCGCGGGCTGCGCCTGGGACACGGCGTGTGGGACCTGCTGTTCGAGCGCGTGCAGCCCTGAAAGCGCGCGGGCCGCGCCCGCGCCGCCCCGCGATCGCGCGGGTTCAGCCGAAGGCGCCGCTGATGCCGCCGTAGACGCCCAGCGCCGAAGTCGCCACGACCACGATCAGCACCACCCACAGGTACCAGCCGCGCAGCCGGTGCTCGGGCGGCAGCGCCTTCAGCGCCAGCGCGACCAGGAAGCCCAGCACGATCGGCAGCATCAGCGCGTTCATGACCTCCACGCCGACCGACAGCGCGACCAGGTCGGGGGCCAGCGCGACGACCAGCGCGCCGCCGATCACCCCGGCCGAGAACACGAGGTAGAACCACGGCGCCTCCAGCGGGTGCAGTTCCAGCGAGTGCTTGTAGCCGGTGACTTCGCCGAAGCCCCATGCGGCGGCCAGCGCGACGACGATCGCCGCCACCATCGCCGCGCCCAGCATGCCCAGCCCGAACAGCGTGTGGCCCAGCGTGACGCCGAGGAACGGGGTCAGCGCCTGCGCCAGCTGGCCGACGGTGTTCAGCGGCGGGCTCAGGTGCCCGGCCCACAGCGTCGCCGCCGCCACCACCAGCACCGCGGCCATCACCACCTGGGTCAGCAGCGCCCCCGCCGCGGTGTCCCACCGCGCGGCCGCGTACTCCTCCGGGCGCAGTCCCTTGTCGGCCACCGCCGACTGCTGGTAGAAGACCATCCACGGCATGATCACCGCGCCGATGTTGGCGGCCACCAGGTAGCGCATGCCGGATTCGCGCAGGGGATTGACGGCCAGCCCGGAGAGGATGTCCGCGCCGTGGGTCGGCGCGCGCAGCGCGACCCCGATGAACACGAGCTCGAACAGGCCGAGCGCGATCGCCACGCGCTCGACACGGCGGTAACTTCCGGTCCACACCACCAGCAGCAGGAAGCCCGCGGCCAGCGCCAGGCTCCAGGCGCGCGGCACGCCGAACAGTTCGCCGACTCCGGCCACGCCGGAGAATTCGGTGAGCAGCGCACCCACCGTGGCCACCGCCAGCCCGCTGACCGAGACCCAGGCCCAGAAGGGTCCGAAGCTCTCGCGGATCAGCTCGCCATGGCCCTTGCCGGTGAAGATGCCCAGGCGCACCGTGAGCTCCTGCACGACGAACAGGATGGGCACCAGCGCCAGTTGCAGTCCGAGCAGGTCGTAGCCCCACTGCGCACCGCTTTGCGCAGCGGTGAGGATGCTGCCCACATCGGTGTCGGCCAGCATGACGACCAACCCGGGCCCCAGCACGGCGAGAAAGATGCGCCAGCGCGCGCGGCGGCGGTCGGGAAGGCTGGGGACGGGATCGACGGGCGCGAATGCGGGCATGAAGGGAAGGCGGCAGACCGTCGGCTCGGGTCCGCGGCAAGGAAGTGCTGCTGGAATGGCAAATGATAATGGTTTTTGATCAGCGCACGGATGCTGCGCCGCACGATCGCAGGTGCCGTCGATTCGCAGATCCTTTGCGTGGGATCGATTCCGGTGCGCCGCCCGCCGTGGATAAAATCGGCTCTTTCCCGAACGAGTCGAGTGCACGCGATGGATTTCGAACAAGCCCGTTTCAACATGATCGAGCAGCAGATCCGCCCCTGGGATGTGCTGGATCAAGGTGTGCTGGACTTGCTGGGCGCGGTCAGGCGCGAGGACTTCGTGCCGGCGGCCTACCGCTCGATGGCCTTCACCGACATGGAGATCCCGCTGCCCTGCGGCGAGATCATGCTGGCGCCGAAGGTCGAGGCCCGCCTGCTGCAGGAACTGGCGGTACGCAAGCACGAGTGGGTGCTCGAGGTCGGCGCCGGCAGCGGCTTCATGGCGGCGCTGCTCGGCCACTGCGCGGCGCATGTGCTGAGCCTGGAGATCCATCCGGAACTCGCCGAGACCGCGCAGCAGCAGCTGCGCCAGGCCGGCGTGATGAACGCCACCGTGCGTTGCATGGATGCGTCCAAGGAACTGCCTCCCGGCGAGTTCGACGTCATCGTGCTGTCCGGCTCGGTGGCGCAGATTCCGCAGGCGCTGGTCGATCGCCTCAAGCCGGGCGGACGCCTGTGCGCGGTGGTCGGCGAGGCGCCGATCATGCGCGCGCAACTGCTCACCCGCACCGCGCAGCGCGAATCGCGCGTGGTCGACCTGTTCGACACCGTCGCGCCGCGCCTGCACGGTTTCGCCGAGACGCCGCGCTTTCGCTTCTGAGTAACCGGCATCCGACAAGCCCTGCACGCACTGGCGGGCAAGCGGCTAAGCTTCGCTTTTCGACCCCGGCGCGACCGCCCCGCGCGGCCGCGCCCACGCAACCCAGGATCCGTCATGACGATTGCGCAACTCACGGTCGGCGAACTCTGCGACCTGCTCGACAACCGCCCGCAGGAACTCGACTCCTGGCAAGTGGTGGACGTGCGCGAGCCGTGGGAACTCGAGCGCGCCAGCATCCGCCACGAGCGCTTCCGCTGCACCCCGATCCCGATGGCCACGGTACCGCTGCGCCAGTCGGAGCTCGAGCGCGGCAAGAAGCTGCTGATCATGTGCCGCACCGGCGGGCGCAGCACCCAGGTGGCCAATTTCCTGGTGCAGAACGGCTTCGAGCAGGTCTACAACCTGCAAGGCGGCATGACCGCCTGGTCGCGCGAGATCGACCCCTCGATTCCCACCTACTGAAGGGTGCCGCGCAGGCGCTGCGCGATCCAGTGGGCCTGCGCGCGCGCAGCCCCGCGATGGGCCGCGCTGAAGGCCTGCGCATCCTGGCGCGCGCGTTGCAGTCCCCGCTCGTCGTCCAGCCACCCCAGCAGCACGTCCCACACCGCCGCGGCGTGCGCCGCGCGGCGCACCGCGCCCGCCTGCTCGCCCTGCTCCACCGCCTGCGTGAAATTGAACACATGCGGGCCGATCACCACCGGGCAGGATTCCGCGCAGGCCTCGATCAGGTTCTGCCCGCCTAGCGGCAGCAGGCTGCCGCCGATGAAGGCGGCGTCGGCCATCGCGTAGTACGCGGGCATCTCGCCGATGCTGTCGCCGACCCACACCGCCATGCGCGCATCGGGCGCGCCGCCGCTACGCAGACCGTACTCCAGTCCGCGCTGTTCGAGCATCACGCGCAGCGCCGGCACGCGTTCGAGGTGGCGCGGCACGACGACCACCAGCACGCGCGACGCCAGCTCCCGCGGCATCGCATCGAGCAGCAAGCGCTCCTCGGCCACGCCGCGGTCCTCGCGCGTGGACGCCAGCACCAGCACGCGACGCCCGGCGGCCGCGCGCCAGTTCTTTCCGAGGCCGCGCAGCGCGGCGTCGCCGCGCCGGTCGAACTTGAGGTTGCCGGCGACCACGACGTCGCGCACGCCCAGCGCGCGCAGGCGCGACGCGTCGGCTCCGGTCTGCGCGGCGGCGCCGGCCAAGGCCCCGCAGGTGGCTCCGGCCAGCGAGCTCCAGTGGCCCCAGCGCGCCGCGCTGCGCGGCGACAGCCGCGCGTTGGCCAGCAGCAGCGCGACCGAGGCGTCGGCGCAGCCGCGCGCCAGGTTCGGCCACAGTTCGGTCTCCATCAGCACCCCGACCCGCGGCCGGAAATGCTCGAGGAAGCGCCGCACCGCCCCCGGCAGGTCGTAGGGCAGCCAGGCCTGCCGATCCCCCTCGCGCAGCAACTCGGCGCCGGCCGCGCGACCGGTCGGCGTGGTGTGGGTCAGCAACAGGCGCATGCGCGGCAGCTCGTGGCGCAGCGCCTCGATCAGCGGCGCGGCGGCACGCGTCTCGCCCAGCGACACCGCGTGCAGCCACAGCAGCGGGGCCTCGGGCTCGGGGGTCGCCGGCAGCGATGCGTAGCGGCCGAAGCGTTCGCCGAGATGGGCGCGGTACCGCGCGTCCCGGCGCGAACGCCACAGCAGGCGCAGCACGGCCAGCGGCGCCAGCAGTCGCCACGCGAGCGTGTACAGGCGCAGCGCGCGACGTTCGGCCGGATTCACGCCTGGCCTGTCGGGCGCGCGCCGCGACCCAGCATCTCGAGTGCCGCCTGCAGCACCAGCGCCGGGCTCGGCACCTGGCCGATGTCGCCGACGTTGCGGTGCGGCGAGCTCGACTGGATCCCCACCTGCAGCGGCGAGGTCGCGGTGTAGATGCCCACCACGGGGCGCTCGACCGCCGCGGCCAGAAAGCTCAGGCCGGTGTCGACCCCGACCACCAGTTCGCTGGCGGCGAACACCCGGGCCCACTGCGCCAGCGCCATGCGCTCGGGAGCCACGGCCACCGGCGGCGCCTGCGCGGCGCCGGCTTCGTCCGCGATGGCGGCGCCGATGCGCGCCGCGCGCTCGCGCTCCGGCTCGTCCCCCCAGGGCAGCAGCAGCGCCAGGCCGCGCGCGCGCAGCTGGCGCCCGAGTTCCACCCACGAGGCCTCGGGCCACAGCTTCTCGTCGCGCGCCGTCGCCGACAGCAGCACCGCGAAGGGCGCCGCGCCCGGCAGCCACGCCGGCCGCAACGGGGTCGGACGCAGCCCGTACACCGGCTCGCCGCCCGGCTCGTAACCCAGCGCCCAGGCGCACAGCCGTCGATAGCGCACCACCGCCGCCACCCGGTCGAAGGGCGGCGCCTGCATGCGCCGGTCGTACAGCAGCGCGGCCAGCGGCTCGCGGCAGGCCCGCCCCTTCCAGCCATAGCGCGTGCCGCGGGCCACGCGCGCCAGCAGCGCGCTCTTTAACAGGCCCTGCAGGTCGATCACCGCGTCGAACTCGCGCGAAGCCAGCTCGGCGCGCAGCGCGCGCCACTGCCGACGCGTGTCGGCGGCCAGCGGATGGCGCCACCAACTGCGCCACGGCACCTCGATGACCCGCGACACGGCGGGGTGGCCGCGCACCAGGTCGGCGTAGCCGGGCTCCAGCAGCCATTCGATGCTCGACCCCGGGCGCTGCTCCAGGATGTCGTGCAACACCGGCAACGCCTGCACGATGTCGCCCATCGAGCTGGTCTTCACCAGCAGGACCCTCAGCGGGCGTTGGTCGGGCATGAACGGGCGCGCGTCGATCAGAAGGGCAGCCGCAACCCGGGTTGCAGGCGAAGCAGCGCGTCGCGGAACTCCTGCTGGATGCGCGCCAGCGCCTGCGCGTCGCGCGCCTCGAAACGCAGCACCACGCAGGGCGTGGTGTTGGACGGGCGCGCCAGCCCGAAACCGTCGTCGTACTCGGCGCGCACGCCGTCCATGGTGTGGATGTGACGAGCCGACGGGAAACGACCTTCGCGCTGCAGGCGCTCGCACAGCTCGAACTGCTGCTGCGCCTCGGTCGCGATCTTCAGCTCCGGCGTCGACATCGAGTCGGGCAGGCCGAGCAGCTCGGCCTGCGCGTCGGGCGCGCGCGCCAGCAATTCCAGCAGGCGCGCGGCGCCGTACTGCGCGTCGTCGAAGCCGTACCAGCGGTCCTTGAAGAAGATGTGCCCGCTCATCTCGCCGGCCAGCGGCGCGCCGACCTGCTTCATGCGCGCCTTGATCAGCGAGTGCCCGGTGCGCCACATCATCGGCTCACCGCCGTGACGCCGCACCCAGGGGTCGAGATTGGCCGTGCATTTGACGTCGTAGATGATCGGCGCGCCGGGATGCCGGGTCAGCACGTCGGCCGCATACAGCATCAACTGGCGGTCGGGCCAGATCACCTGGCCGTCTTTCGTGACCACGCCGAGGCGGTCGCCGTCGCCGTCGAAGGCCAGCCCGATCTCGCAGTCGGTCTCGCGCAGCACGCGCTGCAGGTCTTCCAGGTTGTGCGGATCGGCGGGGTCCGGATGATGGTTCGGGAAGCTGCCGTCGACGTCGCAGAACAGCTCGGTCACCTGGCAACCCAGGCGCCGCAGCAGTTGCGGCGCGAAGGCCCCGGCCACGCCGTTGCCGCAGTCCACCGCCACGCGCATCGGGCGCGCCAGGCGCACGTCGTCGACGATGCGCTGCAGGTAGGGCTCGACGATGCTTTCGCTGCGCAGCCCGCCCTGCCCCTCGGTGTACTGCTCCGACACGGTGATGTCGCGCAGCGCGGAGATGTCCTCGCCGTGCAGCGCGTCGCCGCCCAGCACCATCTTCAGCCCGTTGTACTCGGGCGGATTGTGGCTGCCGGTGATCTGGATGCCGTTGGGGATGCCGGTGGTCGCACAGGCGAAATACAGCATCGGCGTCGCGTTCATGCCGAGGTCGACGACGTCCATCCCCGCCGCGCGCAGCCCGGCGGCCAGCGCGGCCGACAGCTGCGGGCCCGAATCGCGCCCGTCGCGGCTGATGTAGACCGCCTGCTGGCCGCGCGCGCGCGCCAGCGTGGCGTAGGCACGCCCGATGTGTTCGCAGGCATGCGTGGTGAGGGATCGACCGACGACTCCGCGGATGTCGTAGGCCTTGAACAGCGAGGGATCGAGTTGCGCCATGGATTGCATGCGGTTGGGAAGCGGGCGGCCCGGCGGGCGCCCGTCCGAGGCAAAATGGCATTTTCTCACGTCGAGCAGCGATGGCCACTTATCTGATCGGGGACCTGCAAGGATGCGACGAGGCCTTCGCGCGCCTGCTCGACGTGCTGCGCTTCGACCCCGCGAACGATCGCGTGGTGGTGCTGGGCGACGCGGTCAATCGCGGCCCCGGCTCCGCCGCCTGCCTGCGCCTGCTGATGCGCCTGGGCGACGCGGCGCAATGCCTGCTGGGCAACCACGACCTGCACCTGCTCGCGGTGGCCGAGGGGGTGCGCCGCGCGCACCGCAGCGACACCCTGGACGACATTCTCGAGGCCCCCGACCGCGATGAACTGCTGCAATGGGTGCGCGAACGCCCGCTGGCCCTGTCCGAGCAGGGCTGGCTGCTGGTGCATGCCGGCGTGATGCCGCAATGGAGCGTGCAGCAGACCCTGGCGCTGGCCGGCGAGGTCGAGCAGCAGCTGCGCGGCGCCGATCTGCGCGCCTTCCTCGACGATCTGTTCGGCAACCAGCCCGCCATCTGGTCGGAGCGGCTGCAGGGCCCCGATCGCTGGCGCCTGACGGTCAATGCGCTGACCCGGCTGCGCTACATCGACACGCGCGACGGCAGCATCGACTTCCACTGCAAGCAGGCGCCGGGCGGCGCGCCGCCGGAGCTGCTGCCCTGGTACGCGGTACCCGGGCGCGCCAGCCGCGGCACGCCGATCGCCTTCGGGCACTGGTCGACGCTGGGGCTGTCGTGGAGCGACGAGGCGCTGTGCCTGGACAGCGGCTGCCTGTGGGGCGGCAGCCTCAGCAGCCTGCGCCTGCAAGGCGCCGCGCCGCGCTGGCTGCAGCTGTGCTCGCTGCCCTGCGAGCGCGCGCGCAAGCCCGCGGCGAACGGCGCCGGCGCCGGATGATTCGTCGCGCGGACGGGCCGCAACTTGGGATCTCGACGAACACCGTGTACAATGCCCGTTTTTGCCAACGCTTATCAAGTGGAGTGCTGTATGGCACGCGTCTGTCAGGTTACCGGCAAAGCGCCGATGGTGGGCAACAACGTTTCCCACGCGAACAACAAGACCAAGCGTCGTTTCCTGCCCAATCTGCAATATCGCAGGATCTGGGTCGAAAGCGAAAATCGTTTCGTGCGCCTGCGCATCTCGAATGCCGGGCTGCGCCTGATCGACAAGGTCGGCATCGATGCCGTGCTGTCGGACCTGCGCGCGCGCGGCGAAGCCTGAACCCCGAACTGCAACAGGAGTGACGCGCCATGGCCAAGGGCGGACGTGAAAAGATCAAGCTGGAGTCGACCGCCGGTACCGGTCACTTCTACACCACGACCAAGAACAAGCGCACCCAGCCGGAGAAGATGGAAATCGCCAAATTCGACCCGGTCGCGCGCAAGCACGTGGTCTACAAGGAAAGCAAGCTGAAGTAAGCGGGCAGCGGCGCCGCGGGCGCCCGCCCCGCCCCTGCCGCGTGCGGCGGGGGCCCGTCGAAGGCCTGTCGATCGACAGGCCTTTTTGTTGTCCGCTTGGTGCCGTCCGCCTTCTGTTGTCCGATGCGCGGCGCGGGCAACAAAAAAGCCAGCCGAAGCTGGCTTGTTCAAGGCATCGCGAATCCGCAGCGAGCCGAAGCCCGCTGCGGTCAGCGATTTACTTCTGGGCGCTGGCGGCGGAAGCCGGGGCCGACGCGGCGGCAGCCGACGCGGCCGGGGCGGCCTTCGACGCAGCCGAGGCAGCCGGCGCGGCGGCGGAAGCCGGGGCGGAGGCCGGAGCAGCGGCCGAGGCCGGCGCCGACGCGGGGGCGGCTTCTTCCTTCTTGCCGCAGGCGGCCAGCGCCAGCGCAGCGATCATCGAAGCCAACAGCACGGACTTTTTCATTTGTATCCTCAAGCGTCAGATCAGGAACAGGCAGTGAGAACCGGGTGATTCCGGAGGGAATTTTGGAACACGAACCCGCCGACCGCAAGGACGGCACGCAGTTCAGTGCGAAAGTATAGCTCCCCCCAGGGTTTGCCCCGATAGCCCTGTCACAAATGCATCACGATGTTGCGAATTGTTCACAAACCGAGCAATCGCGATACGAAACCGGGTTCCGCCACCTCCCAGGCCTGCTCGAAAGCCTCGAGCGAACTCCTCCATGCGCCGCCCGACGTCAGCACGCTGCGCCGGTTGCGCTGGGCCGGCAGCGCGAGCACACCGCGTTCCTGCAGCCACAAGCCCTCGGGGGGAGCCTCGATCCCGGCGGGAAGTTCGCGGCATTCCAGCACATGCCCGAAATCGGTGCGCCAGCGAACGAAGCGCGGGAAATCGCGGACCACCGCGGAGTAATCCCGGGCCAGGACCCGCACGCACGGGTTGCGCAACCCGAATGCCCATTGCTGCAGCGCCTGCACCACGGCGGCCTCGCCCAGCGGCCAGTCGCGGTAGTCGTCGCTGTACATGCACCAGCCCACGCCGGGATCCAGCAGCGCATCGCGCAAGGCCTGCTGCCACGCTTCGCGCCCTTGCAGCACGCGACTCGCGTCCCCGTCGTCATGCGTCGTCGTCGGCTCCTGCATCCGCCCTCCCCGCGCCATGGGCGCCGATACCCGCATGGGCCCAGCCCAGGCGGCACCACTGCAACAGCAATTCCCGCTCCGCGGCATCCGCCCGCGCCCATGCGGCGGCGTCGAGGCCGCGCGCGTCGGCCAGGCGCCGCAACAGACTCGAGCGCGCGAGCGTCTCGGGCACGCTCTCGCCGTTGATCATCACGGCCGCGGCCGACCACAGCATGCGGCTGCGCCGGTCCAGGCGCAAGCCCGCGCGGGCGACCCGTCGCGCGAGACCCGCCGTTTGCGCGGCCTCGAACACCACTTCCTGCTTCGGCTCGGTGAGCAGTTCCCCGAGCGCGCGCGCGAAGTCGCGGCGCCCGGGCCGCAGCCGCGCGAAGGCCGCGGCGACGAAGCGGACCATGTCGTCGGGCAGGCGCGCCGGGTGCGCGGCCACCGCCTCGCCCACCTTGCCGCGGTCGCTGTAGCGCGGCGACGGCTCGAGTTCCTCGGCCATCTTCCACAGCAACTGGCGCAACAGCTCGTCGCCCGGCGGTGCGCGAAAACCCACCGAGCAGGTCATGCATTCGCCGTCGGCGATCCCGTCGTGCCCCCAACCCGGAGGCAGGTACAGCAGGTCTCCCGGCTCGACGGTGAATTCCTGCTCGGGACGAAAGTCGCGCAGCAGCTTCAGCGGCTGTCCGGGCTGCATCCGGGGTTCGGCCACGGGACCGATGCGCCAGCGTCGCCGCCCCTGCGCCTGCAGCAGGAACACGTCGTACTCGTCGACATGCGGGCCCACGCCGCCGCCGTCGCTGGCCCACGAGATCATGATGTCGTCGAGCCGTGCGTCGGGCAGGAAGCGAAAGCGCTGCAGCAACTGCGCGACCCGTTCGTCGTGCAGGTCCACGCCCTGCACCAGCAAGGTCCAGTGCGGGCTGCGCAGCGCCGGCAGGTCGCGGCGCGACAGCGGGGCATGGCAGACCTGCCAGCGCGCGTCGTCGCGCCGGATCACCCGCGCCTCGACATCGTCGCGCAGCGCCAGCCGGAACAGCTCGCGGCGATCGATCAGCCCTTGCAGTTCGGGAACCGCTGCGCGCACCAGCAGCGGCTTGCGCTGCCAGTACTCGCGCAGGAAGCGGCGGCGGCCGAGGCCGGGAAAGCGGATCAGGGAGGAAGGCACTACTCGCGGGCGCGGGAGCATGTCGATGAAGGAGAAAGCCGGCATGGCAGTGTAGCCCTGCCTACCCCCGCGCCTGTCCCGACCGACTCGCGCGCGCGAGCGCGTTGGGGGCACAATGTCGGGTCCGGCGCGCTCGTCGCGCCGGCCGAGGCGCCGCGACGAGCGGCGCACCGCCCCGCGGCACGTCGCGGGGTCCCGGACCCGTGCAGGAACATCATCATGCAAGTCGCACCCGATACCGTGGTCACGCTGGCCTGGCGCCTCACCGACGCCCAGAACGAAGCCCTCGCCGAGGACGAGCAGGGCAGCGATTTCTACGTCGGCGGCGCCGACCTGCTGCCGGCGATCTCGCGCGATCTGCTGGGCAAGTCGGCCGGCGACAGCGGCGCGCTGCAGATCGAGCCCACCGATGCCTTCGGCGACTACGAGCCGGAGCGCCTGCGCGTGGAAAGCCGCGAACTCTTCCCCGAGCTGCTCGAGCCGGGCATGCAGTTCGAGCAGCTGCCGCGCGGCTGCGCGCCGGCGGAGCCGGGCAGTCTGTTCACCGTGACCGACATCGCCGACGGCAAGGTGGTGCTCGACGGCAACCACCCGCTGGCCGGCATGGCGCTGCGCGTGCACTACCGCATCCTGGAAGTGCGCGAGCCCGACCCCGACGAGCGCGAGGCGCAAAGCGCCCATCTCGACGACGTCGACAGCGGCATGTTCATCATGCGCGACGCGTCCTGAGACCCCGCGCCGGCGCGTGGGGCCGGCGCGCCGGCCGACTCAGGCCATCGCGCCGATGGCGCTGCGCAGGCGCGCCAGCGCGAGGGCGAACAGCGCCGCGCCGATTCCGGCGATGGCCAGCAGCTGCGGCCACACCACGCGCAACCCGGCGCCGCGGAACAGCGTGGCCTGCGACAGGCTGACGAAGTGCGTGGTCGGCGCCGCCAGCATCAGCAGGCGCACCGCCTCGGGCATGCTCTCGCGCGGCGTGCTGGCTCCCGACAGCATCTCCAGCGGCAGCAGCACGAGGATCAGCAGCAGCCCCATCTGCGGCATCGAGCGCGCCAGCGTTCCCAGCGCGATGCCCATCGACGTGACGGCGAACATCTGCAGCGCAGCGCCCAGCACGAACACCCAGGTCGAGCGCGGCAGCGGCAACCCGATCATTCCGTGCACGACCAGCCACAGCGACGCACAGCAGCCCAGCAGCACCACCAGGCCCATCGACCACACCTTCGCGGCCATGATCTCGAAGGGGCTCAGCGGCATCGCCAGCAGGTGCTCGATGCTGCCGTGCTCGCGCTCGCGCAGCAGCGCGGCACCGGTCAGCACGATTCCCAGCATGGTCACGTTGTTGATCAGCTCGGCCACCGCGCCGAACCACGAAGGCCGCAGCTCCGGGTTGAAACGGTTGCGCAGCACCAGGCGGGCCGGCGCATCGATCGTCGCGTCGGCGACGCGTTGGCGCTGCAGGAATTCGGCGATCTCGCCCTCGCAGATGGCCTGCACGTAGGCCCCGCCGGTGAAGGCCTGGGCCATGCGCGTGGCGTCCACGCTGAGCTGCAGCTGCGGCTGTCGCCCGCCCAGCAGGTCGCGCTCGAAGTGCGGCGGGATGTCGAGCACGAAGGTGTAGCGCCCCGCATCCATCGCCGCGTCGACGTCGCGCAGCGCGATGCGCGGCGGCGGCAGGAAATACGGCGGGCCGAAGGCCTCGTGCAGGCGCTGCGACAACGGCGAATGGTCCTCGTCGACGATGGCCAGCGGCGCCCGGTGCAGGGTCTCCGGAGTCCCGGTGGCCGCGCTGTAGATCGCCGCCGTGAAGGCGAACACGATCAGCACCAGCATCGCACGGTCGTGGCGCAGGCTGCGCAACTCCTTCAGTCCCAGGCTCCAGATGTTGCTCAGGCGCGCCATGCCCGCGACTCCTCAGGACTCCTGGCGGCGCAGCAGCAGCGCGCCCGCGCCCAGCAGCACCGGCGCGGCGAGCAGCAGCGCCAGCAGTTGCGGCCCCAGAGCCGACAGCCCGAGGGATTTCGAGAAGGTTCCGCGCGACACGATCAGGAAGTGCGTGGTCGGGTACACGCGCCCGATCCACGCCCCCAGCCCCTGCAACGACGAGGTCGGATCGATCAACCCGCAGAACTGCACCGCGGGCAGCATGGTTCCGATCGCGGTGGCGAAGATCGCCGCGGTCTGCGTGCGCAGGAAACTCGACATGAGCAAGCCCAGCGCGGTGGCGTCGATCACGTACAGCAGCGAGCCCAGCACGAAGGCGGGCAGGCTGCCGGTGAAGGGCACGCCGAACACGGCCCGGGTCCACGCCCACAGCACGCAGGCGTTCAGCATCGCCAGCACGACGTAGGGAATCTGCTTGCCCAGCAGGAACTCCAGGCGCGTGGACGGCCCGACGTAGAAATTCAGGATCGAACCGAGTTCCTTCTCGCGCACCACGCTGAGCGAGGCGAGCATCGCCGGGATCATCATCAGCAGCAACGGGATGATCGCCGGCGCCATCGCCACCAGGCTGCTCAGGTCCGGGTTGTAGCGATAGCGGATCTCGATCCCGGCAGCCGCGGGCGCGGCCGGCGACGCGACGCGTTCGGCGATGCGCCGCGCCAGCCAGGTCGCATGCACCGCCCGCACGAAGCCGTCGATGGTCTCGGCGCGCGACGGCATCGAGCCGTCGACCCAGGCACCCACCTCGGGGCTCAGCCCGCGTTGCAGGTCGCGCGCGAAATGCGGCGGGATCTCCAGCGCCAGCGCCAGCTCGCCGTCGCGCAGCCTGCGCTCCATGTCGGCGTCGCTGCGCAGCGGCGCGCGTTCGCTGAATTCGCGCGCGCTGGCGAATTCGCGCACGTAGTCGCGGCTCAAGGTGGTCTGGTCGCGGTCGAGCACGGCGAAGCGCAGGTGCTGCACGTCGAGGTTGATGCCGTAACCCATGATCACCAGCAGCAGCACGCTGCCGGCCAGTGCCAGGGTCGCGCGCACCGGATCGCGCAGCAGCTCCAGCGCCTCGCGCCAGCTGTGCGCGAGCAGGCGGGTCGCCGAGCGTGCCAGCAGGGTCGCGCGACGTCGCGGCGCGGCGCGCGCCACGACGAATTCGGCGACCGGCTGCGCCGTCTGCTGCTGCGCCGACTCGATCCACTGCACGAAGGCCTGCTCCAGCGTGGCCGCGCCGCGCGCCTGCGTCAGTTCCCGCGGCGTGCCGGTGGCCAGCACGCGTCCGGCGTGCATCAGCGCGACCCGGTCGCAGCGCTCGGCCTCGCTCATGCGGTGGGTCGACACGAAAATCGTCACGCCCTCGTCGCGCGCCAGGTCCTGCATGCGCTGCCAGAACCAGTCGCGCGCCAGCGGGTCGACACCGGAGGTCGGCTCGTCCAGGATCAGCAGTTCCGGCGCATGCAGGGTCGCCACCGCGAAGGACAGGCGCTGGCGCTGCCCCAGCGGCAGGCCGGCCGCGAGCTGCTCCATCATCGGCGCCAGCTCGAAGCGTTCGGCCGCGCGCGCCACGGCCTGCGCGCGCTGCGCCGCCGGCAGCCCGAACAGGCGCGCGTGCAGTTCCAGGTTCTGGCGCACCGTCAGCTCGGTCCACAGCGAGAAACCCTGGGTCATGTAGCCCACGCGCTTGCGCGCCTGCAGGTCGCGCGCGTCGGGGACGCGCCCGAGCACCCGCACGCTGCCGGCGCTGGGCGCCAGCAGCCCGGTGAGCATTTTCATGGTCGTGGTCTTGCCGCAACCATTGGATCCGATGAAACCGAAGATCTCGCCCCGGCGCACGCTCAGCTCGATGCGGTCGACGGCGGTGAAGTCGCCGAAGCGCCGGCTCAGCCCGTGCGCCTCGACCACCGCGGGACCGGCTTCGGCGAGCGGCGCGGCGACGAGCCGCGGGGCCTGCACCGGCCGCGCCGCCGGCGCCGCGCCCGGCGCGCCGTGCCCGGCGACCAGACTGGCGAACAGCTGGCCCACGTCGTGGCTGCCGGCGCGCTCCAGCAGTTCGCGCGTCGCGCCGCTCGCCAGTACCCGCCCGGCGTCCATCACCACCAGCCAGTCGAAGTCGCGCGCCTCGTCGAGATAGGAGGTGGCGACGATCACGCTCATGTCGGGGCGGCGCGCGCGAATGCTGCCGATGAGCGCCCAGAACTGCACCCTCGACAGCGGATCGACCCCGGTGGTCGGCTCGTCGAGCACCAGCAGGTCGGGTTCGTGCAGCAGCGCGCAGCACAGCGCGAGCTTTTGCTTCATGCCGCCCGACAGCTGCGCGGCCGGGCGGGCGGCGAAAGGCTCGAGGCCGGTGGCGCGCAGCAATTCGGACTCGCGCGCGCGCCGCCAGGCCGGGTCGAAGCCGCGCTGGCGCCCGAAGAACTCCAGGTTCTCGCGCACCGAAAGCGCGCCGTACAGGCTGCGCCCGAGACCCTGCGGCATGTACGCGATGCGGTGCCGCAGGTGCGCCATGTGGCGCGGCTCGCGCAGGCTGCCGCCCAGCACCTCGATGCTGCCGCGCTGCAGCGCGCGCGCTCCGGACAGCAGGGCCAGCAGGCTGGACTTGCCGACGCCGTCGGGACCGATCAGTCCCACCATGCAGCCCGCGGGCAGGCGCAATTGCGGCACATCGAGCACCTCGCGCCCGCCATAGCGCAGGCCGACGCCCTGCAGCACCGCGGCCGCCTGCGGCGAGTTCATGGAACGACCTGCAACTGCGCCGGCCACGGCTGGTCGCGGCGCACCCGCACCCAGGCCACTCCGGGCATGCCGCTCTTGAGTTCCGGGCGATGCTGCGCGACCCAGCGCGGGTCGACCCGCGCCCGCACGCGGAACATGAGCTTCTGGCGCTCGCTGGCGGTCTCCACGGTCTTCGGCGTGAACTGCGCCACCGCCGACACGTAGGACACGACGGCCGGCACCGGCTTGCCCGGCAAGGCGTCGAGCTGCAGCCGCGCCTCGTCGCCCATCAGCACCCTGCCGGCATCGGCCTCGGGCAGGAAGAAGGACATGCCGAGGTCCGAGGTGTCGAGCAGACTCAGCACGCGCGAGCCGACCCCCAGCATCTCGCCGGGACGCGCCACCAGGTACTGCACCTGCCCGTCCACCGGGGCTCGGATGTCGCAATCGCGCAGATCGACGTCGACCCGCCCCAGCGAGGCCTGCGCGGCCTGCGTGGCGGACAGCGCCTCCACCGCCTGCAGGCGCGCCGCCTCGATGGCCGACGCGGCCGCCGCGGCCTGCGCGCGGGCCGCCGCCAGCGCGCCTTCGGCGCTCGCGGCCGTCGCCACGTCGTCGTCGTACTGCTGGCGCGACAGCCCGCCGATGGCCAGCAACTGGCGCGAGCGCGCCAGCCGGCTGCGCGCGGCGCCCAGCTCGGCGGCGCGTTGCCGGATCTGCGCCTGGGCGGCGTCGCGTTCGTTGCGGCGCAGCCGCACCTGCGAGGCCGCGGTGGCCTCGGCATCGCGCGCCCGGCGCAGCTGCGCCTGGGCCTCGGTGCGCTGCGCGCGCAGCGGCGCGCAGTCGAGCACGGCCAGCAACTGGCCGGCGTGCACCTGTTCGCCTTCCTGCACCTGCAGCGCCTGCAGGCGTGCCGGGATGCGCGTGGCGACCTCGATGTCCACGGCCTCCAGCCGGCCGTTGCCCGAAGCCAGTCCGGGCTGCGCCGGCTTGCGCTGCAGCACGTACCAGGCCGCCGCAAGCGCCAGCGCGGCGAGCACGCCCGCCAGCGCCCATTTCGTGCGACCCTGCAGCAGCGCCATGACCCTTCCTCGCAGCCCGGCGGGCCCGATTCCCGTGGTCGATTGTGCGCGTGCCGCGTGCCGCGGACCCCCGCGTCAGATCAAGACTGCGCCGGCTCGGCCGGCCGCTCCCGCCGCCGCAAGGCCCTCAGCTTCCGGTCGAGCCGAAGCCCCCGGCCCCGCGCTCGCTCGACGCGGTGAACGACTCGACGACGCGAAACCCGGCGCGCACGATGGGAACGAACATCATCTGCGCGATGCGCTCGCCGGGCTCGATGCGCAGCGGCGGGCTCCCCGCGGGGTTGCGGTTCCACACGCTGACCATCACCTGCCCGGTGTAGTCGGCGTCGATCACCCCGATCGAGTTGCCCAGCACGAGGCCGCGCTTGTGCCCCAAGCCGGAACGCGGGGCGATCACCGCCATCAGTCCCGGGTCCGCGATATGCATCGCGAAACCGCTGGGGACCAGCTGCGCGGGCGCCCCCGGCGCGATCTCCAGCGGCGCATCCAGGCAGGCGTGCAGGTCCACCGCGGCGGCCATCGGCGACTGGTAGGCGGGCAGGCCCCAGGCGTGCAGCCGGGGATCGAGGATCACGAGTTCGACGGGCGCGGACAGCGGCGTGCTCAACGGCATTCTCCAGGGAGTCGGTAGGCGGCGGGCACGCGGCCCGCCGGACAGGCGGACGATCAGCCGCGCGCCGCCAGGCGCGCGGCGATCTCCTCGATCAGGCGGCGCGCCAGCTCGAGCTTGGACATGCGCGGGAACTCCCGCGCGCCCGTGGAATCGATCAGCAGGCAGGCGTTGTCGTCGCGCCCGAAGGTCTGCGGGCCGAGGTTGGCCACCAGCAGCTCGACCCCCTTGCGCTCGCGCTTGGCCTGCGCGTTGGCCAGCAACTGCTCGGCCTCGGCGGCGAAGCCCACGCAGTACGGCCCGTGCGGCAGCGCCGCGACCTCGGCCAGGATGTCCGGATTGAGCAGCAGCCGCGGCACCGGGGGCTCGCCGCCCGCGGTCTTCTTCAGCTTGCCCTCGGCGGCCGGCTGCGGGCGCCAGTCGGCCACCGCGGCAGCCCCGATGAACAGATCGGTGGCGGCGAGTTCGAGTTCGGCCAGCACCGCGTCGCGCATCTGCTGCGCGGTCTCGACAGGCACGGTGCGCACGCCGTGGGGCGGCTCGAGCGCGGTCGGGCCGGCCACCAGCACGACCTGCGCTCCGGCCTCCCAGGCCGCGCGCGCCAGCGCCCAGCCCATCTTGCCGCTGGAGCGGTTGCTGAGTCCGCGCACCGCGTCCCACGGCTCGAAGGTCGGACCGGCGGTGAGCACGACGCGCCGGCCCTGCAGCAGCCGCGGACGCCACAGCGCCTCGATCTCCCACAGCAATTGCTCCGGCTCGAGCATGCGCCCGTCGCCGACCTCGCCGCAGGCCTGCTCGCCGCTGCCCGGACCGGCCAGGCGCACGCCGTCGCGCCGCAGCTGCTCGGCGTTGCGCTGCACGGCCGGATGGGCCCACATGGCGCGGTTCATGGCCGGCGCCAGCAGCGTCGGCACGGCGTCGCGCGCCAGCAGCAGCGTGGCCAGCAGGTCGTCGCCGAGGCCGCAGGCGGCGCGCGCCAGCAGGTCGGCGGTGGCCGGCGCGACGACGAAGGCGTCGGCCTCGCGCACGAGATCGATGTGGTCCATGCCCGACGCGCGCAGCGGGTGCCACGAGTCCAGCGCCACCGGCCGCCCCGACAGCGCCTGCAGCGTGAGCGGGCCGACGAAACGGGTCGCCGCGTCGGTCATCGCCACCTGCACCTGGTGCCCGGCCTTGACCAGCAGGCGCGTCAGTTCGCAGGCCTTGTACGCGGCGATGCCGCCGCTGATGCCCAGCAGCACGCGGCGCGACGAGCTGGCGGCCGGATGGTTCATCATGTCAGGCGCCGGCCGCGGCCAGGCGCTGCTCGATCCAGCGGCCGGCCGCGTCCAGCGCGGCGTCGACCCCCTGCACGCGGTTGCCGCCGGCCATCGCGAAGTCGGGCCTGCCGCCGCCCTTGCCGCCGACCTCCTGCGCCGCCACGTTGACCAGTTCGCCGGCCTTCAGGCGCCCGACCAGGTCGGCGCTGACGCCGGCCGCCAGCTGCACCTTGTCGCCGTCGACGCTGGCCAGCAGCACCGCGGCGGACTTCAGGCGCGCCTTCAGCTGATCCACCAGCGCGCGCAGCGTGGCCGCGTCGGCGCCGTCCAGGCGCGCCGCCAGCACGCGCACGCCGGCGATCTCGCGTGCCTGCCCGGCCAGCTCCAGGCCGCGCGCGGCGGCCGCGCGAGACTTCAGCGTCGCCAGTTCCTTGTCCTGCGCGCGCAACTGCTCGAGCAGTTGCGCGGCGCGGCGCGAAAGCTCCTCCTGCGGCGTCTTCAGCACGCCGGCCAGCTCGGCCAGCTCGCCCGACTGGCGCTGGCCCAGCGCCAGCGCGCCGAGCCCGGTGGTGGCCTCGATGCGCCGCACCCCGGCCGCCACCGCGCCCTGCCCGAGCACGCGCAGGCTGCCGATGTCGCCGGTGCGCGCCACGTGGGTGCCGCCGCACAGCTCGCGGCTTTCGCCGATGTCCAGCACACGCACGGTGTCGCCGTATTTCTCGCCGAACAGCATCATCGCGCCGGTCTTGCGCGCCTCGTCGATCGGCAGCACGCGCGCCTGCGTCGGCGTGTTGTTGAGGACCTGCTCGTTGACCCACGACTCGATGCGCACGATCTGCTCGTCGCTGATCGGGCTGTCGTGGGAGAAGTCGAAACGCGTCTTCTCCGGGTCCACCAGCGAGCCCTTCTGCTGCACGTGCTCGCCCAGCACCAGGCGCAGCGCACGATGCAGCAGGTGGGTCGCGCTGTGGTTGCGCATGGTCGCCAGGCGGCGACGCGCGTCGACCTCGGCATCGAGCGGCTGCCCCACCTGCAACGCGCCGGACTCGACGCGCCCGTGGTGCCCGAACACCTCGGCCTGCAGCTTGAGCGTGTCGTGCACCGCGAACACGCCGGCGTCGCCGCGCAGCACGCCGCTGTCGCCGACCTGGCCCCCGGACTCGGCATAGAACGGGGTGCGGTCGAGCACCACCACCCCCTGCTCGCCCTGCTCCAGGCGCTGCACCGAGCTGCCCTCGCGGAACAGCGCCAGCACGCGCGCACCCGCCACGCGCAGATGCTCGTAGCCTTCGAAATGCGTGGTCTGCCCGGAATAGTCGAGCGCCTCGGCCATGCGGAAGCGCCCGCTGGCGCGCGCCTGCTCGCGCTGGCGCTGCATGGCCTGCTCGAAGCCGGTCTCGTCCACTCCCATGTTGCGCTCGCGGCACACGTCGGCGGTCAGGTCCAGCGGGAAGCCGTAGGTGTCGTACAGCGTGAACGCGAGTTCGCCCGGCAGCACCGCCTGCGAGGCCGCGCGCAGCGCGTCGAGTTCGGTCTCGAGGATGCGCATGCCGTTTTCCAGGGTCTCGCCGAAGCGTCGCTCCTCGGCCTCCAGCACCTCGGCGATGCGCGGCGCCGCCTTCGCGAGTTCCGGATAGGCCTGGCCCATCTCGTCCACGAGGTCGCCCACCAGGCGATGGAAGAAGGGCTCGCGGCGTCCCAGCTTGTAGCCGTGGCGCAGCGCGCGGCGCGCGATGCGCCGCAGCACGTAGCCGCGGCCTTCGTTGCCGGGGATGACGCCGTCGGTGATCAGGAAGGCGCAGGCGCGGATGTGGTCGGCGATGACCTTCAGCGACACGTGGCCGAGGTCCTCGCAGCCGGTCTCGCGCGCCGCCGCGGCGATCAGGCGCCGGAACAGGTCGATCTCGTAGTTGCTGTGCACGTGCTGCATCACCGCGGCGATGCGCTCCAGCCCCATGCCGGTGTCCACGCAGGGGCGCGGCAGCGGCTTTTGCACGTAGCTGACGGTCTTCCACGCGTCGCCGACCCGCTGCACCTGCGCGATGCCGCCATCGCGCTCGATGGCGGCCTTGGCGGCCTGCGCCTCGACCTCGCTGGGGAATTCCTGCTCGCCGGCGATGCTGCGCTCGAACTGCATGAACACCAGGTTCCAGATCTCGATGTAGCGATCGCCGTCGGCCTCCGGCGAGCCGGGCGGGCCGCCCCACACCTCGGGGCCATGGTCGTAGAACACCTCGCTGCACGGCCCGCAGGGGCCGGTGTCGGCCATCTGCCAGAAGTTGTCGGAGGCGTAGCGCGCGCCCTTGTTGTCGCCGATGCGCACGATGCGCGAGGCCGGCACCCCGACCTCGTCGGCCCAGATCGACCAGGCCTCGTCGTCCTCCGCGTAGACGGTGACCCACAGCTTGTCCTTGGGCAGTCCGTAGACCTCGGTCAGCAGGCTCCAGGCGAAGCGGATGGCATCGCGCTTGAAGTAGTCGCCGAAGCTGAAGTTGCCCAGCATCTCGAAGAAGGTGTGGTGGCGCGCGGTATAGCCGACGTTTTCCAGGTCGTTGTGCTTGCCGCCGGCGCGCACGCAGCGCTGCGCCGTGGTGGCGCGGCTGTACGGGCGCTTGTCCTGGCCGAGGAACACGTCCTTGAACTGCACCATGCCGGAATTGGTGAACAGCAGGGTCGGGTCGTTGCCGGGAACCAGCGGCGACGAAGCCACTCGCGTGTGGCCCTGGGACGCGAAAAAGGCGAGAAACTTCTCGCGGATGTCGGATACGTTCATGCGTTCACCTGGAGGCTCCGCCGCGCGCCGGCAGCGGGGAAAAGGCGATTTTACGAGCCCCGCGCCCGCCTGCACGCCAGCGGGTACGGGCACTACAGTATGGGCTGCGGCCGCGAGGCCGCGCGTGTTCCCCATCCAGCCCACTCGATTTCCCATGTCCCAGCAAGCCGCTAACGCCTCCCTGGCCGCGCAATTGCGCGACCCCTCGCTGTTGAAGACCCAGGCGCTGATCCACGGCGAATGGGTCGGCTCCGCCGAGCACGTCGCCGTGCACGACCCGGCCAGCGGCCGCCTGCTGGCCGAGGTGCCCCGCCTGGGCGCCGCCGACGCCGAGCGCGCCATCGAATCGGCGGCGTCGGCGTGGAACGCCTGGCGCGCCCAGACGGCGCGCCAGCGCTCGAGCGTGCTGCGTCGCTGGTACGAGCTGCTGCTGCAGCATGCCGACGACCTCGCCCTCATCATGACCTGCGAGCAGGGCAAGCCGCTGGCCGAGGCGAAGGGCGAGATCGCCTACGGCGCCAGTTTCGTCGAATGGTTCGCCGAGGAGGCCAAGCGCGTCTACGGCGAGACCATCCCCAGTCCCGACCCCGCCAAGCGCCTGCTGGTGCTGCGCCAGCCCATCGGCGTGTGCGCGGCGATCACGCCGTGGAACTTCCCGCTGGCGATGATCACGCGCAAGGTCGCGCCGGCGCTGGCCGCCGGCTGCCCGGTGGTCATCAAGCCGGCCGAGCAGACCCCGCTGACCGCGCTGGCCGCGGCCGAGCTGGCGCAGCGCGCCGGCATGCCGCCGGGGGTGCTGAACATGCTGACCAGCGACAGCGCCGGCTCGGTGCAGATCGGCAAGGTGCTGTGCGCCAGCGACGTCGTGCGCCACCTGTCGTTCACCGGCTCCACCGAGGTCGGGCGCATTCTCATGGCGCAGTCGGCGCCGACGGTGAAGAAGCTGTCGCTGGAACTCGGCGGCAACGCGCCGTTCATCGTGTTCGACGACGCCGACCTCGACGCCGCGGTGGAAGGCGCGATGCAGAGCAAATACCGCAACGCCGGACAGACCTGCGTGTGCGCCAACCGGCTGTACGTGCAGCGCGGCGTGTACGAGGAATTCGTCACGCGGCTGGCGCGTCGCGTGTCGGAGCTGAAGGTCGGCTCCGGCGTCGAGCCGGGCACGCAGATCGGCCCGCTGATCGACCAGCAGGGCCTCGACAAGGTGCGGCGCCATGTCGACGACGCGCTGTCCAAGGGCGCGCGCGTGCTGACCGGCGGCAAGGTGCTCGAGCAGCCCGGCGGACGCTTTTACGCGCCCACCGTGCTGGCCGACGCCGACGCATCGATGCTGTGCGCGCGCGAGGAAACCTTCGGCCCGGTGGCGCCGGTGTTCGCCTTCGACACCGAGGAGCAGGCGATCGCCGCCGCCAACGCCACCGAATTCGGGCTTGCCGCCTATTTCTACAGCCGCGACGTCGCGCGCGTGACCCGCGTGGGCGAGGCGCTGGAATACGGCATCGTCGGCGTCAACACGGGGCTGATCTCCAACGAGGTGGCGCCCTTCGGCGGGGTCAAGCAGTCGGGGCTGGGCCGCGAGGGCTCGCGCCACGGCATCGACGAATACCTGGAACTCAAATACCTGTGCGTCGGCGGCATCGCCGGCTGACATCCGCCGCAGCCCGCGGCATTCCTTCCGTTTTCGGAGAACCTTCCATCATGCAAGGCCCTGGTGCCCTGTTCCAGCCGCTGCGCCTGGGACGCCTGGAACTCCCCAACCGCATCGTCATGGCGCCGCTGACGCGCTCGCGCGCGGCGCAGCCCGGCGACGTGCCGTCGCCGATGAACGCGCGCTACTACGCGCAGCGCGCCGGCGCCGGGCTGATCGTCGGCGAGGCCACGCAGATCAGCCGCCAGGGCCAGGGCTACGCCTTCACCCCCGGCCTGTACAGCGACGCGCAGGAGCGCGGCTGGCGCCTGGTCACCGACGCCGTGCACGCGGCTGGCGGGCGCATCGCCGCGCAGCTGTGGCACGTCGGGCGCATCTCGCACCACCTGCTGCAGGAAGGCGGGCAGGCGCCGGTGGCGCCGTCGGCGCTGCGCGCCGAGCACGGCGAATCCTTCGTCGTGCTGCCCGAAGGGCCGCGGCGCGTGCCCTGCGACGCACCGCGCGAGCTGCGCACCGAGGAGATCCCCGGCATCGTCGCCGACTACGCGCATGCCGCCGAGCGCGCGCTGCGCGCCGGCTTCGACATGCTCGAGCTGCACAGCGCCAACGGCTACCTGCTGCACCAGTTCCTGGCCACCAACAGCAACCTGCGCGGCGACCGCTACGGCGGCAGCCTGCACAACCGCGCGCGCATCGTGCTGGAGGCGCTGGATGCGCTGATCGGAGTCGCCGGCGCCGACCGCGTCGGCGTGCGCGTGTCGCCGCATTTCGTGCGCCACGACATCGCCGACGAGCAGACCGAGGAAATGCACCTGTACCTGGCGGGCGAGTTCGACCGCCGCGGCGTCGCCTACCTGCACACGGTGGACTCGTCGTGGTCCGGCGGCCCGTCGCTGAGCGAGGACTTCCACGCGCGGCTGCGCCGCGCCTACGGCGGGCGCATCATCGTGTGCGGCGGCTACGACGCGGCCAGCGGCGCCGCCCGCATCGAGCAGGGGCTGGCCGACGCGGTGGCCTACGGCCGCGCCTACATCGCCAACCCCGACCTGGTGCGGCGCATGCGCGAGGGCGCGGCGCTGAACGCCCCGGACCCCTCGACCTTCTACGGCGGCGCCGAACACGGCTACGTGGACTATCCGGCGCTACCGACCTGAGAGCGGGTCCCCTTCTCCTACAATTCGCGGATTCGAACGCGTATCGCCGCGCTGCGGCCCCATTCCCATGTCTTCCATCAAGAAAGTCGTGCTCGCCTACTCGGGCGGCCTGGACACCTCGGTCATCCTGCGCTGGCTGCAGGAGCAGTACCAGTGCGAGGTGGTGACCTTCACCGCCGACATCGGCCAGGGCGAGGAACTCGAGCCGGCGCGCGCCAAGGCGCTGAAGATGGGCATCAAGCCCGAGAACATCTACATCGAGGACCTGCGCGAGGAATTCGTGCGCGACTTCGTGTTCCCGATGTTCCGCGCCAACGCGCTGTACGAGGGCGAGTACCTGCTCGGCACCTCGATCGCGCGCCCGCTGATCGGCAAGCGCCTGATCGAGATCGCGCGCGCCACGCGCGCCGACGCGATCTCGCACGGCGCGACCGGCAAGGGCAACGACCAGGTGCGCTTCGAGCTGACCGCCTACGCGCTGATGCCGGGCGTGAAGGTCATCGCGCCGTGGCGTGAATGGGATCTGCTGTCGCGCGAGAAGCTGCTGGCCTACGCCGACCGCAACGGCATTCCGGTCGACTTCAAGAAGCGCAAGGGCGGCGCCCCCTACTCGATGGACGCCAACCTGCTGCACATCTCCTACGAAGGCGGCGTGCTGGAGGACCCGAACACGGTGCCCGAGGACAAGATGTGGCGCCTGACGGTGTCGCCCGAGAAGGCGCCGAACAAGCCGCAGGTCATCGAACTCGAGTACCGGCGCGGCGACATCGTCGCCATCGACGGCCAGGCGATGAGCCCGGCGCAGGTGCTGGCCGCCCTCAACACCATCGGCGGGCGCCACGGCATCGGCCGCCTGGACAAGGTGGAGAACCGCTACGTCGGCATGAAGAGCCGCGGCTGCTACGAGACCCCGGGGGGCACGATCATGCTGTCGGGCCACCGCGCGATCGAGAGCATCACGCTGGACCGCGAGGTCGTCGCGCTGAAGGACGACCTGATGCCGCGCTACGCCCGCATGATCTACAACGGCTACTGGTTCGCGCCCGAGCGCGAGCTGCTGCAGGGCCTGATCGATGCGTCGCAGGCCACCGTCAACGGCAAGGTGCGACTCAAGCTGTACAAGGGCACCATCATGTGCGTGGGCCGCGAGTCCGCCACCGACAGCCTGTTCGACCCGCGCATCTCGACCTTCGACGACGACGGCGGCGCCTACAACCAGGCCGACGCCGCCGGCTTCATCAAGCTCAACGCGCTGCGCCTGCGCATCGCCGCCAACGCGCATGCCGCACGCCGTCCGCGCGCCGGCGCCGCGAAGGCCGGGGCGAAGAAGTCGGCCGCGGCCAAGACCGCGAAGTCCTCGAAGGCTGCGAAGCCGGCCAGGTCGGCCAAGTCGGCCAAGTCGGCGCCCGCGCGCCGTCGCGCGGGTTGAAGCCACCGGAGAGCAGCACGATGAGCCTGACCCCGATCCGCGGCGCCGTGGTGCCGCGCGCCAATGTGTACTTCGACGGGCGCTGCGTCAGCCACACGCTGCAGCTCGACGACGGCAGCCGCAAGAGCGTCGGCGTGATCCTGCCGGGCAGCGAACTCGAGTTCGGCACCGGCGCGCCGGAGACCATGCAGTGCGCCGGCGGCTGGTGCGAATGGCGCATGCTGGGCAGCCGGCAGTGGCAGCGCAGCGCCGAGGGCGAGCAGTTCTCGGTGCCCGGCAACAGCCGCTTCGAGATCCGCACCGGCGACGAGCCCTACCACTACGTCTGCCACTTCGGCTAGCACTCCGGCCGGCGACCCGCCGCGCACGCGCGCGGCAGCAGCCAGTCGCGCAAAGGCCCGTCGGCACCCTGCCGGCGGGCCTTTGCGCTTGCGCGACCGCGCGCGAGCTCAGTGGTGGTTGTGCCCCGGGTGCAGCACGCGGTCCTGCAGGCGCTTGAAGCCGATCAGCTTCATCACGTACTTCTCGTAGATCGGCTCCGAGTTGCCGGTGCGCATCTTGCGCATGAAGTACTTCTCGAAGGCGATCTTCGCCATGTGCACCCACTTGCCGGAGCCGAACCAGTTCACGTCGCGCGGCGGCAGTTGCGGGATCGCCGCGAAGGCGGCCCCGGTGGTGCCGAAATCGGCCAGGCAGATGGCCTGCCAGGTGCCCTTGTGGCTCGGCTGCTGGCCCGCCAGTTCCTCGAGGATGTTGTGCACGATGGCGGTGACCATCGACTCGATCATGAAGCCGGTCTTGGGCACGCCGCAGGCCACCGGGGTTGGCCCGACCGGAGGAATCGCGATGCACACCCCGGCCGAGTAGATGTTCGGGTACTTCGGGCTGCGCTGGTGCTCGTCGACGATGACGAAACCGCGCGGGTTGCACAGGCCCTCGACCTGCGCCACCGCATCGACCCCCTTGAAGGCCGGCAGCATCATCGAATGCCGGAACGGCAGCTCGTGCTTGCGGTACACGTTGCCCAGCGCGTCGAGTTCGTCGACGTACATCTTGCCCTGCTCGACCCTGGTGGTCTTGGCGTTGGTGATCCAGCGGATGTCGTGGTCGCGGAACTCGTGTTCCATGATGCCCTTCGAATCCCCCACGCCGTCGAGCCCCAGATGCCCGATGTACGGCTCGGCGGTGACGAAGGTGATGGGCACCTTGCTGCGCATGCGCTGCTTGCGCAGCGCCGCGTCGAGGATCATCGTGTACTCGTAGGCCGGGCCGAAGCAACTCGCCCCGGGCATCGCGCCGATGATCACCGGGCCGGGCTCCCGGCACAGGCGCTGGAAGTCCTCGAAGCACTTCTCGGCGTGGTCGATGGTGCAGATGGACTGCGTGAAACCGCCATGCGGCCCGGCGCCTTCGACTTCGTCGAAGGCCAGCTTCGGACCCGTGGTGATGATCAGGTAGTCGTATTTCAGCGTGTCGCCGCCCTGCAGCGTGATGCTGCTGGACGCGGCGTCGATGCCCACCGCGGCACGACCGATGAACTCGATGCCCTTGCGCTCGAGGTAGGGCGCGATCGGCAGCACCACCTGGTCGCGTGAACGCCAGCCGACCGCCACCCAAGGATTGGACGGCACGAACTGAAAGTACTCGACGCTGTTGATCACCGTGATGCGGTGTTCGCGTCCGAGCCGGGCGCGGGCCTCGTAGGCGGCGGGCAGGCCGCCGATGCCGGCGCCAAGGATGACGATGTGTGCCATGGTTTGCGTGCTCTCCTCGCTGGGTTTCGGTGGTGGGGCTCCCGGGTGTGTGCCCCGGGTCGATCGGGCCGCCTGCAACATGCACCGGCCTGTATTCGCCCGAAACAGGATACCCATTGAAACAAGCTTGGGAACGAGGCTATCGCCGCAAACCCCCAGCCCACTTGACAAAGCTCAAGAGCACGCACGCGCCCCCGGACGAAGCACGGTGAATGCCCCCTGGTGTTCCCCCCAAGCTGACTAACCCTAATACTCCCAGATGCATATGTACTTTGTGTCTATACTTGTCACAGCTTGTAGGCAAGCCGGCACGGAGTCCGGCGCCCCACCCGGATCCCAACCACCTGCGAGGAGCGCGAACATCCCATGAGAACCCCCCGTCCGTTGTGGAACCCCTATGTCGCGGGAGTCCTGCTGGGCCTCGGGCTGCTGGCCACCTTCGTGGTCACCGGCAACGGCTACGGCGTCACCGGCGCCACCACGCTGGCCACGGCCGCCGCGGCCGGCCACCTGCTGCCGCAGACGGTGGCGCAGGGAACCTACCTGCACGGCCTGTTCGAGGCCGGGCTGAATCGCTGGATCGTCTGGGAGGTGGTCGGCCTGGCCGTCGGTGCACTCGCCGGCAGCCTGCTGGCCGGACGCTTCAAGTGGCAGCTCGACGGCCCCGTCGAGGCCGGGCGCCTGCTGCGCCTGGTGCTGGCGCTGGTCGGCGGCGCCGCCTCGGGCTTCGGCGCGCGGCTGGCGCTGGGCTGCACCAGCGGCCTGGGCCTGTCGGGCTCGGCCACGCTGGCGGCCGCCGGCTTCCTGTTCCTGATCGGCTTTTTCGTGGCCGGCATCGTGTTCGGACAGCTCACCAAGGGACTGTGGAAATGAGCCTTCCTCTGGGGTATACCGGCCCGATCTCGGGCGTCGTGCTGGGTATGGTATTCGGCTACGTGCTGGAGAATGCCGGTTTCGGCAGCGGCTGCAAGCTCACCGCGCAGTTGCGTTTCCAGGACTGGGCGGTGTTCAAGGTCATGTTCACCGCGATCATCGTGTCGTCGGGAGGCCTGTACCTGCTGCAGGCGCTGGGCCTGGTCGACATCGCCAACGACATGTTCGTGCCGTCGGTGTTCCTGTGGGGCAGTTCGCTGGGCGGCGCGCTCATCGGAGTCGGCATGGCGGTCGGCGGCTACTGTCCGGGCACATCGCTGGTCGCGTTCTGCTCGGGCCGCCTCGACGGGCTGTTGTTCCTGCTCGGGATCGTGCTGGGGACGCTGGGCTTCAACGCCGGCTTCGATTCCATCAAGACCTGGGCCTGGAAACAGGTCGGCCCCGATGCGCTGACCCTGCCGCAACTGCTGCATCTGCCGGCCTGGGCCGTGTGGGGCTTGCTGCTGGCCGTGCTGCTGGTCGTCGGCTACCTGACCCGCGGAGCTTCGGCCCGCGCGGGCAGCCGTCGCGCCGGTGCGCCGCACCAAGGCAGCCCGGCTTGATCCTGCTCAACTGCGAGCACGCTTCGCCAGGTGCGCGTCGGTGCTGAGCACGGTTAGCATCCTTTGCTTCGATGCGGGCATGCGAGGCGCGAGCGCGCCTCGCGAGCGCCTGCGCGCCGCCGCGCTCGCGCGCGCGCTCCCGGCCGCGGCCGGGGCGGCCCGGTCGAATCGCTGCGCCAGATCCACCCCCGGATCCACACCCATTACCCAGGAGATCGCATATGAGCAAGTCCCGCATCCAGCTTTCCAAGGCGCTTCCCGTGCTGGCGCTGGCGGCCGCGGCCGTCGCGCCGATGCCGCAGGCGCTGAGCATCGTGTCGGCGAGCGCGGTGGCGCACGCGGCGGGCAACCCCTGCGCACCCAGCAACCCCTGCGCACCCAGCAACCCCTGCGCGCCCAGCACCGGCAAGAGCAAGTCCAAGGCCGGCAACCCCTGCGCGCCCTCCACGTCGAAGTCGCACAAGAAGTCGGGCAACCCCTGCGCACCGTCGAACTGATGCGTCGCGCGGGCGCCGCGCGCCCGCGCCCGAACCGGCCGCACGCGACCATCGTGACCACGCGAATCCGGATCCCTTCCGACGAACTGCTGAAGGCGTTGCGCCGGACTCCCGCGCCGTCGCTGCGCGAGGCGCTGGAGTCCACGCTGCGACGCCTGCAGGGTGACGCGCGCAACGGCCGCGGCCTGCTTGCCGAGGTGCTCGGACAGGATGGCGCCTTCGTCGAATGGGAGCATTACCCGCCGCGCGACGCGGTGGACCGGCGCAGCGGCTTCCGCTTTTATTACCACGCCCACGAGGCGGCGCGACGCGCCGTCGACGAACACGGGCATTTCCACGTATTCGCCGCGCGCGCCGCGGCGCGCGATGGCGAACCCGCGTACATGCATCTGTTCGCCATCTCGGTGGACGCGCGCGGCATGCCCACGCGCGTGTTCACGACCAATCGCTGGGTCACCGGCGAGCACTGGCAGTCGGCGCCCTCGGTGCTGCGCGCGCTGCGCCGGCTCGACCTGTCGGGCGCGCGCCCGCGGCGCGTCGCCGCCTGGGTGCAGGACATGGCGCGACTGTTCTCGCCGCAGATCGAGGCGGTCATCCACGAGCGCGACCGGCGCATCGCCGAGCGCGCGCGACGGCAACCCCTGCAGCAGTTGCTGGAGGACCGCCGCACCCACATCGTCAGCCAGTGCGCGGTGGATCTCGCACGGCAGTTCGAATGCCTGGAGCGAGCCGGCGTCGCCTGACGCGGCCCTCGCAGGCAGCCCCTTGCGCTTGTAGTTCAACCCGGAGGAGAACCATGAAGAGCCTGAAATACCTGTTGGCGGCCGGCATCGCCGGCGCCTTTGTCCAGCTGGCCTCGGCGGCGAGCCTGCCTGGCCCGCTGGTGACCCCGCAATGGCTGCACGAACATCGCAACGAGGTCACGGTGGTCGACATCCGTGACGACGTGGATACGCTGACACGTGCGCCCAAGTTCGAAGTGGACAAGAAGTCCGGTGCGAAGAAGCTGGTGGAGACCGGCGGCCACCTGGCCGGCGCGCTGTCGGTGGACTTCGGCAAGATCCGCCAGAACAAGATGATCGACGGCAAGAAGATCGTGGCCCAGCTTCCCAGCGCCGAGTACTTCACCAAGGTGATGGACGACGCCGGCCTGAACTCCGGCAAGCCGATCGTCATCGTTCCCACCGGCGCGACCGTGGACACGATGGACATGGCCACGCGCCTGTACTTCCAGCTGCGCTATTTCGGCGAGCCCAGGGACCAGGTGGCGATTCTCAACGGCGGGGTCAACGCCTGGCTGCAGGCCGGCCTGCCGGTCAGCACCGCCAAGGTCATGGCCGCCAAGGGTGACTGGAAGGCCACCGGCGAGGACCAGCAGATCCTGGCGACCATCGGTCAGGTCAAGGAAGGCCTGCGCAGCGGCGCCAACCAGTTCGTCGACGCCCGTCCGACGGCGCAGTACCTCGGCATCGTGGTCAAGCGTCCGGTGGACGCCGCCGGCGGCCACCTGGCCGGCGCGCGCTCGTTCCCGACCGACGCGATCGTCAAGCCGGTGGGTGCCGCGCATGAGTTCATGAGCGCCTCCGACTACCGCAAGATCTACGCCGAGTTCAACATCCAGGCCAATGCCCCGACGATCACCTACTGCAACACCGGGCACCTCGCCTCGGGCGCATGGTTCGTCGACCACGAGATCCTCGGCAACCCGAAGACCCGCCTGTACACGGGCTCGATGACCGAGTGGACCAACCTCGGCAACCCGACGGTCGGCCTGCCGAACTGAGCACCGCATCGCGGACCGGGCCCGCGCCGAGGCGCGGGCCGAAGGGCGCCCCTCGGGGCGCCCTTTTTTCTGTCCGCCCGCTCGCGCTGCGCGCGGCGGATCAGACCACCACCGGCTCGTATTCGAGCTCGATGCCGAAGCGCTCGCGCACCGAGTCGCGCACGCTCTCGGCCAGGCGCAGCACCTCGTCGCCGCTGGCGCCGCCGCGGTTGACCAGCACCAGCGCATGCCGGGCGTCCACCGCGGCGCCGCCGAGGCTGCGCCCCTTGCAGCCGCAGGCCTCGATCATCCACGCGGCGGCGAGCTTGTAGGTTCCGTCGTCGAGGGGGTAGCTGACGATCTCCGGGAACTCGTCGAGGATCTCGTTGCGGATCGTGCGGTTGACCACCGGGTTCTTGAAAAAACTCCCCGCATTGCCCAGTCGCGCCGGGTCCGGCAGCTTGGCGCGGCGGATCGCGCACACGGCGTCGAACACCTGCTGCGGCGACGGCTCGCGCAGTCCGGCGCGCTCCAGATGACGCTGCAGTTCGGCATAGCCGAGCTGCGCGCGCCACGGCTTGGGCAGGCGCAGGCGAACGCGCGTGATCACCGATTTGCCCGCCAGCGCATGCTTGAACAGGCTGTCGCGGTAGCCGAAGCGGCAGGCGGCGCGCTCCAGGGTCGCCGCGCGGCCGGTGGTCAGGTCCACCAGATCCAGTGACTCGAAGCGCTCCGCCAGCTCCATGCCGTAGGCGCCGATGTTCTGCACCGGAGCCGCCCCCACGCTACCGGGGATCAGCGCCAGGTTCTCGAGCCCGCCCAGGCCCTGCTGCAGGGTCCAGCAGACGAAGTCGTGCCACGCCACCCCCGCACCGGCCTCCACCACCGTGGACTCGGCATCGTCGTGCAGCACGCGCATGCCGGGGATCTCGATCTTCAGCACCACCCCGGCCGGGTCGCGGGTCAGCAGCAGGTTGCTGCCGCCACCCAGCACCAGCTTGGGCAGCCTGCCGAGTTCGGGATGGTCGACCACGGCGCGGATCTGGCGCGCATCGTCGATGCGCACGAAGCGCCGCGCACGCGCGTTCACACCGAAGGTGTTGAATTCCCGCAATTCGACGTCGCTTTGCACCCGCAGACGCATACCATCCAAACCGTCCATCGCATCCATACAATTCCCATCCGGGCCCTGCGGTCCGCCAACTTTTCATTATCTCCCGCGCAGGCGCCCGCGTGGCGCCCACCTGACATGCCATCCTTCGACGCCGTCCTCGAACCCGACCTGATCCAGATCCGCAACGCGGTCGACCAGACCGCCAAGGAAGTCGGCAACCGCTTCGACTTCAAGGGCAGCTCGGCGAAGATCGAACTCGTCGACAAGACCATCACCGCCTGGGCGGACAACGAATTCCAGCTCGGCCAGCTGCGCGACGTGCTGCTGGCCAGGATGGCCAAGCGCGAGGTCGACCTGCGCTACCTCGACCAGGGCAAGCCGCAGCCGGCCGGCGGCGACAAGGTCAAGCAGGTCATCACCGTGCGGTCGGGGATCGCGCAGGACCTGGCCAAGCGCATCACGTCGGCGATCAAGGAGTCGCGCATGAAACTGCAGTCGTCGATCCAGGGCGACACGGTGCGCATCAGCGGCGGCAAGCGCGACGACCTGCAGGCGGCCATGGCCCTGCTGCGCAAGCAGATCGACGACGCCCCCCTGACCTTCCAGAACTTCCGGGATTGAGACGACGGCCCAGGGGCGCCGGCCAGGCCCGCAGCGGCGCTGCTCGCCGCCGCTCAGCGCCGGGGCTTGCGCGGCGGCGCCGCGGCCTTCGAGCCGATGCGGCTTTCCTCGCCGCGCAGCAGCTTGCGGATATTGCCCTGGTGGCGCCAGATCACGAGCAGTGCGATCAGCGCCACCGCCAGCAGCATCGACGGCGGCAGGCGCCACGCCACGCCCTGCCCGATCCACGCATAGAACGGCGCGAACACCGCGGCCGCCAGCGCCGCCAGCGACGAGTAGCGGAAGAACACCGCCACCACCAGCCAGGTGACGAGGGTCGCCAGGCCCAGCCACGGGTTGATCGCCAGCAGCACGCCGGCCGCCGTGGCCACGCCCTTGCCGCCGCGAAAGCGCAGGAACACCGGCCACATGTGCCCGGCCAGCACGGCCAGCGCCAGCAGCGCCACCGCCGCCGCATCCAGCCAGCCGGCATGCGCCGCGCGCAGTCCCAGCCAGACCACCAGCCAGCCCTTGGACAGGTCCAGCAGCAGGGTCAGCGCCGCCGCGGTCTTGCTGCCCGAGCGCAGCACGTTGGTCGCCCCGGGGTTGCCCGAGCCGTAGCTGCGCGGGTCGGAAAGCCCCATGATCCGACTGACCACCACGGCGAACGGGACCGAGCCCGCCAGGTAGGCGAGCAGCACGGCGGGAAGCACGGCAAGGCTGGGCAGCAGTTCCATATCGGCGCGGATTCTAGCCATAGCCGGCAGGCGCCGGCACCTGAATCGCCGCAAGCCTAAAATATCCGTATGTCCAACGAGTTCAACGCAGACCTGCACTGCCATTCTCTGGTTTCCGACGGCACCCTGGCACCGGCCGCGCTGGCGCGGCGCGCACACGCCAACGGCGTGCAGCTGTGGGCGCTGACCGACCATGACGAACTCGGCGGCATCGCCGAAGCGCGCGCCGCCTGCGCGGACATCGGGCTGGATTTCGTGCCCGGGGTGGAAGTCTCGGTCTCGGTGGACGACCAGACCGTGCACATCGTCGGACTCGGCGTCGACGCCGACCACGAAGTGCTGCGTCGCGAACTGCGGCGCATGTGCGAGGGACGTGACGCGCGCGCGCAGCGCATCGCGGAGTCGCTGCGCGAGCACACGGGGGTGGAGGACGCGTATGCCGGCGCCAGCAGGCTCGCCGGCAATCCGGCGCTGATCTCGCGCACCCACTTCGCCCGCCATCTGGTGGAGCGCGGCGTATGCGCCAGCACGTCGGAGGTGTTCACGCGCTTTCTCACCCCCGGCAAGCCCGGCTACGTCGAGCACGCATGGGCGACGCTGGAGCAGGCGCTGGGCTGGATCCACGACGCCGGCGGTGTCGCGGTGCTCGCGCATCCCGGACGCTACCGCTTCGACGCCCGGCGCGAGCGGGAACTGCTGGCGCATTTTCGCGCGCTCGGAGGCGAGGGCATCGAAGTGGCCACGGGCAGCCACAGCGCGTCGGACTGGCGCAAGTACGCGCAGGTGGCGCGCGAGTTCGGGCTGCACGCGTCGCGCGGCTCGGACTTCCACTGCCCGCGCGAAAGCCGTTGCGACCTCGGGCGCCTGCCCGCGCTTCCCGAGGGCCTGCGGCCCATCTGGGAACTGCTGCACTGAACCCGTGTGAACGCGCCCATGGCCCAATACTTCAGCCTGCACCCGGACAATCCGCAACCTCGCCTGATCAAGCAAGCCTGCGCCATCCTGCATTCGGGCGGCGTGGCGGCGATTCCCACCGATTCCTCCTATGCGCTGGTGTGCCACCTCGACGACAAGGCGGCCGCCGAGCGCCTGCGCCGCATCCGCCAGATCGACGCCAAGCATCACCTGACGCTGCTGTGCAGCGACCTTTCCGAGCTCGGCACCTACGCGGTGGTGGACAATCGCCAGTTCCGCCTGCTTCGTGCCGCCACACCCGGCCCCTATACCTTCATCCTCGAAGCCACGCGCGAAGTCCCGCGCCGCGTCTCGCACCCGTCGCGCAAGACCATCGGCGTACGCGTTCCGGCGCACGCCGTCGCGCATGCGCTGCTGGTCGAGCTGGGGCAGCCGCTGCTGGCCACGACGCTGATCCTGCCCGGCGAGGTCGAGCCGCTGAACGAGGCCGCGGACATCCGCACCCGCCTGGAAAAGCAGGTCGATCTCGTCGTCGACGCCGGCCCCTGTCCGCACCAGCCGAGCACCGTGGTCGACCTCAGCGGGCCGGTGCCCGAGGTCTTGCGACAAGGACTCGGCGACCTCTCCGTGCTCGGCCTGTAGCCGGCCCCCGACCCTGCCGGTCCGCAGGCAGCCACCGACATGAACCAGACCATCCAGCAACTCACCGTCTACGCCCTGCCGCTGCTGTTCGGGATCACGCTGCACGAAGCCGCGCACGGTTTCGCCGCACGCTACTTCGGCGACAACACGGCCTACATGATGGGGCGCGTGTCCCTGAACCCGGCGCGGCACATCGACCCGTTCGGAACCATCCTGATCCCGGGGCTGCTGCTGGCCCTCGGCAGCCCCTTCCTGATCGGCTACGCCAAGCCCGTCCCGGTGAACTTCGGCGCATTGCGCAATCCGCGGCGCGACATGGTCTGGGTCGCGCTGGCGGGCCCGGCCTCGAACTTCGTGCAGGCCTTCGCCTACGGCCTGGCCTTCATGCTGCTGCGCAGCTTCGGCGTGCACGAGGCCTTCTTTCTCGACGTGGCGACCGCCGGCATCCAGGTCAACCTGCTGCTGTTCGTGTTCAACCTGTTCCCGATCCCGCCGCTGGACGGCGGGCGCGTGCTGCAGGGGCTGCTGCCGGTGCGCCAGGCGATCGCGCTGTCGCGCGTCGAGCCCTACGGCTTCTTCATCGTCATGGCGCTGGTGCTCAGCGGCATCGCGAACTCGATCTGGCTGATTCCGCTGATGGGCCTGAGCCAGACGCTGCTGGGCCTGCTGCTGAGCCCGTTCCGGATGTTGCTGTAACGTCGCGCGCGAGCCGCCGTCGTGCGCTGCGCGCGCCTGCGCGACCGCTCGCAGCGGCGCATGTCACCCTCCCAAAGGATCGACCATGAACCAGAATCCTTCCGTCCCATCCCGCGGTCGGCGCGGCCGTCCCGGCGGCCGCCCGGCCTCGCTGCTCACGGCCGCCGCGCTGCTCGCAGGCGCCGTTGCGACGGCGCCGGCCCACGCTTCCGAACTCTCCGTGCTGGCGGGCTCCTGGGACGGCTACCACAACCTGACGCTGGCCTGGCAAAGCAGCCCGCTGTGGCAGCACGACTTCGGGACGAAGCGCCTGGACCTCAGCCTCGAGGCTTCGGCCGGACGCGTGTTCGGCCCTTCCGACAGTCTCGGTTCGCCGCTGTGGCATGTCGGCCTGACCCCCTTCCTGCGCTGGTGGTTCACGCAGGACACGGCGATCGAGGCGGGCATCGGCGCCAACGTGTTCTCGGGAACCTACATCGGCTCCAAGCGCATCTCCACGGCCTACCAGTTCGGCGATTCGCTCGGCCTGTACCATCGCATCGCCGAGACCCCATGGGGTGTCGGGTTGCGCTTCACCCATTACTCGAATGCCGACATCAAGCGCCCGAATCCGGGCCAGAATTACATGCAGGTGCGCCTGAGCTATGAATTCCGCTGATTCGTCTGTGCCGACCATGGCCGCGCGTGGTGAACGCGTATTGTCGGGAATGCGCCCGACCGGTGCATTGCACCTGGGGCATTACCACGGCGCACTGAAGAACTGGGCGCAACTGCAAAACGACAACGATTGCCTGTTCTTCGTCGCCGACTGGCATGCGCTGACCACGCACTATGAATCTCCGGAGGTCATTGCCGCCCATACGCACGACATGGTGATCGACTGGCTGGCCGCGGGGGTCGACCCCGACAAGGCCACGCTGTTCGTGCAGAGCCGGCTTCCCGAGCACGCCGAGCTGTTCCTGCTGCTGGGCATGGGCACGCCGCTGGCCTGGCTGGAGCGCGTTCCCACGTACAAGGAGCAGATCGGCAACCTGAAGGACAAGGACCTGCTGACCTACGGCTTTCTCGGCTACCCGCTGCTGCAGGCCGCCGACATCCTGATCTACCAGGCGCGCTGGGTGCCGGTCGGCGCCGACCAGGTCCCGCACATCGAGATGAGCCGCGAGATCGCGCGGCGCTTCAACGGCCTGTACGGCAAGGATCCGCACATCGAGGCGCGCGCGCGCGCCGCCGCGCAGCTGCTGCCCGAGGCCGACCGCCAGCAACTGCTGGCGCTGCGCCGCGGCGCCGACCAGGAGGGACAGATCGAACTGCGCGAACAGGCGCATGCGCTGATCTCCGCCAGCAAGCTGTCGCGAGCCGACAAGGAGGCCCTGCGCGCCCAGGTCGATGGCGGCCGGCGCAGCATCCTGCGCGAGCCCGAGGCGCTGCTGACCCCCGAATCGAAGCTGCCCGGCCTCGACGGACGCAAGATGTCCAAGAGTTACGGCAACGCCATCGCGATCCGCGAGGAACGCTCGCAGGTCGAACACAAGATCCGGCGCATGCCCACCGACCCGGCGCGCGTGCGACGCACCGACCCCGGGAATCCCGACAACTGCCCGGTGTGGCAATTCCACCTCGCCTACAGCGACGACGCCCGCCGCGAGTGGGTGCGACGCGGCTGCACCAGCGCGGGGATCGGTTGCCTGGAGTGCAAGCAGCCGGTGATCGACGCCGTGCTGCGCGAGCAGCAGCCGATGCTCGAGCGCGCGCAGCCCTACCTGGACCGGCCCGCGCTGGTCGAGGAGATCCTGGACGCCGGAACGCAGCGCGCCCGCCAGGCGGCGCGCGAGACCATGGTCGCGGTACGCGACGCCATGGGGCTGCGCGTGAAGTGATCAGCGCCCGTCGGGCGGCGGGGCGGCGATGCGGGCGCGCCGCCGCGCCGCCAGCCAGGCCAGCAGGCGGCGCAGCCACCACGACAGCCCCAGCACCAGCGCGAGCAGCACGAACAGGCCCGCCTCGAAACCGGGCAGGCGCTGCGACACATGCTCCCAGGCATGGCCGAATCCCCAGCCGAGGCCGGCGATCAGCGGCGCCCACAGCATCGCGCCGAGCACGTTGAACAGCGCGAAGCGCAGCGGCGAGACCCCGGCGGCGCCGATCAGCACCGGCCCGGCGATGCGCAGGCCGTACAGGAACCGAACCGCCACCACGGCGCCGCCGGGTCGCGCGCGCACCAGCACGGCGACACGCTCGACCTGCGCGCGCAATCGCGGCAGCCGACGCAGCAGGGCAGCGCCCCACAGCCGGCCGATCCAGAAGAAGAACTGGTCCCCCGCGCTGGCCGCGACCACCGCCACCGCGATCACCCGCCACAACTCCAGCCAGCCGGCGCGCGCCGCGTAGCCGGCCGCCAGCAGCACGGTCTCGCCTTCGGCGAAGGCGCCCGCGGCAACCGCCAGGTAGCCCCAGTCGTGGACGAGTTGTTGATCGAGCAAGGACGACCCCTTCCAGCCGGTTCACCATGCGGCCGGCGACCACGCCGTGCCGGCATGCTCCCCGTCTACGCACGATGATGCCCGATACCGTGCGGAACGCGCGCGGCGGGCAACAAAAAACCGACCCGCGGGGGTCGGTTTCTCGGGGCATGCAAGCTCTACGTCCCACACGGACAGACTGCTTCGGCGATGACCGCTCAGCTGGCGACGTGGACGGAAGCAGGCCTTCCGGGCCCGCTCACGACAAGGCGCCTGGCGATACGGCCGGGCGCCCGGGGACGGAGGTGGGTCAGATCACGCGGATTTGCGAGGCCTGCGGACCCTTCGGGCCGGCCTTCACGGTGAACTCGACGCGCTGGTTTTCCTGCAGGGTGCGGAACCCCTTGGCCTGGATCTCGCTAAAGTGGGCGAACAGGTCCTCGCCGCCTTCGTCCGGCTTGATGAACCCGAAGCCTTTGCTTTCGTTAAACCATTTGACGATGCCGGTGGGCATGATCTTCCTTTCAAGTGCTGAATATCAATGAAGTGCAAATCTTCAACAAGCCCAGCCGGTTTATCGAATGGCTACGAACCCAAACTGTGCGCCGCAAAGCGCCCGTCTTGAAGCGACTGCAGGGCTTACTATACACCGATTGGCGCTTTTGCAAGCATTCCCCGCCCGGGGGCGCGAAAATCGTCCGGACCGGTGCGTGGCGGCGTTGTCGCCTGACCACAGGGCGACGCCCCGCGGGGGGCGTCGCGCACGCCGTCGGCGCCCCTGGAACCCAAGCTCTCCATGCAGGTATTTCGAGGTTTTCACCACACCGCGCTGCGCGTGCCCAGCGCGCTCAGCATCGGCAATTTCGACGGCGTGCACCGCGGCCATCAGGCCATGCTCGCGCTGCTCGTGCACGAGGCCCGGCAACGCCGCCTCGGCGCATGCGCGATCACCTTCGAGCCGCATCCGCGCGACTACTTCGCCGCCGCCGGCGGCCGCCCCGAGTTGGCCCCGCCGCGCGTGTCCGGCCTGCGCGACAAGCTCGACGGCCTGGCGCAATGCGGGATCGATCGCACCGTGGTGCTCCGCTTCGACGCCGCGCTGGCCTCGCTCGATGCCGAGGACTTCGTGCGGCGCGTGCTGGTCGACGCCCTGCAGGCCCGCTATGTGCTGGTCGGCGACGACTTCCGCTTCGGCGCGAAGCGCGCCGGCGACTATGCGATGCTCGACGCACTCGGGTCCCGGCTGGGCTTCGAGGTCGCGCGCATGAATGCCTACGAAGTGCACGCGCAGCGCGTGTCGAGTTCGGCCGTGCGCAGCGCGCTGGCGGCCGGCGACATGCGCCTGGCGGCCAGCCTGCTGGACCGACCCTACAGCATCTCCGGACATGTGCAGCACGGCGCGAAGCTGGGGCGCGAACTCGGCTTCCCGACGCTGAACCTGCGCTTCGGGCACGCGCATCCGGCCGCGCAGGGCATCTTCGCGGCGCGCGTGCACGGGCTTGCGGCAACGCCGCTGCAGGCGGTGGTCAGTTTCGGCCGCCGCCCCAGCGTCGACGACTCCGGGCGGGTGCTGCTGGAGGCCCATGTCCTCGATTGGAGCGGGGACGCCTACGGTAAACTCGTACGCGTGGAGTTGTTGCACAAACTGCGGGACGAAGCCCGTTACGAGGGACTGCAGGCCCTCACCGCCGCGATCGCCGCCGACGTGCGCCACGCACGCGAATGGTTCGCCCGTGCGGCGGCGCCGGCCCCCTGACCTGCCGTGGGAGCCGGCCTGGATGCGTCCGGCCTGGCTTCGTGGACACCCCCGCACCCTGCCACCCCGATTCGAACGAATGTCCGCGCCGCACACGGCGCCATCGCACGCCATGACCGAAGCCGACGCGTCCGCCGACAAACCCGATTACCGCTCCACGCTGAATCTCCCCGACACCAGCTTCCCGATGCGCGGCGACCTGCCCCGGCGCGAGCCGGGATGGGTACAGCGCTGGCAGGACGAAGGCGTCTACCAGCGGCTGCGCGCGGCGCGCGCCGGACGCCCGCGCTTCGTGCTGCACGACGGCCCGCCGTATGCCAACGGCCAGATCCACATCGGCCATGCGGTCAACAAGATCCTCAAGGACATGATCGTCAAGGCGCGCCAGCTCGCCGGCTACGACGCGGTGTACGTGCCCGGCTGGGACTGCCACGGCCTGCCGATCGAGAACCAGATCGAGAAGCTCTACGGGCGCAAGCTCGGGCGCGACGAGATCCAGGCGCGTTCGCGCGCCTATGCCACCGAGCAGATCGCCGGGCAGATGGCCGACTTCAAGCGCCTGGGGGTGCTGGGCGACTGGGACCATCCCTACCGCACGATGGACTTCGGCAACGAGGCCGACGAGATCCGCGCGCTCAAGCGGGTGGTCGAACGCGGCTTCGTCTACCGCGGGCTCAAGCCGGTGCACTGGTGCTTCGACTGCCATTCGTCGCTGGCCGAGTTCGAGATCGAGTACGCCGACAAGACCTCGCAGACCCTGGACGTGGCCTTCCCCTGCGACGAGCCCGAACGCCTGGCGGCGGCCTTCGGGCTGGATTCGCTGCCCGGCCCGGCCTTCGCGGTGATCTGGACCACCACCGCGTGGACCATTCCGGCCAACCAGGCGCTGAACCTCAACCCCGAGCTCGACTACAGCCTGGTGGACACGCCGCGCGGCGTGCTGCTGCTGGCGAGCGCGCGCGTCGAGCCCTGCCTGCAGCGCTACGGCCTGCAGGGCCGCGTGCTGGCGACGGTGCGCGGCGAGGCCCTCGGCGGGCTGCGGTTCCGGCATCCGCTGGCGCAGCTGCACCCGGGCTACGACCGCGCCAGTCCGGTGTACCTGGCGAGCTACGCCACCGCCGACGACGGCACCGGCATCGTGCACTCGTCGCCGGCCTACGGCGTGGAGGATTTCAACTCCTGCATCGCGCACGGCATGAGCACCGAGGAGGTGCTCAACCCGGTGCAGGCCGACGGCGTCTACGCCGGCGATCTGCCGCTGTTCGGCGGCCAGTTGATCTGGCGCGCGGCACCGGCCATCGTGGAGGCGCTGCGCGCCGCCGGGCGCCTGCTGGCGACCGAGGACATCCGCCACAGCTATCCGCATTGCTGGCGCCACAAGACCCCGGTGATCTACCGTGCCGCCAGCCAGTGGTTCGTGCGCATGGACGCGGGCGACGGCGTGTGCACGGTCGACAAGGCCCCGCGCACGCTGCGCGAGACGGCGCTGGACGCGGTCGAGCAGACCGCCTTCTATCCCGCCGGAGGCAAGGCCCGCCTGCACGACATGATCGCCGGGCGCCCGGACTGGTGCATCTCGCGCCAGCGCGCCTGGGGGGTTCCGCTGCCCTTCCTGCTGCACCGCGCGAGCGGCGAGCTGCATCCGCGCACGCTCGAGCTGATGGACCGCGCGGCCGAACTGGTGCAGCGCGAGGGCATCGAGGCGTGGTCGCGCCTGGACCCGCGCGAATGGATCGGCGACGAGGCCGACGACTACGAGAAGTCCCAGGACATCATCGAGGTCTGGTTCGATTCCGGCACCACCCACTGGCATGTGCTGCGCGGCAGCCACCGCGAGCAGCTGGCATGGCCGGCCGACCTGTACCTGGAAGGTCACGACCAGCACCGCGGCTGGTTCCACTCGTCGCTGCTGACCGGCTGCGCGATCGACGGACGCGCGCCCTACAAGGCCCTGCTCACGCACGGCTTCACGGTCGACGGCCAGGGCCGCAAGATGAGCAAGTCGGTGGGCAACGTGATCGCGCCGCAGACGGTCAGCGACAAGCTCGGCGCCGAGATCATCCGGCTGTGGGTGGCCTCCACCGACTACTCCGGCGACCTGGCGATCTCCGACGCGATCCTCAAGCAGGTGGTCGAGAACTACCGCCGGGTGCGCAACACGCTGCGCTTCCTGCTGGCCAACGTGTCGGACTTCGACCCCGCGACCCAGGCCGTCGAGGTCGAGGACATGCTGGAGATCGATCGCTGGATGCTGGCCTACGCGGACCAGCTGCAGCGCGACATCCTGGCCCACTACACCGACTACGAATTCCACCCGGTGGTGGCCCGGCTGCTGGTGTTCTGCTCCGAGGACCTCGGCGGCTTCTACCTCGACGTGCTGAAGGATCGCCTGTACACGACCAAGGCGCAAGGCAGCGCGCGGCGCAGCGCGCAGACCGCGCTGTGGCACCTGGCCGGCGCGATGCTGCGCTGGATCGCGCCCTTCCTGAGCTTCACCGCGGAAGAGGCCTGGGAGCATTTCGCGCCGGCGCAGGCGAAGGCGGATCGAAGCATCTTCGTGCAGACCTACCACGAGCTGCCGCAGGTTCCCGACGCCCCCGCGCTGCTGCAGCGCTGGTCGCGCATCCGCGAACTGCGCGACCAGGTCAACCGCGCGGTGGAGGCCGTGCGCGCCGAAGGGCGCCTGGGGTCCTCGCTGCAGGCCTGGGTCGATCTGGGGCTGCCGCCATCCGACCTGGAACTGCTGCGTACGCTGGGAGACGAGGCCAGGTTCGCGTTCATCGTGTCGCGGCTGCGCCTGCATGCGGCGCAGCAGCTCGAGGTGCGGGCCGAGCCGGCGCAGGCCGACAAGTGCGAACGCTGCTGGCACTGGGTCGACGACGTCGGCAGCGATCCCGCGCACCCCGGGCTGTGCGGACGCTGCGTGGACAACCTGGTCGGCAACGGCGAGGCGCGGCAGCATGTCTGAGCCGACATCGGGTGCGCGCGCGCCGGGCTCGTGGGTGTGGCTGCTGCTGGCGGCCGCGGTGGTCGTGCTGGACCAGTTCAGCAAGTGGCTGGTGGCGCGCGAACTGCCGCTGGGTGCCAGCATCCCCGTGACGCCGTTCTTCAACCTCGTGCACATCGAGAATGCCGGCGCGGCCTTTTCCTTCCTCGCCGCGCAATCGGGATGGCAGCGCTGGCTGTTCACCGGACTGGGGACGGGCGCCTCGCTGCTGATCGTCGTGCTGCTGCTGCGGCGCCGCCCCCGCGTGCTGTTCGGGCTGGCGCTCGGGCTGATCCTCGGCGGCGCGCTGGGCAACGTGGTGGACCGCGTGCTGTGGGGCCACGTCACCGACTTCCTGGACTTCTACGTGCGCACCTCGTCGGGACAGTGGCACTGGCCGGCGTTCAACCTGGCCGACACGTCCATCACGCTGGGGGCCGTGGCCTTGCTGCTCGACGAGCAGCGCCAGTCGCGCCGGCGCCGCGACGCCGCCTGAGCCCCGCGCCGGCGCGCGAGGGCTCCGGCAGGGCTTCAGGGCTTCGGGGCTTCAGGGCTGCAGCACGATGCTGCCGGTGGTCGCGCGCGATTCCAGCGCGCGATGCGAATCCGCCGCATCGCGCAGCGCGAAGCGCTGGCCGATCAGCGGGCGCACCTTGCCCGAAAGCACGACGTCGAACAGCTCGGCGGCCATCTCCAGCTGGGTCGCGCGGTCGGCCAGATGGGTCATCAGGGTCGGGCGGGTCACGTACAGCGAGCCGCGCGCGGCCAGGTCGCCCAGGGTCACAGGGGGAACCGGGCCGGAGGCGTTGCCGAAACTGACCATCAGCCCGAAGGGCTGCAGGCAGGCCAGCGAACGCTCCCAGGTGTCGCGCCCGACCGAGTCGTACACCACCGACACCCCCTTGCCGCCGGTCAGTTCCTTGACCCGCGACACCAGGTCCTCGCTGCGGTAGTTGATGCAATGCGCATAGCCGTTGCCCAGCGCCAGCCGGCATTTTTCATCGCTGCCGGCGGTGCCGATGAGCTGCACGCCGAGGGACTTCGCCCACTGCCCGGCGAGCAGGCCGACGCCGCCGGCGGCGGCATGGAACAGCGCGACATCCCCGGCCTGCAGCCGGCGCGTGCGGCGCAGCAGGAATTGCGCGGTCAGCCCCTTGAGCATCATCGCCGCGGCGGTCTCGAATTCGATGCCGTCGGGCAGCTTCACCAGCACCCGCGCCGGCATCACGCGCGCCTGCGCGTAGGCCCCGGTGGGGCCGTGGCAGTAGGCGACGCGGTCGCCGACGCGGAACTCGTCCACCCCCGGCCCCACCGCCTCGATGACCCCGGCGGCCTCCAGCCCGATGCCGGCGGGCAGCGGCAGCGGGTACAGTCCGGTGCGATGGTAGACGTCGATGAAGTTCACGCCCACGGCGGCGTTGCGCACGCGCACCTCGCCGGGGCCGGGGTCGCCTACCTCCACCTGCTGCCACTGCAGCACCTCGGGACCTCCGGTACGCTCGATGCGGATCGCATGGGTCATCATCAACTCCAGTTCCGGTGATTGGGTCGGCCGCGGGTTCGCATTCCCCGCGGGCTTGCGCTACAAACGACGTTGCGAACAACGCGACAAACGGTGATTGTGCCGATTCCGGGCCGCTCCTGCACGCCACGCCGCGGGCTCCGGGCCGGGCATGGAGCGAACGGGCAGGCGAGGCAACGAGGAAACGCCGCAATGCGATTGCTGCTGGTGGAAGACGACCCGATGATCGGGGAAAGCGTACTCGACGCGCTGCGCGCCGAGGGCTACGCGGTCGACTGGGTGCGCGACGGCCGCGCCGCCGACAGCGCCTGGAGCAGCGAGCAGTACGACCTGGTGCTGCTCGACCTCGGGCTGCCCACGCGCGACGGGCTGCAGGTGCTGCGCGCCGCGCGCGAACGCCGCGACCGCACGCCCGTGCTCATCGTCACCGCGCGCGACGCGGTGGACGACCGCATCCGCGGGCTCGACGCCGGCGCCGACGACTACCTGCTCAAGCCCTACGACCTGAGTGAGCTGCAGGCGCGCGTGCGCGCGCTGCTGCGGCGCGCCGCCGGGCGCGCCGAGCCCGCCATCGAGCATGCCGGCGTGTGCCTGAACCCGGCCACCCACGAGGCCACGCTGCACGGGCGGGCCCTGGTGCTGTCGCAACGCGAATGGGCGGTGCTGGAGGCACTGCTGCGTCGCCCAGGGGTGATCCTGTCGCGCGCGCAGCTGGAGGAAAAGCTCTACGGCTGGAAGGACGAGATCTCCAGCAACGCGGTGGAGGTCTACGTGCACAGCCTGCGCAAGAAGCTCGGCGCCGACTTCATCCGCAACATCCGCGGCATGGGCTACGTGATCGCGCGCGACGAGGCCGGCGGCGACGACGGACAGGCCGCATGAAGTCGCTGCGCGCCCGGTTGCTGTTGCTGCTGACGGTCGCCGTGCTGACGGCGGCGCTGGTGCAGGCGGTGGCGGTGTTCCGCAACGCCATGCGCGAGGCCGACGCGGTCTTCGACTACCACCTGCAGCAGATCGCGCTGTCGCTGGCCACCGGCGAGCTCGGACTGCCCGGCTTCGGTCCGCGCAGTGGCGCGCGCGACGACCTGGACTACGTGTTCCAGGTCTGGTCTCCGGACGGCCAGCGCATCTACGTGTCGCGACCGCGCGTCGAGCTCCCCGACCAGGCCGTGCTCGGCTACGCCAACGTCGATGTCAACAACCAGAAGTGGCGGGTGTTCTCGATGCAGGCCGGCGGGCGCACCATCCAGGTCGCACAGCCGCTGCTGAGCCGGCGTGCGCTGGCGCTGACCTTCGCGCTGAACTCGGTGTGGCCGATGCTGCTGATCGTCCCGCTGCTGTTGCTGGTCGTCGCCTGGGTGGTGCGGCGCTCGCTGGCATCGCTGCGCTCGCTGTCGAGCGAGCTCGAGAACCGTGCCGCAACCTCCTTCGACCCGCTGGACCCGGGCACCGCGATGCTGGAGATGCAGCCCGTGGTGCGGGCCATGAACGGGCTGTTCGCGCGCACCCGCCAGGCCTTCGACGCGCAGCAGATGTTCGTCGCCGACGCCGCCCACGAACTGCGTTCGCCGCTGGCCGCGCTGAAACTGCAGTTGCAGATGCTCGCACGCGCGCAAGACGAGCCCACGCGACGCCTGGCCGCGCAGCGCCTGGACTCCGGCATCGATCGCGCCACCCACCTGGTCGAGCAGCTGCTGGCGCTGGCGCGCGCCGATTCCGGCGGCCGCGAGGCCCCGGCCGCGACCTCGCTGACCGAGGCCGCGCGTGCGGCGCTGTCGGACACGCTGGAGCTGGCGCACGCGCGCGATGTCGATGCCGGCCTCGAGCAGGCCGAGGAGCTGACGGTGCTGGCGCCGCCCAACGGCCTGCGCATGCTGGCGCGCAACCTGGTCGACAACGCGGTGCGCTACTGCCCGCGCGACGGACGCGTCGACGTGCGCGTGCACGCCGACGGCCCGAACGCCGTGCTGGAGGTCGACGACTCCGGCCCCGGGATTCCGCAGGCGGAGCGCCCGCGCGTGTTCGACCGCTTCTACCGTCGCGCCGACTCGCCTCCCGGCGGCAGCGGACTCGGGCTGGCCATCGTGAAGAGCGTGGCCGAGCGCAGTGGCGCCGCGGTGGAGCTGCTCGACTCGCCTCTCGGCGGACTGCGCGTTCGCGTGAGCTTCCCGCCGCTGCGCTGAGCCGGACGCGCCTGCCGGCTCCGGCAGGCGGCTCCGGCAGGCGGCTCAGGCGGCCGGCTGGGCGTCGAGGTCGAAGGCCCGGTGCAACGCGCGCACCGCCAGCTCGAGATACTTCTCGTCGATCAGTACCGACACCTTGATCTCCGAAGTCGAGATCATCTGGATGTTGATGCCCTCTTCCGACAGCGTACGGAACATCGTGCTGGCGACCCCGGCATGCGAACGCATCCCGACCCCGACGATCGACACCTTGCAGGCCTTCGGGTCGCCGATCACGTCCTTCGCGCCGATGTGCCCCTGCACCTCGCTCTTCAGAATCGCCAGCGTGCGCGCGTAGTCGTTGCGCCCCACCGTGAACGAGAAATCGGTGAAGCCGTCGACGCTCTGGTTCTGCACGATCATGTCGACCTCGATGTTGGCCTGGCCGACCGCGCTGAGGATCTGGTAGGCGATTCCCGGCCTGTCCGGCACGCCCACCACGGTGATCTTGGCCTCGTCGCGCGCGAAGGCGATGCCGGAAACGACGGCACGTTCCATGGTCTGGTCCTCTTCGAATGTGATCAGGGTCCCGCTGTTCCTCTCCTGCTCCAGCGGCAGGTCCCACGGCGTCAGGCTCGACAGCACGCGCAGGCGTACGCGGTACTTGCCGGCGAACTCCACCGAGCGGATCTGCAGCACCTTCGAGCCCAGGCTGGCCATCTCGAGCATTTCCTCGAAGGTGATCGAGGGCAGCTTGGCCGCCTCCGGCACGACTCGCGGGTCGGTGGTGTAGACACCGTCGACATCGGTGTAGATCTGGCATTCATCGGCGCCCAGCGCCGCCGCCAGCGCCACGCCGGAGGTGTCCGAGCCGCCGCGGCCGAGGGTCGTGATGTTGCCCTGCGCGTCCAGGCCCTGGAAGCCCGCCACCACGACGATGCGCCCGCCGTCCAGGTCGGCGCGGATGCGCTGCTCGTCGATGGATTCGATGCGCGCCTTCGTGAACGCGCTGTCGGTGTGCACACCGACCTGGAACCCGGTGTAGCTGCGCGCATCGTGCCCGAGGGATTTCAGCGCCATCGCCAGCAGGCCGATGGTCACCTGCTCGCCGGTGGCGGCGACCACGTCGAGCTCGCGGGGATCGGGCTCGGGCTGGATCTCGCGCGCCAGTGCGATCAGCCGGTTGGTCTCGCCGGCCATCGCGGACACGACCACCACGACCTGGTTGCCGGCCTCGGCCCATTTGATCGCGCGCCGCGCCACGTTCTTGATGCGGTCGACGGAGCCGACCGAGGTGCCGCCGTACTTCTGGACGATGAGCGCCATGATGGATGGTTGTTGGGAGCCGCGCGCCGCGTCCCGCCGGTGCCGGCGCGGCACCGGCCTTCGCACGCAGCGAAGGCGCAAAAAGCTCTTGATTATAGGGATCAGCGAGCGCGGTCCGCGGGCTGCGGGGCCCGCGCCGCGGGTTCGCAGCGCAGCCAAGCGCCCTCGCGCCACAGGCGCGCGCCGCCCAGACGCACGCACATCGCGGCCTGCGGCGGCGCATCGAGCTGCCGGCACAGATTGGCCAGCTGCGCGCTGTTGCTGCGCACGCCAAGCTCGCCGAGCCAGGCGCGCAGCGCCTCGGCCCGGCGCGCGCGATCGAGTGCGGCCAGCCCTTCCAGGCGCAGCCCGGGCAGCCCGCGACACGCTTGCAGGTCCAGCGCCGCGCCGGCGCGCACCTGCAGCGCCGCCTGCGCGCACAGCGCAGCGCTGCGCCCCAGCGTGCGGCGCCAGGCCGGCTCCAGCGCGTCGAGCACCGGCAGCAATTCGTGGCGGATGCGGCTGCGCCGCAGTGCGGGATCGGCATTCATCGGGTCGACGACGTAGGCGACCCGGGCGGCATCGAGTTCGGCGCGCAGCCCGGCGGCCGGACAGCCCAGCAGCGGACGCCCCAGCCAGACGCCGCCTCGACGCACCGCCGCCGGCATCGCCGCCAGCCCGGCCGGACCGGCCCCGCGCAACAACGCCAGCAACAGGCTCTCCGCCTGGTCGTCGGCCTGGTGGCCCAGCAGCAGCCAGCCGCATCCGGCATCGCGCGCCGCGCCCTGCAGCGCGGCGTGGCGCTGCTCGCGCGCCTGCTCCTCCAGGCTGCCGCCGCGGCGCAGCTGCACCTGCACCCGCAGCACCCGGCACTCGATGCCCCAGCGCTCGCATTGCCCCGCGGCATGCGCGGCGAACTCGTCGGCCGCGGACTGCAGTCCGTGGTGCACGTGCAGCGCGATCAGGCGCCGCCCCGGCCACACGCGACGCGCGGCCAGCACCAGTGCGGTGGAATCGGCGCCGCCGCTGAAAGCCAGCGCCAGCGGCCAGGTCGCATCGACCAGAGCCCGCGCCGCGTCGGTCTCGCCGGCGGCGGCCTGCATGCGCACGAAACCGCGCAGCGCGCCAGTCGCGCTGCGCGAGGCCGCCGCGCCGGGACTCAGCGCGCCGACTTGGTGTCCTGGAAGCGACCGAACGCGCACAGCCGCTCGTAACGCTGGCGCACCAGATCGGCCGGCTTGATGCCCTGGAACTGGCGCAGGCTCTCCCCCAGCGCGCGCTTGAGCGACGCGGCCATGGCCTGCGGGTCGCGGTGCGCGCCGCCCACCGGCTCGCTGACGATCTTGTCGATCAGGCCCAGCGCCTTCAGGCGGTGCGCGGTCAGGCCCAGCGCCTCGGCGGCGTCGGCCGCGCGCTCCGCGCTCTTCCACAGGATCGACGCGCAGCCCTCGGGCGAGATCACCGAGTACACGGCGAACTGCAGCATCAGCACATGGTCGGCCACCGCGATGGCCAGCGCGCCGCCGGAGCCCCCCTCGCCGATGATGGTCGAGACGATCGGCACCTGCAGCTGCGCCATCTCGAGGATGTTGCGGCCGATGGCTTCGGACTGGTTGCGCTCCTCGGCGTCGATTCCCGGGTAGGCGCCGGGCGTGTCGACGAAGGTGAACACCGGCAGTCCGAACTTCTCCGCCAGCTTCATCAGGCGCAGCGCCTTGCGATAGCCCTCGGGCTTGCTCATGCCGAAGTTGCGCATCGCGCGCTCCTTCGTGTCGCGCCCCTTCTGGTGCCCCAGCACCATGCAGGCCTGGCCGTTGAAGCGCGCCATCCCGCCGACGATCGACAGGTCGTCGGAGAAATGCCGGTCGCCGTGCAACTCGTGGAAATCGGTGAACAGCGCGGCGACGTAGTCGAGCGTGTAGGGACGCTGCGCGTGACGCGCGATCTGCGTGACCTGCCACGGCGACAGCTTGCTGTACAGATCCTTCGTCAGCTGCAGGCTCTTCTTCTGCAGCCGGGAGATCTCCTCCGAGATGTCGACCGCCGATTCGTCCTGCACGAAGCGCAGTTCATCGATCTTGGCCTCCAGTTCGGCCACCGGCTGTTCGAAATCCAGAAAGACTTTCTTGTTCATGGTCCTGTCCATACGCGACACCTGCGGGCGCGTGTTGCACGTGTCGTGCCGCTGCGGCACGCGCACGGCCGGCCCCGGCCCGTGAGCCGGCGGACGCACCCGGGCGACCGCGCAGCGGCCCCGGGAGTGTCCGCTTCAATACTCGACCGGCAAGGGGTCGAGACTACGCCAAATATACCAAGTACCCACCGAACGCCAGGGCGCCCAGGCCGACGCCACCTCGCGCAACTCGCTGCGGCTGACCGCCTCGCCGGAAAAGTAGCACTGGCTGATGCCGCGTCGCAGACCCAGATCGTCCAGCGGCAGCACGTCGGGGCGCAGCAGGTGGAACATCAGGAACATCTCGGCGGTCCAGCGCCCGATGCCCCGGATCGCGACCAGCTCCTCGATGATCGCCTCGTCGTCCATCGAAGGCCATTGTTGCGGGTGCACCAGGCCCTGCTCGAAGCGACTGGCGAGGTCGCGCAGGTACTCGGCCTTGCGCTGCGACAGACCCACCTGACGCAGCGCCTGCACATCGCGCTCGAGCACGCCGGACGGACTGACGGCGCCGCAAAGCTCCAGCAGACGATTCCACACCGACTGCGCAGCACTGACCGACACCTGCTGCCCGACGATCGAGCGTGCCAGGGTCTGGAAGGCGTCGCCACGACTCTGCAGGCGTGCCTGCCCGTAGGCCGGGATCAGACGCCGCATCACGCGGTCGGCGCGCATCAGCTCGCCGCAGGCCTGGTCCCAGTAGGGAGCGGGCGCCGGCTCGGCAACCGGCCCTCGGCTCTTTCGGGTCGCGGCCATGGCTCAGGCGCGGCGCCACAACGTGACGCCGCCCGGTTTGTCCTCGAGCTGGATGCCGCGCTGCAGCAGCTCGGCGCGGATACGGTCGGCGCTGGCGTAGTCGCGCGCCTGCTTGGCCTGCGCGCGCAGCTGCACCTGCTGCTCGATCCACTGCTTCTCCGACTGCGGGGTGGCGCCCTGCAGGAATTGCTGCGGCGTACTCTGCAGCAACCCCACCACGCCGCCCAGGCCCTTCAGCAGCGCCGCCAGTTCGGGACTGGCGCTGCGATTGAGCGCGCCGGCCAGCTCGAACAGCACCGCGAAGGCCTCGGGGGTGTTGAAGTCGTCGTCCATCGCCGCGCCGAAGCGCTGCGCCAGCGGATGCTCCCAGTCGACGCTGCCGGCCACCTGCGGGTAGTCCTGCAGCGCCAGGTACAGACGCTCCAGCGAGAGCCGCGCATCGCGCAGCGCGTCGTCGCTGTAGTTCAGCGGGCTGCGGTAGTGGGCGCGGATGATGAAGAAACGCAGGGTCTCCGGATCGACGCTTTTCAGGACCTCGCGGATGGTCAGGAAGTTGCCGAGGGACTTCGACATCTTCTGCTCGTCCACGCGCACGAATCCGTTGTGCATCCACATGCTGACCCACGGCTTGCCGGTGACACCCTCGGTCTGCGCGATCTCGTTCTCATGGTGCGGGAACTGCAGGTCGGCGCCGCCGCCATGGATGTCGAACTGTTCGCCGAGCATCTCGCAACTCATCGCCGAGCACTCGATGTGCCAGCCCGGCCGGCCCGGCCCCCAGGGGGAGTCCCAGCGCACCTCCTCCGGCTCCTCCGGCTTGGCGCGCTTCCACAGCACGAAGTCCAGCGGGTCGCGCTTGGCCGCATCGACCTCGACGCGCTCGCCCGCGTGCAGTTCGTCCAGCGACTTGCCCGACAGCCGGCCGTAACCGGGGAAGCTGCGCACCGCATAGTCGACGTCGCCGGCCGCATCCTGGTAGGCCAGCCCGCGTTCGACCAGGCTCGAGATCATGCGCAGCATCGGCGCGATGTGCTCGGTGGCCCGCGGCTCCAGATCGGGACGCTCGATGCCCAGCGCCTCGGTGTCCTCGTGCATCGCGGCGATGAAGCGGTCGGTGAGCTCGCGCACGCCGACGCCGGCCTCGTGCGCGCGGCGGATGATCTTGTCGTCCACATCGGTGATGTTGCGCACGTAGGTCACGCGCAGCCCGCGCGCCTTCAGCCAGCGCTGCACCACGTCGAACACCGCCATCATGCGCGCGTGACCGAGGTGACAGTAGTCGTAGACGGTCATGCCGCACACGTACATGCGCACGTGTCCCGGCTCCAGCGGCACGAGTGGCTGCTTGCTGCGCGTAAGGGTGTTGTGGATCTGGATGGTCATGGGCAACGCGGAAACGGAGCGCGCAAGGGCGAAAACTTAGCACAGGCGCGGACCCGGCGACGCCGACGCCCTGGCGGGCGCGACGCCGCGCCGCCTTTGCCCCACGGAGCAAATTGAGTTTGTCATTCAAGGCCAAGTCGCGTGCGCTGCGCAGCGCACGGCCGATCGGAGTGCAATTCGATCATGCTCGCCGCCGCCACCCAGGGCCGGGCGAGCATCTGCCGGAGGACCGTCACATGCCATCCCAAGGATCCGTAGCCCCGAAGGAACGGGTGAACATCGTCTACCGCCCCGCCACCGAGGGAGCGCAGGAGGAGGTCGAACTCCCGCTGAAGCTGCTGGTGATCGGCGACTACACGCTGCGCGACGACCCCACTCCGGTCGACGAGCTGCGCCCGGTCGGCGTCGACAAGGACAACTTCAACGACGTGCTGGCCGCGCAGGCGCCGCGCCTCGAACTACAGGTCCCCGACTTCCTGCACGGCCAGCGAGGCGCGATGCTGCAACTGCAGTTGAACTTCGCGAAGCTCGACGACTTCACGCCCGACGCGCTGGTCGCGCAGGTCCCGCAGCTGCGGGACCTGCTCGAGCTGCGCGAGGCGCTGAAGGCGTTGAAGGGCCCGATGAGCAACATCCCCGCGTTCCGCAGGCGCCTGCAGCAGATCGTCTCCGATCCCGGGCTGCGCCAGCGCCTGGCCGCCGAATTGCGAGCCGGCGGCGATCCCGGCAGCCAGGGCGCCCCGAACCCCACGGGAACTCCGGGAACTCCGGGAACTCCGAATCCTTCTTCGCAAGCGTGAGCCGCCGATGACCGCCGCCGCCTCCACCGCAACCGCCGGCCCCGCCACCCCGGTGATCGACGAGCTCGCCACGAGCGCGCGCATCCGCCCCGGCGACGAGGCCTACCCGATCACCCGCATGGGCATCGAGACCCTGCTTCGCCACCTCGTCGAGCCTGCCGAGCCGCCGATCGAGCAGCCGGGCACCGACGCGACGCCGGTCGCCGCGCTCGCCCCGCAGCCCGCGCAGACCGCCGCCTCCGATGTCAACCAGGCCCTGGTCGACGCGCTGATCGCCGAGATCGATCGCAAGCTGTCCGACCAGGTCGACGCGATCCTGCACCACCCGTCGTTCCAGCGCCTGGAATCGGCCTGGCGCTCGCTGAAGTTCCTGGTCGACCGGACCAACTTCCGCGAGAACATCCGCATCCAGTTCATCAGCCTGAGCAAGCAGCGCCTGATGGACGACTTCGCGGACGCGCCCGAGGTGGTCCGCAGCGGCCTGTACAAGCTGGTCTACACGGCCGAGTACGGGCAGTTCGGCGGCCAGCCCTACGGGGCCATCGTCGCGGACTATGAATTCGGCCCCAGCGCGCCCGACGTCGGGCTGCTGCGCGAGGTCGCGAAAGTGGCCGCGATGGCCCATGCGCCCTTCCTCGCGGCGGCGTCGCCGCAGTTCTTCGGCGTCGACTCGATGCAGCAGCTGCCGGCGCTGAAGGACCTTGCCTCGCTGTTCGAGGGACCTCAATTCATCGCCTGGAACTCGCTGCGCGACAGCGAGGACGCTCGCTACCTCGGCCTGGCCCTTCCCCGCTTCCTGCTGCGCCTGCCCTACGGCCCGGAAACCCTTCCGGTACGCAGCTTCCAGCATCTGGAACAGGTCGGCGAGCAGGGGGCCGGCTTCCTGTGGGGCAATGCCGCCTTCGCGCTGGCCAGCCGGCTGGCCACGCAACTGCAGCCGCGCGACATGGCCGACCTGTATTCGGACGGCCCACCCGCCCAGGTGCGTACGCTGCAGTACGTGCTGCGCGTGTTCTTCGAGCCGGAGCTCGAACATCTGCAGTCCTACGAAGTGCTGCCGGTGGCGCGCCTGCTGCACGACGGCGACGGCGCACGCCTCGACGACGAGTACATCCCGCCCTGCCTGAACCTGGGCGCGTCGCCGGCGCTCGTGCGCCTGCTCTGCGATCTGCGCGACGAACTGGGCGCGCAACTGCGCCGCCTCGAGGAACTCAAGGGCGGTCGCCATGGCGGGCATGCGGGATCGGCCGAGGAGCTGCTGCGCTCCATGCTCGCTCTGCGCACGCTGGCGCCGGCGAGTTGCTGGCTGGAGCAGGCCTGCTCGGGCCGCCGCGACCGGCCGGCGCGGGTCTACGCGCGGCTGCGCGAACTCGTCGCCGAGCTCAGCGGCCTTTCGGGTCGCTGCGATGCCTTCGGCGCCTGCGCGGAGTTGCCGCAGGGGCTGGCGGCCTTCGACCCCCTGCGCCTGCGCGAATGCTTCGAAGGTGTCCGGCAATGCCTGCACATGCTGGTTCTGGACATCGCGGTCGGGCCCGCCTACGTGCTGCCGCTGCGAACCCGGGACGGAGGGCTCGAGACACAGGTCCCCCAGGCGGCCTTCGATGCCTGCAACATGTTCTTCCTCATGCTGGGCGCCGGCACGCCCGGCGCCAGGTGGGCAACGCGTGTCGCCCGGGAGGCGCGGCTGGCCGCGCCCGCCCAGCTGCAGGCGCTGATCGCGCATGCGCTGCCCGGTCTGCCGCTGCAGCTTCTCGACTCGACGCCATCGGGGGTTCCGGCGCGCCCGGGCAGCGCGCATTGGCGCATCGACTGCTCCGGTCCGCTGTGGGAATCGGCGCGGCGCGAGGCGGCGCTGCGGCTGCACTGGCCGGATGCGCCGACCGACCTGCAGGCAAGCCTGATCGTCGTGGAGACCCGGCCATGACCCGCCTGCTCGAGGCCTACATGCCCTGGTTCGCCCGCGTGCAGGACTTCGCGCGCGCGCCGCACGGCAGTCTCGACGAGGCCGTGCAGCGGCTCGACGCGTGGTTTGCACAGGCACGCGCGGCGGCAGCCGCGCAGGTCCCGGAACATGCCGAGCTTGCCGCCTACGCGGCAGCCGCGTGGGCCGACGAGCGCCTGCAGACCAGCCGCTGGGAACACGCCACGCAATGGAGCGCGCATCTGCTGCAGCGCAGGCACTTCGGCGTGCTCGATGCGGGAGACGGCTTCTTCCGCTCGCTGCAGGAGCTCGCGCCCGAGCAGCAGCAGGTGCGTGAAGTATTCGTGCTGGCCCTGCTGCTGGGGCTGCGCGGGCGCCACGCGCTCGACCACGACGACGCGGCGCTGGCACAGCTGCGCGAGGCCGAGCTCCGGCAACTGCCGGGCGGCCCGCCGGCCTGCGCGCCGCTGCTGGTCGACGCGGCGCGCGATCCGGACGCGGCGGGCGGCGCGACAACCGGGCACGACGCGCTCCGGCGCGAGCTCCGCCGCGCCCGCCTGCCCCGGCGCACGAGCTGGCTGCTCGCTGGATGCGCCGCGCTGCTGGCCTTGCGCGCGCCGTTGCAGCAGTTCGCCGACAACTGTCTCGCCGACCAACTGCAGCAGCAGCGCGAAGCCCTGCTGCATACCTCGACGAGCGTGGCGCTGACGGCGCTGCCCAGCGATGTCGAACCCGCCGGCGCGCCGCCGGTCCACGACACCCGACTGAGCCTCGAATGCA
>JAKAXL010000047.1 GCA_021816585.1 Pseudomonadota bacterium | reverse complement strand
CGGCGCGGGCGCGGGGACGGCCGGCGCGGCGGGGGCGGTCGCAGGCGCCCGCGGCGCGGGCAGCACCGCGCACGATCCCAGCAGCACGGCCAGGCAACCCGCCAGGACCAGCCGCACGACCCGTCCGGCCGCGCGGGTCGCTGCGAAATGGCGCACGCCCGGGTTCACTGCGTCAATGCAGGCTCTGGCCCGGCGCGATCAGCGCGAACTCGGGAATCGGCGCATCGAACTGCGAACCCTCGTCGGTCACGCACAGGTAGCTGCCGCGCATGCTTCCGCTGGGCGTGCGCAGGCGGGTCCAGCTGGTGTACTCGAACACCTCGCCCGGTCGCAGCAGCGGTTGCTGACCGACCACGCCGAGGCCGCGCACCTCCTCGGTGCGTCCGGTGTCGTCCATGATCACCCAGTGGCGCGCGATCAACTGCGCCGGGCGGCTTCCGGTGTTGCGGATGCGCACGGTATAGCTGTAGGCCCACAGGCCGCCCCCGGCGTCCGACTCCTCGGGCAGGAAGGCCGGCTCGACGGACACCGAAAATTGATTCGCATCCATGGTGGCGCCGATTGTAGACAGGGCGCCTCGATGGGCGGGGGCCGGCTTCTACAATCGGCGCACCATGAAGACCTACCGAATCGCTCCCAGCATCCTGTCCGCCGATTTCGCCCGCCTGGGCGACGAGGTCCGCAGCGTGATCGACGCCGGCGCCGACTTCATCCATTTCGACGTCATGGACAACCACTACGTGCCCAACCTCACGGTGGGCCCGCTGGTTGCGCAGGCGATCAAGCCCTACTGCAAGCGCGCCGACGGCACGCCGGTGCCGCTGGACGTGCACCTGATGGTCGAGCCGGTCGACGCGCTGGCGCAGATGTTCGCGAAGGCCGGCGCCGACATCGTCAGCTTCCACCCCGAGGCGAGCCGCCACGTCGACCGCACGCTGCAGCTGATCCGCGATGCCGGTTGCCGTGCCGGGCTGGTGTTCAACCCGGCTTCGTCGCTGGAAGTGCTGGACTACGTGCTGGACAAGGTCGACCTGGTGCTGATCATGAGCGTCAACCCGGGATTCGGCGGCCAGAGCTTCATCCCCGAGGCGCTGCGCAAGACCGCGCTGGTGCGCCAGCGCCTGGATGCCTACCGTGCGCACAGCGGGCGCGAGGTGCTGCTGGAGGTCGACGGCGGCATCAAGACCGACAACATCGCCGCGGTGGCCGCTGCCGGCGCCGACACCTTCGTCGCCGGCAGCGCGATCTTCGGCCAGAAGGACTACCGCGCGGTGATCGACTCGATGCGGGCCGAACTCGCGCGGGTGGTCTGAAGCCGCCGGCGCGGCAGCTTGCTCAGTCCGCGTCGCGGGCGTCCCCGAGCAGCGCGCGCTTCAGGCGCGAGTCGGCCGGGTGCGGGCCGAGCCATACGCGAAGCAGCGCATCGAACAGCTGCGGGTCGGCGAAGGGCGGGCCCAGCGGTTTCGCGTCCAGTTCCACCAGCATGCCGGTCCCCGGCTCGTCGCGCAGGTCGATGCTCTGGCCTTCGCGCAGTTCGCGCTGGGTCGCGAACAGCCCGCGCAGGCGCCGCAGCGACGGCGCCAGCGAGGCGATCTCGGCCGGCGGCAGGTTGGCGCGGATGTCGGAGTCGAGCTTGTCGCCGAGTTCCTTGCCGCTGACCCCGCGCAGCATCACCAGCCGCATGTGCTTCGGACCGGGCATCGCCAGCGCCGCGCTGGCGTCGCGTGCCGGATGCGGCAGGTACAGGCCGGCGGCATAGACCTTGAAGATGAAGAAGTAGCGCGTGCCGGCACCGTTGAGCACCAGGGCCTGCCCGGCCTGCTGCTCCTGCGGCGCGAAGTCCACGCCGTGCACCTGCATCGCCTGCGCGGCGCCGGTGCAGGCGCCGGCACAGGCCAGCAGCGCGATGCCGCGGCGCAGCGCGCGCGGGGGAAGGGGCGGCAATCTCATGGCGGGTTCTCCTCGGCAGCGGTGGGCCCAGCATAATCGAACGGTCGTTCGCAAGGCGCGCGCAGGGTCGGGCGCGGCGCATTTGCTACAGTGGCCGAAGCCCGGCGCGCGGCGTCGCGCACCCTCTACGCGACCATGACACAAACCGAATTCGACAGCCTGGCCGAGGCCGGCTACAACCGCATCGCGCTGGTCTCGCAGGTCTTCGCCGACCTCGACACCCCGTTGTCCCTGTACCTGAAACTGACCGACGGCGGCGCCGCCCGCAACACCTTCCTGCTCGAGTCGGTGGTCGGTGGCGAGCGCTTCGGGCGCTACTCCTTCATCGGGCTGGCCGCGCGCACCGAACTGCGTGTGAAGGACGGGGTCACGCGGGTGCTGCACGACGGCGCCGAGGTCGAGCGCTCGACGCAGCCGCCGCTGGAGTTCATCGAGGCCTTCCGCGCCCGCCACAAGGTGGCGCTGCCGCAGGGCATGCCGCGTTTCTGTGGCGGCCTGGCCGGGTATTTCGGCTACGACGCGGCGCGCTACATCGAGCCGCGGCTGCAGGAGTCGGCGCGCCGCAACCCGCGTCCCGATCCGCTCGACCTGCCGGACATCCTGCTGCTGCAATGCGAGGAACTGGCGGTGATCGACAACCTCGCGGGGCGCTTGAGTTTCATCGTCTACGCCGACCCGGCGCGGCCGCAGGCGCATGCCCAGGCCACGCAGCGCCTGCGCGAGCTGCGCGAGCGCCTGCGCACCAGCGTGGCCGCGCCGGCGATGCCTGCCGCCGAGGTCACCCCGGTGGAGCGCGAATTCGACAAGGCCGACTACCTGCGCGCGGTGGAGCGCGCGAAGGAACTGATCGCGGCCGGCGACTTCATGCAGGTGCAGGTCGGGCAGCGCCTGCGCAAGCGTTTCGAGCAGTCGCCGCTGTCGCTGTACCGCGCGCTGCGCACGCTCAATCCGTCGCCGTACATGTACCTGTACAACTTCGGAGACTTCCAGGTGGTCGGCTCGTCGCCGGAGATCCTGGTGCGCCAGGAGGCCACCGCGCAGGGCGAGAAGGTGACCATCCGCCCGCTGGCCGGCACGCGCCCGCGCGGCGAGACGCCGGACAAGGACCTGGCCAACGAACGCGAACTGCTGGCCGATCCGAAGGAGCGGGCCGAGCACCTGATGCTGATCGACCTCGCGCGCAACGACCTCGGTCGCATCGCGCGCACCGGAAGCGTGCAGGTGACCGAGGCCTTCGTCATCGAGCGCTACTCGCACGTCATGCACATCGTCAGCAACGTCGAGGGACTGCTGCGTCCGGGCCTGGGCGCGCTGGACGTGATGCGCGCGACCTTCCCCGCCGGCACGCTGTCCGGGGCGCCGAAGATCCGCGCGATGGAAGTCATCGACGAGCTCGAGCCGACGCGACGCGGGCTGTACGGCGGCGCCGTCGGCTACTGGAGCTTCGCCGGCGACATGGACCTGGCCATCGCCATCCGCACCGGCATCGTCAAGTCCGGCTGGCTGTACGTGCAGGCCGCGGCCGGCGTGGTCGCCGATTCGGTGCCCGAGATGGAGTGGCGCGAGACCGAGGCCAAGGCGCGCGCCGTGCTGCGCGCCGCCGAGCAGGTGCAGCAGGGACTCGACGCCTGAGCACCGGCCGCCCGCAGCTCGTTCCGCCACAGGCCGCGCATGCCCTGGACCCGCAGCACGCGCAGCGAACTCGCCGGCGCGCTGCTGTGGAGCGTGCTGCCGGTGGCGGTGGAAGCGGCCTCGCCGGGGCTGCCCGCGCTGCTGCAGGCCACGCTGACCACCACCGCATCGCTGCTGCTGCTGTGGTTGTGGACACGCTGGCGCGGCATCGCCGTGTTCGCCCAGGATGCCACGCTGGCCCCCGGCCTGCGCCTGGGGCTGCTGTTCAGCCTGCGCATCGCGCTGCTGTACCTGGCCGTGGTGCGCATCGGCGCGGTCGCCGCGGTCGAGCTCAGCGCCGGCACCTTGCTGTTGCTGGCGGCGCTCGCGCGACGCCGCGCGCGCGCGCTGCCGGCGGCGCTGCTGGCGCTTGCCGCGCTCGGCGTGCTGGCGCCGGCCGTGGCGTGGCCCGGCGCGTCGCTCGCCGTGCTCGCCGCGCTGGCCTGGGGCGCGCAGGAATGGGCCGCCGCGGACTCGCGCCTGGCCGCCTGCGGCGGCGAGAAGTTCATCATCTACCAGTTGATCGGCGCGGCCGTGATCCTGCCGGTGGCCTCGGTGGTGGCCGGCGAGAACTGGCTGGTCGCGGCTTCGGCTGCGGCCTGGTGGGCGCTGCTGGCGCAGATCGGCGCCTGCGTGCTGGCGATGTCGCTGCTGTGGATCGCCACGCCGGCGGGGCCGCGGGCGCGTCGCCTGCCGGTGCTGCTGACCCTGGCGCCCGGACTCACGCTGCTGCTGCAAAGCGCGGTCGGAGCGCTGCCGCCGGCTCGCTGCTGGGTCGCCGCGGTGCTTCTGCTGGGGGCCGCGCGCTGGCCGCGCGCCAGAATCGCCTGAGCCGCGGGCCGCGTCAGCGCGCCCTGCGCAGGCGCGGCATGAAGCGGCCGGTGCGTGCCCGATACTCGGCGTATTCGGGCCAGCGCTGCATCAGCAGCCGCTCCTCCAGCGAGGACTTGCCCAGCAGCACCAGGCACAGCGCCAGCCAGGAGGCCAGCCTGGCCGGGTCCGGATCGGCAGCCGCCACCGCCGCCATGCCCAGCAGCAGCGAGCTGTACATGGGGTGGCGCATGAAGCGGTAGGGTCCGCCCAGCACCAGCCGCGCTCCGGGCTTGGGCTGCGGGCGGACGTTGAAATTGCCGGGACGGTTGTGGCTCAGCACCCATGCCGCCAGCGCCAGCGCCGCCGCGCCGAGCAACTGCGCGGGCAGCCCGACGCGCCAGTGCCCCGGCCACGCCAGCATCAGCGCGATCAGCGCGAACTGGGCCGCCACCCACAGGCTCGAACGCAGCGCAAGGCTCATGGCACGGCCCCTGTCACGGTGTTCACGGGTGTCGCGCCTGCGCCGCCTGCCCGGGCGCGGCGGCCTCGGCGGCCTCGCGGGTGCCGAACATGCTCCAGCCGGTCATCTGCAGCACCGGCTCGCCATGCTGGTTGCGCAAGTCCCAGCGCGAGCGGACGAGCCCGACCCCGGGACGGCTGCGCATCAGCCGGGCGTCCAGCACGGTCATGCGCAACTGCAAGACATCCCCCGGGCGAACCGGCCTGAGCCAGCGCAATTCGTCGAGTCCGGGCGAGCCCAGGCTGCTGCTGCGCAGCACGTAGCTGTCGCACATCATGCGCATGCACATCGCGCAGGTGTGCCAGCCGCTGGCGCTGAGCCCGCCGAACAGCGAGGCCGACCCCGCTTCGTCGTCCAGGTGGAAGGGCTGGGGGTCGAATTCGCGGGCGAAGGCGACGATCTCGTCGCGCCCGACGCTGCGCGAGCCGCAGTCGAGCTCCAGCCCGGCCGGGAAGTCTTCCCAGTACAGGCGCTGTCCGGATGGAATCGATGCTTGCATGCAACGATGGTAGCCGGCGTCGCCAGGCCGGTGCGGCCGTGCCCCGGGAGCGAGCCGGACGGCCGCCTCGTATCACTGCGTATCAGGGTTTGCCAGTACTCGCCGAGGCGCGCAAAATATTGCTCTTACACAATCTTTCGAGCACATCCACCCGATGCCCGACCCAGCCCAACATGCGGCCGAAAGGCAGGCCGCGGTACAACTTGCCGTGCAGCGGGCACTGAACCGCGACCTCCAACCCGGGGAAATCCTCGTCCTCGGGCGTACCCACGAGGGGCGTGCATTCCGCCCCAGCGACTGGGCCGAGCGCCTGGCCGGCGTGATGTCCCGCTTCCGCCCGGAGGGCGTGGGGCATGCCGAAGGCCACCTCTGCTATTCACCGCTGTGCATGCCGACGCTGGTCGACGGGGTGCGTGCGGTGGTGGTCAGCCGCGAACTGGCCGACGTCGAGCCGATGGCCTACGAGTTCGTGCTGCGCTTCGCGCGTGACAACAACCTGCAGACCGTCGAGGCCTGCATGCTCGAGCTCGACTCCCCCGACGGGGCCGGCCAGCAGCCCGCGGGCGGACGTCGCGTCGCCTGAAGCCGCCGGCAGCGGCTCGGGTCCGCGGCTGTCCGCGGCGCGGCTACAGCACCACCTGCACCAGCGGGTGCGAGCTCAGCTCGCGATACAACGCGTCGAGCTGCTCGCGGCTGACGGCGCGCACGGTGCAGGTGCAGCTGAGGTACTTGCGCGCGGACGACACACGCATCTCGAGGGTCGCCGGGTCGAAGTCCGGCGCGTGACGCAGCACGACCTCGACGACGGCGTCGGCGAAGCCGTCGACGTTGCGCCCCATGATCTTGATCGGGAAGTCGCAGGGAAACACCCACGGCCCGCGTTGCGCGGCCGGGCTGGGGTCGGGAAGCATCGGATGAACCCTCCTGTCGGGGCCGCGCGGGATGCGCCGGCCCGTCGCCGCGCCGGCTCTCAGCGCACGAGGCCGCGGCGAGCCGCTTCCAGCGCGGCTTCGGCGCGCGACGAGATGTCGAGCTTGCGGTAGATCTGCTTCACGTAGTCGGCCACGGTGTGGCGCGACAGTCCGAGCTGCTGCGCGATCTCGGGCAGCGTGTAGCCCTTGCCGACGCGCTGCAGCACCTCGGTCTCGCGCTCGGTCAGCGCGATCTCCGGCTCGTCGACGAGGCCGGGGCGCGGCGCCGCGGGCGGCGCCTGGCCCGCCGACGACGTCACCGCCGGCGGCTCGATCACCGCGGCGAAGTGCTTCAGCATGCGCCTGGCGACCGAGGAACTCAGCGGCGGCTCGCCGTCGCGGATGCGACGCAACTGGGCCACCAGCTCGATCTCCGGGCGGTCCTTCAGCACGTACCCGAAGGCTCCGGCCTGCAGCGCCGGAAATACATGTTCGTCGTCGTCGAACAAGGTGATCATGACTGCGCGCGCCTCGGGCTGCGCGGCGTGCAGCAGGCGCAGCGCATCCAGTCCGCTGCCGTCGGGAAGCGTGAAATCGATCAGCGCCAGCTCGACGCTGCGCGTGAGCATCAGATGCTCCGCCTGCGCCAGCGTGCCGGCCTCGCACACCGGCAAGGCCGGCTGCACCTGCGCCAGCAGCCGCGCCATCGATGCCCGCGATTCCGCCAGGTGATCGACGATCAAGGTACAGCTCGGCTTGCTAGACATGGAAATGGCTGACGCGACCCATCACCGAATATCTGGTGTTCGTGGATTCATTCTAGGGTACTCGATCGCCGCCAGCCGTGAATTCGTTCACGTTCGCGGGCTCGGCGATGGCGATGCGCAACCGCGCCGACCCTGGGTCGCCGCCTGGCGCCGCCTTGGCGCACAATTGCGGTGAGACTGTATCAGCATCGATGCGCCGAGGGCGCGTCGCGCAAGCGCCACGTACCTTGATTGTCAAACATCGTTTCTCGCCCGCGGACAATGTCCGCCTCGGGCATCTGTGCGGACCGCTGGACGAGAACCTGCGGCAGATCGAAATCGCCTTCGACGTCGCGATCCGGCGACGCGACCATGACTTCTCCGTCGAAGGCACGCGTGCGCGGTCGGCGCTGGCGCTGCTGCAGGCGCTGTGGCCGCGCGCCGACGCCGCGCTCAGCCTGGACGACATCCAGCTCGAGCTGACGCAGGCGGCGCAGGGGCAGGAGCCCAAGCTGGGCGCCGCGGCCGACGAGCCGGTGCTGCACACGCGGCGCCCCGGGCTGCACGGGCGCACCGCGCGGCAGAGCGAGTACCTGCGCAACATCCTCGGCCACGACCTCACCGTCGGGCTCGGCCCGGCGGGCACCGGCAAGACCTTCCTCGCCGTGGCCTGCGCGGTGGACGCGCTGGAGCGCAACGCCGTCGAGCGGCTGGTGCTGACGCGCCCGGCGGTGGAAGCCGGCGAGCGCCTGGGTTTCCTGCCGGGCGACCTGGCGCAGAAGATCGACCCCTACCTGCGCCCGCTGTACGACGCGCTGTACGACCTGCTCGGGTTCGAGAGCACGCAGCGCCTGTTCGAGCGCGGCACCATCGAGATCGCGCCGCTGGCCTTCATGCGCGGACGCACGCTGAACAAGGCCTTCATCATCCTGGACGAGGCGCAGAACACCACGCCCGAGCAGATGAAGATGTTCCTGACCCGCATCGGCTTCGGCTCGCGCGCGGTGATCACCGGCGACCTGAGCCAGGTCGACCTGCCGCGCGGCGTTCCCAGCGGACTCGCCGAGGCGGCGCGGATCCTGCAGGGCGTGCGAGGCATCGCCCTGACCGAATTCAGCAGCGCCGACGTGGTGCGCCACCCGCTGGTGGCACGCATCGTCGAGGCCTATGAACGAGCCGAGGGCGCCGCGGCGGCTTGCGCCGGTCCGGCCGCGGGCACCGCCAGGCCGCGCCGCGGCCGCAGCGCATCGTGAGCGCGCATCGCCCGGCCGCGGCGCGCCCCGCGACGCGCCTCGACCTCGAACTGTCGGTGCAGTTCGCCAGCCGCGAGCATCGCGCGCGTCTGCCGCGCCATGCGCTGGCGCGCTGGGTGCGCGCGGCGTTGCGCCGCGGCCCGGACGGTGCCGCACCGGCCGCGACGCAGCAGCCGGCGCGCATCACCCTGCGTTTCGTCGGCGCCGACGAGGGGCGCCAGCTCAACCACGAATTCCGCAAGCGCGACTACGCCACCAACGTGCTGACCTTCGCCTACCAATCCTGGCCGCCGGCGGCGGACATCGTGCTGTGCGACAGCGTCGTCGCCGCGGAAGCGCAGGCGCAGCACAAGTCCCTCGAACAACATTACGCGCATCTGGTGGTGCATGGCGTGCTGCACGCGCTGGGCTGGGACCACCTGCGCAATGCCCAGGCCGAGCGCATGGAACAAGCCGAACGCGAGATCCTCGCCGGACTCGGAATCGCCGATCCCTACGCCGAAGGCGGGGGTCGCGGCGATGCCTGAGATCGGCATGAAGGCCGCCCCGGCACGCCCGGCGCTGCTGCGGCGCGCGCTGGCGCGCCCGCAATGGCTGGTGCTGCCGCTGGGCGTGCTGCTGGCGCAGACCTTCGGGCGCGCGGATGCGGGCGGACTGGCGGTGCTCGTGCTGGCCGCCTTCGGCGCGTTGCTGTGGCACACGCCGCTGCAGGCGCCGCTGGCACGTGCGCGCCGCGGCGCGCTGCTCGGCCTGCTTTTCGGGCTCGGCTGGTTCGCCGGCGGAATCTGGTGGCTCTACATCAGCATGGCGGTGTACGGCGGCATGCCGTCGCTGCTGGCCGGCGCGGCGGTGCTGCTGTTCAGCCTGTACCTGGCGCTGTATCCGGCGCTGGCCTGCGCGCTGGCGGCGGCGTTGGCGCCGCCGGCCGCGGCCGCGCCATGGCCCCTGTTGCGCGGCCTGGGCGCCGCGGCGGCGCTGGCCGGCGCCTGGACCCTCGGCGAGGTGCTGCGCGGCACCGTGTTCACGGGCTTTCCCTGGCTGGCCGTCGGCTACAGCCAGGTCGGCGGGCCCCTGGCCGGAGTCGCGCCGCTGCTGGGCGGCTACGGCGTGGGCTTCGTCGCCGTGCTGGCGGCGGCGTTGCTCGCGCTGGCCACGCAACTCGGCCTGCGCGACACCGCCGTGGCGGTGCTGGCGCTGGTCGCGTTGGCGCTGGGCTCGGCACATGTCGGCGACCTGCGCTGGACCCGCGCCGACGGGCCGCCGCTGCGCGTGGCGCTGCTGCAGGGCGATGTCGCGCAAGGCGAGAAGTTCCGACCCGAGGCGCTGGCGCCCACGCTCAAGCTCTACGGCAACTGGCTGCGCAGCGTGCATGCCGACCTGATCGTGACGCCGGAGACGGCGCTGCCGACGCTGCCCGAGTACCTGCCGCACGGCTTCCTCGACGCGTTGCGCGCGGCGTTGCGCGCGCATGGCGCGCACGCGCTGGTGGGCATCCCGCTGACCCGCGGCGCCGACGCCTACACCAACAGCGTGATCGGCCTCGGCGGCGCCCACCCCTACCGCTACGACAAGGCGCACCTGGTGCCGTTCGGCGAATTCATTCCCTACGGCTTCCACTGGTTCGTGCGCCTGATGCACATGCCGCTCGGGGATTTCGCGCGCGGCCGGCTGGACCAGGCCTCGTTCGGGGTCGACGGCCGCCTGATCGCTCCGACCATCTGCTACGAGGATCTGTTCGGCGAACAACTGGCACAGCGTTTCCGCCACCCGCAGACGGCTCCCGACGTGATCGCCAACCTGACCAACCTGGCATGGTTCGGCGACACCGTCGCGCTGCCGCAGCACCTGCAGATCGCACGCATGCGATCGCTGGAGTTCCAGGTTCCGAGCGTGCGTGCCACGAATACCGGGGTCACCGCGATCATCGATTCGCAGGGCCGCGTGACGGCGCAATTGCCCGTGTTCACCTCCGGGGTGCTGCTCGGCCGGGTGCAGCCGATGCGCGGGGTCACTCCCTACGCATGGATGGCCTCGCGCCTGGGCTACGCGCCGGTGCTGCTGCTGGCCGCACTCGCACTGGCCCTCGCGGCGGTGGCGGCGCGCGCGCTGCCTACAATCCGCGATTGACCTGCCAGCTCGACCTGCCAGGAGCGGCGCGCGCCGCTCCGTCGCCCGCACGCCACGCCATGCTCAGCTTCCAGCAAATCATTCTCACCCTGCAGAATTATTGGGCCGACAAAGGCTGCGCCCTGCTGCAGCCCTACGACATGGAGGTCGGCGCCGGCACCAGCCACACCGCGACTTTCCTGCGCGCCATCGGCCCCGAGCCCTGGAGCGCCGCCTACGTGCAGCCGAGCCGGCGCCCGAAGGACGGGCGCTACGGCGACAACCCGAACCGCCTGCAGCACTACTACCAGTTCCAGGTGGTGCTCAAGCCCGCGCCGGCCGACATCCTCGACCTCTACCTGGGCAGCCTGCGCGCGCTCGGGCTGGACCTGCGGCGCAACGACATCCGCTTCGTCGAGGACGACTGGGAGAACCCGACGCTGGGGGCCTGGGGCCTGGGCTGGGAAGTCTGGCTCAACGGCATGGAGGTCACCCAGTTCACCTACTTCCAGCAGGTCGGCGGGATCGACTGCAAGCCGATCACCGGCGAGATCACCTACGGCCTGGAGCGACTGGCGATGTACCTGCAGGGCGTGCAGAGCGTGTACGAACTGCTGTGGACCGAGACCCGCGTGGCCGGCGCCACGCGCGCGCTGCGCTACGGCGACGTGTTCCACCAGAACGAGGTCGAGCAGAGCGCCTACAACTTCGAGCACAGCGACGCGGATTTCCTGCAGCAGGCCTTCGGCGCCTGCGAACGCCAGGCGCGGCACCTGATGCAGCAGCAGCTGGCGCTTCCGGCCTACGAGCAGGTGCTCCAGTGCGCGCACACCTTCAACCTGCTCGATGCGCGCGGCGCCATCTCGGTGACCGAGCGCGCCGCCTACATCGGGCGCATCCGCAACCTGGCTCGCGGCGTCGCGCAGGAATACCTGGACAGTCGCGCCCGGCTCGGCTTTCCATTGGCGCCGCGCGAGTGGGCCGAGCAGAGCGCCGCCGAGCTGGCGGCGAAGAAGGCCGCCTGAAAGAGCCCGCGACCCGCGCGAGGCCGCGCGCGGGTCGGCAAGCGGCACCCGCAGTCACTGTTTCCCAGTCATGAACGCCCACAACCTGCTAGTCGAAGTATTCGTCGAGGAACTCCCGCCGAAGGCGCTGCGGCAGCTCGGCCGCGCCTTCGCCGCCGGGCTCAGCGAGGCGCTGCGCGCGCAGGGACTGCTGCTCGAGGCGTCGCAGACCACCGTGTTCGCCAGCCCGCGCCGCCTCGGCGCGCATATCGGCTCGGTGCTGCCGAAGGCCGCCGACCGTGCGCTGAGCCTCAAGCTGATGCCCGAATCGGTGGGCCTGGACCCCGCAGGCCAGCCCACCCCGGCGTTGCGCAAGAAGCTCGCCTCGCTGGGCCTGGATGACGACGCCGTGTCGCGCGTGCGCGCGCAGGGCGAAGGCAAGGCGCGGACCCTGTTCATCGACACCGTGGCGCCCGGCGTGGCCTTGCCGGAGGGACTGCAGCGTGCGCTGTCCGACACGCTGGCCGAACTGCCGATCCCCAAGCTGATGAGCTACCAGCTGGACGACGGCTGGAGCACCGTGCGCTTCGTGCGCCCGGCACACGGCCTGCTGGCGCTGCACGGCAGCGCCGTGGTGCAGGTGCAGGCGCTGGGGTTGCAGGCAGGGCGCGCCACGCGCGGACACCGCTTCGAATCCGGCGGCGAGCCCATCGAGCTGGCGCACGCCGACGACTACGAGCAGCGGCTGCTCGAGCAGGGGGCGGTGATCGCCTCCTTCGAGCGCCGTCGCGAGGCCATCGAGAGCCAGCTCGAGCAGGCCGCGCGCGAACTCGGCGACGGCTTGCGCCCGCTGCGCGACGACGCGCTGCTCGACGAGGTTTGCGGGCTGGTCGAGAGGCCGCGCGTGCTGGCCTGCCGCTTCGACCCGGAATACCTGGAAGTGCCGCAGGAGTGCCTGATCCTGACCATGAAGGCCAACCAGAAGTACTTCCCGTTGCTCGACGCGCAGGGCCGCCTGAGCAACCGCTTCCTGGTGGTCAGCAACATCGATCCGCAGGACCCGTCGGCGGTGATCGAGGGCAACGAGCGCGTCGTGCGCCCGCGCCTGGCCGATGCGCGCTTCTTCTTCGACCAGGATCGACGCCAGAGCCTCGAGCAGCGCGTGCCGGGGCTGGAGCGCGTGGTCTATCACGCGCGACTGGGCAGCCAGGCGCAACGCATGCAGCGGGTGCGCGCGATCGCCTGCGAACTGGCGCGGCGCCTCGACGAGACCAGGGTCGCCGCGGTGCATCGGGCGGCGACGCTGGCGAAGGCCGACCTGCTGACCGAGATGGTCGGCGAATTCCCGGAACTGCAGGGGATCATGGGGCGCTACTACGCGCTGCACGACGGGCTGCCGCAAGACGTCGCGCAGGCCATCGAGGACCATTACCGTCCGCGTTTCGCCGGTGACGAGCTGCCGCGCGCCGACACCGGACTGTGCCTGGCGCTGGCCGACAAGCTGGAGACCCTGTGCGGCCTGTGGGGCATCGGCGAGCGTCCGAGCGGGGACAAGGATCCGTATGCGCTGCGCCGCCATGCGCTGGGGGTCGTGCGCATGCTGATGGAACGCCCCGACGCGTCGCGCCGCTGGCCGCTGGACGAGTTGCTGCGCGTGGCCTGCGATGCGTTCGCCGGGGTTGCGGGCTTCCAGGACCCGTCCACGGCGCTGCGCGACTTCATCGACGAGCGCATGTCCAACCTGCTGCGCGAGCAGGGCTATCCGACGCTGGAGATCGATGCCGTGCTCGGACTGCGTCCGCAATGGCTGGGCGACGTCGTGGCGCGGCTGGAGGCGGTGCGCGCGTTCGCCGCGCTGCCTCAGGCGCAGGCGCTGGCCGCGGCCAACAAGCGCGTGGCCAATATCCTGAAGAAGTCCGCCGCCGCAGGCGGCCCCGCGCTGTCGCCGGAGCTGCTGCGCGAGCCGGCCGAGCAGGCGCTGGCGCGCGCGTTGCGCGAACTGCAGCCGCAGGCGCAGGCGGCGCACGCGCGCGGCGACCACGCCGCCGCGCTGCAATGCCTGGCCGCGCTGAAGGCGCCGGTGGACGAGTTCTTCGACCAGGTCATGGTCAACGCCGACGATCCCGCGCTGCGCGCCAACCGCCTGGCGCTGCTGGAGCAGTTGCAGCAGGCGATGCGCCAGGTCGCGGATCTGTCGTGCCTGGCCGCCTGAGCGCAGCCATGGAGTCATTGGGGAAACGATGAAGCTGCTGGTGCTCGACCGCGACGGCGTGATCAACGAAGACCGCGACGACTACGTCAAGTCGCCTGACGAATGGGTGCCGGTCCCCGGCAGCATCGAAGCCATCGCGCGCCTGCACCGCGAGGGCTGGCGCGTGCTGGTGGCGACCAACCAGTCGGGACTGGGGCGCGGGCTGTTCGACGCCAATACGCTCAATGCGATCCACCTGAAGATGCAACGTGCGGTGAACGCGGCCGGCGGGCGCATCGACGCCATCTTCTTCTGTCCGCACACGCCGGAGGACCATTGCGACTGCCGCAAGCCCCGCCCCGGACTGTTCCGCGACATCGCGGAGCGCTACGGGCTGGAGGACCTGCGCGGAGTCCACGCGGTGGGGGACACGCTGCGCGACCTGCAGGCCGCGCAGTTGCTGGGCTGCACGCTGCACCTCGTGCGCAGCGGCAAGGGGGAGCGCGTGCTGTCCGCGCAGACCCCGCTCCCCGAGGGCACGCTGGTGCACGACAACCTCGGCGCCTTCGCCGACTGGCTGCTGACGCAGCCCGCGCAGTCCTGAGCCCGCGGGGGCGCCGATGCAAGCACCCGAGCCCGCCGCGCGTCGCCTGTTCCAGGCATTGCGCTCGACGCTTTACCTGGCCTGGCTGATCGTCACCGTGGTTCCCTACGCGATCGCGGCGCTGCTGCTGTCGCTGGTGCTGCGCGGTCGCCCGCTGTACCGTTTCTGCGTGGGCTGGGCGTGGCTGGCGCTGTGGGGGGCCCGCGTCCTCTGCGGAATCCGCTGGCGGGTGCGCGGCGACGAGCGGCTGCCGCAGGGCCCGGCGATCGTGCTGGTCAAGCACCAGTCGGCGTGGGAGACGCTGGCGCTGCCGTTGCTGCTGCCGCGCGACCTGAGCTACGTGTTCAAGCGCGAACTGCTGCTGGTGCCGTTCTTCGGCTGGGCCCTGGGGCGGCTGGACATGGTCCACATCGACCGCAAGCGCGGCGCACAGGCCATCGGGCGCCTGCAGCAGCAGGGCGACGAGTTGCTGCGCAAGGGCTACTGGATCGTCATGTTTCCCGAGGGCACGCGCACGGCACGCGGGCGCCAGGGCAAGTACAAGCCCGGAGGCGCCAAGCTGGCGACGGTCACCGGCGTGCCGGTGGTTCCGATCGCGGTCACCTCGGCGCGCTGCTGGCCGCGCCAGGCCTTCATCAAGCGTCCCGGAATGATCGAGGTGTCGATCGGCGAGCCGATCTCTCCGGATGGACTCGGCGCCGCCGAACTCGGCGCGCGGGTGCAGCACTGGATCGAAGCGGAAATGCGCCGCCTCGACCCCGAGGCCTACGTCGACGAGGCCCCCGCCGGCACCCCGGGAGCCGCGGTGCGATGAGCGCGGCGCAGAGGGTCGGCCCATGAGTCCTGCTCCACGGGGGTCGGCGCTGCAGTTCGACCTGTTCGGCGCTCCCGAGCCGGGCGGCGCGGCCGCGCCGCGCGCGCAGCGCCGCTTCGTGCACGGCGCCCACAGTTTCGCCTACGAACTGCAGCGGGCCTCGCGCAAGTCCATCGGGATCCGCATCGACGACGCGGCGGTGCGCGTGAGCGCACCGCGCTGGGTCAGCCTGGGGCAGATCGAGCAGGTGCTGGCCGACAAGGCGGACTGGGTGCTGCGCCAGCTGCAGCTGCGCGAGCAGCGCCTGCGCGAGCAAGGCATGCGGCGCATCGACTGGAACGACGGCGCCTGCCTGCCCTATCTCGGCGGCGAGTTGCGATTGCGCCTGGGGCAGCCCGTGATGCGAGCCTGCCTGAGCGACGATGCGGCGCATCTGCTGCTGCCGCAGCCTCCCGGATGCGCCGCCCAGCTCGTGCGCGACTCGACCCAGGTGTGGATGCGCGAGCGCGCGCTGCAGTTGTTCACGGCGCGCGCGCAAGGCTATGGTGCGCGCCTGGGCGTGCACGTGGCCTCGGTGGCGCTGAGCTCGGCGCGCACCCGCTGGGGCAGCGCCGGCGCCGACGGGCGGCTGCGCCTGCACTGGCGGCTGCTGCACTTCGAGCCGCGCATCATCGACTACGTGGTCGCCCACGAGGTGGCGCACCTGCGCGAGATGAACCACGGCCCGCGCTTCTGGGCCACGGTCGCCGAGCTGTACCCGGACTGGCGCGAGGCGCGCCGCGCGTTGCGCGCCAGTGTGCTGCCCGCCTGGTGATCCGGCGGCGCCGGCGGGCGCCGCGAATTCCGCAGCCAGCGGTCGCGGCGCCGAATTTGCGACAATCGGACTTTTGCGCGGCGGCCTGCGCGGACCACGACGGTTCACGGCGGCGCGCCGTTCGGCCTCACGACCAACCTGCTGAAACCCATGTCGATCGACCTGATTTCCGTCGCCCACGCCGCCACCGCAGCCCCGCAGGGCAGCGCGGAGTCGACCCTGCTGAACGTGCTGCCGCTGGTCGTGATGTTCGTGATCCTGTGGCTGGTCATGATCCGTCCGCAGATGAAGCGCCAGAAGGAAGCGCGCGCGATGATCGCCGCCCTGGCCAAGGGTGACGAGGTCGTCACCAGCGGCGGCCTGGTGGGCCGCGTCGTGCGCCTGGGCGAGAACTACCTGCACCTGGAGATCGCCGAGAAGGTCGAGGTGCAGGTGCAGCGCTCCTCGGTGAGCATGGTGCTGCCCAAGGGCACGCTGAAGTTCGACGCCTGATGCGGTGCGGCCTGCCGCTGCCGCGCCTGACCCGAGCCGCGAGCTCGCCTAGCCGCCCGCTTCGCGCGAGGCGCCCGATGCCATGAATCGTTATCCGCTGTGGAAGTACCTGGTGATGGCCGCCGTGCTGGTCGTGGGCTTCGTGTACGCGCTGCCCAACCTGTACGGCGAGGCGCCGGCGGTGCAGATCAGCTCGGCCCACCCGGGGCACGACCAGCCGGACCAGGCGCTGCTGCAGCGCGGCGAGGACGTGCTGGCGAAGGCCGGCATCCACCCGGATCGCGCGGTGATCGACGGCACCACGCTGAATTACAGCTTCTCCAGCACCGAGGTGCAGCTGCACGCGCGTGAACTGCTGGCGCACGCGCTGAACACGAATCCCCTGTCGCCGTCCTACGTCGTCGCGGTGAACCTGCTGAGCCGCTCCCCGGCATGGCTGACGGCGCTGCACGCGCACCCGATGTACCTGGGCCTGGACCTGCGCGGCGGCGTGCACTTCCTGCTGCAGGTCGACATGCAGGCGGCGCTGCACAAGAAGCTGGACTCGATCGCCGGGGAACTCAAGAGTTCGCTGCGCGACAAGGACGTGCGCTACAGCGAGCTCAAGCGCGTCGGCGACACGCTGCAGCTGGGCTTCCACGATCCCGAGATGTACCGCGCCGCGCTGCCGGTGGTGCGCGACAACGTCGGCAATGCCCTGATCGCCACCGACGCCGCCGCCTCCACGATCACGCTGCGGCTGAGCCCGCAGACCATCGAGCAGACCGAGGACTACGCGATCAAGCAGAACATCACGACCCTGCACAACCGGATCAACGAGCTCGGCGTGGCCGAGCCGGTGATCCAGCAGCAGGGCAAGGATCGCGTGGTCGTCGAACTGCCGGGGATCCAGGACACCGCGCGCGCCAAGGACATCCTCGGCCGCACCGCATCGCTCGAGGTGCGCCTGGTCGACGACAGCCCGGCGGCGCTGAGCGCGCTGGCCGGCAGCGGTCCGATCCCGGACGGCGACCAGAAGCTGTACGACCGCTCCGGCAACCCGCTGATGGTCAAGCACGACGTGCTGCTGACGGGGCAGAACCTGACCGACGCGGAACCCGGATTCGACCCGCAGACCAACGAGCCCGCGGTGTTCCTGACGCTGGACTCGCGCGGCTCGCGCATCTTCGCCGACGTCACCCGCGCCAACGTGGGCAAGCGCATCGCGATGGTGCTGATCGACCGCCATCAGGCGCAGGTGGTGACGGCGCCGGTGGTGCGCAGCGAGATCGACGGCGGCCGCGTGCAGATCTCCGGCAGCATGACGGTGCCGGAGGCCAACGACATCGCGCTGCTGCTGCGCGCGGGGGCGCTGGCCGCGCCGATGCAGATCATCGAGGAACGCACCATCGGCCCGAGCCTCGGTCGCCAGAACATCCTGCAGGGCTTCCATTCGGTGACCTGGGGCTTCCTGGCGATCGTCGCGTTCATGTGCGTGTACTACCTGCTGTTCGGCGCCGTGTCGTCGATCGCGCTGGCGGTCAACCTGATGCTGCTGATCGCGCTGCTGTCGATGCTGCAGGCGACGCTGACCCTGCCGGGCATCGCCGCCATGGCCCTGGCGCTGGGCATGGCCATCGACTCCAACGTGCTGATCAACGAGCGCATCCGCGAGGAACTTCGCAACGGCGCGGGCGCGCAGGCGGCGATCGCCACCGGCTATGCGCGCGCCTGGGCGACCATCCTCGACTCCAACGTCACCACGCTGATCGCCGGTCTGGCGCTGCTCGTGTTCGGCTCCGGCGCGGTGCGCGGCTTCGCCGTCGTGCACGTGCTGGGCATCCTGACCTCGATGTTCTCCGCGGTGTTCTTCTCGCGCGGTCTGGTCAACCTGTGGTACGGAAAGCGCCGGCGCCTGCAGTCGGTGTCGATCGGCCAGGTGTGGAAGCCCGCGGCTGCGGCCAAGCCGGATTCCGCCCCGGGCGGCAAGCCCTGAGCCGGCGCGCGCCGAGCCCATCCCCCAGGAGATCCTGATGGAATTCTTCCGCATCCAGCGCGACATCCCGTTCATGCGCTACGCCCCGGTGCTGAACGTGATCTCGGCGCTGCTGTTCGTCGCCGCGGTGTTCTTCCTGATCACGCGCGGGCTGCACCTGTCGATCGAGTTCACCGGCGGCACCGTGATGCAGGTGCAATACCCGCACGCCGCCCAGCTCGAGCAGGTGCGCGAAGTACCGCGCAAGCTGGGCTACGGCGAAGTGCAGGTGCAGACCTTCGGCAACCCGCGCGACGTGGTGATCCGCCTGCCGCTGCGCGCCGGCGAGAGCAGCTCCGCGCAGAGCGACCGCGTGATGGCCGCGCTGCGCGCCGCCGATCCGCAGGTGCAGCTCGTGCGCACCGAATTCGTCGGCCCGCAGGTCGGCTCCGAGCTGGCCACCGACGGCGTGAAGGCGCTGGCCTTCGTGATCGGCGGCATCATGCTGTACCTGGCGCTGCGCTTCGAATGGAAGTTCTCCATCGCGGCCATCGTCGCCAACCTGCACGACGTGGTGATCGTGCTCGGCTTCTTCGCCTTCTTCCAGTGGGAGTTCTCGCTGCCGGTGCTGGCCGCGGTGCTGGCGGTGCTGGGCTATTCGGTCAACGAGTCGGTGGTGATCTTCGACCGCGTGCGCGAGAACTTCCGCAAGTACCGCAAGTACCCCACGGTGCGGGTGATCGACAGTGCGATCACCAACACCATCAGCCGCACCATCATCACCCACGGCGCGACGCTGGCGATGGCCTTCTCGATGTTCCTGTTCGGCGGACCGGCGCTGCACTATTTCGCGCTGGCGCTGATCATCGGCATCTCGATGAGCATCTACAGCTCGGTGTTCGTCGCGGCGGCCATCGCGATGTGGCTGCGCGTCAAGCGCGAGGACCTGCTGAAGTCGGGGCCCGGACGCCCGAAGAACCCGAACGACCCGAACGCCGGCGCGGTGGTCTGAACCCCCCCCCGGGGCGGCCGCCGGCCGCCCCGGCGTTTCATGATGTTGTCATGAGGCGCGCCCATGCTGGAGCTTTTGGCGTACCCCCCGCGCCGACATGCTCCCGCCGCCCAGTCAGGCCTCGCAGTACACCGAACCCGCGCGCATGCTCGCCTGCGTGCTGGCGCACGCATGGCGCATGTCGCTCGGGCACGCGCTGGGGCTGCTGGGCTGCAGCGCGTCGCCGATCCGGCATTCGGTGCTGTATGTCGGTTTCGATGACCCGGCTTCGAGTCCGCTGGACAACTCGCAGACCGCCAGCCCCGAGGCCGCGCTGAGCCAGCTCGGCGACGGCAGTTCCTGGGCCGCGATGCTGCGCTGCGCGGCGCAGGCGCGCAGCGCCATCGACTGGATCATGCGCGTGCGCCATCATCCCGGATCGTCGCAGGCGGTGCTGCTGGCGCTGGCCGACGACCCGGCGGGGCCGGTGGCCCTGCAGGCGCTGCGCGCCGGCGCCGACGTCGTGCTCGCGGCCGGCGTCGAGCCGCCGCTGCTGCAGGCGCAGCTGGCCCGCCTGCGCGAGCGTGTCGCGCCGCCGCCGGCCGGGCGCCTGTTCCCGGCTCCGGGCTGCGCGCTGCATGCGACGACCCGCCAGCTGCAGCTGCCGGCGGTCACGCTGGCGCTGTCGCCGCAGATGTTCCGGCTGTTGTGGGCGCTGTGCGAGCGTCCGGGGCGCGTGCTCGACGCGAGCAGCCTGCGCGTGGCGCTGGACATCCCGGCGCGTGCCGATGCGCAGGCCCTGCATACCGCGGTCGGCAAGCTGCGGCGCCTGCTGCGCGAACACCGCCTGGACGGCCTGCTGCAGACCGTGCATGGCAGTGGATACCGCTGGTCGCCGCCCGCGGACGACGTGCCCGGCGCCGAGGTCGCCGGAAACATCTGAGCACAACGGCCGGCGTCCCGGTGAGGAAACGGACAGGTTCGCGACACCTGTTCATCACACGAGATCGATGCAATGGAGCCTTCGCTCGCACGCCAGCCGCCGCGAGTCGATGACGGCGGCACGCGGGCACCTCGCCATCGAACCGCATCTCGGAGGATCCATGCATCACCGCACCAAGCCGCCGGCCCTGCGCCGCAAGTTGCTGTCCCAAGCCGTGCTGCTGGCGCTGTGCGCGGCGCCCGTCGCGCACGCCCAGGACGCCTCGACCGACCTCGGCACGGTGCAGGCCGGCGCGCAGGGCGCGAGCGCCGCGAAGGGCGCCGCCGCGAAGAAGCTCGCGCAACGCCAGGTGTTCCGCTCGGGTCAGGCGGTGAAGGTCATCGGGCATGCCGAGCTCAAGGCGGTGGGTCCGTTCGGCGGCGCGGCGCAGGCCATCGCCTTCGCGCCCGGTGCGCAGGTCACGAGCTTCGGCGCCACCGGGGCCACCAAGAGCAGCATCTCGATCAACGGCTTCAAGCAGGGCTGGGGCGGCTTCTCCGGGGCCTCCGGGGTCGACAACGGCGATCTGTCGGTGACCTTCGACGGCGTGCCGATGGTCAACCCCTCGAGCGGGCTGTGGAGCACCTCGCAGATCCCCGAGATGAGCCTGATCTCCGGCGTGGGCATCACCTACGGTCCGGGCGAGCCGGTGGACCGCTGGTACAACAACCTGGGCGGCCAGATCGACTTCCTTCCGGTGCAGCCCAGCAACAAGGCGGGCGGCTCGATCGGCTTCAGCGTGGGCAGCAACAGCGCGCGCGGCCTGCACTACCTGTTCAATACCGGCAAGCACGACGGCTGGGCCACGGTGCTGGCGGGCGGCACGAGTTCTTCCGACAGCTACCGCACCGCGGCCGACGGATTCAACTCGCGGAGCCAGGACTACGCGGTGTTCCTGAAGACGCGCAAGGACTTCGAGGCCGGCGACTTTTCGATCGGCCTGTACCAGGCGCGCGGCACGGGCTATCGGCCGATGGCGGTACCGACCACCGCGGTTCCCGACGTGACCCTCACCGGCACCGCCGGCAGCCCCGTCTACAGCCAGCCGACCTCGGGCTTCTACAGCACGGTGCCCGGCTACATCTGGCACAAGAACGACACCAACAAGACCCGGCTGATCTACGGCAAGCTCAACGTCGCGCTGGACGCCATGACCACGCTGCACAACCTGGCGTGGTATCGCC
>JAKAXL010000116.1 GCA_021816585.1 Pseudomonadota bacterium | reverse complement strand
CACGCCCCGGAGCCCGCGATGTGCGGCAGATACGTCCTGCGCAGCGGCCCGCGCCGCTGGCGCGAGCAGTTCGATGCCGCCTCGACCGATGTCGTCGAATGGCGCCCGCGCTACAACCTGGCGCCGAGCCAGTACGCGCCGGTGCTGCGCCTGCTCGACGGGCAGCGCCGCATCGACCTGCTGCGCTGGGGCCTGCTGCCGGCGTGGGCGAAGGACGAGCAGTTCGCCTACCGCACCGTCAACGCGCGCTGCGAGACCGTCGCCACGCTGCCGGCGTTCCGCGCGGCCATGCGCGCGCGGCGTTGCGTGGTGCCGGCCGACGGCTTCTACGAATGGCAGCTGCAGCCCGACGGCAAGTCGAAGCAGCCGTACTTCATCGATCGCCGCGACGGTCGCATGCTGGCTTTCGCCGGGCTGTGGGAGAGCTGGAAGCCCCCCGGCGGCGGCGATGCGCTGCTGAGCTTCACGATCATCACCACGCCGGCCAGCCGCTGGATGGCGCCGCTGCACGAGCGCATGCCCGCGCTGCTCGACGCGCAAGGCGTCGAAGCGTGGCTGCAGCCGGCACAGCCCGCGCAGCAGCTGCAGGCGCTGCTGCACCCGGCACCGGAGGATGCGCTGCAGGCGCGCCCGGTGTCGCGCGCGGTGGGCAACCCGCGCAACGACGGCCCCGAACTGCTGCAAGCCGCGGTGAGCTGATGCCGCCCGCGGCGCGGCCGCGTCAGATGCTGAACTGCTGCATCAGCCGGCGCAGCTGCACGGCCTGGTCGTTCATGCTCTCGGCGGTCGCCGCCAGTTGTTCCGACGATGCGGCGTTCTGCTGGGTCACGCTGCTGAGCTGCGCCACCGCGGTGCTGATCTGCTTCATGCCGGTGGCCTGCTCGTCGGCGGCCGCGCTGATCTCGCGCACCAGGTCCGAGGTGCGCGCGATCGCCGGCAGCAGCGCCCGCAGGCGCTCGCCGGCGGTCTCGGCCTTGCCCACCGTGGTCGACGCCAGTTCGCCGATCTCCTTGGCGGCCACCTGGCTGCGCTCGGCCAGCTTGCGCACTTCGGCGGCCACCACCGCGAAGCCCTTGCCGTGGTCGCCGGCGCGCGCGGCCTCGATGGCCGCGTTCAGCGCCAGCATGTTGGTCTGGTAGGCGATGTCGTCGATGATGGAAATGCGCTCGGCGATCGCCCGCATCGCCTCGACGCTCTGCTCCACCGCGGCCGCGCCTTCGCGCGCCTGCTTGGCCGCGTCGTCGGCGATGGCGTCGGTCTGACGCGCGTTGTCCGAGCTCTGCTGGATCGACGACGAGGCCTGTTCGACGGTGGCCGAGGTCTGCTCGACCGTGGCCGCCTGCTCCGACGTGGCCCGCGACAGACCCTGCGCGGTCGCCGAGACCTGCCGCGCCGAAGTCTCGATGCCCTCGGAGGCGCGCGCCACGGATCCGATGGTCTGCGTGAACCGGCCCACCATCGACTGCGCCGAACGCAGGATGGCGCTGATCTCGTCGTTGCCGTCGGTCTGGAACTTGACGGTCAGGTCGCCATTCTCCAGGTGCGAGAAGATCTCGGTGCCCAGTCTCACCTTGCGGCCGATGGTACGCACGATCATCGCCGCCAGCACGAGCAGCAGCAGCACCATCGCGCCCGAGATCACGATGCCGCCGATGCTCTGGCTCCAGGCCTCGCCATCGATGTCGTCGACGTAGGCGCCGGTGACGAGTACCCAGTGCCACGGCTCGTAGGTGCCCACATAGGCCACCTTGGGGTAGACCTGCGAGGTCGCGCCGCCGCCGGCCTTCGGTTTGGGAAACTGGTAGTCGACGTAGCCGCTGCCGCCGCGCGCGACCAGCGCGACCGCCGAGAACAGGTTGAGCCTGCCGTCGCTCTTCACCGCGGGCTGTCCGGCGACGGTGTAGCCGGTCGCGGTATCGAACTTCTTCGCGTCCAGCAGCTTGCCGTCGAGCTGCGGCAGGATCGGGTGCATCAGCATCGTCGGGTACGGGTATTGGTCGGTGTTGATGCTGAAGTAGCCGTCGTGCCCGTAGCGCATGACCTTCACCGCGGCCATCGCTGCCGCCTGCGCCTGCGCCTGCGTCATCCTGCCCTGCTGCGCCTGCTCGGCGAAGTACTTCACGGTGCCCAGCGCGGTCTGCGTGGCGTTGCGCAGCATCACCTCGCGCTCGTGCAGCAGCGAGGCGCGTCCGTGGCGCACGTTGAGCAGCGTGATGACGCTCATCGCGACGATGAACAACGCGGCTAGAAACACAAAGCCGCGGCGAATGTCTAACATGAAGAGGCGACGCATGGCGTGGGCGAACGGGGAGTTGTTGTCGATGCGCGCTGCAATGCGGTTGCGGCGGCTGGGCGAATAGGTCAGTGTAATCCCCGATTCACACGCCACGAATGCAAGCCTTCGCAGCCTCGCCACCGCCCCGGAGCCCGCAGATGCCCACCACCCACGCCGAGCCGGCACAGATCCTCGAAGCCCAGTCGACCGTGCTCGGAGAAGGCATGCCGATCGCACGCGCACTGCCGAGCCGGCATCGCAGGATGGTCGGCGCGTGGTGCTTCCTCGACCACTTCGGGCCGGTCGACGTGGCGCAGGGCTCGGGCATGCGCGTGGGGCCTCATCCGCATATCGGCCTGCAGACCGTCACCTGGCTGGTCGAAGGCGAGGTACTGCACCGCGACAGCCTGGGCACGGTGCAGCTGATCCGCCCCGGGCAGCTCAACCTGATGACCGCCGGCCGCGGGATCTCCCACTCGGAGGAGTCGCCGGCGCAACGCCCCGCCGTGCTGCACGGCGCGCAGCTGTGGATCGCACTGCCCGCGTCGCGACGCGACTGCGAGCCGGCATTCCAGCACCTGCCGGAGCTGCCCCGGCTGCGACACCAGGGCCTGACGCTGAGCGTGCTGGCGGGCGAGTTCCTGGGCGAGCGCTCGCCGGCCGACGTGCACACGCCGCTGCTCGGGCTGGAACTGCTCACCGACACTGCCACGCAGGCCACGCTGGCGCTGCGCGGCGATTTCGAGCATGCGCTGATGATGCTCGAGCACGAGGCGAGCATCGACGGGCATGCGCTGGCGCCGGGCCGCCTGCTGGTCCTGCCCGCGGGTCGCGACCGGCTACAGCTGCGCACCGACGGCCCGGCGCGCTGCCTGCTGCTGGGCGGCGAACCCTTCGCGGAGTCGATGCGCATGTGGTGGAACTTCGTCGCCCGCACCCCCGAGGAGCTGCGCAAGGCCAGCGAGGACTGGAACGCGCAGGCCGGCTACTTCGGCCACGTGCACGGCTACGACGGCCCGTGGCTGCGTGCTCCGCTCCCCCCGGGCTGAAGCTTCGGGCGGCCCCGCCGCACCCCGACCATGCTGTTCCGGCTCGCCGCCACGCTGGTGCTGCTGCTGCACCTGGGCTTCATCGTGTTCGTCATGGTCGGAGGCTTGCTGGCCTGGCGCAGGCGCTGGGTCGCCGCGCTGCATCTGCCGGCGGCGGCCTGGGGCTGCTGGGTCGAACTCAGCGGCGTCGTGTGCCCGCTGACCCTGCTCGAGAACCTGCTGCGCCGCCGCGCCGGACAGGCCGGCTACACGCAAGGCTTCGTCGAGCATTACCTGCTGGCGCTGATCTACCCCCACGGTCTGACCCGCGGCATCCAGTTCGCGCTGGCCGCCCTCGTGCTGGGGGTCAATGCCGCGGTCTACGCCGCGCTGCTGCGCCATTGGCGCACAGGGCGCTGAGCGTGGCGCAGGTGCCTGCGCGCGGCTGCATCCGATCGGGCATGCCCGACGTACTCGCTGCATGCCGCGCCCCCGGAACCCGGACAATTCCCTTGCAAGATGCAAGGGAATTGTCCGGGTTATTTGTGTTTGTCCAGGACAAATTGCATGATTGTCCATGTAAAACCCACCATTCCCACGTTCATGAAACCATCGCTGCCCTTCGCGACCGCCCTGCTCGCCCTGCTCTTCGGTCTGGGCGCCGGCACGGCCGACGCCGCCCCCACGCCCCCCCCTGCCGCGACGGCCTCCGCGCACCCGGCATCGGCCACCTGCCCCGCGCTGCTGGACCACCGCTTCGACGACCTGCAAACCGGCAAGCCGGTGGACCTGTGCCAGTACCGCGGCAAGGTAGTGATCGTGGTCAACACCGCGAGCTTCTGCGGCTTCGCGCCGCAGCTCGGACAGCTCGAGGCGCTCTATCGCAAGTACGGTCGCGACGGGCTGGTGGTGCTGGGATTTCCGTCGGACGACTTCCACCAGGAGTTCGACAACCCGC
>JAKAXL010000046.1:15800-22307 GCA_021816585.1 Pseudomonadota bacterium | reverse complement strand
GCGGCGAAGGACTCCAGCCAGGTCGGAAGCTCGGACAGCGGCATCGGCCGCGCGAACACATAGCCCTGCGCCCAGCGCGCACCCAGGATGCGCACCGCCTCGGCGATGCCGGGGTCCTCGACCCCCTCGACGATCACCACGCGCCCGAGGTCGTCGGCGAGCTGCACGATGGCGCGGATCACCCCGAAGGTCTGCAGGGGCTGGCGACGCAGCGTCGCGCTCAGCCCCTGGTCGATCTTGATGGTGTCGAAGGGCAGCACCGACAGGCGCTGCAGGCTGCTGTAGCCGGCGCCCAGGTCGTCCATGGCCAGCCGCACGCCCACGGACTTCAACGCGTCGATGGCGCGCGTCTGCGCGGCGCTGTCGAGTTGCTGCGACTCCAGCAGCTCCAGGGTCAGGCGCGAGGCGTCGATGTCGTACTTCGCCAGCACCTCGCGCACCCAGTGCGTGCACTCCGGGTCGAGCAGGGTCGACGGCGGCAGGTTCAGCGCCGCGTCGATGCGCAACCCCCCACGATCCCACGCGCGCAGCTGCGCGCACACCTGCTCCATGCCGCTGCGAAACAGATGGTCGAGTTCGGCGTCGCCGAGTATCGGCAGGAAGGCCCCCGGGCCGACGATGCGCCCGTCGCCCATGCTCAGGCGGGCCAGCGCCTCGACCTTCAGGCAGCTTCCGTCCAGCAGGTTGACCACCGGCTGCACGTACATGCGCAGGCCGTCGCTGAACAGGCGGTCGCGGCAGGCGTTGGCGACCTGCTGCGGGACGATCCCGCCGGGCATGGAAATGCGGCTGAACTGCCACAGCCGCGCCGCGTGCTGCTGCAGCGCCTGCATGGTCTGGGTCATCCAGGCCGACTCGAACTGGTTCGGGAAGGCCCCATAGATCGCCAGCACGAAACTCGGCTTGGCCTGCGTATCCAGCACCGGCAGCGCGACCAGGCTGCGCACCCCCAGCTCGAGCATCGGCTCGCGCCAGTGCGCGACCCGCGGATCGCGCGCGTAGGACGCCACGCTTTGCGGCTGGCCGCCGCGCCAGGCCAGCGCGATCGGGCCGCGCCCGGCGGCCTCCCCCGGATCCAGTCGGCTCGCGTAGCGCGGATCGGACAACAGGGCGGCGATCTCCTCGGCACGCGGTCCGCTGGCCGCCTCGACCGCGAACTGGTTGCTCGCGTTCGGCCGCATGACCTCGCAGGCGAGCACTCCCGGCAACGCCCCGATCGGCTCGATCAGGTCGCGCAAGGCATCGCTCCACAGCGCCCCGGCCACGCCGGCCTGCGCCAGCAGCACCTGCTGGTAGGCGCGCATGGTCTGCGTCAAGCCGAGCAACTCGTGCTGCAGATCGTCCTGCAGGCGGTCCTCGATGATGCGCACGATCTCGCGCCGTCCAGCCGCCGCGATGCGCGCCGAGCCGAGGCTTTCGACGACACTGCGGCGGAACGCCGCCATCGGCCGGATCAGCAGCGGCGGCTCGATGCCCAGCAGCGCCTGCTTGGTCCCCAGGCGCTCCGAGCGTCCGGCCAGTTCGTCGCGGGTCTGCGCCGCGCCGAGCAGGTGACGCAGGTGCCTGGCGTGCAGCTCGCGCATCGCCGCGAGCTCCTCGCCCGACAGCGAATCGACGACGAAGCGCGCGTCCGCGTCCTGCGGGATCGCCGCGTAGAACGCATCGACGAAATGCGCCGTCGCGTCCTCCAGATGCTGCGCGACCTCGCTGAGCAGGGCCGCGGCGTGCGCGCCGTAGGGATCGGGACGACTGTCGTGCACATCGTCGACGACGCCCTGCGGTCCCAGCTGCCACCAGCGGATGCGCGCGGACTTGCGCGCCTTCACCTGATACAGCGCGGCGTCGGCGTTGCGCAACAGCGTGTCGGCGTCCATTCCGTCGTCGGGGACCATCGCCAGCCCCATGGTCATGCCCACGCTGGCGAGCACGCCCCCGGCGAGCGCAAAGGGCGTATCCACGGCGACATGCAGTCGGCGCATGATCTCGTCGAGTTCGCGCAGCAGCGTGGCCTGCTGCAGATCCTCGAGCACGACGACGAATTCGTCGCCCCCCATGCGAGCCAGGAAGTCGCTTTCGCGCAGCAGGCCGCGCATGCGCCGCGCGAATTCGCGCAGCAGCGCATCGCCCGCCTCGTGCCCGAACTGGTCGTTCACCGGCTTGAAGTCGTCCAGGTCCAGGATGCCCACCGCCAGCGCGGTCTCGCGGCGCCTGGCGCGCGCCAGCGCCCCCTGCAGATGCTGCTCCAGCGCGCGCCGGTTCGGCAGCTCGCTCAGCGGATCGTGCAGCGCCTCGTAATGCAGGCGGCGCTGCAGCCGCGCGCGCTCGGTGACGTCCTGCACGGTCCACACGAACATCGAGCCGTCGCCGTCGCTGGGCAGTCCGAGCGATCCGTCGCACAGGATCTCGCGCCCGTCCCGGCGCATCAGGCGCATGTCCATCACGGTGACCGCGCCCCGGCTGCCGACCTGTGCGTACAGGGCGCCGATGCGATCGAAGTCCGCGTCGCTGGCGAAGAAGCCGCGCCCCGGCAGGCCCTCGACGTCCTGCGGGGACTCGTAGCCCATCATCTGCGCGAATCGCTGGTTCGCGCCGACCACGCGGCGCTCCCGCACCATGACGATGCCCGCCAGCGTGTTGTCCAGCAAGGCACGCTGCATGCTGAGCAGTTCGCGCTCGCGCGCGCGGATGCGCAGGCGGTCGAGCCCGCGCGCGATGTTCGCGGCGAGTTCCACCATCAGCCCCTGCATTTCCGGGTCGAAGGCATCGGCATCGGCGTGCAGCGCCGCCAGCACCCCCCAGACGGCGCCGTCGCGCACGATCGGCACCGTCGCGTTGGCCTTCATCGCGCCGCGCAGATGCGCGCGCGAGTTCCAGGAACGCAGCACCTCCTCGTCCGGATTCCACGAGGTGTAGTGCGGCCTCGCGTTGCGCCACACCCATCCCGCCGGGCTGCGGCCCTCGACGGTGTTGCCGTCGGTGCTCAGGCGCAGCGCGCGCAGGTGCGCATCGTTGCCGGCGGAGGCGAGAAAGCCGAACAGCCCGGCGGCGTCCGGCTGCGCCACGTAGGCCAGCGCGAAGCCACCCCGGCGCACGGCGATCTCGCAGATCGACTGCAGCAGCTGCTGCTGGTCGGAGGCCACCGCGATGGCCTCCGACGACTGCGCGAGCATCGCATTGAAGTCGGCCGCGCGCCGCAACTGGCGCTCGGTCTGCGCCAGGCGCCGGGCGACCTGGCGCGCCTCCAGCGCGTACATGGTCTGCTCCGCCAGGACACGCAGGTTGTCGCGCTGCGCCTGGCTCAGCTCACGCGACTTGAAGTCGAGCACGCACAGCGTGCCCACGTTGTGACCGCCGGAGGTGCGCAGCGGGACCCCGGCGTAGAAGCACACATGGGGCGCGCGCAGGACCAGCGGGTTGCCCCGGAAGCGCTCGTCGCGGCGGGCGTCGCGGATCTCCAGCAGGTCATCCTGCGCGATGGCATGGGCGCAGAACGCGATGTCGCGCGGAATCTCCTTCAGCTCGACCCCGACACTGCTCTTGAGCCACTGCCGCTGCGCGTCGATCAGCGAGATCGCCGCCACCGGGGCGTCGAGCAGGCGCGCGGCCGCTGCCGCCAGCCGATCGAACTCCTCCTCGGGATCCGAGTCCAGCACGCCCAGCGCGTGCAGCGCGGCGAGTCGCCGCGCCTCGTCCTCGGGCAGCGGCGCGCTCACGGCTGCATGCTCCTCGCCGCTGCTCGCGTCCAAGCCCCTCCATTGCCTGCATCCGACCGCACGACCATGGCTGTCTCCCGCATCGGAGTGATGGCACGCGAGGCATGACGCGACGGCCATGCCCATCGCGGCCCTGCGCCTGGGCCGTGACAGATCGCGTGATGTGCCGCGATATTTCCCGCGGTCCATCCATCATTTCACGAAATCGCGGGAAATTCCCGCGGCAACCCCCGGAATCCGCGCCTGGCGCGCAACCGGATGTGACGTCGATACCCCGCGGCCGTGCCTGGCGCGGGGCCAGCCGATTCAGGCCGGCCGTGCGGGCCCCGAGCCGGCGCCCGTGGATTCGATGGCCGCGGCGATCTCGGCCATGTCCGCGGTGTCGAGCTGCAGCGTCGCGGCCTCGATCCAGCCGTCGACCTGCTGCGCGCTGCGCGCGCCGACAATGGCTCCGGTGACCCCGGGCCACGCCAGGGTCCAGGCGATCGCCACCGCGGCGCTGCCGACACCGCGGCGCCCGGCCACCGCGCGCAGGGCGTCGGCCAGGCGCAGGTTGCGTTGCAGGCGCTCGCCGGAGAACTCGGGGTTGCGCGAGCGCCAGTCGTCCTGCGGCAGCGTGCCCGCCCGCTCGGCACTGAAGCGCCCGCTCAGCAATCCGGCCTGCATCGGGCTGTAGACGATGACCCCGGTGTCGTGGGCGGCGCACCACGGCAGTTCGCGCGCCGCGGCATCGCGGCGGATGGCCGAGAACGGCGGTTGCAGCGTGTCGACATGCCCGATGGACTCGGCCCGCTCGAGTTGCGCCGCGTCGTGGTTGGACAGGCCGACGGCGCGCACCTTGCCCTCGCGCCTCAGCTCCAGCAGGGTCTGCCAGTACTCCTCCAGCGGCGTGCCGTCCTCGGCCGGCCAGTGCATCTGGTACAGGTCGATGCGCTCGACGCCCAGCCTGCGCAGCGAGTCGTCGACCTCGCGGCGCAGGCTTGCGGCGGCGCCCACGCGTCTGGGCATGGCCTTGCGGTCCTGCGGGTTCCACACCAGTCCGCACTTGGTGAACACATAGGGCCGGCGCGATACCGGGATCGGCTGCAGCGCGCGCCGCACCACCTCCTCGGAGCGCCCGAGCCCGTAGACGGCGGCGGTGTCGATCCAGTTGACCCCGCGATCCACGGCATGGCGGATCGCCTCGATCGACGCGTCGTCGTCCTGCGCGCCCCAACCCACCGCCCAGTCGCCGCCTCCCACCGCCCACGAGCCGAAGCCGACGCGGGTGATCCGCATGTCGGTGCGACCGAGCCTGCGAAGCGGCAATGCGGCATCGGTTGCGGTGGAACGGTCGGTCATCGTGGGTCTCCCTTCGGCTGAAGCGGTGATTGTTGCGCATCCGCCCGCAGCCGTCAGGGAGCGCGAATTCACTCCAGTTCCATGTGCAGGCGCAGCATCGCCACCGTCGCATCGGGCAGGTGACCGGCCGGGTGCCGCAGGTACTGCAGGTCGGGCTGCAACCAGGCATGGCGGGAAATCGCCACGCGGTAGCCGAGCTCGTACACGGTCTCGGGCTCGACTCCGCGCAGCGCGGCGCGCGCCACGCCGGCGCTGACGCGGTCGGCGGGGCGAAGCGGCGAACGCAACAGCACCCCGGCCTGCAGGTCGCTGTGCACGAAGGCGCGACTCGACGAGCTCCAGCCGGCGCGCACGAAGGCCCCCGGGGCGCCGTCGTCGCCGAGCCCGCGCTCGAGCGCCACCCAGCCCCCCCAGGCCGGGCTCGGCAGGTCGAGGTCCTGCATCCCGCGCCCGCGCCAGCCCCACAGACCGAGCTTGACGCCGACGCCGGGCGCCGAGCGCCACGCGGTCTCGCCGAGCAGCATCGGGCCGCGCCGCATCCCGCCGGAACGGTCCCCCGGATCCGCCTGGAACAGCCCGGCACGCTGGGTCCATGCGCCGCGGCGGTGGCTGGCCAGGACGCCGACTCCGGAGCTCGGGTAGAACAGCGACAGGCTGTTGGCGGACCAGCTCGGCTGCGCGCCGAAGCTGCTGTTGAGCAGCAAGCCGGCGCTGTCGACGGTATCGAAATGCGCGTCGACGGCGATCAGCCCGGCACGCAGGTCCCAGCCGGCGCCGACGCGCTGGCCGTACCACACCTCGGACAGCCGGCTTCGCGCATCGGCCTCGATGTTGCTGACGCTTTGCACGGCGCCGATGCGCGAGGCCGACGCGCTGCCGCCCTGTACGCGGTCGAAGGCCACGCGGATCCGCGAGCCCGCCGGCAGCCCGACCGCGCTGCCCTCGATGCGGATCGCGCCGTACAGCACCGCGTCGCCCGTGACCCCCGGGTCGATGCCGCCGCGCAGGGCGTCGATGGCCTCGACATCCAGCCTCAGCGAGGCCTGCAGCGCGGTCGGGCCGCCGGGCGGCGCACCGCCCGGCGCCTCGGCGGCCGCGGCGCCCGCCATGTGCAGGGCGACGGCCAGCGCGCCGCAGCGCTGCAGTGCGCGCCCGCCGGGCGTTTCGCGGCGGCGGCGCCGGGCGGTCGTGTCGAGCTTCGGAGTTGTGCTGCCCATGACGAGTCCTTTCCGCATTGCGGGAAGGTCGCGGGGCTGGCTGCGGTCGTTGCGCGCCACTGCGCGCAACGCCGGATCGGCTGGCTGACGACCGGGGTTCGAATCACTTGCTCAGGAGGAGCCTTCCATTGCGGGTCAGACGCAGCTGGTAGCGCTCTCCGGCATGTTCGATCACGCGAACCCGGGCACCCGCGAGCAGGGTCTCGCTGCGCAAGGCGGGCGGCGCGGAGTCGGCG
>JAKAXL010000046.1:0-15700 GCA_021816585.1 Pseudomonadota bacterium | reverse complement strand
GCGCTGGCACAGCGGGCGGCCGCCCATGCGCCCTTCTTCGCCGCCATCGCCGCGTTGCCGGGCCAGCGCTTCATCCCCTACCCGGGCGGCGTGCCGGTATGCGACGCCGATGGCGCGGTGCTGGGCGCGATCGGCGCCAGCGGCGCATCGGCCGACGAGGACGAGGCGGTATGCCTGGCCGCGATCGACGCACTCGGCCTGCGTGCGCTGTAGCCGCGGCGCGACGTTCCCGGAGCCCCCGATGCCGCGTCCCGCCCGCGTCCCCGAGCAGGTGATCGAACTGCTGCAGCGCGGCGAGCGCCATGCCTGGACCATGGAGCAGATCGCCGGCGGCCTGCAGGCCGCCGGGCACCAGGCGGACTTCTCGTCGGTGTACCGCGCCGTGGAACGCCTGCTGCAGGCACAGCGCCTCGCGCGCGTGCCGCTGGGGGACGGCGCCGCCCGGTACGAACTCGCCGGTGAACACCACGACCATGTGCGCTGTGTCCGCTGCAAGGCGGTGGCGGCACTGGACTGCGTGCTGCACGACAGCGACCTGCGCGCCGCCGAGCGTGCCAGCGGCTGGTCGATCCTCGAGCACCGCGTGGTGCTCGACGGCCTGTGCCCGCAGTGCCGCAGCGAGCAGCAGCTCGCGGGCTCGCGGCGGCGCCACGGGAACCCGCCGGACTGAAGCGCGCCTACGCCTGCGCCTGCGCCTGCGGTTGCGCCAGCTGCCACCAGCGCAGCCGCTGCTGCTTGGCCGCCTTGACCTGGTACATCGCCACGTCGGCGTGCCGCAGCAATGCCGCGGCGTCGTCGCCGTGTCCGGGGTGCACGGCCAGCCCCATCGACATGCCGATGCTGCCGATCCGGTCGTGGCCGAGGTCGAAGGCGGTCTCCACCGCACGGTGCAGCCGGCGCAGCGCGATGTCGAGTTGCAGCACGGCCTGCTCGGCGTCCAGGTCCTCGATGACCACGACGAACTCGTCGCCGCCCAGGCGGGCGATGAAATCGCCGGCGCGCAGCAACCGGCGCAGGCGCTGCGCCAGCTGCTGCAGCAACAGGTCGCCGGCGGCGTGCCCGAAGCTGTCGTTGACCGGCTTGAAGTCGTCGAGGTCGATCAACCCCACGGCCAGCGCGCAGCAGCGCCGGGCCGCGCGCGCCATGGCCTGCGGCAGGTGCTGCTCCAGCGCGAAGCGATTGGGCAGCGACGTCAGCGCGTCGTGACGCGCGCGATGCGCCTCCTCCGCCTGCATGCTGCGCAGTCGCTGCTTCAGATCGAGCTCGTCGAGCCCGTGGCCCAGCAGCTGGCAGACCTGCTCGCAGGTCTGCAGGGTGCGCGCGTCGAAGGCGTCGCGCACCGGCGCGGCGAACACCAGCACCGCCCACACGCGCCCCGCGCGACGTACCGGGACGGCGAGCGCCGATTCCCAGCCCTGGCTGCGCATCAGGCCTCGCCAGGCTTCGTCCCCCGGCACGTGCAGGTTGGCATTGCGCAGCACCGGCCGGGCGCTGCGCCAGGCCTCGGCGGCGGGCGAATACGCATCGTCGACATGCACGCGCAGCGCCTCCATCACGGCGCTGCCCTGGCCGGCCTTCGCAAGCGTCTGCAGCCAGCCCTGCGCGTCGGGGCGCCGCAGCGCCGCGGCGTGGAACGGCGTGTCCTGCACCAGGCGCTCGCAGGTCTGCTGCACCATCTGCCCCTCGTCGCGCGCGCGCAGCACGACGTCACCCTCGCTCAGCAGGGCCCGGTACAGGCGCTGCAACTGCTCCGACTGCAGACGCTGCGACTCGCGCGCGCTGACATCCAGCGCCGTCCACACCGAACGCTGCGCATCCAGGCGCACGCCGATGAGGTCGCAGCAAAGCAGCGTGCCGTCGCGCCGGCGCATCGGCACCGCCTGCAGGCGCAGATCGCGCGCATCGGGCTCCATCGCTGCCGCGCGTTCCCATACCGCGTCGTCGGCGAAGGCCTCGCGCATCGACATGCCCACCAGCTGCGCCGCGTCGGAATGACCGAACAACTGCGCCATGCGCGAATTGGCGAACAGGCAACGCCCCTCCTGCACGACCGCCACCGCGGCGTCGGTGTGGTCCACCAGCACCTTGTTCATCTGGCGCAATTGCAGGTGGTCGAGGCCGCGCTCGATGTCGTCGACCAGCTCCAGCAGCAGTTCCTGCAGCGCGGCATCGAAATAGTCGGGCTCGTCGCTGTAGAGCAGCAGCACCGCCAGCATCGCGCGGCCACGACGGATCGGCAGCACGGCGCTGGCCTGCAGGCCGTGCGCCTCCCCGCGTTCGCGCCACGCGTGCAGCATGGGATCGGCGGAGAAGCTGAGGTTGAAATAGGCGCGTGCCTCGCGCCAGCAGCGCCCGGCCGAGCCCTGGCCGGACACCTGTTGCGGATCCACCGACACGTCGATGCCATCCAGGTAGCCCAGTGCGGGGCCGGCGCCGCCCACCACCTGCATGCGCGACGACGCATCGGGCACACCCACCCACGCCAGCCGCACCCCGGCATGACGCACCGCCAGATCGCACACGACGCGCAGCAGTTCGGTATCCGACTCCGCGCGCGCCATCGCCTGGCTGACCTGCGCCAGGAAACTGCGGTAGGCCGCCAGGCGCGAACTCAGGCGCGTCAGCCGCACCTGCTCGCTGATGTCGGTGCCGACGGCGATCAGGTAGGCGGGTTCGCCGTTCGCATCGTCCAGGATGGTGTTGCTCCAACGCAACAAATGGAGGCGGCCATCGGCGCCGATCCAGTGGTTGGTGGCCTCGGGCTCGATGCTGCGGCTGCGCATCGCCTCGAACCAGCCGCGCACCTGCACGCGTTCCTCCGGCGGGATGAAGCGGGTCCAGTAGAACGGCTCCCCGCAGGCCTGCTCGCTGGCGTGTCCGCTCAACTGCTCGGCGGCGCGGTTCATGCGCACGATGCGACCGTGCGCGTCGATCACCAGCGCGACCGCACCGAGCGCATCGAACAGCGCGTCGGCGAAAGCCGGGCCGGGCTCGGCGGGGCCTGCGGAAGCGGCGACCCCGGCAGGGGGGTCGGTGGACGCTGCGGACATGGACGTGGATTTTCGTACAGCCTCGGGGCCGTGGCGCCTCCGGTGCATCCCGCAACCGGGGGGGCGCGCCGGATCCACCCGCGGATTCAGCGCCGCGCGTAGTCGACCATCGCCGCGGGAATGTCCCCCAGCGCCAGCACACGCTCGGCGGCGCCCATGCGGATGGCTTCGCGCGGCATGCCGAACACCACGCTGCTGGCCTCGTCCTGCGCGATGGTGCGCGCGCCGGCCTCGTGCATCTGCAGCAGCCCGCGCGCACCGTCGTCGCCCATGCCCGTCATCAGGATGCCCAGCGCATTGCGCCCGGCGCACTGCGCAACGGAGCGAAACAGCACGTCCACCGACGGCCGGTGCCGGTTCACCGGCGGGCCGTCGCGCACCTCGGCGTGATACTGCGCCCCGCTGCGTCGAAGCTGCATGTGGCGTCCGCCGGGCGCGATCAGCACCATGCCGGGCAGCAGCCGGTCGCCGTCGCGCGCCTCGCGCACCTGCAGCGCGCACAACCGGTCGAGGCGTTCGGCGAAGGCGGCCGTGAATTTCTCCGGCATGTGCTGCACCACCGCGATCGCCGGAAGCGTGCCGGGAAGCGCGACCAGCACGCGTTCCAGCGCGGTGGTGCCGCCGGTCGACATGCCCATCGCGATGACCTTCTCGGTGCTTTCGTGCAACGCAAGCGGCGCATGCAGTCCCGCCGGCGCCGTGTTCGGCGTCGCCGCGACCGTCGGTCGCGGTGCGGCGGCCGCGGCACCGGCGCCGCGCGCCGCGCGCGCCAGCTGGGAGGCATTCGCGCGCGTCGCGGCGCGAATGGTCTGGCCGAACTCGGCGGTGTGTTCGAGCAGGAAATCCTTCAACCCCACGCGGGGCTTCGTGACCACGCTGAAGGCGCCGGCCGCCAGCGCATCCAGCGTCAGCTGCGCGCCCTTTTCGGTCAGGGTCGAGCAGATGATCACCGGCAGCGGGTGCTCCTGCATCAGCTTGCGCAGGAAGGTGATGCCGTCCATGCGGGGCATCTCGACGTCGAGCACCAGCACGTCGGGCCAGCCGTCGCGCTGCATGCGCTGCAGCGCGAACAGCGGGTCGGGTGCGACGCCGACGACCTCGATGCCGGGCTCGCGCGCCAGCACGGCCTGCAGCACCTGACGCACCACCGCCGAGTCGTCGACGATGAACACGCGGATGGGCGCGCCGCGCGCGCCGGGGTTCTGGTTCATCGTGGCGCCTCCAGGGGACTGAACTGCGCGCCCTGCCCCGAAAAACGCAGGTAGACGTCGCCGCTCCACAGTTCGAAGAACAGATTGCGGTGCCCCTGGCCGCCCAGGTGCTCTGCACGCAGGCGCAGGCCGTGCTGATGCACCAGCGCGCGCCCGGCGGCCACATTGCGATGCGGCACGTCGGAGCCGACCGTCTCGTCGCCGTACATGCGCCCGCCACCGAACAGCTTGGCCTCGAATTCCTGCGGCCGCGCGCCGGCCGCGCGCATGGCGCGCAGCAACAGGTACATCGCTTCGTCGGCGTAGCGACCGTCGAGCTGCCCGCCGTGCCCGCCATGTCCGTGCCCGGCATGGCCGTGGCGCGAATGCAGGTTGCGCGTCGGCAGCATGTAGTGGCACAGCCCGCCCACGCGCAGCTGCGGGTGCCATAGGGAAATCGCCACGCAGGAACCGAGCAGCGTGCGCACCCGTGTGCGCCCGCCGCCGAAGTGCCACTGCCCGGGCTGCAGGTACACGTCCAGTGCGTCATCCTGCCCCGCGGCGGCCGGCATGGCCGGCGGTACGCCCGGCTTCAAGGCTTGCATCGGCGAGACTCCGCCCGGACTCAGGCGCCGAGCCGACGGTACACCGCCGGCTGCACGGACTGCAGATCGCTTTCGAGCCCGCTCAGGCTTTCGGAGTGGCCGACGAACAGGTGCCCACCGGGGCGCAGCGCCTGCGCCAGCCGTGCCACCAGCGTGCGCTTGGTCGGCGCGTCGAAATAGATCATCACGTTGCGCAGCCAGATCAGGTCGAAGCTGCCGAGCTGCGGCCAGGGTCCGTTCAGGTTGATGCACTCGAAGCGCACCTTCTCGCGCAGCCACGGCTGCACCGCCAGGCGACCCTGCTGTTCGCCGACTCCGCGCAGGCAGTACGCCTTCAGGTACGGCTGGGGAATTCGCTGCGCGCGCTCCACCGGGTAGACGCCTGCGCGCGCCTGCTGCAGCACGCGGGTGCTGATGTCGGAGGCCACCAGCTCCCATGGGCGTGAGCCCATGCGCTCGGCCAGCAGCATCGCGATGCTGTAGGGCTCCTCGCCGCTCGAGCAGGCCGCGCTCCACACGCGCAGCGGGCGCGAGCTTTCAGCCGCCGGGACGATGCGTTCGGCGAGGTACGCGAAATGCCCCGGCTCGCGAAAGAAGTAGGTTTCGTTGGTGGTCAGCAGATCCACCGCCCGCTGCCGTTCGGCGGCGTCGCGGCGCAGCAGTTCCAGGTACTGCGCGTAGCTGGCGCAACCCATCGCCTGCAGGCGCCGCGCCAGGCGGCTGCCGACCAGGGCCTTCTTGGAGCCGGGCAGCGAAATGCCCGCGGCCTCGGCCATCAGCCGGCTGAATCCCTGCAATTCCTGATCGGTGAGTTCCTGCATGCATGGGTCGCCGCGGGTGCGGCGCAGCGCGGGTCCACAGCCCGCCATGGGACGAAAGACTAGCATCACGCGCATTCCCAGCACGCCGATTGCGCCGACATCGATGAATCCGCCCGCATCGCCCGCCCCGTCCGCCGCCGGCGCCGAGGACTTTCGCGAACTGGCCAGACAGATCGTCGAGCGCGATCTGCCGGCCTTCGGGCTGACGCTGCGCGAGTTGTTCCAGGCCACCGAAAGTGCCAGCAGCTCGGGGCAGCAGATCGCAGGGATCGTGCTGCGCGATCCGGCGCTGACCTCGCGCGTGCTGCGCGCGGCGAACGCCGCGCATCTGGGATTCACCGGCCGCGCCCGCGTGGTGACCGTCAGCCGTGCCGTGGTCGTGCTCGGACTCAACCCGATCCGCTCGCTGTGCGTGTCGGCGCTGACGGTGGAGGCGATGGCCTCCGGCACGCGCCAGACGCAGCGCGTGCAGCAGACGCTGGGGCGCGCGCTGCACGCTGCGGTGCAGGCGCGCGGCATGGGGCTGCGCCGCAAGCTCGGAAGCGCCGCGGCCGAACAGCTGTTCGTCGAGGCTCTGCTGAGCAGCATCGGCGAGCTCGCGTTCTGGTGCTTCGGCGGCGCGCACGCCGAGCGCCTGGACGACCTGCTGCGCGCCGGCGAGCCTGCGCACAGCGCGGAAGCCGCGGTGCTGGGAACCTCGCTGGGTTCCTTCGGACGCGAATTGCTGCGCGCGTGGAACCTCGAGCCCCTGCTCAGCGACAGTCGCGAGGTGGTGCTGGCGCGGCGTCTGAGCCATTGCGCAGGCCCCGGCAACTCGCCCGGCGGCGGCTGGGAGGCGACGAGCATGCGCGACGCCGTGCACGCCGTCGCGCAACTGCTCGGCCAGGATGACGCGCACACGCTGGCGCAGCTGCGCGACAACGCGCGCGAGGCGCTCGAACTGTCGCGCGCGCTGGGTGCGTACGATGCCGCCGCAAGCATCCCGGCCAGCAGCGCCGACGCCGTGCCCGCCGCATTGCCGGCGCCGCCCGCGCAGGGCTACGCCGAACCCGACCTGCAGCAGCAACTGCGCGTGCTCACCGAGATGGGCCAGGTGGCGCGCTCGCGCAAGGAGCTGCCGCTGCTGCTCGAAACCTGCCTGGAGGGGCTGCACCGCACCGTCGGGCTCGACCGCTGCGCGCTGTGCCTGCTCAACCCGGCGCGCGACCGCCTGGCCGCACGGATGGTCATCGGCCCCGGCAGCGAGGCCCTGCGCGAATGCCTGCAGTGGGACTGGAGCCCTGACATCGAATCCCGCTCGGGCCTCGATGCACCACGCTGGTGCACGGCATCCGACGAACCCGCCGATTTCATGCTGCGCGCCTGTGCTGCGCAGCAGGCCTTCGTGGCGCCCTTCGTCGTCGACGGTCAGCTGCGCGGTCTGTTCTACGCCGACCGCGCGACATCGGCGCGCGAACTCGACGCCGCGCAGTTCGAGAGTTTCCAGAGCTTCGTCTCGCTGGCGCAGGTGATCGTTCGCTCGCTGCCGCGGGCCTGAATGCGGCGCGCGGCGACCGACGGTGCCGAGGACACTCCCGGCAGTTCATGACAGGCCGATGTCCGTGGAGCGGTGACATCGCAAGGCCCCAGGATCCTGTCGCTTCGGCACAACAAATGCGGGGTTCCACACGGCTCTCGACGCAGCTGCGCGGCCCGACGACCCTGTTTCGGAAGTCCCTGAATCCGAAGGATCTTGTTGCACCTGCAACGCTTCGACAGCGAATCTGGCTCCATCAATCGCTCACGACTGGATCTACGCAAGCCTGAAGCGTCCTCACTATATTGGCCCGCACCAAAATGCAGATCCCGTTGGGAGGATGATTCGAATGAAGAAATCTCTGATCGCTCTCGCCGTGTTCGGCGCGTTCTCGGGCGCCGCGATGGCCCAGGGCTCGAACGTGCAGCTGTACGGCATCATCGACATGGGCCTGACCCATTTCACCGGCATCAGCAACGGCGCCGGCGGAACCACCTCGTCGACCGGCCTGAGCTCGGGCGTGGACAACGCCTAGCGCATCGGCATCAAGGGCAGCGAGGACCTGGGCGGCGGGCTGAGCACCATTTTCGACGTCGAGACCGGCTACTGTGCGGCCGGCCTGAGCCAGGGCGCCACCACCACGGGCAGCGGCGAGCAGACCTACTGCACCGGCGGCGGCTTCATGCAGCGCCAGGCCTGGGTCGGCCTGAAGGGCGACTTCGGGACCCTGACCGCCGGCCGCCAGTACGTGCCGGCCTTCCTGAACGAAGCCAACGCCGACCCCTTCGGCTACGGCATGACCGGGCAGTCGGCGAACCTGTCGCTGACCCTCAACACCCGCTCGCCCTTCGACCTGCTGCTGCTGCGCTGGAACCAGGACGTCCAGTACTCGACGCCGAACCTGTCGGGCTTCACCGGCCACGTCGCCTATTCCTTCGCGCCGTTCTCGGGCGGCACGGTGCCGACCGCGACGACCCCGGACGTGACCCGCGCCGTCGCGCTGGACGGCGGTTACGCCAACGGCCCGGTGGCGGTCTCGCTGGACTACACCCAGATCAAGAACCTGGCCACCATCGCCTCCACCGCGACGGCGACCGAGGGCGACCTGAAGTTCTGGCAGGCCACCGGCACCTATGACTTCGGCGTGGCCAAGCTGGGCGCGGCCTACGAGCATGTCACGCAGGACAGCGTGCCGGGCAATGCGCAAAGCTGGTTCCTGGGCGTGACCGTGCCGGTCGGCGCGGGCGCGGTGCTGGCTTCCTACGGCCAGAACAAGAACACCATGGTCTACTCGAGCAACGCGACCGCCAAGCAGTACGCGGTGGGCTACACCTACGCGCTGTCGAAGCAGACCACGCTGTACGCGACCTACGCCCACATCAGCAACGACAGCAACACCGCCTACACCGTCGGGGATTCGACCGACGGCTTCTCCGGTGTGGCCGGGCAGAGCGCCAGCGGCACGACCGTCGGCATCGACGTGATGTTCTGAAGCCCGCCGGGGGCGGGCCGCCCCTGGCACGAAAGTCGGGAAAGCCGCCTTCGGGCGGCTTTTTCATGGGCGCGCCCCGCGACCGCGCCGTGTGCCGCGCGGTAGTCCGACCGGCTCCGGGCCGTTGTTGTCGCGTTACAACAATTGCCCGCGAAGCTCCGGCCCATGGGGGTCCGCGCCCGGGGTCTGCGCTTAGGATTGCCCTGTCTGGCATTTGATCGTCCCTGCTTTTTCGAGGGCCGGACAAGGCAGTCGTCCGCCGGCGTGGCTTCCATGGCGGACTCGAGCATCAAAACGATCCCCAAGGATCACAACTCTGGAGATGTTCACGATGAAAAAATCCCTGATCGCGCTGGCCGTGTTCGGCGCCTTCACCGGTGCCGCGATGGCCCAAGGCAGCAACGTGCAGCTGTACGGCCTGATCGACGCCGGCGTCACCCACTACACCGGCCTCAGCAACGGCGCGGGCGGCACCACCAGCTCGACCGGCCTGAGCTCGGGCGTGCAGTCGGGTGACCGCATCGGCCTGAAGGGCACCGAGGACCTCGGTGGCGGCCTGAACGCCATCTTCGACGTCGAGACCGGCTTCTGCGGAACCGGCACCAGCCAGGACGTCGCGACGGCCGGCGGCACCCCGCAGACCTACTGCACCGGCGGCGGCTTCATGCAGCGCCAGAGCTGGGTCGGCCTGGCGGGCAACTTCGGTACCGTGATGGCGGGCCGCCAGTACACCGCGCAGTTCGACAACGAAGCCGCGATGGACCCGTTCGGCTTCGGCCTGAACGGCAACATCGGCAACCTGTCGATGGTCGGGCATTACGGTTCGTACCGCGCCGACCAGGTGCTGTCGTACGTCACGCCGAACCTGTCGGGCTTCACCGGCGTCGCCGCCTACGTGTTCGCCGCGGGCAAGGGCACCGTGCCGACGGCCACGCAGCCGAACGTGTCGCGCGCCTGGACCCTGAACGGCCAGTACGGCAACGGCCCGATCACCGCCGGCCTGAACTACACCGACGTCAGCAACGCCACCTCGGCCACGACCGGCGGTGTCGCCACCGGCGCGGTCAAGTCGTGGCAGCTGTATGGCGCCTACAACTTCGGCGTCGCCAAGGTCTCGGGCATCTACGAGCAGGCCAAGCAGGACTTCTACAGCGGCAACGAGAAGAACTGGATGATCGGCCTGACCGTGCCGGTGGGCCCGGGTGCCATCCTGGCGTCCTACGACGAGAACAAGAACTCGCTGGCGCTGAACGGCACCGCCGCCCCGAGCGGCGACACGGCCAAGCAGTACGCCATCGGCTACACCTACTCGCTGTCGAAGCAGACCGACCTGTACGCGTCCTACGCGCACATCAGCAACGGCTCGGGCACCGCGTTCGCCGTGGGCTCGTCGACCGACAGCTTCGCCGGCGTCCCCGGCCAGAGCTCGAGCGGCATGGCCATCGGCATGAGCCACATGTTCTGATCGACGCAAGTCGAACTGCAGGAAATCGTGCCGCCTTCGGGCGGCCGAAGTTCAAGGCCGCCTTCGGGCGGCTTTTTTTTCGCCCGGCCCTCCCGCTCGCCGTGCGGCGTGGACGGGGTTTTGCGCGACAATCGGAACTGCCTCGCGCAATCCCTGAGCGTCCGCCACCATGACCGCGTGCACCACCCCTCGCAGAGCCGGCCCGCCGGACCCGCGTTCGCTGCAGGACCGGCTGCTCACGGTAGCCGACAATGCCCTGAAGACCCTCGTCGGCGGCCTGCATCCGGCGCGTCCGATGCCGCAGCCCGCGCCCGCGCTGCGCGAGGCCGCAGCGGCCGGGCTGTCGCCCGAGCAGCGCGAACTCGCCGGGCGCCTGATGCGTGTCGACCACGTGGGCGAGATCTGCGCGCAGGCGCTGTACCAGGGCCAGGCGCTGGTCGCCCGCGACCCCGCGCTGCACGCGCATTTCACGCAGGCCGCGCGTGACGAATGCGATCATCTCGCGTGGTGCCGCACGCGCCTGCGCGAACTCGATTCGCGCCCGAGCCTGCTCGACCCGCTGTGGTACGCGGGGGCGCTGGGCCTGGGGGCGCTGGCCGGCAGCTTCGGCGAAAGCTGGAGTCTGGGCTTTGTCGTCGAGACCGAGAACCAGGTGGAGCAGCACCTGGCGTCGCACCTGCAGCGCCTGCCGCAGGCCGACACGTCGTCGCGCGCCGTGGTCGAGCAGATGAAGACCGACGAGATGCAGCACGCGCTGGCCGCCGAGAAGCTCGGCGCGCAGCCGCTGCCGGCGCCGGTGCGCTGGGCGATGCGCGCCGCCGCCAGGGTGATGACGACGACCGCGCACTGGATCTGATCCGCGGCGCCCCCTTCAGCCTTCGACGATCTCCACGCTGGTCGTGATGGTCGCGGTGCGCGCCAGCATCGCGCTGGCGGAGCAGTATTTCTCGTGGGACAGCGCGACCGCGCGCTCGACCTTGGTCGGGTCCAGCCCCTTGCCGCAGACCACGAAGTGCATGTGGATGCTGGTGAACACCTTGGGGTCGGTCGCAGCGCGTTGCGCGCTCAGGCGCACGCTGCAGTCGCGCACGTCCTGGCGCGCCTTCTTCAGGATGTAGACCACGTCGTAGGCCGTGCAGCCGCCGGTTCCGGCGAGCACCGTCTCCATCGGCCGCGGGGCCAGGTTGTGGCCCCCCGGCTCGCCGGGCCGCGACGCCGGCGCGCCGTCCATCACGATCACGTGCCCGCTTCCGGTGGTGGCGACGAAAGCCATTCCCTCGCCCGCCGCGGGCTGCATCCATTGCACCGTGCATTCCATGCAGTTCACCTCGTCCTGTGTGTCGTCTGTGGTCTGTGCCGCAAACCGCCTTCGGGCGGCTGCGTGGGCCATGCCACGTTGCTCCTGGCGCGCATTGTGCGACAAGCACGAGGCTTGCGTTGCCTGCGGGCAACAGTCGTCTCGCGCCCTCCGGGATCGCCCCCGGCCCGGGGCGCCGCGCGCCACGGAGCCGGAGCGGACCGGAGGTGTGATATCCATCAATGCGCATACGATAAAATAACCAGCAGGGACGTAAGGTCTTTGCGATCAACCCGGGTTTGTCCTAACATGAACCCATGCTGATCGATGTGGTGATCGGCGCCTCTTGTCTCCTCCACCCTCCTCCATAGGTGGATTCCAACCCAGGCCGTGTGCCTGGGTTTTTTTTGCCCTGCGCCGGGTCACGCCGCGGCGCGTTGCGCTGCCGATAAAATGGCGTCTTTGCCCGCCCGTCCCCGCTCGTGACCCGCAAGCCCATCGACTACCTGCAGCGCATCCTGACCGCCAGCGTGTACGACGTCGCGCACGAGACGTCGCTCGACCTGGCGCACAACCTCAGCCGCCGCCTGCACAACTCGGTGCTGCTCAAGCGCGAGGACCAGCAGCCGGTGTTCAGCTTCAAGCTGCGCGGCGCCTACAACAAGATGTCGCGCCTCGGCGAGGAGGAGCGCCGGCGCGGCGTGATCTGCGCATCCGCCGGCAACCACGCGCAGGGCGTCGCGCTGTCGGCGCGCAAGCTGGGCTGCCGCGCCGTCATCGTGATGCCCTCGACGACGCCGAAGGTCAAGGTCGACGCGGTGCGCGCCTTCGGCGCCGGCGCCGTCGACATCGTGCTCGAAGGCGAGAGCTACAGCGACGCCGCGGCGCACGCGCAGAAGCTGCAGGTCGAGCGCGGGCTGAGCTTCGTCCACCCCTTCGACGATCCCGACGTGATCGCCGGCCAGGGCACCATCGGCATGGAGATCCTGCGCCAGCATCCGGCGCCGATCCATGCCGTGTTCTGCGCCGTCGGCGGCGGCGGACTGGTCTCCGGCGTGGCCTCCTACATCAAGGCCGTGCGACCCGACGTGCGCGTCATCGGCGTGCAGACGGTGGACTCCGACGCCATGCTGCGCAGCGTGCGCGCCGGACGGCGCGTCGAGCTCGCCGAGGTCGGGCTGTTCGCCGACGGCACCGCGGTCAAGCGCGTCGGCGAGGAGACCTTTCGCATCGCGCGCGAGCTGGTCGACGACTTCGTGGTCGTCGACACCGACGCCGTGTGCGCGGCCATCAAGGACGTGTTCGAGGACACGCGCAGCGTGCTCGAGCCCTCCGGCGCGATGTCGGTGGCCGCGTTGAAGCAGTACGCAAGCCTGAACAAGCTCAAGTCCGAGACCCTGGTGGCCATCACCTGCGGCGCCAACATGAACTTCGACCGCCTGCGCTTCGTCGCCGAGCGCGCCGAGGTGGGCGAGGCACGCGAGGCGCTGTTCGCGGTGAGCATCCCCGAGCAACCGGGCAGCTTTCGCAAGCTCTGCTCGCTGCTCGGCCAACGCGCGGTGACCGAGTTCAACTATCGCCTGGGCGATCCGCGGCAGGCCCAGGTGTTCGTCGGGATCTCGATCAGCAGCCGCGACGACGCGCGACGCATCGCGGCGCAGCTGCAGCGTGCCGGCTACGCCACGCTGGACCTCAGCGACGACGAGCTGGCCAAGCAGCACGTGCGCCACCTGGCCGGCGGACGCGCGCCCCACGCGCAGGATTCGGCGCCGCTGCACGAACGCATCCTGCGCTTCGATTTTCCCGAGCGCCCCGGGGCGCTGATGCGTTTCCTGGAAAACCTCAAGCCCGACTGGAACATCAGCCTGTTCCACTATCGCAACCAGGGCGGCGACAGCGGACGCGTGCTGGTGGGGATCCAGGTCCCGCCGTCCGACCGCAAGCGCTTCTCGCAATTCCTCGATTCGCTGGGCTATTCGCACGTCGAGGAAACCGAGAACCCGGTGGCGCGGCTGTTCCTCTGAGCGTGCGAGTGCGGCGGCGCGCGGCGCGAGCTCAGTTGCGCGCCGCCGGCGTCGCCGCGGAGCCGGCGCCGGCCTGCTCCGCATCGAGCACCCGCACATGGCCGTCGTGCTCGAGTTCGACCCGCCCGAAGCCGGTGGACAGCAGGCGCACCCCCGGCGCGACCTCGGCGCCCACCGGATAGGCCTGCGCGGGCCGACCGTCGATTCCGATCAGCGCGGCACCCGACTCGCGGCCGCCGCCGATGACCCCCAGCAGTCGAAAACGCTGCGACGCGGGCGCGCGCGCTGCCGCCTGCTGCGCGAACAGGCGCACATCCTGGCGCGCCAGCTCGTCGACTCCGCGCATCGCGATCGGCCGTGCACTGCCCGGCACGCCTCGCACGCTGTCCAGCATGCGCAGCACGATCTGCGTGCCGGCATCCGCGCAGGCGAACACCAGCAGCCAGATCGCGAGCGCTGCCACACGCCGCGACCACCGATCCAGCCAGGCGGCCTCGAAGCCGGGGCCCGTGGGATGCGGGAAGAGATTTCCGAGTGTAGGGAGGCTTCGCATGGCCCTCGTATTATGGGCCGAAAGCCCGTGCGCGACCTTCCCGGCACGGCATGCCGCCCGGCAGTTCCCTGATTCCGCCACCAGCATGCAAGTCACCGAATCCATTGGCAAATCGCCTCGCCGCAGCCGCGGCTTCACGCTCATCGAACTGATGGTCGTGCTGGTCATCATGGGGGTGCTGGCGGCACTCATCGTGCCCAATATCATCGGGCGCACCGACGAAGCACGGGTGACGGCGGCAAAAACCGACATCGCCACCATCATGCAGGCGTTAAAACTGTACAAGCTGGACAACGGTTTCTATCCGTCGCAGGGGCAGGGACTGCAGGCCCTGGTGGTCAAGCCGACGACCCCGCCGGTGCCCGGAAACTGGAAGCCCTACCTGGAAAAGCTGCCGACCGACCCGTGGGGCCGCGCCTACCAGTACCTCAACCCCGGAGTCAAAGGCCCGGTCGACGTATTCAGCTACGGCAAGGACGGCAACGCCGGAGGCGCGGGTGCGGATTCGGTCATCGGAAGCTGGCAGTAGCCCTTCGCGCGCTGCGCCGCGGCATGCGCGGGCAGGCGGATTCACGCTGCTGGAAATCCTGGTCACGCTGGTCATCGCGGCCATGCTCACCGGCCTGGTGGCGCTGGCGCTGCCCGCCGGGAACGAACAGCTCGCGCACACCGAGGCGCGGCGCCTGGCCGCGCTGCTGGACACCGCGCGGGAACAGGCCGTCGCGCAATCGCTGCCGGTAGCCTGGGCTCCCGGAGTCGATGGCTACAACTTCCTGCGCCCGTCGCCGCACGGCTGGGTTCCTTTGCTGCAATCCCCGCTGCTGTCACACGCCTGGCCGTGGGTGGGACACGCCGTCGGGTCCGACTACCTGCCTCGCATGCAGGCGTCCCAGTGGTACGCCGGCGCGGTGCGCGTGCGCGTGCTCGGCGGCGGCGCGCTGGGCGCCGCGCCCGGCTGGCTGGTGTTCGGATCGGAACCGGTGTCGCAACCCATGCGCGTGGAACTCGATGCCGGCTCCGTGCGCCTGAGCGTATGGAGCAACGGCGCGCAGCCCTTCCAGGTCGACGAGCAGCGCTGATGCACACCGCCCGCTGCGCGAGTCGCGCCATCCCGCACGCCCCGCGGCGGCCGGGTTTCACGCTGCTGGAAGTGCTGGTCGCGCTGGCCGTCGTCTCGCTGGCATTGCTGGCGGCGCTGCGTGCCGGCGGCGGGCTGCAGGACGACGCCGAGCGCTATCGCACCTCGGTGCTCGCCGAGCAATGCGCGCAGAACTACCTGGTCGAGCAACGGCTGCGTCGCATCCCGCTGGGCACCGGAGTCCACGAGTCCCTGTGCACGCAAGCCGACCGCAGCTTCACGGTACGCGCCAACGTGCTGCCGACGCCGAGTCCGCAATTCCGCCGCATCGACCTCAGCGTGCTGGAGCGCTCCGGATGGGCAGCGTGGCGCCTCGTGGCCATCGCATGGAACGAGTGAACGCCCGCAGGCGCCCGCGCGGCTTCACGCTGCTGGAGCTGCTGGTGGCGGCCTTCATCATGGCCATCGTCGCCGTGCTGGGCTGGCGCGGCCTCGACAGCGTGGCGCGCGCGCGCGACGACTCGCAGCTGCGCATGCAGGCGGGAACCCAGCTGCAGCTGACCATGCAGCAGATGCGTGCCGACCTGGCCGCCGCCAGCGACGCCGGGC
>JAKAXL010000045.1 GCA_021816585.1 Pseudomonadota bacterium | reverse complement strand
CCCGCAGGGCGAAGGCTCCATCGCCGAGCAGGCTCAGCACCACCAGCGCGACGGCCCAGAAGGCCGGATATTCCCAGCCGCCGCCCTTGTTGGTGAACAGCCAGCCGTTGTGGCCGTGCACCATGATGATGGTGCCGAGCATTTCCAGCGCCAGGGGAATGGCCACCCAGGGCGCGTAGATCCCGAGAATCAGCGCGATCCCTCCGAGGAGTTCCAGCGCGATGGTGGCGTAGGCCATGATCGCCGGCAGCCCAAGGGAGGCGAAGTATCCGACGAAGCCCGGGACGGTGAAGACGAAGATCTTCAGCGCGACGTGGGCGAGAAACAGGATGCCCAGGCTGACGCGCAGCAGCGCGACGCCGTAGGGGGCGGTGGACGAGCGGATCATGGTGTGCTCCGGAACGGTGAAGGGTGAACGGTGCGTGGTGAATGGCTTCAGGACTGGCGCAGCCAGGTCGGCGCGATCGCCGTTCCCAGCCCCGCGCCGTAGCCCAGGTAGATGTTGAGCCCGGCCAGCGGCTCCAGATAGCGCGCGTTGCGCAGCGGACCGGCGTCGATGACGTCGAAGCCCATCGAGCGCGCCAGCTCCGACACCCGCGCCTTCGCCTGCGCATCGTCGGCGGCGACGAACACGGGAACGACCTGCCCGTTGCCGGCTTGCGCACCGGCGGCCAGGCGCTGCGCGAACACGGTGTTGAAGGCCTTGACCACGCGCAGACCCGCAAAGGCCGCGGCGATCTGCTCGGCCGCCGAACTGGTGTGGCCCAGCGCGAGCCCCATGTAGTCGCTGGTCAGCGGGTTGGTGATGTCGACCACCACCGCGCCGCCGGGCAAGGCCGCGTCGCGCAGCGCCCGCACGGCCTCGTCGTAGGGGGTGGCCAGCACGACCAGGTCGCTCGACGCGGCCCGCGCCGGCTCGGCGCTGGCGCCGAAGCGCTCGGCCAGCGCCCGCGCCTTGGCCGCGTCGCGTCCGACGATGTTCAGCGCATGCCCCGCGGCATGCAGTTGCTGCGCGAAGGCCGTGCCCATGTTGCCGCTGCCGATGATGGTGATGTTCATGACGATCTCCTGGTGAACTGCTTCGATCCGCCAGTCCGCATCGCGAGTTCGCGACGACGCGCTGGACCATGAACCGCACTCTAGGCCCCCGGATGGCGCAGAAAAACCGTCACGCGCGCAGTGCACTATTGCGGAATCCGCAATAAACTGGGCCGATCATGGATGTGCTCACGGCTGCCAGGGTGTTCGTCCAGACCGTCGACGCCGGCGGCTTCGCGCGCGCCGCGCGGGCGCTGGACCTGTCGGGCGCGGTGGTGACCCGGCAGGTCGCCGCGCTGGAGGCCCATCTCGGCGCGCGCCTGCTCAACCGCACCACGCGGCGCATGTCGCTGACCGACGCCGGGGAAGAGTTCTACGAGCGCGCCCGCGTGATCCTCGAGCAGGTGGCCGAGGCCGAGGCCGCCGCCGCGCGCAAGACCCAGGTCCCGGAGGGCCTGCTGCGCGTGTCGGCGCCGCTGTCCTACGGCATCTCGCATCTGGCGCCCGTGCTGGCGCGGTTTCGGGAGAAGCATCCGCAACTGCGGCTGGACATCGACCTCGCCGATCGCGTGGTCGACCTGGCGCACGAAGGCATTGACGTGGCGCTGCGCATCGCGACCCGGCTGGCGCCCGGCATCGTGGCGCGGCGCATCGCGTCGCTGGACATGGTGGTGTGCGCCGCGCCGGCCTACCTGCGCAGGCGCGGGCTGCCGCGCGTACCCGCCGAGCTGGCCGGGCACGAGACGCTGAGTTTCAGCTACCTGTGGGCGGGGGACGAATGGCCGTTCACGGGGCCCGACGGGCGCCGCGAGACCGTGCGCGTGCATCCCGCCGTCCATTCCAGCAACGGCGACCTGCTGCGCGAACTGGCGATCGCCGGCGGCGGGGTGATCCTGCAGCCGCGTTTCATCGTCGAGCAGGCCCTGCGTGCGGGCACGCTGGTGCCGATCCTCGAGTCCCATGCGAGCCTGGACCTGCACCTGTACGCGGTGTACCTGAGCCGGAGCTACCTACCGAGCAAGGTGCGCGTGTTCATCGATTTCCTGGTCGAGGAACTGGCGAACGGGGCGGCCGATGGCGGCGCTTGCGCGGATCAGCGTGGCTGAGGCCTCGCGCGAAGGGGCGTGCCGCCGAGCCTCGCGGCGGGAAGGCCGGGTCGATCGCTACGGCAGCGCCGGTGTCGATCCGATGGCGCGGATCTCCCGCTGGATGGCGATGGCGTCGAGCTTGTCCAGCGGCAGGCTGACGAACAGCGAGATGCGGCGGCTCAGCTGGCGCAGCGCGTCGGCCATGGCGTGGCGGGCCTCGCGGTCGCCGCCGTGCGCGGCCGCGGGGTCCGGGATGCCCCAGTGCGCGGTCATCGGCTGGCCCGGCCATACCGGGCAGACCTCACCGGCGGCCTTGTCGCAGACGGTGAACACGAAGTCCATCGGCGGCGCGCCGGGCGCGGCGAACTCGTCCCAGCTCTTGCTGCGCAGTCCCTGGGTCGGGAACCTCTGTTCGGCCAGCAGCTCGAGCGCGAAGGGGTGCACCCGGCCGGCGGGGTGGCTGCCGGCGCTGTAGGCGCGGAACCGCCCCTTGCCCATGTGGTTCAGGATCGACTCGGCCAGCACGCTGCGCGCCGAGTTGCCGGTGCACAGGAACAGCACGTTGTAGCCACCGTCGTTCATGGGCGTTCTCCTGCCGCGGGCAAGGCCGGGGCAGGGGTCCGGCGCAGGGTGTCGGTCGCGGTTGATGTTTCCATGTTTCCATAATCGTGGAATCATGAAAGTTTGTCAAACGACTCGCCGCGGCTTGCGCCTGCCGCGCCGCGCTGCCGCCTCAGCCCGGCACGCTGGTGCGCAGCATCGGCAGCAGCGAGGCCAGCAGCAGCCCGGACATGAGCAGGTTGAAGGCCAGCGCGCGCCCCCGCGTGTGCAGCACGCGCTGCAGGTGCGAGCCGCCGAAGGCCCAGGCCGTGATGCTCGGCAGGTTGATGGCTCCGAACAGCAGCACCGCCCCCAGCGGCAGCAGCAGCCCGCGGCTTGCCGGGATGTAGGTGCTGAAGGCGCTCACCGCCATCAGCCAGGCCTTGGGGTTGACCCACTGGAAGGCCACGGCGCCGAGGAAGCTCATCGGCCGCGACGCGCGGCCCGCGGCGCGCGACGAGTCCGGACCCGGCGCGGTGGCGATGCGCCACGCGAGATACACCATGTAGGCCGCGCCGACCCAGCGCATCCCGGCGTAGACCCAGGGCCAGTGCGAGAACACCGCGGCGAGGCCGAGTCCGACCGACGCCACCAGCAGCAGGAATCCCGACGCGACGCCCAGCAGGTGCGGCACCGTGGCGCGGAAGCCGAAGGTCGCGCCGGAGGCGAGCAGCATCAGGTTGTTGGGCCCCGGGGTGATCGACGCCGCGAAGGCGAACAGGGCGAAGGCCAGCAGGGTTGCATGGGACATGGTGCTCTCGCGGCGGGGGACGGCGGGCCGGGACGCGTGTCGAAGCCGGGCAAGGTGGCGTGCGCGGTGCGCGCTGCCTCGCGGGGCCGTGTCCCGGAACTGGACGGCATGCCGTCAATCTACGTGCCGGGGAGCTGCCGCGACAGATGCACAAGTTGGGAGTCTGTGTCGGCACAGATTCCGGATGGAGGAATCTGTACTGGTCCGATCCGGGGCCCGCTGTACGGTGTGGGGGGCGGGGCTTTCTGCCATGATTCGGCCATGTCCGCCGAATCTCCGCTGTACCTGAGCCTCGCCGAGCGCCTGGCCGGGCTGGCCGCCTCCGGGTCCTTGCGTCCGGGGGCCCGGTTGCCGTCGGTTCGTGCGCTGTCGGAGCAGCATGGGGTGTCGATCTCCACCGCGGTGCAGGCCTATCGCACGCTGGAGGACCGCGGGGTGATCGAGGCGCGCCCGAAGTCGGGGTTTTTCGTGCGGCGCGCGCGCGAGCTGCCGCCGGTTCCCGCGGCCACGCGGCCGCCGACGCGCCCGGTCGCGGTGGAGGTCAAGGCCATCGCCGACGCGGTCTACGACCTGCTGGGCGAGCCGGGCTACATCTCGTTCGGCGCGGCGGCCGCCGCCGAGAGCCTGTACGCCAACGAGCGCATCCGGCGCGCGCTGGCGCGCAGCGCGCAGCGCCATGTGCAGAGCCTCGGGCGCTACGCGACCTTGCTGGGCGTGCCGGAGCTGCGGCAGGCGATCTCGCGGCGCGCGGTGAACCTGGGCTGCCACCTCGACCACGACAACGTCGTGGTGACGAACGGCTGCACCGAGTCGATCACCCTGTGCCTGCGCGCGGTCACGCAGCCCGGCGACGTCATCGCCATCGAATCGCCCACGTATTTCGGGTTCCTGCGCGCGATGCAGGCGCTGGGGCTGCGCGCGGTGGAAATCCCCATGCAGCCGCGCACGGGCATGTCGCTGGAGGCGCTGGAACTCGCGCTGGACACCCAGCCGATCAAGGCGGTGCTGGCCGTGCCCACGGTGTCCAACCCGATGGGCACGATCATGCCCACCGCGTCCAAGAAGCGCCTGGCCGCGATGCTGGCGCGGCGCGGAGTCCCGTTGATCGAGGACGTCATCTGCAGCGACCTCGCTCCCACCGAGGAAGGGCGCCGGGCGGTGCGCTCCTTCGACCGCGGCGGTCACGTGATGCTGTGCGGCTCCTTCGGCAAGACCCTGGCGCCCGGGCTGCGGGGCATCGGCTGGGTGGAGGCGGGGCGCTGGAGCCGGGAGGTGGCGAGCCTGAAGCGCTCCTTCAGCGGCGGCGGCAGCACGGTGGTGGAGTGGGCCGTGGCGGACCTGCTGGAACATGGCGGCTACGAACAGAGCCTGCGCCAGTTGCGGCGCAATTTCTCGGAGCAGGTCGACATCGCGCGGCAGCTCATCGGCTCCGCCTTCCCGGCGGGAACCAGGGTCACCGACCCGAGCGGCGGCTTCGTGCTGTGGGTGGAACTGCCCAGGTCGGTGGACGCGATCGAGCTGTACCGGCGCTGCATCGGGCAGGGCATCGTGGTCGTCCCGGGCCCGCTGTTCACCACCACCACGCGCTACCGCAACTGCCTGCGGCTGAACGCCGGCGCGCCGTGGACCGCCGAGCGCGAGCAGGCGCTGCGCGTGGTGGGGCAGCTGGCGACGGGGCTCGCGGTGGGCGCGTAGCGGCCGCGAGACAGCCGTGCGGAAAGGTCCTTCGCTGTTTGTACGGTAAAATTACGTACAACCAGCACATGCACCGGGACTTGCCATGGCCACTCAGGACTCCCCCCGTACGACGCGCGTCGAGGCGCGCATCGCTCCGGACGCACTCGCCATCGTGCGTCGCGCGGCCGAACTCCAGGGGCGCAGCGTCAGCGACTTCGTCGTGACGGCCGCGCTGAAGGATGCGCAACGGACCATCGAGCAAGCGCAGATGCTTCAGCTGACGATCGAGGAGCAGCGGCGCTTTGTCGAATTGCTGTTGAACCCACCGCCGTTGGCGCCGGCCATGGAGCGCGCGATCGAGGCACGCAAGCGCCTGCTCGAGGGTGCGTAGTGACGATCCCCTTTCGGGTCGAGGCGCTCGGGCGCGGGCACGCCCGAGCCGGGTTTTCCTGCGGAGTCGAGGCACTCGATCGCTATCTCGCACAGCAGGCGGCGCAGGATGTGCGTCGGCGCGTCAGCGCCTGCTATGTGGCCGTGGACCTGGCGTCCGAAAGGATCGCCGGGTATTACACCCTCGCCGCCGCCAGCGTGCCCTTGTCCGGGTTGTCGGAGGATCTGGCCCGACTCGTTCCGCGCTATCCCATGGTGCCGGTCGCCCGGCTCGGGCGTCTGGCGGTCGACCTCGGGTACCGAGGGCGCAAGCTCGGTGCCGCGTTGCTTGCCGACGCGGCATTGCGGGGCTTGCGCTCGGAGGTCGGAATGTTCGCGCTCGTCGTCGATGCCAAGGACGACATCGCCGCGGGCTTCTACCGGCACCACGGATTCCAGCCGCTGGGCGGCAACGCCCGGCAACTGATCGTGGCCCTGAAGCACTTCGGCCTGCGAGCAGGCCGGTGATCGGCCGCGACTGAAGGGGGGCATCGCGATCGGGCCGGACGGCCCGATGCGTCCCGTCTCACGCGGCGCCCGCGCCGCGCCGCCGGCGCCCGGTGCGCACCGCGTCGGCCAGCCGGTCGAGCAGTTCCACGGTGGTGTCCCAGCCGATGCAGCCGTCGGTGATGCTCTGGCCGTAGCGCAGCGCGGCGGGGTCGTCGCCGAGGGTCTGCCGGCCCTCGACCAGATGGCTTTCCAGCATCACGCCCAGGATGTCGGTGCTGCCGGCGGCGATCTGCGCGGCCACGTCGGCCGCGACCGTCGGTTGCCGGCGGAAATCTCCGCCGCTGTTGGCGTGGCTGCAGTCGATCATCAGGCGCGGCGACAGCCCGGCGGCGCGCAGCGCCTGCGCCGCGGCGGCCACGCTGGCCGCATCGTGGTTGGGGCCCGACTCGCCGCCGCGCAGGATCAGGTGGCAGTCGGGGTTGCCGGTGGTGGTGACGACGATGGCGCGGCCTTCGCGCGAGATCGACGGAAAGCGGTGCGACTGCGCTGCGACGACGATGGCGTCCACCGCCGTCTGCAGCTTGCCGCTGGTCGGGTTCTTGAAGCCCAGCGGCGCCGACAGCGCCGACGCCATCTGGCGGTGCAGCGGGCTCTCGGTGGTGCGCGCGCCGATCGCCCCCCACGACAGCAGCTCGGCGTAGTACTGCGGCGTGGCCAGGTCGAGGATCTCGGAGGCCGCCGGAACTCCCAGTCGCGCGCACTCGACCAGCAGCGCGCGGGCGTTCAGCAGGCCCTTGTGGATGTCGCCGCGGCCGTCGAGGTCGGGGTCGTAGATCAGGCCCTTCCAGCCCAGGCGCGTGCGCGGCTTCTCGAAGTACACGCGCATCACCAGCAGCAGCGCGTCGTCGACGCGGGGCGCGGCGTCGCGCAGGCGCCGCGCGTAGTCCAGCGCGGCCGCGGTGTCGTGGATGGAGCAGGGGCCCGTGAGCACCATCAGCCGGTCGTCGCGGCCGTGCACGATGTCGCGCACCGCGGCGCGCGAGCCTGCGATCACGGCCGCCTCGGATTCGCCGGCCGGCACGGCGGCGTGGACTTCGTCGGGAGACGGCAGCAGTTCCTCGCCCGCGATGTGCAGGTCGGAGATGCGGGGGGGCATGGGAGGCAGGGGAGCTATACGGCGGGGGATGCCGCCGCATGATAGTGGCGGGGCCCGGGGCCTCGCCCGCGAGCCGCCGCCCGCGAGCCCGCACGGGATCGCAGGCGCGCTGCCGCGCTGCCTCAGTGCGCGAAATCGGCGCGCTGCATGCGCACCAGGGTCTCCAGCACGCGGATCTCCTCGTCGTCGAGCTGCAGCGCGGCATCGACCCATTCGTCGACCACCGTGGCGAGTTCGGCGTAATCCAGCGGCACCATGCGCGCTCGCGCGCGCTGCATGGCCAGGCGGGCCTTGCGACGCTTGGCGTGCTGCGCGATGAACTCGCGCACCGCGGCCTCGCCGCGGCCGCTGGGGCAGACCTCGTCGATCACGCCCATGTCGAGCAGCTCGGCGGCGCTGTAGACCTTGCCGCTGCGCATCAGGCGTTCGGCGGCGGCGATTCCGATGCGCCGTCCGAGCAGGCTCATCGCGCCGGAGCAGGGGAACAGCCCGAACAGGATCTCCGGCAGCCCGAACTCGGCATGTTCCTCGGCGATCACGTAGTCGGCGGCCAGCGCGGCCTCGAAGCCGCCGCCCAGCGCGCGCCCCTGCACCAGCGACAGCGTGGTGGTGTTGCGATTGAGCACGGTGGCCCAGCGGTAGATCATGTCCAGGCACAGCATCGAGTAGCGGCGCAGCGCCGCCGAGTCGCGGCTGCGGATGCAGCGCAGGAAGTAGCCGAGGTCGCCGCCGAGGCTGAAGTACTGCGCGTGGCCCGAGCGCAGCACCGCGTAGTGGGCGGCGTCGTCGGCGCCGGCCAGTCCGCTCAGCGGCGCCTGCTCCTGCAACTGGTCGAGTACCTCGAGCAGCCCGTACAGCATCTCGTTGGAGAAGTTGTGGGGCTTGCGCTCCTGCGCCAGCATGCTGATCCACAGCGTCGAGCCGGCGGCGTCGAACCGGGTCTCCACCAGCGAGCCGGGTCCGGTGTTCGAGAATGCGCGGACGACGGGAGAGGGGGCGGGATCGGTACGGCGTTGCGGGATCATGGTCGGGCGGCTCCCTGGGGCTCTTGCGGGTGGACGGGTTGTCCCATCTTCAGCAAGGGCCGTGCCAGAGCATCCGACCAGGGGTTGCGGGGGATTTCGTCAAAAATCCGGCGCGATGCGGGCATGAATCGCGTGGGCGCATCGCGGCGCGTGTCGCCGATGCGTCCCGGCGGCGGATTTTTGACGGGAGCTCGCGCCAGGCGCGGGCTCCCGCCGCGTTGCTTCAGTGCGCCTCGGCTTCGCTGAGCACCAGCGCGGCGTTGGTGCCGCCGAAGCCCGCCGACAGCGACAGCGCGTGGCGCACGCGGCGGTCGCGCAGCACCTGCGGCACATGGTGCAGGCCCTCGCAGTCCGGGTCCACGTCCTCGAGGTGGGCGGTGGCCGGCACGAAGCGGTGGCGGATGGCCTGCAGGCACACCAGCGCCTCCATCGCGCTGGCGGCGCCCAGCATGTGGGCGTGCAGCCCCTTGGTGCCGCTGACCGGCACCCGCGGCGCGGCATCTCCCAGCACCTCGCGCAGCGCGGCGGCCTCGATGGGGTCGCCGCCGCGGGTCGCGGTGGCGTGGGCGTTGACGTAGTCGAGCTGCCGCGGTTCGAGCCCGGCCATGCGCAGCGCCGAGCGCATCGCGGAGATCTGGCCGCGTGCGTGCGGTGTGCCGATATGGTGCGCGTCGGAGGCGACCGCCCAGCCGGAGATCCGCCCCAGCACGCGCGCGCCGCGCGCCCGCGCATGCTGCAGCGACTCCAGCACGAAGAACACGGCGCCTTCGCCCAGCGCCAGTCCGGTGCGGTCGCGCGAGAACGGGCGGCAGCTGCGCGACGGGTCGTCGGCGACCGCGGCCATCGCGCGCAGGCCGTCCCAGGCGCCCAGGAACACCGGCGACAGCACGCCCTCGGCGCCGCCGGCGATGGCGATGTCGAGCTCGCCGGCGTGGATGTGGCGGCAGGCGTCGGCGATCGAGGCCCCCGACGACGAGCAGGCCGACGTGTGGCTGGCCACCGGCCCGCGCACCTGGTGGCGGATCGACAGCTGCGCCGCCGGCGCGTTGGCCATGCAGCCCATGATGACGTAGGGCTTGGCGGTCTTGCGCCCGTCGACGTAGAACTGGCGCACCCATTCCCACTCGGTGTGCCCGCCGCCGCGCACGGTGCCGTAGAAGACCCCGGCGCGTTCGCCGAAGTCGGTGAAATCGGTGATTCCGGCGGCCTCGGTGGCCTGTCGCGACGCGACGATGGCCATCTGCGTCGTGCGGTCCAGGAAGGGCAGCTCGATGCGCGTGAAGCCGGCGTTGAACTCGGCCTCGACCGGGGCCACCGGGAAGGCGCGCGACAGCCCGGGATGCTCCAGCCCGCGCAGCCCGGAGCGGCACTGCAGCAGGCTGTCGAGCACCGCCTCCTCGCCGATGCCGATGGGGGAGACGACGCCGACGCCGGTAATCGCGATCTCAGGCATGGTCCGCATCCGTGAAGTTTTGCAGGACCATGCACGCCACATCGTGCAGAGTTGGCTGTTTCGGGAGCTGGATGTTCTTCAGGCTGGTGCCGAGTTCATCTTCCAGACTCATGATGACGTCGAGAATCGCCATCGAATCCAGGCCTAATTCGCTGATGACCGTGGAGTCCGGCTTGCCGGAAAGGTCGAGACCGAAAGTCTGCTGAACGATGTCCTTGATCTTCTCGATAATGCTTGATTCCGTCAATTCTGGATTCATGATAGGCTTGTTCGAAGGTTGTCGATCCATGCTAACAGGCGGCTCGCAAAGCGGACCGGTGCGTCCGGAGCCCGTCGCGCCGGCTTCAGGGTACGGCTTCCCAAGCAATATGCATGCCAAGTTTGCCGTCGCGGTGATGGCGGCTTTCCCGAGGAAAAACCGTCATTCCGGCCGTTCTTTGTAGTGTAGGTGCAACAGGTGACAGCTTGATGGAGCTGAAGAAGCCTCCGCAGGGCTGGACCCGGCGTCCGGTCATCATGATCGTCGACGATCAGTCGACGAATTGCCACCTGTTGTCGGAAATCGCGCGCGGCTTCTGCCCGGAGGCGCAGGTGGTGGCTTTCGAGGACCCGCTGCGCGCGGTCAGCCACGCCGGGCGCCATGAAATCGACCTGGTGCTGACCGATTACCGCATGCCGGGCATGAACGGGGTCATGCTGATTCGCACGCTGCGGGCGATGACCCACCTGAAGGAGACGCCGATCATCTGCATTACCGCGATCGACGACCTGCAGGTGCGCTATGAGGCGCTCGACGTGGGGGCCAACGATTATCTGAGCAGGCCGCTCGATTATCGTGAGTGCGCGGCCCGCTGCCGTAATCTGCTGAATATGCGCCGGTTCCAGCTGGCCACGCTCGAGCATGCGAAGCTGCTGGAGATGAAGGTCGCCGAGGTGGTCGGCGCGCTGGAGAAGAAGAAGATGGAGATGCTGGCGCGCCTGGCCAAGGTCGCCGAGCAGCGCGACACCGACACCGGCGCGCACATCAGCCGCATCGGCCGCTACTCGTCGCTGCTGGCGCGCCGGCTGGGCTGCGACGAGAGCTACTGCAACATCCTGGAGATGGCCGCTCCGCTGCACGACATCGGCAAGGTGGCGATCCCCGACAGCATCCTGCTGGCGCGGCGCGCGCTGACCCCCGAGGAATGGGTGGTGATGAAGTCGCACACGGTGATCGGGCACGCGATGCTGGCCGGCGGCGACACCGAGCACATGCTGGTCGCCGCGGAGATCGCGCGCTCGCACCACGAGAAGTTCGACGGCACCGGCTACCCCGACGGTCTGCGCGGCAAGGACATTCCGCTGTCGGCGCGCATCCTGGCGGTGGTCGACGTCTACGACGCGCTGACCTCGCGGCGTCCGTACAAGGAGCCGTGGTCGCACGAGAAGGCGCGCCAGTACCTGCTGGACCAGTGCGGCAAGCAACTGGACCCGGAACTGGTCCATCTGTTTCTCGCGGATCTGCAGACCATCGCGGATATCAGTTCGATTTCGCACTGAGCCACTTTCTGGCGCACACGTTCGGGAGCGGGGTGTCGATGGCGGACGAAAGAAGCGGAAATGATTTGATGGAAAGGCCGGTCATTTTCGATTTGCCGTCGGCGCTGCGAAGCCAGGCGGTGGTGCGCCTGAGCCTGGCCAGCGTGAGCATCGCCGCCTGGCTGGTCACCACGCACCTGCTCGGACTGGAGCGCCTGGCGGTGCTGGTGCTCGGCGCCGTGCACCTGGGCTATGCCGCGGCCATGCTGCTGGTGGCGCGGCTGCCGCGCCAGCGCGTGCGCCCGTGGATGGGCTACCTGACCGCCACGCTGGACCCGCTGGTCCTCACCGGCTGGGCGGTCGTGATGGGGCGCGCGGCGGTGCTGATCGCGCCGCTGTACGTGTTCTCGGCCATCGGCTACGGGCTGCGCACCGGCAACAAGCGCATGATGGTGCTCAGCCAGGGCGTGTCGCTGCTGGCGCTGGTCGCGCTGCCCTTCATCGCGGCGTTCTGGCGCGAGCACCTGCTGATCTGGGCCTCGTGCGTGATTTCCATCGTGGCGATTCCCGGCTACGTCGGGGTGCTGATGGATCAGCTGCACCAGGCGATCCGCTTCGCCGAATACGAAAGCCGTGCCAAGAGCGACCTGCTGGCGCGCACCAGCCATGAGCTGCGCACCCCGCTGGGCGGCATTTCCAACGCCGCCGAACTGCTGCTCCAGGAAAACGAGCCGGAGCGTCGCAAGACCCTGGCATCGACCGTGCTGACCTTGAGCGGCCACCTGCTGGCCGACATCAACGACCTGCTCGACCAGAGCAAGCTCAGCCTGGGCAAGGTGGAGATGGCGGCGACTCCGATGTCGCTGCGCCAGCAGCTCGACGTGGTGCGCGCCTCGGTGGAGAGCAACGCGTCGGCGCGCGGCGTGGCCTTCCTGTCGGTCATCGACCCGCGGCTGAGCGACCACGTGGTGGGCGATGCGCACTGGCTCAGCCGGGTGCTGATCAACCTGTGCGGCAACGCCGTGAAGTTCACCGAGTTCGGGTCGATCACGCTCAATGTCACGCTGCTGCAGGAGCAGCCCGACTCCTACCTGATCCGCTTCAGCGTGAAGGACACCGGGGTCGGAATCCCCAAGCAGCAGCAGGAGCGCATCTTCGATCCCTTCGTGCAGCTGCTGGGCGCCAGGCGCCCGCAGGGGGCCGGCGGAGTGGGGCTGGGCCTGGCCATCAGCAAGCAGGCGGTGGAGCTGATGGGCGGGTCCCTGCGCGTGCATTCCGAGATCGGCATGGGCAGCACCTTCTGGTTCGACCTGCGGATGCCGCGCGCGGTCGTTCCGGTGGATCCGCGCGACGATCCGGAGTCGGTGCTGCCGGCGGCGCAGACCCAGCCGCAGCGTCGCCTGCTGGTGGTCGACGACAACGAGACCAACCGCTACCTGCTGCAGGAACTGCTGCGTCGCGAAGGCCACCACGTGACCACCGCGGCCAGCGGCGAGCAGGCGCTGGAGATTCTCGGCGAGGCCAGGGTCTTCGATCTGCTGCTGCTCGACTACAACCTCGGCGGGATGGACGGCAGCATGCTGCTGCAGACCTACCGCTTCGGCACCCGCAAGCCGGCGCCTGCGTATTTCCTGACCGCGGACGCGACGCTGGTGACGACCTCCAAGCTGCGCGACACCGGCGCGCTGGGCGTGCTGACCAAGCCGGTGCGCCTGCGCGAGCTGCGCCGCGCCATCGAGGCCGCCTGCGGCGGCGGGGCGCAGGCGGCGCGCGCGGCGGGCGACGAGGAGGCGGTGCGTGCCGCGGCGGCGGCGAGTTCGGCCGCCTCGCCGGTGCAGTTGCGCCCGGTGCCGGTGGTGTTCGTCGACATGGCGGTGATCGACCGCCTGAAGCAGATCGGCACGCGCCAGCTGTTCGTCAAGGAACTGCTCGAGCGCGCGGTGGCCGACATCGAGGCCAGCACGCTGCGCATTCTCGATGCCCTCGGCGAATCGGACCTGAAGACGGCGCGCGACGCCGGGCACGCGCTGAAGGGCGTGTGCATGGAGACCGGCGCGATGCGCCTGATGAACATGGCGCTGGGCCTGATGCGTACCGAGGACGCCTACCTGCTCGACAACCGCGCGCGCATCGCCGCCGAGCTGCGCGACACCAGCGCGCGCACGCGCGAGGCGCTGCAGGGCATCGTCGCCGAGTCGATGGAGCAGGCGGCGGGGTTCTGAGGCGCGGCGCGGCCGGCTCAGGCCGCGGCGAGTTCGGCGGTGGCGCGCGCGTCGGCCTGGTACAGCACCTGCGCCAGCGCATCGCCGGCGTCTTCCAGGCTGCAGGCGCGCAGGGTCGCGCCGAGGCGCGACAGCGCGTCGTTGACCGCCCATTGCTCGGCGCTGCAGGCGAACATGCGCTCGCTGCGGCGGGTCAGCGCCAGCACGAATTCGCCGCTGTACTCCGGCGTGCTGCCGATGCTGGCGCGCCCGACCGCCTTCAGCGCGCCGATCCAGCCGATGTTGTGGGTGAGTCCCGCCAGGTAGGCGTCGAAGGCATCGACTCCGCGCACCGGCGCGATGGCATGGCACCAGCCGCTCTTGCTCTGTGCATGGGTCCACAGCCGCGGCAGCGCCTGGCCGAGCAGCGGATCGCGCAGCGCGTCGAACAGCGGGCGCAGCAGGCTGGCGCTGACGGCACGGCGCAGCCCGTCCACGCCGAGGCGCGTGGCGGCGCGCTCCAGCTCGGTGACCGGCGCGCCGTGCTGGTGGCGCGCCGAGTTCGCCAGGCGCAGGATCTCGGCGGCGAGGTAGGGGTCGGCCTGGATCAGCGTGCAGGCCTCGCGCAGCGACACGTCGTCGTCGCGCAGGCAGGCGAGCAGGCGCGGCAGCACGGCCGGCGGGCGCGGGATCCACGAGGCCACCGCGGACGGAGCCTCCAGCACGCGGTCGAGGTTGCGCAGCACCTCGCGCTCGGGCGGCGTGATCGCCTGCTGGTCGATGCAGCGGCGGCCGGTGGCGTAGGCGAAGAAGCGGCAGGGCCCTGCCAGGCCCGGCGGCTCGGGGACGGGATCGCCGTGGGGCCGGGTCTGCGGTCCGGCGGCTTCGGCGTCGGTCTGCCCGCCGGGCTGCGGTTGCGCCGCGGCGTCGCGCCTGCGCAGCAGGCGCGTGAGGTCGAGCAGGCCCATCGTCAGGTGTCTCCTTGGAGCGGCGGCAGGTAGCCTCCGGCACAGGCCGGCATGGTATGCAACAACTGTACCCAAGCCCCGGTCGCGGCGCAGCCACCGCTTCGCGGGGGACGCGACGCCGGTGCGCGGCGCATCCCGCGAGCTCAGCGGGCCGTGCTGCGCGGCGGGGCCGGCACGAACTCATCCTCGTCGCCCGGCGAGTCGGGTAGGGGCTCGGCAGCGCGCCGCGCGAGCGGCATCACGCAGCGCAGTTCGGTGCCGCCCTGGTGGCGCCGTCGCAGATACAGGCGCGCGCCGATCTCGCCGGCGCGGTAGGCCATGATGTGCAGGCCCAGGCGTCCGCTGCGCGGCGGCGGCTCCTCGATGCCCATGCCGTCGTCCAGCACCTGCAGCACGAGTTCGTCGCGCTGGACCTGCAGCCGAAGCTCGATGCGCGTCGCGCCCGAGTGGCGCAAGGCGTTGTGCAGGCCTTCCTGCGCGATGCGCAGCAGGTGCACGGCCTGCTCCGCGGTGTCGAGTTCGAACTCCGTCAGGCCGATGTAGCGGCAGTCGAGGCCGCTGGCCGCGCGCACGCCGCCGGCGAGCGCGCGCAGCGCGTCGCCGAGGCCCTGACGGTCGACATCCACCGAAGCCAGGCCGCGCGCCAGCGCGCGCGCCTGCGTGAGCGTGGCTTCCAGGTGCGTGCGCAGCTGCGCGAGCGCCTCGGCGTCGGCGCTCCGGCCTTCCTGCTGCAGCCGACGCTGCAGCCCGCTGGCGAGCAGGGTCAGCGCGGTGAGCTGCTGGCCGATGCCGTCGTGGATCTCGTGCCCGATGCGCTCCTGCTCGGCGGTGGCGACCTCGAGGATCTGCCGCTGCAGCAGCTTGCGCTCCTGGATGTCCTCGATCACCACGATGAAGTAGTCCGGGGCGCCGTCTTCCCGGCGCACCAGCGCGACCGTCGACTGCACCCAGACCTCGCTGCCGTCCTTGCGCAGCATGCGCCGCTCCGCGCTGGAGTACGACTGCGTTCCCTGCAGCAGGCCCTGCCGGGCCTGCTGCGAGTCGATGGCGTCCATCGGGTGGAGGACGTCCAGCGAGCTGCTGCCGACGAGCTGCTCGGCGGTGTAGCCGAGGATCTCGCACAGCCTCGGGTTCACGCGCAGCCAGCGGCCTTGCGGGTCGACCAGCGCCATGCCGACCGCGGCCTGCTCGAAGGTGGCTTCGAATCTCGCCTCGCTGGCGCGCAGGCGCCTGAGGCTGAGCGCACGCTCGCGCAGCTGCATGTCGGCCAGGCGCGCATACAGCAGGTTGCTCTCCAGCAGCAGCACCAGCAGCACGGTGGCGTCGCCCAGCAGGGTGCACACGCGCCCGAGGTACCACGCCAGGTCGAAACGCCCGTGGTTGAGCACGCCGGCGAGCAGCACCGCGAGCACCCACGCCAGCATGGTTACGCGCAGCCACAGGTCGAGCAGCGAGCCGGCGCGGCGGCGAAGCAGCTGCAGCAGCGCGAGCACGCCGACGCTCAGGCTGCACAAGGCCACCACGAGCTTCGCACCGAGGTCGGAGTCGCCGCGCATCAGCGGCGGAAGCCACGGCGCGGCGGCGGTGGCCAGCACCACGCAGCCCAGCGCCAGCACGGTGGTGGCGGCCAGCGCCGGCAGCACGCGCAGCGGCCGCGTCGCCTGCTGCGGCGCCGGCTCCGCGGGGGCCGGCGCCAGCGCGTAGGACAGCACCCCCAGCGCGAAGCCTCCATGCCAGGCAAAGTACAGCCAGGCCGTGGTCTGCGCACCAGCTCCCGGCAGCGCCGGGCCGCTGCCCAGCCCGGGAAAACTCAGCGCGAAGGCCGCCGCCATGCAGGCCGAGAACCAGTAGGCGCAGCACAGCAGCAACAGCGCCGGCGAGCGCAGCATGCGCGCCTGCGCCAGCAGCAGCCACGCGGTGGTCAGCGCGATCAGCACCAGCACCGCCTGGTACGGCGGCACGAGCAGGCGCAGCGGCGCAAGCTGGCGGTGCAACTGCGGCAGCGCCGCCAGGAACAGCACCAGCAGCGCCGCGCTCACCGCCCACGCGGCGGTCCGTTGCGCGCGCCCGGGCACCACGATGGCCACGAAGGGCGCCGGCGGGCCATCGGCTTCGAAGGCTGCGGCGAGTTCGTGCGGCATGGGGCGTGGACGGGGCGTGGCGGGGTAGCCGCCCCAGTATCCGCGCAGTGTGCCGTGCGGCGCCTTGACCCAGGGCAGCATTGCTGCGCCCGGCGCCGCGCCCGCGGGGGCGAGGCGCGGGCAGCGGCGAGCCTGCCGCCGCCCGGCCCCGTGCGCCTACTTCGCGAAGGAGTCGAAGGGCGTCTGGTCGTCGCCGGCGTGCGCCGGATCGAGTGCCAGACCCGACGGCGCATAGCCGTTGGCGTGCAGCAGGTAGGCCATGATGTCGGCATATTGCTGCGCTTGCAACTGCCCCGGCTTGTCCGCCGGCATGTTGGTGCTCATGTACTGGTAGATGCCGCCGACGGTCATGGTCGAGCCGGTGGAGGGCGCGAAGCCCGGGCCGCGCAGCGCCGGCGCGGTGCCTCCCTGCAGTTGCGCGCCGTGGCAGCGTGCGCAGTCGGTGGCGAACAGCTGTCGGCCGGGGCCGACCTGCTGCTGCGCGAAGTCGGCGGTGGCGGCAGCCTGCACGGAGCCTGCCGTGCGCAGCATCGAGCCGCCGTCGCCGGGGTGGTAGACGGCGTCCTGCGCCAACGGGGCGCGCGTGCGCGGCGCCGTGTCGGAGTCGCTGCGCAGGCGCCACGGCGCGATCAGGCGCGGCAGCGCTGCGTCCTGCCGCAGCGCGCGTACCGACGCGGTGATGCGCCTTGCCAGCGCGGCGTGGCTTCGATCCGTCAGGAAGCTCAGCTGCCACTGCGAGATCGAGCTGTGCGTGGGCTGCAGCCGGAAATGCACCTGCGGGTGGCGCTGTTCGTAGGCGACGAGGCTCGGGTACCACGCGATGCCGCTCGCGTCGTCGCCGCGCGCCACCGCGCGGATCACCGCGCGAGTGTCGGCGAGCACGTCGAATGCGGTGTCGTGTTCCTGCGCGGCGATGATCTGCGCCGGGCTGGCGTAGGCCACCGCGACGCTGTCCGGGGCGTGCGCTGCGGGCTGCGCCGAGGCGACGCGGAACTTGACGAAGTCGGAGTCGAAGTAGGGGATGGACAGGGTCGACGCGGGCCGCAGGTGGCCGACGCGACGTGGCACCGGGACGCCGATGAAGGCGTCGCAGCGCGTGGCCAGCAGCTTCGCGACGTCGGCGGCCGAAGCCTTGCCGTGGGTGCCGCCGAGGCGCGGATCGACCATCGTATAGGCGAGGCCGGCGTGTTCGAACACGGCTTTCGCGACCTGCCGGTCGAGCGCTGCGGTGGCGCTGTGCTCGAAGCTGCACAGGCGCACCGGGGCCGAGTTCGCCGCCGGCGCGGCCGCCGCCAGCGTCAGCAGCATCGCCGCGGGAAGAATGTTGCGCATGTCGGAATCCTGGGGCTGTACGGGGCAGCCCGAAAAATGGGGACTACTGGGATCGGGGCGGCGGGGGCGCCTGGCGGCGCCCCCGCGTCGCTGCGTGGTCGGCTCAGTCGTTGAGCGCGAACACGTACAGCGTGCCGCCGCGCGGGACGTCGCGGGTCATCTTGGCCATCGGGCCGCCCCAGATCGGGTTGGCGCCGCCGTAGCCGGCGAGGATCGCGACGTATTCCTTGCCTTGCACTTCGTAGACCGAGGGCTGGGCGACGACGCCGCTGGCCAGCTTCGGGCTCTTCCACAGCACCTTGCCGGTGCGCGTGTCGAAGGCGTAGAGGTGTCCGCCCAGCGAGCCGCTGAAGGCCACGCCGCCCGCGGTGGCGGTCACGCCGCCGTTCCACGGCTCCTTGCTCCAGTGGCCCCAGACCCGCTTGCCGGTGTCGACGTCGATCGCCTGCACCTCGCCGTAGCCCTTGCTGCCGGGTTCGGGGACGATGCCGAAGCCTTCACCCAGGTAGGGCAGGCCCTGCATGTAGCCGACCTTGGTGCCGGTGTAGCTGCCGCAGGCGTGCAGCGTCGGCACGATCGCGATGTGGCTGGTGGGGTCGTAGGCCATCGACCACCAGTTCTTGCCGCCGAGGAACTCGGGGCAGGTCTTGATGGTCTTGCCCACCGTCGGGTACTTCTTCGGGTTGTTGATCGATTCGCCCTGGCTGTTGTAGCCCAGCACCGACTCGGTCTTCACGAAGGGACGGGCGTAGATCAGCTTGCCGGTGGCGCGGTCGAGCGCGACGAAGTAGCCGTTGCGGTCGGCGTGGATCAGCGCGTCGTAGTCCTTGCCCTTGTAATGCACGTTGGCGCGCAGCGCGGTGTTCACGCCGTCGTAGTCCCACGAGTCGTGCTGGGTGTACTGGAAGTACCACTTCATCTGGCCGTTGCCGGCGTTCAGTGCGAGCAGCGAATCCGAGTACAGGTTGCGGCCCGGGCGCAGCTCGGCCAGCCACGGGCCGGGGTTGCCCACGCCCCAGTACAGGGTCTTGCTCTGCGGGTCGTAGGTGCCGGTCAGCCACGCCGGGGAGCCCGCGTGCAGGTACATGCCCTTCGGCCAGGTGTCGCCGTTGGGTTCCTGCGGCGACGGCACCGTGTAGGTCTTCCACTGCACGTCGCCGTTGCGGGTGTCGAGCGCGGCGATGAAGCCGCGCGCGCCGTATTCACCGCCGGAGCTGCCGATGTAGAGCTTGCCGTCGGCGACCAGCGGGGCCAGCGAGAAGGCGTAGCCGATACCCGGGTCGACGATCTGCTTCTTCCACTGCAGCTTGCCGGAGGCGGCGTCGAAGGAGGCGACGTCGCCGTCGAGCATGGCCACGAACAGGCTGTCGCCGTACAGCGCGACACCGCGGTTGACCACGTCGCAGCAGACGGTCTTGTAGGCGATCTGCGGCAGGTGCGGGTCGTAGCTCCACAGCTTCTTGCCGGTCGTCGCCTGGAAGGCGTAGACATGGTCCTTCGGCGTGGTCACGAACAGGTAGTCGCCGTTGACGATCGGCGTGGCCTCGAAGCCTTGCGTGAGGTCGGCCGGAAACTTGTGCGACCACACCAGCTTGAGCCGGCCGGCGTTGGCCTGGTCGATCTGGCTGGCGGGCGAGAAGCTGTCGCCGCCGTAGCCGTGGTAGTAGGTCAGCCAGTCGGTGCTGGTGCCGGCGTGGTCGAGCCGGGCCTGCGTGACGGCGGGGTAGCCGGCCTGCGCGGCCGACGTGAAGGCCACGCTCAGCGCGGCCGCGGCCAGCGGCGTGAGCCACTTGTGCCGGCGAGGGGTGTTGCGAGGGTTCATCGAGGAGTCTCCTGGTTTTGCACGTTGTCGGACCCGGTGCGGGCGGATCCCGCGCCACGCTGGAGATATCAGGATCCGTGCCAGCCGAAGCGGGCCCCAGCGCGGCGGCGAAGGGCGTGCAGAATCAGGGACTTGCGAAAGGTCCTCGGGGTTTGACCGGGGGGCTCGCGGGGCTCGCCCGGCAGGCAAACGCGACACGCGGGTGTCGCGATACGCGAACGCGGCGCGCGCGCTGTCGCCCGCGCGCCGGGGGCCTTACTGCACGGTGAAGCGGAACTGCTGGATCACCGGGATGGACTGCGAGCCGTGGTCGTCGCAGCGGTAGCGGCGCATCGCCTGGCGCACCACCTCGTGGAACACCTCGGGGCCGGAGAGGATCTTCACGTCGTGCACGCGGCCGTTGCGCACCACGGCCTGCGCGGTCACGGTGCCGCCGACGCCTTCCTCCACCGCCAGGTCGGGCATGCGCGGAGGCACCTGGTGCGGGCACACCAGCACCGCCTGCACCGGGCCGGCGGCGGGTCTGGGCTTCGGCGCCGGCGGGGGCGGCGGCGGGGGCGGCGGCGCCGGGACCGGCTTCGGCGCGGGCGGCGCCTGGATCGGCGCCGGCGCGGGCACCGGCGGCGGGGGCGGCGGCACCGGCCTGGGCGGCGGCGGGGCGGGCTTCGGCGGCGGCGCGTGGTGCACGATGGGCCGCGGCCTGGGCTTGGGGACCGGCTTGGGCTTGGGGATCGGCTTGGGCTTGGGCAGCGGCTTCGGCGGCGGCTGGCGGACCACCGGCCGCGGCACGATGTGCAGGATGCGCAGCTCCACCGGCGGTCGCGGCAGCGGCCGCGGCGGCTGCACCCGCAGCCCGCGCGACAGCGCCCAGAACAGGCCGGCGTGCACCAGCAGCACCAGCAGCACGGCGAGGCCGCGCCGCGCGAGCCGGCCGCGGTCGGGGCCGCGCGCGGGCATGCTCAGGGACATCGCCGTGCTCATGGCTGCGGCGGCTCCTGCGGCCCCTCGACGATGGCCATGCGGGTCACGCCCTCGCGCTGCGCGGTGGCGAGCACGCGGGCGAAGGCGTCGTAGCGCGCCCGCGGGCTCGGGTGCAGATGCAGCTCCACCGGGGGCACGGCATGCGCGGCCTCGTACAGCAACTGCTCGAGCCGGTTCTGCGAGGGCACCGGTTCGCGGTTCCAGCGCACCAGCTCGCCGGGGCCGATGCGCACCTGCACCACCAGCGGCGGGCGCGGCGGCGGCGCCGGGTGCGGCGGCGGCGTGGTCATGTCCACCGCGTCCAGGCGCACCGGGATGGTGACGATGAGCATGATCAGCAGCACCAGCATCACGTCGATCAGCGGCGTGGTGTTGATGTCCGGGGTGGCGAGGTCCTGCGCCGCGGCCTGCTCGCGCAGGCGTCGGCGTCGCGATTTCATCGGCATGGCGGACTCATCGGGCCGGCGGCTCGGTGATGAAGCCCAGCGTGGCGATTCCGGCCTGGCGGCAGGCGTCGACCACCGCGCCCACCGGCGCGTAGTCGCCGGCGCGGTCGGCGCTGATCTGCACCCGCGGCTGCGGGCGCTGCGCGGCGAGCACCCGCAGGCGCTGCAACAGCTGCGCGCGGCCCGCCAGCTCGGAGTTGCCCCAGTACAGGCGGCCGTCGCGGGTGACGCTGATCACCACGTCGCTGGCGCGCGGGTGGCGCGCCTGTGCGACCTGGCGCGGCAGGTGCACGTGGTCGGGATAGCGGATCACCGGCACCGTGATCAGGAAGATGATCAGCAGCACCAGCATCACGTCCACCAGCGGCGTGGTGTTGATGCTGGCCAGCGCCTGTTCCTCTCCGGGCTCGGAGGATCCGGGCAGTTGCAGCGCCATCGCGGGTCGGCTCCGGTGGGGGCGGCGCGCTCAGCGCGTCGGCTGCGGCGCGGCGTCCTGCGACGACAGCATGACCGCCTGCAGTTCGCTGGAGAAGTCGCGCACCTCGCCGAGCAGCACGACGTTGCGCCGCAGCAGCCAGTTGTAGCCCAGCACCGCGGGCACCGCGGCCGCCAGGCCCATGGCGGTCATGATCAGCGCCTCGCCCACCGGGCCGGCGACGCGGTCGATGCTGGCCTGGCCGGCCACGCCGATGGCGGTCAGCGCGTGATAGATGCCCCACACGGTGCCGAACAGCCCGACGAAGGGGCTGGTCGAACCGACCGTGGCCAGCAGGCTCAGGCCCGTGGACAGGCGACGCTGCACCTTCTCGGTGGCGCGCAGCAGGCAGATGTCCATCCAGTCGACCAGGTCGACCTTGGCGTGCAGCCCCTGGTGGCGCGCGCTGGCCTGCAGCGCGGCGTCGGCGATGTGCCGGAACGGACTCGACCCCGGCAGCGCGGCGGCCGCGGCCGACACGTCGGCGGCCTGCCAGAAGCCGCTGGCGACGCGGCGGCTCTGGCGCGCGATCCACGACTGCTCGAGCAGCTTGGACACGATCACGTACCAGCTCGCCAGGCTCATCAGCACCAGCAGCACCATCACGCTGCGGGCGACGAAATCGCCGTGCTGCCACATCGGGCGCAGGCCGTAGGGGTTGCCGTGGGGCGCCGGCTCCATGGTGGGCTGCGGGGTCGCGGAGGCCGGGGCCTGCGGCAGCGAGGCGGCCGCGGAGGCCTGCGTGCCCGGGGTCGCGGCCGAGGCCGCCGATGCGCCCTGCGCGGCGGCGCCGGTCTGCGCCCGGGCCGCCGCGGGCGCCAGCGCGATGACGGCGGCGCCGGCCAGCGCGATGGCGAGGCGGCGCGCGGCCGGCCGCAGGTCGTGGTGCGGTGCTTGC
>JAKAXL010000044.1 GCA_021816585.1 Pseudomonadota bacterium | reverse complement strand
CGCCGCCCGACAGGCGCGGCGCCCGGCGGGCGCCGCGCCTCGCCCCCACGCGCCGCCGGCGCGTACGGGCCGGCGCGCCGCCGGTCCGCGGGGCCGCCCGGCCACCGGGCATGGCTGCGGCGTTTGCGCCGCGGCTGCGCAATGTTTGCGCCAGTGCAACAACGCGTGCCCGGTGCGTGCGCGCTCCACACGGCCCGCGCACTTTGTCCGACAATGGTCCCGCGGCGCCCAGCGGCGCGAGTGTGGTTCCGATCCTAGAATCCGCGTATGTCCGATCCTCGCAAGCTCCCCGGGGCGAATCCCGGTTCGGCGGCGGTGGTGGAGCGCCAGGAGCAAAGGCTCAAGCCCCCGCCGCTGTATCAGGTAGTCATGTTGAACGACGACTTCACTCCGATGGAGTTCGTCGTGCTCGTGATCCAGCAGTATTTCTCGAAGGATTTCGAAACCGCGACCCAGATCATGCTCAAGGTCCACCAGCACGGTCGAGGGGTGTGCGGGGTGTATGCGAAGGACATCGCCGCGACCAAGGTCGAACAGGTCATGGCGGCGGCGCGTCAGGCCGGCCATCCGCTGCAATGCGTGATGGAGGCCGTCTAGGAGAACAGTGTCATGATCGCCCAGGAACTGGAAGTCAGTCTGCACATGGCCTTCGTCGAGGCCCGCCAGCAGCGTCATGAATTCATCACCGTCGAGCACCTGCTGCTGGCGCTGCTGGACAATCCCTCCGCGGCGGAGGTGCTGCGTGCCTGCTCGGCCAATCTGGACGACCTGCGCAAGAGCCTGAGCACCTTCGTCAAGGACAACACGCCGGTGGTGCCCGGCACCGACGAGGTGGACACGCAGCCGACGCTGGGTTTCCAGCGCGTGATCCAGCGCGCCATCATGCATGTGCAGTCGTCGAGCAACGGCAAGAAGGAGGTCACCGGCGCCAACGTGCTGGTGGCGATCTTCAGCGAGAAGGACTCGCACGCCGTGTACTACCTGCACCAGCAGGGAGTGACGCGCCTGGACGTGGTCAACTACCTGTCGCACGGGATCCGCAAGACCGATCCGCTGGAGCCGGCCAAGCCGGCCTCGCCCGGCGGCGCCGGCGAGGAAGAGGAGCGCGAGGGCAAGGAGACGCCGCTCGACCAGTTCACGCAGAACCTGAACCAGCTCGCCCGCGAGGGACGCATCGACCCGCTGATCGGGCGCGAGGCCGAGGTCGAGCGCGTGATCCAGGTGCTGTGCCGCCGGCGCAAGAACAACCCGCTGCTGGTCGGCGAGGCCGGCGTGGGCAAGACCGCGATCGCCGAGGGCCTGGCCTGGCGCATCGTGCAGGGCCAGGTGCCGGCGGTGCTGGAAACCGGGGTCGTGTACTCGCTGGACATGGGCGCGCTGCTGGCCGGGACCAAGTACCGCGGCGATTTCGAGCAGCGCATCAAGGCGGTGATCAAGCAGATCCGCGAAATGCCGCACGCGATCCTGTTCATCGACGAGATCCACACGCTGATCGGCGCCGGCGCCGCGTCGGGCGGAACCCTGGATGCGTCGAACCTGCTCAAGCCGGCGCTGACCTCGGGGCAGCTGCGCTGCATCGGCGCCACCACGTTCACGGAATACCGCGGGATCTTCGAGAAGGACGCCGCTCTGTCGCGGCGCTTCCAGAAGATCGACGTGGTCGAGCCCAGCATCGAGCAGACGGTGGAGATCCTCAAGGGGCTGAAGTCGCGCTTCGAGGAGCACCATGGCGTGAAGTACGGCGCCGGCGCGCTGACCGCGGCGGCCGAGCTGTCGGCCAAGTACATCAACGACCGCCACCTGCCGGACAAGGCCATCGACGTGATCGACGAAGCCGGCGCGGCGCAGCGCGTGCTGCCCAAGAGCCGGCAGAAGAAGACCATCGGCAAGGGCGAGATCGAGGACATCGTGTCGAAGATCGCGCGCGTTCCGGTGCACAGCGTGACCACCGACGACCGCTCCAAGCTGCGCAACCTCGAGCGCGACCTGAAGAACGTGGTGTTCGGCCAGGACGAGGCCATCGGCGCGCTGTCGGCCGCCATCAAGATGACCCGCTCGGGCCTGGGCAAGCCGGACAAGCCGATCGGCTCGTTCCTGTTCAGCGGCCCGACGGGGGTCGGCAAGACCGAGGTGGCGCGGCAGCTGGCCTTCGTGCTGGGCATCGAGCTGGTGCGCTTCGACATGTCCGAATACATGGAGCGCCACACGGTGTCGCGCCTGATCGGCGCACCTCCGGGCTACGTCGGTTTCGACCAGGGCGGGCTGCTGACCGAGGCGATCTCGAAGAAGCCGCACGCCGTGCTGCTGCTCGACGAGATCGAGAAGGCGCATCCGGACGTGTTCAACGTGCTGCTGCAGGTGATGGACAACGGCACGCTGACCGACAACAACGGGCGCAAGGCGGACTTCCGCAACGTGATCCTGATCATGACCACGAACGCCGGTGCCGAGACCATGCAGAAGGGCGCGATCGGCTTCACGTCGCGGCGCGAGCGCGGCGACGAGATGGCCGACATCAAGCGCATGTTCTCGCCGGAGTTCCGCAACCGCCTGGACGCGATCATCAACTTCCGCGCGCTCGACGAGGCCATCATCCTGCGCGTGGTCGACAAGTTCCTGCTGCAGCTCGAATCGCAGCTGGCCGAGAAGCGGGTCGAGGCGACCTTCACCGACGCCTTGCGCAAGCACCTCGCGGCCAGGGGATTCGACCCGCTGATGGGTGCGCGCCCGATGCAGCGCCTGATCCAGGACACCATTCGCCGCGCGCTGGCCGACGAACTGCTGTTCGGGCGCCTGGTCGATGGCGGGCGCGTGACGGTCGATGTCGACGACGCGGGCGAGATCCGTCTGGACATCTCCGAGCCGGAGTCCAAGCCCAGGCGCCGCGAGGCGGAAGTGGCGCCCTGAGGGCCGAGTCCGGCGCGCGCCGCGTGCGCGCGTGACAGGCGCCGTGGAACTGCGCGCCGCGCCACGGCTGCGGCCGCAGCGTGCGCGCCGCGGCCGGCGCACGCACGCTGGCGGGGCGCATCGCGCCGGATCCGCGGTGCCTGCGCAAGCCTGCATGGGCGCGTGGATGGTGGGGTCCGCCCGCGCCACCGTACACTTCGGTTCATGCTCATTCATCCCGATTTCAACCCCATCGCCTTTCGCGTGGGCCCCCTCGAAGTCCACTGGTACGGCATCATGTACCTGCTGGGCTTCATCAGTTTCTGGCTGCTGGCGCAGCGCCGCCTGAAGGATCCGCCCTACGCGGGCTACGGCTGGACTTCGCGCGACATCGAGGACATGCTGTTCGGCGGCGTGCTCGGGGTCATCCTGGGCGGGCGCCTGGGCTACGTGCTGTTCTACCAGCCCGGCTTCTACTTCCATCATCCGTCGCAGATCGTCGCGGTGTGGGACGGCGGCATGTCGTTCCACGGCGGGCTGCTCGGCGTGCTGGCGTCGGCCTGGTGGTTCGCGCGCAAGCGCGGTGTCGGCTGGATGGAACTGGTCGACTTCATCGCGCCGATGATTCCGCCGGGCCTGGCCTTCGGGCGCATGGGCAACTTCATCAACGGCGAGTTGTGGGGGCGCCCGGCGCCGGCGTGGTGGCCGGGCGCGATGATCTACCCCGAGTCGGGCTCGCTGGTGCCGCGCTTTCCCTCCGAACTGTATGAGATGACCCTGGAGGGCATCGCGCTGTTCGCGCTGCTGTGGTGGCTGCGCGGCAAGCCCAGGCGCCGCGGCTTCATCGCGGGATGGTTCTCGCTGGGTTACGGCGTGGCCCGCTTCACCGCGGAATTCTTCCGCCAGCCCGACGCCTTTCTAGGCTATCTGTGGTTCCACCTGACCATGGGTCAGCTGCTGTCGATACCCTTGATCATCGCGGGGATCTGGCTGATCCTGTGGTCGCGGCGCCAGCCGCTGCCGGCCTGAGCCGGAGGGTGCGTCGAGATCGGTGGGTGTTCAGCCGGCGCCCGGCGCATCGAGCTGCAACTCGGCGGGGCGCGCGATGCGCAGCCCCGCGCCGCTCGCCCGCGCGGCCAGCGCCAGCAGCTGCCGGTCACGCGTGAGCAGCAGGCTGGCGCCGGCCTGCACCGCGAGGTCGATGAACATCTGATCGTCGGCGTCGCCGCAGGTCCAGGCGCATCGCGCCGCCGCGGGCAACAGGACGCCGCAGCGCCCGGCGACGCGTAGCACGCGTTCCCGCAGCTGCCGTGCATCGTGCGCGACCCGTCGGGTCACGCTTTCGCGTCCCAGCACGTCGACGAGTTCGTCGAGCATCTCGGCGCTGTGCAGCCATTGCGCGCGGCCGCTCCGCAGCCAGGAACCGGCGCCGCGCATGGCGGCATCGTCATAGACCAGCCAGTCGAGGACCGCGTTGGTGTCGAGCACCCAGCGCTCGGGCCCCGGCGGCGCCGGCGCGCGGGGACTCATGCGCTCGCGGCGCCCACCCAGCCCAGCTGCTTCAGGCCCTTGAAGAACATGTAGGTCGCCAGGGTCAGCAGCAGCAGCGAGAACACGCGCTGCAGCAGGTGCACCGGCAGGCGGTGCGTGAGACTGGCGCCGATCGGCGCCGAGATCACGCTGGTGGCCGAGCACGCCAGCAGTGCCGGCACGTAGACGTAGCCCAGCGAGTAGCGCGGCAGACCCTGCGCTCCCAGGCCGGCCGAAACGTAGCCGAGCAGGCCGCCGATGGCGATCAGCAATCCGGTGGCCGCGCTGGTGCCGACCGCGGTGCGCATCGGCACGCCGCGCCAGCGCAGGAAGGGCACGGTGAGGAAGCCTCCGCCGGCGCCCAGCATCGACGACAGCGCACCGATGCCTCCGCCGGCCGCCAGCACCAGCGGCGCCGCCAGCATGCGCTGTTCGCCGAGCTGCGCGGCGTCGGGCTTGGCGCCGCTGAACATGCGCACCGCGGACAGTCCGACGAAGCCGCCGAAGAACAGCGCCAGCCAGCCCGAGTGCAGGTGGCTGGCGATGTGCGCCCCGATGAAGGTCCCGAGCAGCGCGCCCAGTCCCAGCCAGCGCACCGTCTTCCATTGCACCGCGCCGCGCCCGTGGTGGGTGCGCACGCTGGCCGACGCGGTGAACACGATGGTCGTCAGCGACGTGGCGATGGCCATGTGCACCACCAGTTCCGCGGGGAAGTGCTGGTGCGTGAACATGAAGGTGAGGAACGGCACCAGCATCATGCCGCCGCCCAGCCCGAGCATGCCGGCGAAACAGCCGGTGAATGCGCCCAGCAGCATCAACTCGAGCAGGAAGACGATGGGCATGGCGTGTCGGGCCGGATCGGCGGTTGGAAACGATGCGGGACGCCCGTTCGGCGCCCCGCGGCATGAGGGTCTGCCCGAACCGCGCCGACCGTGGATCCCTGAACCCTTCCGGGACAGGTGGGCGAGGTCACCGCACTTCGGGAGCGTCTGCGCGAGACACTTCGCGCCCATGCGGAATCTTCCAGGCCCGAGGCACAGCGCATCGGTTCAAGAAATGCCTGATCGGCGCAGCCAGGCAGACGGTTCGATTGTACGGGCTGCGCCGGTGGCGCGACGCGCTGCCGGGGCGCAACGCGCGGTTGCTGCCGGCGGCGGCCGCGCGGCGCGATCAAAGCAGCTGACCGTCCTCGTCCAGCGCCGCGTCCAGGCGCTGCTGCAGGCGCTGCAGTCGCAGTCCCAGCTCGGCCGGCGGCTGGCTCGTGCCGGCCGGGGCGCCGATGAGCTTGGCGTGGGCCAGGTTCAACGCGGCCAGCACGGCGATGCGCTCACGCGCGCGGATGCGTCCGAGATCGCGGATGCTGCACATCTCGCGGTCGACCTCGGCCACCGCCTGGCGCAACGCATCCTGTTCGCCTTCAGGACAGGCCAGCACGTAGCTCTGCCCCATGATGCTGACTTCCAGCGTCGCCGTCGTGCTCATCGAACGATCTCCCTCGCCGCGCTCATCGTCCCTGCTCCTGCGCGGCGCCGTCGTCGGCCGGGCCCTGCAGGCGGGCCAGCAGGTGGTCGACGCGGCCGCGTGCCTCGCCCAGGCGCTGGCGCAGGCTGTCGCGCTCGGCCTCGAGCTGCTGCACGCGCTGCTGCAACAGCTGCTGCGTGCGTCGCGCCTCGGCGTGGCGCAGCACCAGGCGCTCCACCTTGTCCTGGAGCTCGTCGAGTTGGGTGGTCCAATCGGCTGCTGGGTTCATGGCGCCGATTCTATTCCGCGTCGAGGCCGCTCCCGGCAGCCCTCGACCGGCTTTGCAATACGATGGCGCAACCCCGCTCGTCCATGACTCTGCCCGCCGCGCCCAGCCCCGTCGACGCCCGTGCCGCGCGCGCGCCGCGCGACGCGATGCTGGCGCTGCTGGTGGGCGGGCTGCTGGCGGCCACGCTGGCGCTCGAACTCGGGGTCGGCGCCGCCGGCTGGTCCTGGCCGCTGGTGCGCGAGCTGCGCCTGCCGCGCGCGCTGGCCGCGGCGGGCGTGGGCGCGCTGCTCGCGCAGGCGGGGCTGGCGATGCAGCTGATGCTGCGCAATCCGCTGGCCGACCCCTATGTGCTGGGCGCCTCGGGGGGGGCCGGCCTCGGTGCCTTGCTGATGCTGGTCGTGTTCGGGCGTCTGCTCGGCCTGGGCAGTCTGCTGGGGGCGCTGGGCGCGCTGGGCCTGCTGCTGCTGCTGGGGCGCCGCGCGCTGGCCGCCGCCGATGAGCAGGCGCCGGCGCAGCTGATCCTGATCGGCGCCATGCTGTCGGCCGGCTTCGGCGCCTGTTCCACGCTGACCCTCGCGCTGGTGCCCGAGCACAGCCTGCGCGGCGCCGTGTTCTGGCTGGTCGGCGATCTGTCCGGGGCCTCGTGGGGCTGGGCGCTGTGCCTGCTGGCGCTGCTGCTGGCGCTGGCGCTGCGCGCAGCGGCGCGCAGCCTGGACCGGGTCGCGCTCGGCGCGGAGCAGGCCTGGCTGCTGGGCGAGCCGGTGCCGCGCCTGCGCCTGGGCCTGGTGCTGCTCGCCGCGGTGGCTACCGCGGCCGCGGTTTCGCAGGCCGGGGCGGTGGGTTTCGTCGGGCTGGTCGTGCCGCATGCGCTGCGCATGCGCGGAGTGCATCGAATGCGCCAGCAGGCCTGGGCGGCCCCGGCACTGGGAGCCGCGCTGCTGCTCGGCGCGGACGCGCTGGCGCGCGGCGTCGCGATGCCCTACGAGCTGCCGGTGGGGGCGATCACCGCATTGCTGGGCGCGCCGGTGTTCATCCTGATGCTGCTGCGTTCGCAGGCATGACGAAGGACAAGGTGCTGCTGCAGCTGCACGCGCCGCAGATCGGCGCGGGCGCGTCGACGCTGGTGCGCGAGCTGCACCTGCAGGTGCGTGAGGGGCAGCGCTGGGCCGTCATCGGGCGCAACGGCGCCGGCAAGTCCACGCTGCTGCGCGTGCTGGCGGGGCTGCAGCCACAGCCCGCGGCGCAGGTGCTGCTGGGGGGCGAGCCGCTGGCCGGGCTGGCGCCGGCGCGGCTGGCGCGCTGGCGTGCCTACATGCCGGCCACGCCGCACGATCGCTTCGGCATCGCCGTGCTCGACGCGGTGATGCTGGGCCAGCACGAGCCCGACGCGGCGCTCGCGCTGGAGTGGCTGCGCCGCCTCGATGTCGCGCAGCTGCTGCGGCGTTCGTTGCTGCAACTTTCGGCGGGCGAGCGCCAGCGTGTCGCGCTGGCGCAGTCGCTCGCGCAGGACACCGCATTGCTGCTGCTGGACGAGCCGGCGAGTTTCCAGGACCCCCGGCACCAGTCCGCGCTGGCCGGGCTGCTGCGTGCGCACGCGGATGCGGCGGCGCCGCGCGCGCTGGTGTTCAGCGCGCACGACCTGAACTGGGTGGCAGCGCTGTCCACGCATGTGCTGGCGCTGCTGCCGGACGGCAGCTGGCGGGCGGGGCCGGCGCGCGACGTGCTGTCGCACGACACGCTGCAGTCGGCCTATGGGTGCGCGTGGCAGCGCATCGAGCGCGCCGGCCGTTCCGATCTGTGGGTTGCGCTGGACTGAGACGCGATCCGCTCAGCGCGCCAGCGCGAGGCGCCTGCGCGTGGTGTCGATGGCCTGGCACAGCTGCCGCACGCCGTCGAGGGTGTGCGCGCCCATGCGCGGCAGCCCCTCGGGATCGAGCAGCACGAGGCGGTCGTGGCGCACCGCCGACAGTTGCGGGAATTCCTTCCAGCCCTGCAGCGCATGCGTGTCGGGAGTGGCGGCGACGATGAGCTGCGGGTCGCGCTGCAGCACGGCCTCGCGGCTGACCTGCGGCGCCGTCGTCGAGAGCTCGCCGAACACGTTGACCCCGCCGCACAGACGGATCGCGCGGTCGATCAGCTGGACGCCGCCGATGGTCATCAGCGGCTGCGGCCAGACCTGCCAGAACACGCGCACCGGGGGGGCGCCGCGCTGCGCGGCGCGCAGCGCGTGCAGGCGGCGCAGGTAGCCGGCCGCCCAGGCGCCGGCGGTCGCTTCGGTGCCGGCCAGCGTGCCGATGCGCAGCACGGTGGTGGCGATGTCGCGCAGCCTGCGGGTCTCGCTCCAGTAGACGGGGATGCCCAGGCGCCGCAAGGCCGCCAGCTGGCGCGGCGGAGTGCCGGAACGCCAGGCCAGGATCAGGTCCGGGCGCAGCATGGCCAGCGCCTCCAGGTTGATGCCGAAGGCGTCGCCGACGCGCGGCAGGCGCCGTGCCGCGGCGGGCTGGTCGGCGCCGCGCACCGCTCCCACCAGGCGTGGGCCGGCGCCGGCGGCGAAGCACAGCTCGACGAGTTGCGGCGACAGCGCGACGATGCGCCGCGCCGGCACCGCCAGGCGCAGCAGCGCGCCGCTGTCGTCGTGCACCTGCGGCCCCGGCGCGGCGGCATGCGCCGGTGGCGTGCCGAGCAGCGCGACGCCGGCCAGCAGCAGGCGCCGGCGCGCGAGCTTCAGCGTTGCGGGACGGGGGTCTTGGGTTCGTAGGGACACAGGTCGGCCAGCGCGCAGCGCCAGCATTCGGGGCGGCGGGCCTTGCACACATGGCGTCCGTGCAGGATCAGCCAGTGGTGCGCGTCGTGGGCGTAGGCCGCGGGCACCTGCTCCAGCAGCTGCAGCTCCACGCGCAGCGGATTGTCGCCTTGCGCCAGACCGAGCCGGTTGGCCACCCGCAGCACATGCGTGTCCACGGCCAGCGTGGGCTGGCCGAAGGCCACGTTGAGCACCACGTTGGCGGTCTTGCGCCCCACTCCCGGAAGCGCCTCGAGGGCTTCGCGGGTGTGCGGGACCTGCCCGTCGTGCTGCTCGACCAGCATGCGGCTGAGCTCGACCACGTTGTGCGCCTTCGTGCGGTACAGCCCGATGGTGCGGATGTATTGCGCCACGCGCTCGTCGCCCAGCGCGGCCATCGCCCGGGGTGTCGGCGCGGCTTCGAACAGCGCCGGCGTGGCCTTGTTGACCCCGGCATCGGTGGCCTGCGCGGACAGCACGACGGCCACCAGCAGCTCGAAGGGATTGCGGTAGTGCAGTTCACTCAGCGGCTGCGGGTTGGCCGCCCGCAGGCGCGCGAACAGCGCCTCGACGCGCGGGGACGGCTTCGCGGTGCGCGGCATCGTCGGGCAGCCTCCCGGCGCTCAGGCGCGCGCCGCCTGGCGTGCGCGCGCGCGCTCCAGCGCCGCGCGCACCCGCTGCCGTCGGCGCGCCTGCTCGTCGGCGGCCTGCACGGAGTCGCACGGAGTCGTCGCGGCGGCCTGCGGCGTCGCCTCGATGCGCGCGCGCCGCGCCGCATGGCGCGCGCGCGCCAGCGCGGCCTGTCGAGGGCTCCACGCCTGCCAGCCGGTGGCCTGCCCGAGTCCGGCGACCGGGCGCATGTGGATGCAGTCGGTCGGGCAGGGGGCCACGCACAGTTCGCAGCCGGTGCACCAGTCGGCGAGCACCGCGTGCATGCGCTTGGGCGCCCCGGCGATCGCGTCCACCGGACAGGCCTGCAGGCACAGCGTGCAGCCGATGCATGCGGTCTCGTCGATCCAGGCCGCGCGGCGTGGCTCCTCGCGGCCGCAGGCGGGGTCGAGTTCGATCACGGCGCGCCCGGTGATGCGCGCCAGCCTGACGATGCCCTCGCTGCCGCCGGGAGGGCAGCGGTTGATCGCCTCGCCCTCATGGGCCACGGCGCGCGCATAGGCGCGGCAGTCGGCGTAGCCGCAGCGCGTGCACTGGGTCTGCGGAAGCGCGTCGTCGATGCTGTCGACCAGGCGCGCCGGCTCGGCGGGGCGCGCCGCGTCGCCGGCCTGCGTGGAACCCGCGCCCGGCACGGCGTTGCGCTCAGGCACTGCGCCGGCGGCGCGGCGCGGGAGCGGACGCCGAGGCCGCGCCGTCGCGATGCGCGGCGATGAAGCCGGCGACCCGCGGGTAGACGAGCTCGCGCCAGCGCCTTCCGGAGAAGATGCCGTAGTGACCCGCGCCCGGCACCATGTAGTGGGCGCGGTCGGAGCCGGCGATGGCCGTGCACAGGTCGTGCGCGGCCTGTGTCTGTCCGGCGCCGGAGATGTCGTCCAGCTCGCCCTCGATGGTCAGCAGCGCGGTGTCACGGATGTCCTGCGGACGCACCGGGTCGCCTTCGACGCGCCAGCTGCCGCGAACCAGCGCGAACTCCTGGAACACGGTGCGGATGGTGTCGAGGTAGTAGTCGGCGTCCATGTCCAGCACCGCGTTGTACTCGTCGTAGAAGCGGCGGTGCGCGTCGGCGTCGTCGTCGTCGCCGCGCACCAGTTGCAGGAAGAAGTCGTAGTGCGACTGCATGTGGCGGTCCGGGTTCATCGCGATGAAGCCGGTGTGCTGCAGGAACCCGGGGTAGACGCGGCGCCCGGCGCCCGGATAGTTCACCGGAACGCGGTAGATCACGTTCGACTCGAACCACTCCAGGCTCTTGGTGGTGGCCAGGTTGTTCACCGCGGTCGGCGAGCGCCGCGCGTCGATGGGGCCGCCCATCATCACCATCGTGCGCGGGGCCGGTTCGCCGGCGCTGGCCATCAGCGAGATCGCGGCCAGCACGGGCACGGTCGGCTGGCACACCGAGATCACGTGCACGTCCGGGCCGATGTGGCGGATGAACTCGCGCACGTAGCGCACGTAGTCGTCGAGCGAGAAGGTGCCGCTTTCGGTGGGCACCATGCGCGCATCCACCCAGTCGGTGATGTAGACCTTGTGGTCGCGCAGCAGCGTGCGCACGGTGTCGCGCAGCAGCGTCGCGTGGTGCCCCGACAACGGGGCCACCACCAGCACCGTCGGATGGGTCTTCAGGCGCCGCAGCAGGTCGGGGTCGTCGCTGAAGCGCTTGAAGCGGATCAGGCGGCAGAAGGGCTTGTCCAGCGCGACGCGCTCCTGCACCGCGACGTCGCGGCCGTCGATGCGCACCGACGAGACGTCGAAGGCCGGCTTCTCGTAGCTCTTGAGCAGCCGGTGCATCAGCTCGTAGCTCGCCGACACCCGCTGCATGCTCGGCGCCTGCGACAGCGGCCACAGGGGGTTCGTGTAGAACTTGGACGCCGCCTGCGCGAAATCGGCCAGCGGGCTGAGGATCGCGCGCTGCGATTCGTACCAATCGTAAATCATCGAGATCCCCCGTTGATGCACTGCACCAATTGTAGTTCGTTGTGAACGCGGGGGCATCCGGGGGCACCCGCTCCCCGGAACTGGATGATTTCGTTCAATTAATGCATTACCGCGGCCATGGCCTTGGCGACGTAGTCGATGTTCCCGGCGTTCAGCGCGGCCACGCAGATGCGTCCGGTGGACACGCCGTAGATGCCGAACTCGCTGCGCAGGCGCTCCATCTGCGCGGCGTTCAGCCCCGAGTAGCTGAACATGCCGCGCTGCGCGGTGATGAATCCCAGGTCGCCCTGCACGCCGTGCGCCTGCAGGCGGTCGACCAGCGCCGAGCGCATCGCGCGGATGCGCTCGCGCATCGTGGCCAGTTCCTGCTCCCACTGCGCACGCAGGGCCGGGGTGGACAGCACCATCGTGACCACCTGCGCGCCGTGGGTCGGCGGGTTGGAGTAGTTGGTGCGGATCACCCGCTTGAGCTGCGACTGCACGCGCGAGGCCTCGTCGCGGCTGGAGCAGACGATGCTCAGCGCGCCCACGCGCTCGCCGTACAGCGAGAAGCTCTTCGAGAACGAGGTCGACACGAAGAAGTCCAGGCCGGCCTCGAGGAACTGGCCGATCACCGCGCCGTCCTCGGCGATGCCCTCGGCGAAGCCCTGGTAGGCCATGTCCAGGAAGGGCACCAGGCCGCGCGCGCCGATCGTCTCGATGACCTGCTGCCACTGCGCGCGGTTCAGGTCGTAGCCGGTCGGGTTGTGGCAGCAGGCGTGCAGCACGACGATGGTGCCGGGTGCCGCGGCGTTCAGCGCACCCAGCATGCCCTGCAACGCGACGCCGCGCGCCGCGGCGTCGTAGTACGGATAGGTGCCGACCTCGAAGCCCGCGGCCTCGAACAGCGCACGGTGGTTTTCCCAGCTGGGGTCGGAGATCAGCACCTTCGCCTGCGGCTGCAGGCGTCGCAGGAAGTCGGCGCCGATCTTCAGCGCGCCGGTCCCGCCCAGCGCCTGCGCGGTGACCACGCGGCCCGACTTGACGGCCTGCGAGCCGGCGCCGAACACCAGCGACTGCACGGCCTGGTCGTAGGCCGCGATGCCGTCGATCGGCAGGTAGCCGCGCGGCTTCGGGCTCTCGGCGATCAGGTTCTCGGCCTCCTTCACGCACGCCAGCAGCGGCAGCTTGCCGTTCTCGTCGGTGTACACGCCGACCCCCAGGTTGACCTTGGAGGGGTTGGGGTCGGCCTGGAATTGCTCGTTGAGTCCCAGGATCGGGTCGCGCGGAGCCATCTCCACGCCGGTAAACAAGGAAGCGCTCATGGACGTTGGGTCGAAGGTGATGAAATGGCGTTTCGGCGCCATGGAGCCCGCGGGCCCCGGCGGAGCGTGGGATTCGCATTCCGGCCGTGCGCTCGGACGCAAAGGTCATCCCGGTCGCGACACTGCGACAGACGCTGCAAACACGACAGGTTAACAGCTTGGATCATCGGCCGAAGGCTTGACGGCCTGCTGGAACGGCGAACGCGCATTTGCCGCAAAATGCGTATTTTAGGCTCGCCGCGACACTGCCGCACCGGTTCGGCTGCGTCGCGCACGGCGCCGCCACCCCTGTCCGCCCCATGTCCCGACTCGCCGTTGCCGAATCCGACGCCCCCTCGCTGCTGCGTTTCGACGATTCGCCGTTCCTGCTGCACCAGCCGTATCCGCCGGCGGGGGACCAGCCCGCGGCCATCGACGAACTGGTGCAGGGCCTGCACGACGGGCTGAGCTTCCAGACCCTGCTGGGGGTGACCGGCTCGGGCAAGACCTACACGATGGCCAACGTGATCGCGCGCATCGGGCGCCCGGCGATCGTGTTCGCGCCCAACAAGACCCTGGCGGCGCAGCTGTACAGCGAGTTCCGGGAGTTCTTCCCGCGCAACGCGGTCGAGTACTTCGTCAGCTACTACGACTACTACCAGCCGGAAGCCTACGTGCCGCAGCGCGACCTGTTCATCGAGAAGGACAGCGCGATCAACGAGCACATCGAGCAGATGCGCCTGTCGGCCACGAAAAGCCTGCTGGAGCGGCGCGACGTGCTGATCGTGGCCAGCGTCAGCGCGATCTACGGCATCGGCAACCCGGCCGACTACCACGCGATGATCCTGACCATGCGCGCCGGCGACCGCCTGGGCCAGCGCGACCTGATCGCGCAGCTGGTGCGCATGCAGTACCAGCGCAACGACGTCGAGTTCTCGCGCGGCTGCTTCCGGGTGCGCGGCGACCAGATCGACATCTTCCCGGCCGAACACGCCGAACTGGCGATCCGCGTCGAGCTGTTCGACGACGAGATCGAGTCGCTGAGCCTGTTCGACCCGCTGACCGGCGCGGTGCGGCAGAAGATTCCCCGGTTCACGGTTTATCCCGGCAGCCACTACGTCACCCCGCGCGAACGCGTGCTGGAGGCCGTCAAGAGCATCGAGGTGGAATTGCACCAGCGCCTGAAGGAGCTGCGTTCGATGGGCAAGCTGGTGGAGGCGCAGCGCCTGGAGCAGCGCACGCGCTTCGACCTCGAGATGCTGGGCGAGATCGGGCACTGCAAGGGCATCGAGAACTACACCCGCCACCTGTCGGGCGCCGCGCCCGGCGAGCCGCCGCCGACCCTCGTCGACTACCTGCCGCGCGACGCCGTCATGTTCCTCGACGAGAGCCACGTGCTGATCGGGCAGCTCAACGGCATGTACAACGGCGACCGCGCGCGCAAGCAGACCCTGGTCGAGTACGGCTTCCGGCTGCCTTCGGCGCTGGACAACCGGCCGCTGAAGTTCCAGGAGTTCGAGACCAAGATGCGCCAGGTGGTGTTCGTCTCGGCCACTCCGGCCAGCTACGAGCAGCAGCACGCCGACGCAGTGGTCGAGCAGCTGGTGCGCCCGACCGGGCTGGTGGATCCGGAAATCGAGGTGCGCCCGGCCTCCACGCAGGTCGACGACCTGCTGGGCGAGATCCGCCTGCGCGTGGAGGCCGGCGAGCGGGTGCTGGTGACCACGCTGACCAAGCGCATGGCCGAGCAGCTCACCGAGTACCTCGGCGACAACGGCGTCAAGGTGCGCTACCTGCACTCCGACATCGATACCGTGGAGCGGGTGGAGATCATCCGCGACCTGCGCCTGGGCCAGTTCGACGTGCTGGTGGGCATCAACCTGCTGCGCGAGGGACTGGACATCCCGGAGGTCTCGCTGGTGGCGATTCTCGATGCCGACAAGGAGGGCTTCCTGCGCTCCGAGCGTTCGCTGATCCAGACCATCGGTCGCGCCGCGCGCAACGTGCACGGCAAGGCGATCCTGTACGCCGATGCGCGGACCGACTCGATGCGCGCGGCGATCGGCGAGACCGAGCGTCGGCGCGCGCGCCAGATCGAGTTCAACCGCGAGCACGGCATCACGCCGCGCGGCATCCGCAAGGAGGTGCGCGAGCTGATCGACGGCGTGTTCGACGCCTCCGGCGCCGACGCGCGCGCCCAGGCGCGCGCCGACGAGGAACACGCGCGCCTGGACAGCCTGGACGAGAAGGACGTCGCGCGCGAGATCCGGCGCCTGGAAAAGCGCATGATCGAGCACGCGCGCAACCTGGAGTTCGAGCAGGCCGCGCGCGTGCGCGACCAGCTCGCCGAATTGCGCCGGCGCGTGTTCGGCGCCGGCTTCGACCACGACCAGGACGCGCGCAACGCCTAGGCTCCTAGGCGGTCGTGGGCGCGGCATCGTCGCGTCGCGCGTGTACAGTGTCGCATCGACCGTTCCGGCCCGCCCGCACCCCGATGACCGCCGAGCATTCCCGTTACGCCGTGCTGTTCTGCTGCATGGGCAACATCTGCCGCTCGCCGAGCGCGCACGGTGTATTGCGCGCGGCCGCGCAGCAGGCCGGACTGCTCGAGCGGCTGCACATCGACTCCGCAGGCACCCACGGCTACCACGTCGGCGAGCCGCCCGATGCGCGCGCGCAGCGCCACGCGCTGCGCCGCGGGATCGACCTGGCGGACTTGCGCGCACGCCAGGTGGAGGCGGCCGACTTCGATCGCTTCGACCTGATCGTGGCGATGGACCACGACAACCTGGAGCAGTTGCGCCAGGCCTGCCCGCCGCAGCTGCAGCACAAGCTGCGCCTGATGATGAGCTTCGCGCCGCGCGCCGGCAGCGACATCGTGCCCGATCCCTACTACGGCGGCGCACAGGGCTTCGAGCGCGTGCTCGATCTGCTCGACAGCGCGTGCGCCGGGCTGCTCGGGCATGTGCAGGCGCAGCTGCGCCTGCGCGAGCTGCAGGCCGCGCTGCCGCGCTGAGGCCGGCTCAGGGGCCGGCTCAGGGGCCGATCGACGGCGCGGCGGCCGGGTCGGGCGTCGGCGGCTGCGGGTCGCGACGCAGCGGCGCGTGCTCGCGCAGTTCGTCGAACTGCTGCTGCACCAGCGGGGTCTCGCGGCGCAGGTGCGCGGCGATGGCCGCGCGCAGGCGCGGCTCGGCGATCCAGTGCGCCGACACGCATTGCGCCGGCAGCAGCCCGCGCGCCATCTTGTGGCTGCCCTGCGCGCCCCCCTCGAAGGCCTCGTAGCCGTTTTCCAGGCAGAACTGCAGCGGCTCGTAGTAGCACAGCTCGAAGTGCAGCAGCGGCACGTGGCGCAGCGCGCCCCAGTAGCGCCCGTAGGCGCGCCGCAGCGCCGGGTCGAGCACGATCAGCGAGCAGGCGATGTCCTCGCCATGCAGGCTGGCGACGATCAGCAGCAGATGCTCGCCCAGCTGTTCGGCGGCACGCAGGAAGAAGTCCAGGTTCAGGTACGGCATCGACCCATGCTCGGCATAGGTCTGTTCGTAGCAGCGCAGGAACAGTTCCCACGCGCGCCGGTCGATGGCGGCGCCCTGCAGGCGCCGCAGCTCGACTCCGGATTCGCGCACCTTGCGGCGCTCCTGGCGCAGCTTCTTGCGCTTGTCGTGGTTCATCGCGCCGACGAAGGCGTCGAAATCGGGCCACGGCGGCTGCGCCTGGCGCCAGTGGAACTGCAGCGTGCGCCGCAGCAGCAGCCCGGCGCGCTCGCACAGCTCGTCTTCGCCGGGTGCGAGGAACAGCAGGTGCAGCGACGACACGCGGGTGGCCCGCGCCAGTTGCAGCAGCGCCTGCAGCAGCGCCTGGCGCGCCGGCGCGTCGCGCCCGAGCAGGCGCGCGCCGCCCACCGGAGTGAAGGGGGTGGCCAGCAGCAGCTTGGGGTAGTAGGGCAGGCCGCTGCGCTCGTGCGCGTCGGCCCAGGCCCAGTCGAACACGTACTCCCCCATCGAGTGCCCCTTGGCATAGACCACGCAGGCCGCGGCGAGCGTGCCGTCGGGGTCGCGCAGGCGCAGCAGCAGCGCCTGCCAGCCGGTTTGCGGCACCGCGCAGCCGCTGGCCTGCAGCGCCTGCAGCCAGGCGTGGCGCTGGAACACCGTGGTGCCGGGGGTGGCCGCGACCAGCGCGTCCCACTGCCCCGGATCCACCGATTCGAGCCCCTCGGTGACGTCGATGCGAAAATCCGCTTCCATGCCCCTGTCCATCGCGATTGCCCAATTCAACCCCAGCGTCGGCGACCTCGTCGGCAATGCGCGCGCCATCGAGCAGCTGGCCGCGCAGGCCCACGCGCAGGGCGCCCGGTTGTTGCTGACCCCGGAGCTGGCGCTGTCCGGCTATCCGCCCGAGGATCTGCTGCTGCGCCCGGCGTTCATGCAGGCGGTGGCGCAGACCCTGCGCGAGCTGGCGCAGCGCCTGCGCCGCCTCGAGGGCATGGCGCTGGTCGTCGGCCATCCGCACGTGCCGGGTGCCGCCGCCGACGAGCGTACCCCATCGACGCAGCGCCCGCTGCGCTGGAACGCGGCGTCGCTGCTGCGCGACGGGCGCATCGAGGCGACCTACGGCAAGCTCGAGCTGCCCAACTACCAGGTGTTCGACGAGCGCCGCTACTTCGCCAGCGGCGGCGAGCCGGTGGTGTTCGACTGCGAGGGCGTGCGCTGCGGCATCAACGTGTGCGAGGACGCCTGGTTCGCGGAGGCGCCCAGGCGCGCCCGCGAGGCCGGTGCGCAGGTGCTGCTGGTGCTCAATGCCTCACCGTTCCATCTCGGCAAGAGCGGCGAGCGCGAGGCGATGATGCGCCGGCGCTGCCGCGAGACCGGCATGGCGCTGGTGTTCGCGCACGGCGTGGGAGGGCAGGACGAACTGGTGTTCGACGGCGGCTCCTTCGTGCTCGACGCCGCCGGCGAAGCCTGCCTGCGCGCGCCCCAGTTCGAGGAGCGCCTGCTGCTGGCGCGCTTCGACGGCGCGCGACCCGTGCCCGGCGAGATCGCAGCGCCTGCGTCGCTGCACCGGCAGGCCTGGTCGGCGCTGGTCACCGGCACCCGCGACTACGTGCGCAAGAACGGCTTTCCGGGGGTGCTCATCGGTTTGTCCGGGGGCGTCGATTCCGCGCTGGTGCTGGCCATCGCGGTGGACGCGCTGGGCCCGCAGAACGTCTACACGGTGATGATGCCGTCGCCGTACACCGCGCCGATCTCCCTCGAGGACGCCCGCGAGATGGCGCGACGCGTCGGCGTGCGCCACGACGAGGTCGACATCGCGCCGATGTTCGAGAGCTTTCGCGCCGTGCTGCGCCCGCTGCTGCGCGCGCGCGAAGGCGACACCACCGAGGAGAACCTGCAGGCGCGCATCCGCGGCATGCTGCTGATGGCGCTGTCGAACAACAGCGGCTCGATGGTGCTGACCACCGGCAACAAGAGCGAGATGGCCACCGGCTACGCGACCCTGTACGGCGACATGGCCGGGGGCTTCGCGGTGATCAAGGACGTGCGCAAGACCCTCGTGTGGGAGCTGGCGCGCTGGCGCAACCGGCAGGCCGCGCAGGCCGGGCAGCCCGAGCCGATCCCGCGGCGCATCATCGAGCGCCCGCCATCGGCCGAATTGCGCCCCGACCAGCTCGACCAGGACAGCCTGCCGCCCTACGAGGTGCTGGACGCGATCCTCGAGGCCTACATGGAAAACGACCGCAGCGTCGACGACATGCTGGCGCAGGGACTGCCGGCGGCCGCCATCGAGCGCGTGCTGGGGCTGCTGCGCGTGGCCGAATACAAGCGCCGCCAGGCGCCGCCCGGGGTGCGCATCACGCACCGTGCCTTCGGGCGCGACTGGCGCTACCCGATCACCTCGCGCTGGCGCGAGGAGGGCGAGGCGCACGCCGCGGCGCTCGCCGCGGCACGCCGCGAGTCCTGATCGGTTACAGTGAAAGACGAAGCGGCGGCCGTGACGGCGGCGCGCCACGCAGCCATTCAGCGAGGAAAACCATGAAACAGATCACCGCGATCATCAAGCCGTTCAAGCTCGACGAGGTGCGCGAGGCGCTCGCCGAGGTCGGGGTCACCGGTCTGACCGTCACCGAGGTCAAGGGCTTCGGGCGCCAGAAGGGCCACACCGAGCTGTATCGCGGTGCCGAGTACGTGGTGGATTTCCTGCCGAAGGTGAAGATCGAGGTGGTGGTCAAGGACGACCAGGTGGAGTCCGCCATCGACGCCATCGTCAAGTCGGCGCGCACCGGCAAGATCGGCGACGGCAAGATCTTCGTCACCAGCGTCGAGCAGGTGATCCGCATCCGCACCAGCGAGACCGGCGAAGCCGCCGTGTAGTGGGGCTGCCGGGCGCGGCGGGCGCGGCGCCGGGCCGGGGGGGGCATGCCCCCTTTGCGGGATGGCGTCCGGCTTCAGATGGTCTCGCGCATGCTCCACCACGGGTCTTCGGACACCGGCTGCGCGCCGCCCATACGCTCCAGCAGGCGATCCGGGTCGTCGTCGACCAGCAGCAGCCCGAGCACGTCGGGGCGCACGAATTCCTGTTCGTGGGTCTGCGACAGGAAGTCCAGCAGCCCGTCGTAGTAGCCCTGCACGTTGAGCAGGCCCAGCGGCTTGTTGTGGTAGCCGAGCTGGCGCCAGGTCCAGACCTCGAACAGCTCCTCGAGGGTGCCGAGGCCGCCGGGAAGCGCGACGAAGCCGTCCGCGAAATCGGCCATCATCTTCTTGCGCTGGTGCATGGTCTGCACCACGTGCAGTTCGTTCAGGCCGGAGTGGCCGACCTCGCGGTGCATCAGCAGCTCGGTGGTCACGCCGACCACGCGGGCACCTGCCGCCAGCGCCGCGTCCGCGGTGATGTTCATCAGGCCGACGCTTCCCCCGCCATAGACCATGGTCATGCCGCGTGCAGCGATGGCCTGGCCCAGGCGGGCTGCGGTCTGCTCGTACAGCGGGTCCGCGCCGACGCGCGATCCGCAATAGACACAAAGGGAATGCATGGTGAAGGGCAACCGGGTTGCGCGCGGTTCGCGCGATGTGCGGCGACTCGGTCCCGGGTCACAGCCAGCGCGGAAACAGCACCAGCGCCCAGGTGCCGGCGCACAGCACCAAGGTTAGCAGCACCGCGGCGCTGCCGAGGTCCTTGGCCTGCCGGCTGAGTTCGTTGCGCTCGAGGGAAATGCGGTCCACCGCGCATTCCAGCGAGGTGTTGAGCAGTTCGACGATCGGCACCAGCAGCACCGAGCCGCCCAGCAGCGCGCGCTGCACGCCGTCGTGCCCGAGCCACAGCCCGAGCGGAAGCAGCAGCAGCGCCAGCAGACCCTCCTGGCGCAGCGCCGATTCGGTGCGCCAGGCGGCGCGAAGCCCGCGCAGCGAATTGCGCAGCGCGCCCAGCGCGCGCGTGGCTCCGGAGGTCTTGTAGGGCGACGCGCTGTGCAAGGCCGTGCTCGTGCGGGCGAAGGCTCAGCGCGCCGGAGCCGCTTCGTCCCAGGTCTCGGGATCGGCGGCGCGGCGCAACTGCTGCAGGAACTGCTCGGTGGCGCGCTCCCAGCTGAAGCGGCGTGCGTGCGCCACCGCGTTGTGGCGCGGAATGCGCAGCGCCTCGATGCAGGCGCTGCGCAGATCCTCGTGCAACACCCCGGCGGGCGCGTCGCCGATCACGTCCAGCGGTCCGGTCACCGGGTACGCGGCCACCGGGCAGCCGCAGGCCAGCGCTTCCACCAGCACCAGCCCGAAGGTGTCGGTGCGGCTGGGGAACACGAACACGTCGGCTCCCGAGTACACCTCCGCCAGACGATCCTGGGACAGCACGCCGAGAAAGCGCACCTCGGGGTGGCGGCGGCGGATGCGCTCGAGTTCGGGGCCTTCGCCGACCACCCACTTGGTGCCCGGCAGGTCGAGGTCGACGAAGGCGTCGACGTTCTTCTCCACCGCGACCCGCCCGACATACAGGAACACCGGGGGTTTGCCGTCCAGGCGCTGTCCGGGGCGCGGATGGAAGATCCCCGTGTCGACCCCGCGCGACCAGATCTCCAGGTGCCGCAGGCCGCGCGCGGCGAGGTCGTCGCGCACGACCCGCGTGGGCACCAGCGTGGCGCGCGCCGCGCCGTGGAACCAGCGCAGGTAGGCGTAGGTCCAGCCCAGCGGAATGCCGAAGCGCGCCTTCACGTATTCGGGAAATCGCGTGTGGTACGCGCTGGTCAGCGCGATTCCCATGCGCAGCGCGGCACGCCGCGCCGCCAGGCCGAGCGGGCCTTCGGTGGCGACGTGCACGACGTCCGGGTCGAAGCGCCGGATGCTCGCCAGCACCGAGCGGTAGGGGCGCCAGCTCAGGCGGATTTCCGGGTAGGTCGGGCAGGGCAGGGTGCGGAACTCGCCGGGCTCGATCACTTCCACCTCCTCGCCGCGTCGGCGCAGGTGCTCGATGGTGGTCTTGAGCGTGCGCACGACCCCGTTGACCTGCGGGGTCCACGCGTCTGTGGCGATCAGGATGCGCATGATCGGGTCTCCGGACGCAGTTCGGCCAGCACCTGCGGCGTCGAGGACGCCGGCTTCCAAAGCAGCAACTGCAGCATGCCGTCGTCGAGCTCGGCCACCGCGGTCAGGCTTTCCACCCAGTCGCCGCAGTTGGCGTAGACGGTGGCATCGATGCGCCGCAGCTCGGCGCGATGGATATGCCCGCACACCACGCCTTCGCAGCCGCGGCGCGCCGCCTCCTCGGCCAGCAGCTGCTCGAAGTTCGAGATGTAGCTGACGGCGTTCTTGACCTTGCCCTTGAGGTACTGCGACAGCGACCAGTAGGAAAAGCCCATGCGGTGGCGCAGGTGGTTGAGCCAGCGGTTGAGCTTGAGGCTGAACACGTACAGCGCGTCGCCCAGGTGCGCGAGCCAGCGCGCGTGCATCACCACGCCGTCGAACCAGTCGCCGTGCACCACCCACAACCGGGTGCCGCCGGCCGTCACGTGCACGGCTTCGTTCAGGACCTCGATGCCGCCGAAGTGCAGTCCGGCATAGTGGCGGGCGAACTCGTCGTGGTTGCCGGGAACGAACACCACACGGCTGCCCTTGCGCGCCTTGCGCAGCAGCTTCTGCACCACGTCGTTGTGCGCCTGCGGCCAGTACCAGCCCTTGCGCAGCTGCCAGCCGTCGACGATGTCCCCGACCAGGTAGATGGTGCCGGCGTGGCAGTGCCGCAGCAGTTCGAGCAGCGCGCCCGCCTTGCAGTCGCGCGTGCCCAGATGCAGGTCGGACAGCCACAGCGTGCGGTAGCGGTGGGATTCGGCGTCGTCGCCGGATTCGCCGGCCGCCGCGTCCTGCGGCGGCGGCGAGGCGGAAGGTCCCTGCGGCGACGCGGACCGCAACGCGTCGGAGAATCTGCGCAGGGCTTCGGGAGCGGAGGCGAGCCACATGAGGCCGCATTGCAGCGTGCCTGCATGACGCGCGCGTGACACGCACGCACTGACATGGGTCAGGCCGCCTCGCCCGGCTCGCCGGCCTGCACGCCCAGGCAGCCGGGGGGGCACGGGGCCCGCGGGCTCGCGGGCTCAGCCCGCGCTCGATGCCCTGCGAACGGCGCCGGGCGCAGGGCCGGCGGGCGCGCTGCCGGCGGGCTGCGCGATCAGCGGGGCCGAGGCCCCATGGCGCGCGGCAGGAGCCGCAGCGCCGGACGCGGTGGTCGCCGCAGGCGCCTGCGCCACCGGGGCGGATGCGGCGCGCGGCGTGGCGGCGCCCG
>JAKAXL010000043.1 GCA_021816585.1 Pseudomonadota bacterium | reverse complement strand
ACCGCCGGCTGGGCCGCGTCGGGCCGGCGCCCTTCTACATCAGCGGGCCGCAGTTCGAATACTGGCAGCACACCCAGCTGATCATCGACGTGGTGCCCGGGCGCGGCGGCATGTTCTCGCTGGAAGGCCCCTACGGACAGCGCTTTCTCACCCGCTCGCGGCTGTTCAGCGACGCCGAGTGGGACTGGCTGAGCGAGCACGAACCCGAAGGTCCGCCGCGCGGCGCCGGCGGGTCCTGAAGGCGCCGCCTGCGCTCAGGCGCAGTTCATCGCCACCGAACGCACGTTGAGGTAGGCCTCGAGCGCCTCGGGGCCGCCCTCGGAGCCATAGCCCGAGTCCTTCATGCCGCCGAACGGCAGCTCGGGCCACGGCGTCGCCGGCATGTTGATCCACAGCATGCCGACCTCGACGCGCCGACTCAGCAGGTCGGCGTTGCGCAGCGAACTCGTGAACGCGTAGCCGGCCAGCCCGTAGGGAAGCCGGTTGGCCTCGGCGATCGCCTCATCCAGGGTGTCGAAGCTGGCGATCGCGGCCACCGGGCCGAACGGCTCCTCGTTGAACACGCGGGCCTGGCGCGGCACGTCGCCGAGCACCGTGGGCGCCCAGAAGTTGCCGGCTTCGCCGATGCGCTTGCCGCCGGCCAGCAGCGTCGCGCCCTGCTCGAGCGCGTCGCGCGTGAGCTGCTGCATCGCCTCGATGCGCCGCGGGTTGGCCAGCGGCCCCATCTGGGTCCCCTGCTGCAGGCCGTCGCCGACCTTCAGCTCGCGCGCGTGCGCCGCCAGCGCCTGCGCGAATTCCTGCGCCACCGTGCGCTGCACCAGGAATCGCGTCGGCGAGATGCACACCTGCCCGGCGTTGCGGAACTTGGCCGCCGACAGCACGCGCGCGGCGCGCCCGAGGTCGGCGTCCTCGGCGACGATCACCGGCGCATGCCCGCCCAGCTCCATGGTCACGCGCTTCATGTGGCTGCCCGCCAGCGCCGCGAGCCGCTTGCCCACCGCGGTCGACCCGGTGAACGTCACCTTGCGGATCGTCGGGTGCGCGATCAGGTGCCCGGAGATCTGCGCCGGGTCGCCGTACACCAGCCCCAGCACGCCGTCGGGCAGCCCGGCGTTGGCGAACGCCTGCACCAGCGCGGCCGGCGACGCCGGGGTCTCCTCGGCCGCCTTGACCAGCATCGAGCAGCCGGTGGCGAGCGCCGCGGCGAGCTTGCGCACGACCTGGTTGATCGGGAAGTTCCACGGCGTGAACGCCGCCACCGGGCCGACCGGATCCTTCAGCACCAGCTGGCGCACCGCGGGGTCGGCGCGCGAGGGCACGACGCGGCCGTACGCGCGCATGCCCTCTTCGGCGAACCACTCGATGATGTCGGCGGCGGCCTTGACCTCGATCGTCGCCTCGCCCACCGGCTTGCCCTGCTCGCGCGTGAGCAGTCCGGCGATGTCGGCTGCGCGCTCGCGCAGCAGCCCGGCGGCGCGGCGCATGACGCGGCAGCGCTCGGCCGGCGGGGTCTCGCGCCAGACCACGAAGCCGTCGCGCGCGGCGTCCAGCGCGGCGTCCAGCGCGGCGTCCAGGTCGGGCAACCCGGCGTGGGCGACACGCCCGATCTCCTGCCCGGTCGCCGGGTTGCGCACCGGCAGGGTGCGGCCGTCGGCCGCGTCGCGCCACTGGCCGCGGATGAAGAGTCGTGTATCCGGATAGCTCATGGAATGGTCCTCGTGTGGATTCGGCATGCGGGGAGCGGGGCCGGCACGCCGCCCGGCGCGGACGTCAGCCTGCGCGGCGCAGCACCTCGATGGTCCTGCGCTGCGGGTCGACGCGCACCCAGTCGCCGGTGCGTACGACCTGCGACGGCTCGCGCGACCAGCCCTCGGTGATCGTGATGTTGGCGAACACCGCGCCCTGCACCATCACGGGGTTGGTCACGCCGAACACGAAGGCCTTCGGCGCGATCGCCTTGTGCTTGATATCGTAGAACGCCCAGCCGGCCGCGATCCCCCCCTTGGCCGTCGGAAAGAAACAGATCTTGTCGCGGATGTTGGTTCCCTCGAGCTTGTGGCCCGGCTTGGTGATCTCGCCGCTCCAGCGGTCGAGGTCGTAGCGCGGCGAAAACCCCTCCTCGGACACCACCGCCTCGCCCTCGACCACGGGCCCGAAGGCCCGCTGGACGTGGATGGTCTCGATCACCTCGATCACTCGTGTCATGGTGCTTGGACTCCGACAAATGGTTCAGGCCAGCTTCGCGGTACACGCGATGTCGACGCACTCCTGCGTCGTGCGCAGGATGGTGTTGAAGCGGTGCGCCCCGATGATGTTGACGATCTTCGCCGAGTTCGACACCATGTTGGTCCAGCCGTTGCGCCGGCGCATCTCGGACAGGTTCTCGAGGATGTAGAAGCACACGCCCTGCAGCACGGTCACCCCCGCGTCCTCCAGCGTGCCGAGGTAGCCGAGCTCGCGCGCCGACGCCTTCACCGAGGCCGGGACGGTGACGAACACCTGCGTGCCCGCGTGCACCTTGCGCCCCTGGAAGCGCGCCGCCAGATCCTTGATCTCGAACAGCGACAGCTGCGGACCCGAGAACACCACGAGATTGGCGCTGCCGTCGCCGAGGCCGTAGCCGGCGTACACCGCGGCCAGGTCGGCGTCGCCGATGGTCCATTCCTCGGCCACCGGGTTCGCGCCGAACGCGGCCTGCAGGCTCGGCGCCTCGGGAGTGACCCCGACCATGTGGAACATCGCCATCGAGCCGTAGCTGGCGAGCGCGCAGCCCAGGTGCTTGAGTTCGTCGGCGGTCGGGGTGCGGCGCATGCCGTGGAACACCGGTACCGCGTAGTAGTTCTGGTAGCGCTCGCCGACGATCTTGCCGATCGCGCCCCAGTCGGCCAGGTCGTCGAGCGCGCAGTCCAGGCGCACGTTGATGGTGCCGCGGCGGTGGCGCTCGAGGTGGAAGCCGTACTCCGGGGTACGCCCGGTGATCGCCGCCGCCAGCGCCGACGGGCCTCCCTCGAAGTTGCTGCGCGCGCCGAACACGGAATTGGCGTAGATCACCGTGCCGGTGTCGCCCCACGCGACGTGCTCGCCCAGGTGGGGCTGGTAGATGGTCTGGTAATTGATGCACGTGTCGGCGGTGCACACGTCCATCTGGCGCAGCGCCGCGATGACCTTGCGCTCCTTGGCGGCCTCGCCGGCGTGCTGGCCCAGGCGCTCGACATGCGCGAAGTCGATGCAGCGCGCGTTGGTCGTGATCGGAACCGAGCAGCGCGCGTGGTTGGCGCAGGCGTGCTCCATGAACCCCAGCCCGGCGTCGCCCATGACCTCGATGTCGCCCATCATGTGCGCGTTGGTGATGGGCACGAAGCGCTCGGCGCCCCAGAACCTTCCGACTTCGACCTGGTAGGCGATCGCCTCGCGCACCGCCTCGCCGCGCTCGCCGGCGAGCATGCTGCGTTCCTCGGATGTGAGATTCACTTCAGGACTCCTGTAACAAATGAGAGGGTCGGCCTCAGGACGTCTCTTTGGACAGCGTCGCGTAGCCGGCGGCGCGCGATCGCGCGCGACCGCGCGCGATCGCGCTGGCGCAGGCGAACGACAGCAGGCCGGACAGCAGCACGTACCAGCACACCATCCACGGCTTGCCGTGGTCGAGCCTGACCAGCGCGGTGGAGATCAGCGCGGTCAGCCCGGCGATCGTCGCGGTGGTCTGGTAGACGAAGGAGATGCCGGTGTAGCGCACCCGGGGCTCGAACAGGTCGCACTGCAGCGCCGCGACGTTGCCGTAGACCGCCGAGTAGATGACGCCGTAGGGAATGATGATGGCGAGCCAGATCAGCACGGTGCTTCCGCCGAAGTTGCGCATCACGTAGAAGGCTGGGAACACGCTGAGGGCGCTGATCAGCGCCGCCACCGAGAACAGCCTGGCGCGGTTGACGCGATCGGACAGCCGGCCCGCCAGCGGGATGAACACGGTCAGCGCCGCCGCGCCCACCATCAGCGCGACCAGCACGGTGTTCCTCGCCACGTGCACGGTGCTGATCAGGTAGCTGACCGCGAACACCGCGAAGATGTTGAAGAACACGCCGTCGATGTGCCGAGCTCCCAGGCCCAGCAGCACGTTGCGGGTGTCGTCCTTGAGCACCGAGGCGATCGGCAGCCGTGCCTCCTGGTGGCGCTCCTTGACCTTGGCGAAGTCGGGGGTCTCGACCAGACGCAGGCGGATCCACAGCCCGACCAGGACCAGCACGAAGGAGACGAGGAAGCACACGCGCCAGCCCCATGCCATGAACTCCCGGTCGGACAGGGTCGACGACAGCAGCGCCAGCGAGCCCGACGCCAGCAGGATGCCGATCGACAGGCCCATCTGCGGGATGCTGGTGTAGAAGCCGCGCTTGTTCTCGGGCGCGAATTCGTAGGCCATCAGCACCGAGCCACCCCATTCGCCGCCCAGCCCGATTCCCTGGAACACGCGGATGGTCAGCAGCAGTGCCGGCGCCCACAGGCCGATCTGCGCGTAGGTCGGGACGAGCCCGACGAGGAAGGTCGCGACTCCCATGATGATCAGGGTGGCGACGAGCACGCTCTTGCGACCGACGCGGTCGCCGAAGTGGCCGAACACGATGCCGCCGAGCGGCCGCGTGATGAAACCGACGGCGAAGGTGGCGTAGGCCATCATCAGCGACACCGCCGGATTGGCCGAAGGGAAGTACAGCTTGTTCAGCACGACTCCGGCGACCACTCCGAACAGGAAGAAGTCGTACCACTCGATGGTCGCGCCGATCAGGCTCGAAAGCACGGCTCGGTTCAGGGTCTTCTGCTCGACGTTCATGATGTCTCCTCATGCTCCTGGCTGCGTGCGCCCCGGGGCGCGTGCCGGAAACGGCGCGGCTTCGCGTGCTTTGCGCTGGCCTGTGCCGTCTCCGATGGAATCGACCGTCAACTCGCGAGAATCAGTTCGGCGGCCTTCTCGCCGATCATGGTCGACGGCGCGCTGGTGTTGCCCGAGACCAGGGTCGGCATGATCGAGGCGTCGGCCACGCGCAGGCCGCGCAGCCCGCGCACCCGCAGTTCGGGATCGACGACGGCTTCGTCGTCGCTGCCCATCCTGCAGGTGCCGACCGGATGGAAGATGGTCGCGGCGTGGCGTCGGCAGAACTCGACGATGTCGGATTCGTTGCGCATCGGCTGCGCCGGCTGGTAGGGCCGGTCGGTGTAGTCGCGCAACGCCGGGGCCTCGGCCAGGTCCTGCGCGAAGCGCACCCCGGCGATCGCGCATTTCCAGTCGAGGTCGCTGGCCAGGTAGTTGGCGCGGATGCGCGGGGCCTGCGACGGATCGGCCGAGCCGATGTGGATCGAGCCGCGCGACTGCGGACGCAACTGGCACACGCTGAGGGTGAACCCGGGCCATGGATGCGGGCGGTCGGCGACCTTGTCGGCGCTCAGCCCGGCGATGTGGAACTGCACGTCGGGGCTGGTCGATTCCGGCAGCACCCGGGTGAACAGACCGAGATGGTTGATGCCGACGGCCATCGGGCCGGTACGACGCAACAGGTACGTCAGGCCGATGCCGATGCGACCCGACAGCGAGTTCAACGCGTCGTTGGTCGTCACCGGCTTTCGGCAGCGATACATCAGGCGAAATTGCAGGTGGTCCTGCAGGTTCTCGCCGACCGCCGGCAGCGCGCACACCACCGGTATGCCGTGGGAACGCAGCAGCCGCGGGTCGCCGACCCCGGAGAGCTCGAGGATCTGCGGGCTTTGCACCGCGCCGGCGCACAGCACGATCTCGCGCCGCGCGGCCAGGCGCAACTGCGCCGCGCCATGGCGGCACAGCACCGAGCGCGCGACGTCGCCTTCGAACTCGATGCGCTCGACCCTCGTCTCGGTGAACACCTCGAGGTTGGCGCGCCGCCGCGCGGGCTTGAGGTAGCTCACCGCGGTCGAACTGCGGCGGCCCCGGCGCGTGAGCAGCTGGTAGTAGCCGACGCCTTCCTGGGCGGCGCCGTTGAAGTCCTCGGTGCGGGGAACCCCGAGCTGGTTGGCGGCGCGGATGATCGCCTCCATCAGTTCGGGGCGCTCATGGATGTCCGAGCAGCCCAGCGGACCGCCTCCGCCATGCCACTGCGACTCGCCGCGCTCGTTGCCCTCGAGGCGCCGGAACAGCGGCAGCACGTCGCGCCAGCCCCAGCCTGGGTTGCCCAGCGACTCCCAGCGATCGTAGTCGGCGGCCTGCCCGCGGATGTAGATCAGGCCGTTGATCGAACTCGATCCGCCCAGCACCTTGCCGCGCGGCCAGTAGATGCGGCGGCGTTCGAGCTGGGGCTCGGGCTCGGTGTGGAATCCCCAGTTGTACCGGGGGTCGAACATGGTCTTCGCATAGCCGATCGGGATGTGGATCCACAGGTTGCGATCGGCCGGTCCGGCCTCGACCAGTGCCACGCGCACGCTGGCGTCGGCGCTGAGTCGGTTGGCGAGCACGCAGCCCGCGGTGCCTCCTCCGACGATCACGTAGTCGAATTCGCCTGGGCTCATTTGGGAGAGAACGACGGGGGTGGGAGCAGCAGCGGGCGCGCCCCGGGCGGAATCGAGATCTCCTGCAGGAACAGGGGCTCGTCGCCGTGGGTCCATGCGCGCACCTCGAGGGTGATGCCGACCGCGTTCGACGCGCGCAGGCGCAGCAGCTCGGCGATGCGCGCCGAGAACGCGCCGCAGCACAGTTGCTGCGACAGCCGCAGGGTCGGGGTGTTGAATTCCTTGGCGATGAACTTGCGGATGATCGTGCGGTGCAGTTCGGCGAAGGGCAGGGACAGGATCGCCGCGAACCTGTCGGCGTCGACGAAGAAGTCGCTGATGCAGTCGAAGTGGCCGGCGACGTTGATGCGCCGGGTGATCCGGATCGCCGAGCGGCTGTTCACGAGGAAGCCGCGCCACGGCTCCGGATCGTCGACGATCCGGCGCTCGATGGCTTCGGCGTAGACCGGGGCGATGCTGCGACCGTCGTCGCCGGCGAAGCGAAAGTGCAGGATCGACGAACTCCGGCTGTCGCTGCCGGCGACGAAGGTGCCGTGGCCGTGGCGCCGCACCAGCACGCCCTCGAGCGCGAGCGCGGCCAGCGACTTCTGCACCGTGCCCAGGCTGATGCCGAGTTGTTCGCACAGGTCGCGCTCGGCGGGAAGCTTGTCCCCCGCCGACCATTTGTCGGCGGCGATCAGCGCGACGATCGCGTTGCGCAGCTTGACGTGCAGCGGTTCGCGCACGCTGGCCAGCGCGGCGAGTTCGGCGCGCAGCGCGGCCGTCGCCCCCGATGCCTCGGGCTGGGCGGCAATCGCGGTGGCGGCGGGAATACGGGCGTCGGTCGAGTTCATGGCAGGGTGCTCCTATTGCAACGAAGCTCCATAGCACCTGGACATCAATGCTATAGAGCACTAGAGCGCCGGTCAAGCTGGTGTTTGCGCCGACCCACGCCCGCTCAGCGCATAGTTTGCCCTTTTCCCCGCGTCACAGAGTGAAATGCGGCCTTCGATCGCCGCCGAATCGACTGTGCAGGAGGACTGGAGCATCAAAGCCATGAAGCTCGAATGCTCCGTAGGCGCGCGCCGGGCCGCACGCACGCTCCGGCGCAAGGCCGCGTTGCAGCGGTAAGGCGGTGTGTCGCGGCATTGACCGCGACTGCGCGGACCCCCTAGTGTGTGCGGTTGCATCCCATCCAAGCAGGAGTCCGCACATGTCTCGATCCAAGATCCCGACCCGTTTCGCCGTCGCCGCGTCGGCGGCCATGCTCGCCTGCGCCTGCGCGCAGGCGGCCCCCGCGTCGCCGCCGCCGGTGTACGTGCACATGAACGGCGCCAACGAGTTCCTGGAGAACGTCGTCACGGTGCGCCCCGGGCAGGCCGTGGTGTTCGTCGACGAGGACACGGGCCCCCACACCATCGTCGGCTACAACCCGCTCACCGGCAAGACCAGCAAGCGATTCGACGGCGCGGTCGCGGGAACCCCGGGACCCGGGCATCCGGTCCACACGTACACGATCCGCTTCCGGCATCCCGGCCTGAAGTTCTACTACTGCTCGATCCACGCCGAACTCGAACACGAGCCGGGCGGAGTCACCGCGCCGAAGAAGCGCCCGACGGTGCACGGCTTCGGCGACCCCATGGACGGGCTGATCATCGTCACCACCGACAAGAAGCTGCTGCGGGACAATCCGGCCACCTCCCACGAGCGCATCCTGCCGAAGTACTTCGGGGGTTGACGTCATGCGGCGCGCCGCCACCTGCTGCGATAATCCTGTCGCACTCCCCAGCGGCGCAGCCCATGCCATCCAAAGAAAAAGAAGAAGGTCGTTCCACCGCCCTCAGGGCCTTCGGTGTGCTCGAGTATGTGGTGAAGGCCGGTGCGCCGGTGTCGCTCGACGAGGCGACACAGGCCTGCGCGCTGCCCAAGGCCACCGTATTCCGCATCCTCGGCATGCTGCACGACGCCGACCTGCTGCAGCGTGACCCGCTGAGCAAGCGCTATGTCATCGGCCCGCGCATGTCGCAGCTGGCCATCGACGCGCTGCAGCACTCGATGCTGCGCGCGCAATGCCAGACGGTGCTGCAGCAACTGGTCGACGAGATCGAGGAAAGCTGCAACCTGACCATGCTCGACGGCAACGAGGTGCTGTACGTCGCCCGGGTCGAGACCACGCTGCCGCTGCGCCTGCACCTGGACCCCGGAACACGCGTGCCGCTGCACTGCACCGCCAGCGGCAAGCTGTTCCTGTGCCACATGTCGCGCGAGCAGATCGTGCGCCTGCTCGGCCACGGCGAGCTCAAGCGCTACACCGAGCGAACCATCACCGACCTCGACCAGCTGATCGAGCACCTGCGGGTGGTGCGACGCACCGGGATCGGGACCCACGACAGCGAGCTGTTCGAAGCCTCGGTGGCGGTGGCCGTGCCGGTGGTCGATTCCTCCGGCCGCATCTACGCGGCGGTCGCGATGCATGCGCCGAGTGCGCGCATGAACATCGAGCAGGCCTTGCAGCACGCCCCGGCGCTGCGGCGCGCCGCCGACGCGATCGCGGCGATCCTGCTGCCGGCCGGCGGCTCCGAGACCCCGGGGGCGCGCCGCCGCAAGGCGGCCAAGGCCGCCTGAGCCCGCGCTCAACGCAGCAGCGCCACCGCGCACACGGCGATCAACACCAGCACGGCGATGCGCCGCACCGCGTCCTCGCGGGTCCTGCCGTGCACGTGGGTGCCCAGCAGCACGCCCGCGGCGTAGGCCGGCGCCATCAGCCAGGGCGACAGCGCGCCCTCCAGCTGCAGGGCCCCGTGCAGCCACAGCAGGCACAGCCCCGCCACCGAGATCACGCTGACATACACGGTCATGTTGGCGCGCGTGACCGCGATCGGCTCGGGCCCCGACAGCAGGTAGACCACCAGCGGCGGACCGCCGATTCCGCTGGCACCCATCAGCACGCCGCAGGCCCCGGCGACCGCCACCGTCAGCGCCATCGGCCGCGCCCCCCGGTAGCGCACACCGCACAACAGCAGCAGCGAAAAGCCCATGACCATGGCCGCGATGCCGCGGCGCAAGGCCTGCGCCGGGGTATGCAGCAACACGAAGGCTCCGAACGGCAACGTGGCGACGGCCGCCAGGCAGATCGCCAGGACGACGCGTCGTTGCGCCGCACGCAAGGCCGGGACGAGCATCGGCGCGGCGATGAACGCCTCGAGCAGCATGACGCTGGGCACGACCCGCCTGGGCGCGTAGGCCAGGCTGAGCATCGGGGTCATCACCATCGCACCGCCGAAACCGGTGAGGCCGCGCATCAATCCGCCCAGCGCGGCGACCCCCGCGACGGCCAGCCACTGCCAGTCCACGGCTGCGGCGCCCGGCGCTCAGCCGCCCGGGCGCTCGGGCACGCCGGCGTCGGCCAGGTCGCGCCACAGGCGCTCGGCCAGATCCAGCAGCGCGCGGTCGCGCCCGGCGGCCGCCACCAGCGACAGTCCCACCGGCAAGCCGTCGATGCGCGCCGCGGGCAGGCTCACCTCGGGCAGTCCGGCCAGCCCGGCGATGGCGGTCACGCGTTGCGTCTGGCGCCGGAGTTCGTCCAGGCTGTCAGGCGCGGCATCGAGCGGGGGCGCCACGCAAGGACTGGTCGGGAACACCAGCACCGCGCCGGCGCCGAGCAGGCGCTGCATGCGCTCGCGAAAGGCCTCGCGCAGGCTGCGGGCCGAGCGTGCCGCGGCCGCGTCCACGCGAGATGCGGTGCGCATGCGCTGGGCCGTGTGCGCGCCCATCGCCGGCCCGTTCGCGTCGATCCACGCCCCCAGCGACTGCCAGACCTCGCGACCGTGAATGTCGGCCATGGCCTCGCGCAGCGGCTCCAGCGCGTCACCGGCCAGCCCCAGTTCGTGCATGCTCCACCCGGCTGCCGCCAGTCGCTCGCACACCCGGCCCAGCGCCTCGGCCACCTCGGGCCGGGCATTGTCGAAGGCCTCGCGCAGCAGCAGCAGGCCGCCGTCGAGCGCGGGCGCGCATGGCAACAGCGCGTCGCCCACGCGCCGCAGCGTCTGCGCGTCCCTGCACAGCCAACCCGGCACGTCCAGGCTGGGCGCGTAGGGCATCGCCCCCAGCAGGCTGATCGCCCCCTGGCTGGGACGGATCCCGAACAGCCCGCAATAGCTGGCCGGGATGCGCACCGAGCCGCCGGTATCGGAGCCCAGGCCGACGCCGGCCCGTCCCGCCGCCACGGCGCTGGCCGAGCCGCACGACGAGCCGCCGGGCAGGCGCCCCGGAGCCGCCGCGTTGCGCGGAGTCGGGTACCAGTGATTGGTGCCTTCCAGCCCGAAGGTGAACTCGACCGTGGTGGTCTTGCCGGTGATCCTGGCCCCGGCGTCGCGCAGCCGGCTGACCACCGCCGCATCGGCCGTGGCTGCCCCATGCAGCCGGGCCCAGTCGGGGTTGCCGAATCCGGTGACCGTGCCCGCGATGTCGAACACGTCCTTCACCACCACGTCCAGCCCGCTCAGGGTTCCCGCGGCGTGCGGCTCGCACCGCAGGGCACTGAGCACGCCGCAATCCTGACTCGTCGTTTCCATGCCTGCTCCGTCCGGTCAGCCGCCCGCCGTCTCGGACACGCGCGCCGCAGCGGGCTGCGCGAGGGTGCCGAGGTCGGTGCCCGTCTCCTCGACGCTACGTCCGGAGGTCTGCGTGCCGAACAGCCAGATCGGCAGGATGCAGATCACGCTGAGCACGGCCAGCAGCGTGAACAGCGAGCTCTGGCTCATGCGGGCCGACAGCACGGGGAACAGGTAGACCAGCACGACACCGCCCAGAAACCGCGTCACGCATTCGCCCAGCATCACCCCGGTACCGCGAAGACGCGTCGGGAACTGCTCGGCCATGTACAGCTTGGCCAGCGGGAACACCGCGTAGACGAAGCCCCAGGTGGCCGCCGCCGCCAGGATCACCCCCATCCTGGAAATCGGCTGCTCCAGCGCGGCTGCGCCCACCGCGGTGCCGATCATCAGCACGATGATGCCCATGCGCCGGCTGAAGCGGTCGCCCAGGCTGCCGGCGATCGCGGTGGTCACCACGGTCATGAACAGCAGGCCGGAGGTGTAGTAGAGGGCGTTGGACTTGCTGGCGCCCATGCGATGCAGGATGCTGGGCCCGTAGATGGTGATCACGTAAAACAGGATGAAGGGCGCCATCAGCGCCAGGTAGGACACCACGACGCGCGCGAGGTACGGCGGCTCGAACAGCGTGCGCAGCGATGCCGGGCGCGCCCTGGCGACCTGCAGGACCTGCAGCGAGCGCGGGTCGCTCAGCGTGTCGTCGTGGGCGATTCCGCTGCGACGCTCGAGTCGCTCGACCAGCGCGCGCACCTTGTCCATCCTGCCCATCCTGAGCAGGAAGCGCGGAGACTCGGGCAGGTAGATCATGATCAGCGGGATCATGACGATGGCGGCGCCGCCGACCATCAGCAGCATGCGCCACGCCTGGTCGGCGGGCACGTGGCCGATGATCAGCGCGGCAGCGAGGGTGTTCAGGCCGTAGGCGAAGCCCAGCAGGGAATTCGCCAGCCCGACCGCCGTGCCGCGCCAGTGCTTGTTGACGAACTCCGACAGCAGCAGGTAGGGCACCGGAAACACCGCGCCCTGCCCGAGGCCCGCGACGAAGCGGCAGATCAGCAGCTCGCCGACGTCGCGCGAGAACGCGCCCAGGAAGGTGAACACGCTGAACACCACGATCCCGCCCATCAGCGTGGTCTTGCGGCCATAGCGGTCCGCCAGACGACCGGCGGGCAGCAGGCCGATGACGATGCCCAGCGTTCCGCTGCTGCCGATCAGCCCGACATCGTGCGGTTGCAGGTGCCAGGTCGAACGCAACAGCAGGAGCACCGGCGCGATGATGCCGATGTCGAAAGCCTCCAGGATCCACACCAGCCCGAGAAGGGCCACGATCGACAGGATGATGCCGTTGATCGGCATGCGATCCAGGCGCGCGAGCAGATTCTCCTGCGCGAATAAATCCTTTGAAGTCGTACTGGACATGGTTGTCTCCTCCATGCATGGTCGAATGCTGCGCGACGGACCCGCCGACCCCGGAGCGTGCGGTGTCGCCGCCCGGGTGCCGGCTCCGATATCAGTACCCGCGAGGCTCCGCCGCAGGGCGCTCGCCGGTCCCTCCACCACGCGCGTGCGGCTGGGCACGCCGTGCCTGCCGCCTTCTGGCTCGTGGCGCTGCTCGTCTCGTGTTGGTTTGCGGTCCCTCCCGACTTTGAATGGCGGCCGACGGCTCGTGGCTCTCAGCTCGATACGGCCAGATCGACTCCGGCGAAACGGATGTGCGCGCGCTGGATGTCCTTGCGATTGCCGAGGTAGCGGATCAGCTCGTGCAGCGGCGTGGTCCTCTCGCCGTAGTGGCGCCCCTTCGGCTGCAGCTGCGCGATCAGCGCCTTGTCGTAGAAGGCGCGCAGCAGCAGTTCCTCGTCGCTGGCCTGCGAGCCGAGCTCGGCGCGCAGGCGCGGGATCCAGCCCTGCGACAGCTCGGCCGGGCGTTCGTCGCGGATCTCGCTGTCGCGGATCCGCGCGCGCTCCAGGAATTCGTCGCTGGGACGCGAGGCCAGCCGGCCGTAGTAGCCCAGCGCGTACTTGCGCACCTCGTCGGGAACGGTCTTGTAGCGCTCGCCCTGCACGACGTTGAGCACGGCCTGGGTGATGATGTACTGGGCGAAGGGGCTGACCAGAATCGGATAGCCCAGGTCCTGGCGCACCTGCGCGGCCTCCACCAGGATCTCCGGCAGGCGCGACTGCATGCCCATGGTCTGCAGCTGGGACTTCAGGTTGGAGATCATTCCGCCCGGCACCTGGTGCTCGTACAGCGCGGGGTCGTAGGCGGCGACCTCGCCGCGCGGCTTGGACTCGCGCTCGGCCAGCCAGTCGAAGTACTGGGAGCTCTCCTGCAACGCGCCGAGGTCGAGTCGGGTGCGGATTCCCAGCGCGCGGGCGCGGCGCTCGATCTCCTCGGCCGCCGGCAGCGAAGCTCCGTTGGCCAGCGGCTCCACCGCGGTGTCGCCCAGCGAGAAGCCGCTTTGCATGGCGATCTGGTAGACCTCGGGCGACAGCGCCGACTGGCAGTGCGAATGCAGGCGCAACGGAACCTCGCCGACCGCCGCGACCACCGCCGGGAACAGCGTGCGCGCGCGCTCCGGCGTCAGCAGCCCGGTGGGATCCTTGATCGAGATGTAGTCGGCCTTCAGCGCCACCAGTTCACGGGCTCGCTGCACGTAGTAGGCGTCGGTGTGCACCGGGCTGAGGGTGTAGGTCATCATCGCGTTGACCTGCATCCCGTGCTCGTGCGCCGAGCGCACCGAGGACTCGATGTTGCGGTTGTCGTTGAGCGCGTCGTAGACCGTCAGCAGCTTCAGGCCCCGCTTCGCCAGCGCCTTCGAGTTGAGCTCGACGATGTCGTCGGGGAACAGCTCGAAGGTGTAGAGACTCTGGCCGCGGGTGAGTCCGTCGCAGGGGGTCTCGAAACGCTCGCACAGCAGGCCCACGCGCTCGAAGGGGTCCTCGTGCAGGTAGCGCACGCACACGTCGAACACCGCGCCGCCGAGGATGTTGATGAAGGCGTATCCGACGCGGTCGATGGTGCCGACGATCGGCGCCATCATCTCGGTGGTCATGCGCGTCGACCACAGGCACTGGTGGGCGTCGCGCAGGGTCACGTCGACCAGTCGGAATTCGTCGCGCCGGCTTGCCGGCTGCGCGCCGGCCGATGAAGCTTGCATGGGGGTCACCTCTCAGGAAAGCGCCGCGGCGGGCGCCTTCAGGAAAACGTCCTCGACGAAGCGCGTATGCACCTCGCCGGCTCGAAAACTCGGGTTGCGCAGCAGGTCGTGGTGGAAGGGCAGCGTGGTCTTGAGTCCGCCGATGCGCATTTCCGAGATCGCCCGCTGCATGCGCGCCACGGCCTCCTCGCGGGTGGCTCCCCAGGCGATCACCTTGGCCAGCAGCGAGTCGTAGTACGGCGGCACGCGATAGCCGGCGTAGACATGGGTGTCGACGCGGATTCCCGGCCCCCCCGGCAGCTGCAGCTCGGAGATCAGGCCCGGGTTGGGGGCGAAGCCCTGCGCCGGGTCCTCGGCGTTGATGCGGCATTCGATGGCGTGCCCCGACCAGCGGATGTCCGACTGCTCGATGGACAGCGGCAGGCCCTGCGCGATGCGGATCTGCTGCTTCACGATGTCGATTCCGGTGACGCTTTCGCTGACCGGATGCTCGACCTGCACGCGGGTGTTCATTTCCATGAAATAGAACTCCCCGCTGCGCCGGTCGAGGATGCACTCGATGGTGCCGGCGCTGGTGTAGCCGACATGCCGGCACAGCCGCACCGCGGCCTCGCCGATGCGCTCGCGCAGCCCCGGGTCGAGCACCGGCGACGGGCTCTCCTCGAGCAGCTTCTGGTTGCGCCGCTGCACCGAGCAGTCGCGTTCGCCCAGGTGCAGCACGCGGTCGCCGTCGGACAGCACCTGGATCTCGATGTGGCGGACCTCGGTGAGGAATTTCTCGACGTAGATCGAGCCGTCGCCGAACGCGGCCTTGGCCTCGCGCGAGGCGTCGAGGAAACGCGCGGCCAGCTCCGACTCGGCATGCACCACGCGCATGCCGCGCCCGCCGCCGCCGGCGGCGGCCTTCAGCAGCACCGGGTAGCCGAGTTCGCGCGCCACCTCCAGGGCCTGCGCGGCGTCGGCCACGGTGCCGCGCGATCCGGGGGTGGTCGGCACGCCGGCTTCCTCGGCCATGCGCCGCGCCATCGCCTTGTCGCCCATCAGGGAGATCACGCGTGACGAGGGGCCGATGAAGCGCACGCCCTCCTTCTCGCACAGCGCCGCGAAATGCGGGTTCTCGGACAGGAAGCCGTAGCCGGGATGAATGGCGTCGGCGCCGTGCACCAGCGCGGCGGAGACGATGAACTCGGCGTTGAGATAGCTCTGCGCGGAGCGCGCCGGGCCGATGCAGATGGCGCGGTCGGCCAGGCGCACCGCGAGGCTGTCGCGGTCGGCCTCGGAATACACCTGCAGGCTTTCGAGCCCGAGCTCGCGGCAGGCACGGATGATGCGCACGGCGATCTCGCCGCGGTTGGCGACGAGCACGCGTCGCAGCGGCCGGACCCCCGGCGTGGATGGTGAGGATTGCACGGGCATGCCTCAGGCCGGATCCACGACCATCAGCACCTGGCCGTACTCGACGGCCTCGCCGTCGCCGACCAGGATGTGGGTCACCGTCCCGGCGACCGGCACGGGGATCGAGTTCATCAGCTTCATCACTTCGATGATGCAGACCGTGGAATCGGCCTGGACCGTCTGCCCGACCTCGACGAAGGGCCGGGCGCCGGGTTCCGGCGCGCGATAGAAGCTGCCCACCATCGGCGACTTGACCAGCACCGATCCGGGGGGGAAGGCCAGCGCCGGGGAGTGCCCGGAGGGTGTCGCGGCCTGGCCCTGCGACGCGTCGACGACCAGCTCGCCGCCACCGACATGGCCCTGGCGCTGGCGCGCGACCGGCTCCTGCGGGGCGGGCGCCGCGGGTGCCGGCGCGACACTGCGCGCCGCGGGCGCCGGGGCGGCGGCAGGCGCCGCGGCGGGTGCGGCGGGGGCCGGCGCCGCGCCGGGCTCGCCGCGCCGCAGGTCGAGCTCGAGCTCGCCGAGCTTCAGATGGAACTCCCCGAAGTGGGAGCAGGAGTTGATGAGTTCTACAAGTTCTCGCAGATCCTTGTAGGACATCCGGTCGTTCGAAGCAGTCACGGGTTGGAGTCTCCAGATTTCCCGAGCAGCGCACCGACTCGATGCGCCACCCGCGGGTGGACGCGTTGCGTCGTCAAAATTTCATTGATTGAAATTTTTCATTTCTCTGGATGCAATTCTTGCACCTTGGGCCGCATCCCGCAATAATGAAATCGTGCATTTCGACCCATGGAACCTGAGGAGATACCCCAATGCGGCCCGTCATCATCACCGTCGCCATCACCGGGGCGCTGCCCCGCAAGAAGGACAGCCCGGCGGTCCCCGTGACCCCGGCGGAACAGATCGAGTCGACCCACGAGGCCTTCGAGGCCGGGGCCTCGCTGGTGCACGTGCATGTGCGCAACCCCGACGAGTCGCCGAGCTCGGACCCCGAGCTCTACGCCCGCGTGCAGGAAGGGGTGCGCCGCTATTGCCCGGGGATGATCATCCAGTTCTCCACCGGCGGACGCGGGCGCGACCAGACGGCGCGCGGCGCCATGCTGCACCTGCGGCCCGACATGGCCTCGCTGGCCACCGGCTCGGTCAACTTCCCCAACGGCATCTACGAGAACCCGCCGGATTTCGTCGAGGCGCTGGCCCGCACGATGCAGGAACACGACATCAAGCCCGAGATCGAGGTGTTCGACCTGGCCATGCTCTACAGCGCGGCACGACTCGTTAAGACGGGACTGCTGGACCCGCGGGCCCACGTGCAGTTCGTCATGGGGGTGCCGAACGCGATGCCCGCGCGGCGCTCGATCTTCGACTTCCTGCGCTCGGAACTGCGGGAGGTGCTGCCGCAAGCCACCTGGGTCGCCGCCGGGATCGGCCGCATGCAGTGGGAAGTCAACCAGTGGTGCCTGGCCGAGGGCGGACACTGCCGCACCGGGCTGGAGGACAACCTGCGCTACGACGACACCCGGCTGGCCGCCAGCAACGCCGAACTGGTGCGCAAGATCGTCGACGTCTGCGAGCGCCATGACCGGCGCCCGGCGACGCCCGCCGAGGCGCGCCGCATCCTCGGACTGCGCGAGGCCGCCTGATGGAGCCGCATGCGATGAACGCCCCTGAACATCCGCCGGCCGCGCCCGGCGTTGCGCAGCGCCGCTGGAGCGTGGCCGAAGCCGAGGAACTGTTCGGCCTGCCCTTCCCGGACCTGATGTTTCGCGCGCAGCAGGTGCACCGGCAGCATTTCGATGCAGCCGAGGTGCAGCTGTCCACGCTGCTGTCGATCAAGACCGGCGGCTGCCCGGAGGACTGCGCCTACTGCCCGCAGTCCGCGCATCACGACACCGGGCTCAAGCCCGGTGCCCTGCTCGACCTGCCCAGCGTGCTCGACGCCGCCCGGCGCGCCCGCGACGCCGGCGCGACGCGCTTTTGCATGGGCGCCGCATGGCGCTCGCCCAAGCCGCGCCAGCTCGAGGCCGTGGCCCGCATGGTCAGCGAGGTCAAGGCGCTCGGGCTGCAGACCTGCGTCACCCTGGGCATGCTGCAGCCCGGCCAGGCACAGCAACTGCGCGACGCCGGGCTGGACTACTACAACCACAACCTCGACACCTCGCCGGAGTTCTACGGCAGCATCATCAGCACGCGCTGCTACGAGGACCGCCTGGACACGCTGGAACAGGTGCGCTCGGCCGGCATCAAGGTGTGCTGCGGGGGCATCGTCGGCATGGGAGAGTCGCGCACGCAGCGCGCCGGCCTGCTGGTGCAGCTGGCGAACCTGCAGCCCTACCCCGAATCGGTTCCGATCAACAACCTGGTGCGCGTGGCGGGCACCCCGCTGGCCGAACAGGCGCCGCTGGATCCGCTGGAATTCGTGCGCAGCATCGCGGTGGCGCGCATCCTCATGCCGCGCGCCCGGGTGCGCCTGTCGGCGGGACGCGAGGACATGGACGACTCGCTGCAGGCGCTGTGCCTGCTGGCGGGCGCGAACTCGATCTTTTTCGGCGATACGCTGTTGACCACACCCAACCCGCAGGCCTCGGCCGACCTCGCGCTGCTGCAGCGCATGGGCATGCGGGCCCAGGAATTCCAGGAGACCCCTTGATGCACGAAGGAACGAAACCCACCTCGCAGGAACAGGAACTGCGCGAGCGCGTCGCGCTGGTCACCGGAGCCGCCCGCGGCATCGGGCTGCATATCGCCACCCGCCTGGCCGAGTCGGGTTGCACGGTGGTGCTCACCGACGTCGACGCCGACGGCGCGGCGCGCGGCGCGGCCGCGATCGGCGGCGCTGCCAGCGCCTTGCCCATGGACGTGCGCGACCGTGCGGCGATCCGCGACACGGTGCAGCGGGTGCTGGGCGCCCACGGACGCATCGACATCCTGGTCAACAACGCCGGCGTGCTGGCGCAGGGCCCCTACGACCAGACCGACGGCGCCGCCTGGGACGAACTGGTGGCGGTCAACCTGACCGGGATCTACAACTGCGTGCAGGCGGTGGTGCCGTCGATGATCGACCGCGGACGCGGCAACATCGTCAACCTGGCTTCGGTGTCGGCGGCGCGCGGCGGCGGCTCGGTGGGCAACGTGTGGTACGGGACCACCAAGGCCGGGGTCGTGGCCATCACGCAGGGCCTGGCGCGCGAGCTGGGCCCGCGCGGAATCCGGGTCAACGCGATCGCACCCGCGGTGGTCGACACCGACATGATGAAACCCTACCTGACGGAAGCCGTGCGCGGCGCGATCTGCGCGCGCATTCCGCTGCGGCGCCTGGCGCACAAGCGCGACCTCGGCGAACTCGCCGCCTGGCTGGTCGGAGATCGCTCGGAATTCATCACCGGCCAGACCATCGCGGTCGACGGCGGCCTGCTGAGCACCTGAGCACCCGAGCACCCGAGCGCGGCCTCCCCGGCCGCGCGCTCAGCCGGTGGCCCCGTCGCGCCAGCCCTGCGTGCGAGCCCGCGCGTGCGCCCGCACGCGCTCCAGCGGGACCACCGCGTCCTTCCTGCGCGCATGCCGGCGCTCCAGCCCCAGCTCCGCGATCACCTCGTGCGGACGCGGGGCCTGGCGCGCGCCCAGGCGCTGCGCCGCCAGGCGGATGGCCTGCTCACCGGCGCGCGACAGCAGCCAGCGCAGCTGCTGCGCGTCCTGGGCGTTCTGGATACGCACGCCCAGCCCAGACAAGGGCCCTTGCGATGACTCGCCGCTCATGGTCGCCCCCTTCGCGAAAATCCGTTCCAGGGTCGACGATCCGCGACATGCACGCGGCCGGCCCTGCGTGCCCGCAGAGTAGCACGCACCGGCGCGCGCGAAGTTGACGGAGCGCACGCGGTCGGCGCGGCCCAGGTGCTTCAACCGATACGGCTCAGCGCCTCGTCGACCGTGCAGATGTTCGCGAAACGCCCCCGCAGCACCACCTCGGTGCGCAGCACGATGTCGTCGGCCGCCAGCGTGCCGCCGCCGGGCACCTCCATGTCGAAGGTCAACGTGGCCGGACTGACGAAATCGACCTCCCAGCCGAGGTCCGAGGCATGGCGGGTGGTGGTCTCGCAGCACTGCTCGGTGCGGATTCCGCTGACGATCACGCGGCGCATGCCTTGACGCACCAGCCACACGTCCAGCCCGGTGCCGACGAGGGCGCTGTGGCGCGACTTCACGAACTGCGCCGCGGGTTCGAAGTCCGCCAGACCGTCGATCGGGCGCACGTGGCCGGAGCAGTGCGCGAAGGGGTTGTCCTCGCGCTCGGGCCCGTCGCTGTGCAGCACCCGCAGCACCGGCACGCCGGCAGCCGCGCAGCCGCGGACGAGCGCGTTCTGCGCCTGCAGGTAGCGTTCGGCGCGCCGGGCATCGAAATACGGCCGATGCACGAAGGACTGCTGCGCATCGATGACCAGGAGACAGGTATGCATGATCATTCGCTACCCAGCATGCGTGCCCGGTAGGCGCGCGGCGACTCGCCGTAGCGCGCCTTGAACAGGCGGCTGAAATGGGCCGGTTGACGAAAGCCGCAGCGAAAGCACAGCTCGGCGATCGAGCAGTGGCGCTGGGCCGGACTGGCGAGCAGTTCGCGCGCCTTGCCCAGGCGCTGCTCGTAGAGGTAGGCATCGGCGCTGACGTCGATCTTGCGCAGGATCTTGTAGAGATAGCTGGTCGAGATGCTGCAGCCCTGCGCGATGCGCTCGGCGTCGAGTTCGGGGTCGGCCAGGTGCAGCTTGATGTAGGCCAGGATGCGCGCCCGATGTGCGACGGTGACGCTGCTGTCGCTTTCCGAGACCTCGCATTCCTCGTTGCGGATCAGGAACATCGCGACGAGATCGATGAAATGCTCGCAGATCGAGAACAGCTCCTTCTCGGTCCACGAATCGAGGTGGTCGAAGATATGGCCGAGATAGCTGCGAAGCATCGCCCCGCCGGGCGACGCGGCGACGTCGAGCTTGCAGAACGCCGGCAGGTTGCGGCTGCGCAGCAGCAGCGCCGAGCTCGGGATCGAGATGCTCAGGCTGCGAAAGCCCTGCTCGCCCTGCGCCAGCGCCTTGTACGGCAGGCCCTGGTTCATCAGGTACAGGCAGCCCGGCGCGACGTCGAAGCACTCGCCGCGGCGCTCCACCGTCAGCGGCCCCGACACCGGCAGACCGAAGGTGTAGAACTCCTCGTTCAGGCGCGACGCGTTGCCGCGCGTGCGCTCGATGTTCTGGCCGGCATAGCGCAGGTCGTTGAACTGCAGTCCGGCGCGGCGCACGTAGCGCAGCTGCCCGTTGAAGCGGGTGTCGCGCGGCTGCACCTCGAAGGGGCCGAAGGCGTCGGCCATCGCGGCGCGCCAGTTCTCGTAGCGGTCGATGCCCGACACCGCCAGGCTCGTATAGCTCATGAAACCACCCTCCTCACTGCGCTCGGCCGAGCTTGTTTGACCCGGATTTCACCACTTCTTGCACCGCTCTGCACTGCGGCGCGCAAACCCTTGCGCTGAAGCTTGCGAAGCCTACACTCGCGGCGCCGGGCAGACATCGGCATAAACCCGTGAGCTGATTTTGAATCGCGGCGATGCAGAGGGAGACAAAATGATTTCTGGAGGCGCCGGAAGGTCCGCCGCTTCGCGCTATGCGCGCTGCGGCGGCTACGAGATTCATTATCTCGAATGGGGCCATGAAAACGATCCGTCCGTCATTATGTGGCACGGATTGGCGCGAACGTGCCGGGATTTCGATGTAATCGCCGGAAGATTATCTTCGACCTACCGCGTGATCTGCCCCGACACGCTGGGGCGCGGACTCTCGCAATGGAGCCGCGCGGCGCACGACGAGTATTGCCTGGACTACTACGTGAGCCTCGCCGCCGAACTGGTGGATCAGCTGCGCCTGCCGCGACTGAACTGGGTGGGCACCTCGATGGGAGGAGCCATCGGACTGGCCGCGGCCGCCGGTGCGCTGCGCGGACGCATCGACGCGCTGGTGCTCAACGACATCGGCCCCAGCCTGCCGGCGGCCGCCGTCGAGCGCATCAGCGCCTACGTCGGCGAGCCGCCGAGCTTCGACACCGTGACCGAGATGGAGTCGTGGATGCGCGAGGCCTACCGCCCCTTCGGCTGGCAGAGCGACGAACAGTGGCGCAGCATGGCCGAGCACTCGCTGCGCCGGCTGGCCGACGGCCGCCTCACGCTGCACTACGACCCGCGCATCGTCGAACAGCTGCGCACACGCTCGCAGGACTTCGAGCTGTGGCAGGCCTACGACTCGCTGCGCATCCCGGTGCTGCTGCTGCGCGGCGCCGACTCCGACCTGCTGCCCGAGTCCACGGCCGACGCCATGACCCGGCGCGGTCCGCGCGCGAGGCGCATCGACTTCGCCGGCTGCGGGCACGCGCCGGCGCTGAACGTCGAGGCGCAGATCCGCGAAGTCGAGCACTTCCTCGCCGGCGTGCCCGTGCCATGACCCCATCGAGTCGGGCGGCCGCCGGCCGCCCGGCATCGAAGACTGCGGTACCCACAAACCCAGGAGACAACGACCATGAAACCTCGCCTTCTCGCCTGCGCCGTGCTGGGCGCGCTCGTCGGCACCCCGCTGGCCCAAGCCGGCAGCGTGCAGCTGTACGGAACCATCGACCTCGGCGTGACCCACTTCACCGGGCTGGCGCCGAGCAGCGGCGGCAGCGCCGGGCAGACCGTCAGCTCGACCGGGCTGAGCTCGGGCGCGCAGTCGGCGTCGCGCATCGGGATTTCCGGCACCGAGAACCTCGGCGACGGCATGCTGGTGCTGTTCCGCGCCGAAACGGGCTTTTGCGCCGCCGGGCTCAGCCAGTCCGGCGCCAGCGCCGCCGGCTTCGCCGGGCGCGGTTCGGCCAGCTCCGCGCAGTACTGCAGCGGCAACGGCTTCATGAGCCGCCAGGCCTATGTCGGCCTGGCCGGCAGCTGGGGCACCTTCCTGGCCGGGCGCCTGATGAACCTGGCCTACCTGAACGAGAAGGCCGCCGACCCCTTCGCGATGGGAATGACCGGCAACGACAACAACATCAA
>JAKAXL010000115.1 GCA_021816585.1 Pseudomonadota bacterium | reverse complement strand
AGCCACGGGGGCCTTCGCGGGACGCGCCGCGGCCGGCGCGCAACGCGCCTGGCGAACGCTCTGGGCGAGCTTGTCCTTGATGCGGTTCATGATGCTGGCAACTCCTCGAGGATGGCCTGGATTTCGTCGGCGGCGGCCTGCGCCCGCGCGCCCATCTGGTACACCGACACGCCGTCCAGCGCGGCGGCACGGTACACGGCCCGGCGCCGCACCACGCCTTGCAGCAGCGGCATGCCGAACTCGGCCAGCGCGTGCTGCATCGCCGCCGACAGCGCGCTGCGCTGCTCGATCTGGTTCAGCACCAGGTAGGCGCGCAGTCCGGGGTTGATCTGGCGTGCCGCGTCCACTTCCTGCGGCAGGCGCAGGCTGGCCCACAGGTCGACCGGCGACGGCAGCACCGGCACCAGCGCGATGTCGCAGGCGCGCAGCGCCTGCATCGACGCCGCGCCGTCCAGCGACGGCGGGCAGTCGAGCACGATGTGCGCGTAGGCCTTGAAGCCGCGACGCAGCCCCGCCGCGTCCCAGCGCCCCGACAACTGCTTCACGGTGGCCGGGAAGGGTTGCGTGCCGGCGCCCGCCCACTGCAGCGCCGAGGCCTGCGGGTCGAGGTCGAGCAGCGCCGTGGGCGCGCTGCGCGCGAGCCCCGCGGCAAGGTTCATCGCCAGCGTGGTCTTGCCGGCGCCGCCCTTCTGGTTGATCACGGCGAGCACGCGCGGCGCGACCATGGCCTCAGTCCCCGCCTTGCGCCAGTTCGTCGAGCCGGCGCGCGAAGTCGCGCTCGCGCTCTCCCAGGGCCTCGCCGTCGGCATCCACCGTGACGTTGACGTGGCTGCTGGAAAAGCTCAGGTTGCGCGGGTACAGGCCGACGCGCTCGGACAACTCGTTCAGCGCGTCGAGGAAGGCGCGCGTGTGCGCGTAGTCCTCGAACTCGAAGCGCTTGAACAGCAGCGGCGGCTTGGCCTGTTCCTGCCAGGAGGTGCTCGATTCCGGCATCGGATGGTCCTTCGGCGTGCAGCGCCCTCAGCTGCGGGTCGAGGTGATCTCGGCGTCGCGCCCGCCGCCGTCGGCCTGCGGATTCGACGGCAGCACGCCCTCGACCTCCTCATGCACGCGGGCGATGATGTGCGCGGCCACGAGTCCGTCGCCGACACGTTCGCAGGCATCGGCTCCGGCACGCACCGCGGCGTTCACCGCGCCGGTCTCCCCGCGCACCAGCGTGGTCACGTAGCCGCCGCCGACGAACTGGCGTCCGACCAGGCGTACCTCGGCGGCCTTGCACATCGCGTCGGCGGCCTCGATCGCCGGCACCAGGCCGCGCGTCTCGATCATTCCCAGGGCAATTCCCGTCACGTTTGCCATTGCTTGCTTCCCCTGCGTGGACTCGAGGTCCCCGGCGCGCACGCGCCGGGGGAACCCGAGGAGTTGAACAGTCCGGCTCAGGCCGACGCGGCGGTCGGCAGGATGCCTTCGACCTCGCCATGCACGCGGGCGATGATGTGCGCGGCCACCAGGCCGTCGCCCACGCGCTCGCAGGCATCGGCGCCGGCACGCACCGCGGCGTTCACCGCGCCGGTCTCGCCGCGCACCAGCGTGGTCACGTAGCCGCCGCCGACGAACTGGCGTCCGATCAGGCGCACTTCGGCGGCCTTGCACATCGCGTCGGCGGCCTCGATCGCCGGCACCAGGCCGCGCGTCTCGATCATTCCCAGGGCAATTCCGTTGGCACTCGCCATGATGATCTCCTCGATGAATTGGATTCGTGGATGCTTCGTCTTGCTGCGCTTGCGGGTGCCGGCGCTCAGGCGCTCGGCGACACCGGCAGCACGCTCTCGACCTCGCCGTGCACGCGGGCGATGATGTGCGCGGCGACCAGGCCGTCACCCACCCGCTCGCAGGCGTCGGCGCCGGCGCGCACCGCGGCGTTCACCGCGCCGGTCTCCCCGCGCACCAGCGTGGTCACGTAGCCGCCGCCGACGAACTGGCGCCCGATCAGGCGCACTTCGGCGGCCTTGCACATCGCGTCCGCGGCCTCGATCGCCGGCACCAGGCCGCGCGTCTCGATCATTCCCAGGGCAATGCCCATGCGTTCAGCCATTTGTCACTCCTCAAGTTCAAGTAAAAAGTCCCGCACGCGCATCACGGTTCCCACGTGTCGATGATTCCGCAGATGCTCAGATCGGTGGTCACGCTGCGCTGCGGCATCGCCAGGCGTGCCGCGCTGCCCAGGGTCGTGAACACCCACTTGCCCACCGGCGCGCCGACCGGATCGGTGGCCACCTCGATGTTGCCGCGCTGCCCCTGCAGCACGCGCAGCGACGCCGACTGCAGTCCCGGCGCGCGTCGCGTGCACACCAGCTCGTCCTTGACCAGCCAGATTTCCATCACGCCTCCGCGGTCCAGTGGTCGATGATCCCGACGATGGTCAGGTCGGACGGAAAGTCCTTGCTGCCGGCGGCGTCGCGGGCAGCCGACGAGCCCACGCACAGCACCCAGTCGCCGGGCACGCAGCCCACCGCGTCGACGGCCACCGAACGCGTTCCGCCCGGCTTGTCCTGCACCACCAGCAGCGGGCGATGCCCGAAGCTGTCGATGCGATTCGTCGACACCAGAGTCTTTTCCACTCGCATGATCCGCATGTCCGGGCTCCTCAGTGCGTCGACCCGCGCTCGGGGTCCTCGAGGAACTCGCAGCGCTCGCTGCCCTGGCGGTCGCTGACCGCCATGCGACAGTGCAGCATGCCCTGCGCGGCGAGCGCGGCGTAGCGCGCCACGATGGCGTCGCGCACCCGGGTCGCCCGCAGCACGGCGCGCTCGCGCGACCCGGGCACCTGCGAGCTGTACAGGAAGTGCACGAGGATCGGCACCGAGATGCCGTGGCGCAGGTTCAGCCCGCCGAAGATGCGCATGCCGACGTCGAGGTCGGCGGCGCCTTCCTCGACCGTGTCGAGGTGCGCGAAATAGAACAGGTTGCGCAGCTGCAGGTCGGGCAGCGGTTCGCCGGCGCAGATGAATTCCTCGTCGTGCCCGATCACCGCGTAGCGCCCCGCATGGTGGCGGATCACGTACTCGATCTGCGACAGGTTGGCCTGCGCCAGCGCCAGCACGAAGCGGCGCATGCCCTCGCGCATGCTGCCGTATCCCTGCCCCCAGCCGCCCATCTGCTGCGCGTCGTCGACCCGCGTCTGGAGATGCCGAAGCGCCTGCTCGGCCGGCATGCCCAGGGTTTCGCGGTACAGCTCGGCGGTGTCGACGTAGCGATGCGGGTTGACGTCGCCGTCGCCGTCGGGAAGATGGATGCGCAGCGCGTCGAGGTCGGTGTCGAGACCGATCAGCAGCACCTCGGGGGCCGCGCCCACGCCGTAGGTGCGCTCGATGGCCACGCGCAGTTCGTCCAGGCGCGCCGCCGCCGACTCCACCGACTGGCGGTCGTTGCTGGCGTGGAAGGCGCAGCCCTGCTCGGAAGGATGGGCGCTGCTGAAGTGGTAGATGGCGACCTTCAGGTAGCGCAGCGCCTCGCCCGCCCCGGAGAGATGGTCGAAGGCGCCGTTCAGACGCTCGAGCTCGCGTTGCGCCCAGTCGGCCATGTCGGACTCGACGTCGAACATCGCCCCGGCGTAGGCCTTGACCAGCACATGGCCGTCCTGCGCCATGCGCAGCACGTAGGGCACCACGCCCTGCAACCTGCCGTCGGCGCAGGGGGAGACGTCGACGGTGTGGAATCCGCACTCGGCGAGCAGCCGCGGTTGCAGCGGCAGGGCGGCGCGCCACGGCGCCTGCTCCTGCTCGGCCAGGCGCACGCAGCGGCGCGCCGCATGGAACTGGCAATGCGCGTGCAGCGCCCGCATGTCCAGCCCGCGCACCCAGGCATTGCGCAGCAGGTCCTCGGGAAGCGGCCACTCCATGCGCTGCATCGCGATGGCCTGCGCGCGCTCGACGAAATCCGCCTCGTGCTGCAGCGCCGAGATGGCGCGCAGCATGTCCACCACGCCGCTGAAGCGGGCACGCACGGTCTGCTCGTAGTCGAACAGACGCTGGTTGGCCTCGCGGTCGACCAGCGCGTGCCGGCAGTCCTGCTCGGCGCCGATCACGCAGGCCGGGTTGTGCGGCAGCGCCGGGCTCGACGGCTCGCAGCGAGCCTGCACCGCGGCCGGCACGCTGCGGGTCTGCATGGCCACGCGTCGCTTGAGGGTGTTCATGGCTCGCCTGCGCCTCAGCCTCGCGCGCCGCCCGACACGGTCACCATGGCGCCGCGCTCGGTGTTGCCGGACGAGCCGGTGACGCGCGACGGCGCGACCTGCGGACGCTCCAGTTCACGATGCGCGGCCGCGCTGCTGCCGGCCCCGCGCGGCTGGCCGCGCATGGACGGATTGCGGCTGCGTGCCGACGGCCCCTCGGTGCCGGTGACGCGGGAACGCTCCATCCACACGTCACCCGAGATGCGCGG
>JAKAXL010000042.1 GCA_021816585.1 Pseudomonadota bacterium | reverse complement strand
GCGGCGCCGGGCTGGATGTGGCGGTGGCCGAATACGACTACCAGGTCGACGCGCGCGCGCAGATCGGCGCCGAGGCCTTCGGCCGGCTGCGCGTGGTGCACGAACGCCTGGGCGGGCGCATCGTCGGCATCCATGCGCTGGTCGACGGCGCCGCGGACCTGATGGGCGAGGCCGCGCTGGCGGTGCGCCACGGTCTGCGCATCGACCAGCTCGCATCGGCGATCCATCCCCACCCGACGCTGACCGAGGCCTTCGGACTGGCCGCGCTTTCCGCGCGGTGATCCGATCGAAGCGGACCGGCCGTGGTGCCGGACCTGGAGGCGCTCGGGACGCTCAGTCGCGCTGGCGCGTCGATCAGGCCTTCGGCGCGCGGCGCCGGGCCCGTACCACGCCGTAGATCAGGTAGCCCGAGATCAGCACGAACAGCGCCGCCAGCGCGGCCTGGCCGTAGCCGGCGAAGCCCTTCGGGTTCTTCCAGCGCTCGTGCAGCACCTTGTCGGCGAAAGCCTGCACCTGCGGCCCCGGGGCGAAGCTCAGCGTCGGGTCGAGGTTGCGCGCGACCTCGAGTTCCTTCTCGGCGAGCGGCCATTTGCCTTCCGCCCCGAGCAGCCGGGCGTCGATGTAATGCGCCAGCGCCGAGTCCGGCTGCGCGGCCAGCACCTCGGCCATGGCGTGGTCGGCCTGCACCAGGTGCCCGGCGTGCATCAGCTGCTTCACCTGCTCCAGCGTGGCCGCGCGCGCGGCGCCCAGGCTCAGCAGCAGGGCCAGGAACAGGAACAGCGGGGCGCGCAGCCGTGGCAGGACGATCGACATGGAACGAGCAGGGGGTGGAGGGGGAAAGAACCTTGCGACCTTACTACACATTGCCGCCGCGCGGTGTGCTTGGACGGTGCGCCGCGTCCCGGCCCGGGTGGGTCTCCCGCATGCGCAGCAGCACCCAGCAGCCGGACAGCAGCAGCCAGGCCGCGGTGACCCAGAAGGCCGGCTCGATGGCGCCGCGCGTCTGCGCCACCAGTCCCAGCACCAGCGCGCCGATGGCGTAGCCGGTGTCGCGCCAGTAGCGGTAGGTGCCCAGCGCCGAGCTGCGCCAGCTGGGGTGGGCGATGTCGGCCACCGCGGCGATCAGGTTCGGGTACAGCAGCGCCATGCCCACGCCCATGAGCAGCGCGGTGCCCAGCCATGCCGCGTAGCCGTGCACCCGCACCGCCGCGGCGACGCCGGCGGCGAGCAGCCACAGTCCGGCCACCACCGGGCGCTTGCGCCCGATGCGGTCCGACAGCGGCCCGGTCCACAGCTGCGACGCTCCCCAGCTCAGCCCGTACACGCCGCTGACCCAGCCGACCTGGACGAGGCCCAGGCCGTGGCGGTGCAGGTACAGCGGGAACAGCACCCACAGCAGCGTGTCGGCGACCTTGTTGGCCACGCCGGCCTGGCACAGCGCCGAGAAGGTGGGGTGGCGCCACGAAACGTAGGCGAACACCTGGCGCGAGCCCGGGTGTTCGGGCAGGCCGCCGGCGAAATGCGGCAGCACGCCCGCGTGGGTGCCGCTGGCATGACGATCGCGCTCGGCGCGCGCCCACGGCAGGGTTTCGCGCACGAACAGCAACGCCGTCAGCAACGCGACGACGATCACGCCGCTCGCGAAACCCAGCAGCGCGACCCGCGCCCCGTAGCGCTGCGCCAGCCACGCGGTGGCCAGGCCCGCCAGGCCGACCGCCGCGTAGCCGGCGAACTCGTTGATGCCGGTGGCCAGGCCCCGCTGGCCGGCACGCGTGATGTCCACCTTGCTGGTGACGGTCATGCTCCACGCGAATCCCTGGTTGATGCCCAGGAACAGGTTGGCGGCGACGATCCACCACCACGACTGCGCCAAAACGATCAGCAGCGGGATCGGGATCGCGGCGAGCCAGCCCAGCAGCAGCACGGTCTTGCGCCCGATGCGCTCGGACAGTCGCCCGGCGACGAAGTTCAGCGCCCCCTTGACCAGCCCGAAGGAGATCACGAAGGACAGCAGGTACAGGAAGGAGGACGGCGCCACGCCGAAGTCGCGCGCCGCGAGTACCGGCAGCACCGTGCGCTCCATGCCGAGCAGCAGGCCGACGAGGAACACCTGCACCGCCTGCCAGACGAACTGCCGCAGGTTGACGCCGATTCCCTGCGCGTAGAGCTCGTCGGGGGGGACGCCCCGCGAGGCCGGCATGTTCACGGTGAGACGTTGGCCTCGACGATGCGGTCCATGTCGGCCGGGCGGGGCGCGATCTCGGCGCACAGCCGCTCGACGAAGGCCTCGCGCGACAGCTCCAGCATCGGGTTGCAGCGCTTCTCGAAGGCCAGCGTGGACGCCGGCTTGCCCGACAGCCCGGCGCCGCAGGCGCTGCCCGCCTGGTGGCCGGGGTAGATCTCCAGCTCGCCGGGAAGGCTCAGCAGCCGGGTGTGCAGCGACTCGTGCAGCAGGCCCGCCATCTCGCGCTCGCGCCCGGCCAGGTCGGGGCGGCCGACCGCGCCGACGAACAGCGTGTCTCCGGTGAGCACGAACCACGGCGCGTCGCCGCGGCGCCGGTCGGTGACCAGCAGGCAGATGCTGTCCGGCGTGTGCCCCGGGGTGTGCAGCACCCGCACCGAGACATTGCCCACGTCCAGCTGCTGCTCGTCGCGCAGGGCCTCGAAGCCGAAGCGCACGAACTCTCGCGCCGCCTCGTGCAGGCAGTAGGGCGCGCCGACCATGCGCGCCAGGCTCCTGCCGCCGCTGAGATGGTCGGCATGCACGTGGGTGTCGATCACATGGGTGATCTGCGCACCGGCCAGCGTGGCCTGCACCACGAACCAGTCCTCGTCGCCGGCGACCACGTCGACCGCCACGGCCCTGCCCAGGCCGGCGCAGCCGAACAGGTAGGACAGGCTCGAATCCCGGGTCGGGTGTTGCCGGAAGAACATTGCAGTCTCCTGGATGGCTTCAGGCCGCGCGGGTCTCCAGCGGCAACCCGGCGGCGCGCCACTCGGGCACGCCGTCGGGCGACTTGCGCGCGCGCAGGCCATGGCGTTTCAGCAAGGCCACCGCGGTGTCCGACATCAGGCAGAACGGCCCGCGGCAATACGCGACGATGTCCTTGTCGCGGGGCAGTTCGCGAAGCCGCGCCTGGAGTTCGTCCAGCGGGACCGAACGCGCGCCCGGGATGTGCGCGGCCCGGAACTCGGCCTCGGGGCGCACGTCCAGCAGCACCACGTCTCCGGCGCGCACCTTGTCCAGCAGCGATCGCGCGCTCTGTGGAGTCAGGCGCCCGGGTTCGGCGACCAGCCGGGTCATCGCGAGCTGCAGATCGGCCAGGTGCGACTCGGCCAGTTCGCGCAGGCGCACCCACAGATCCGACACGTCGAGCCCGCTGAGCCGGTGGATGCGGTTCTTGCCGTCGCGTCGCGCCTGCACCAGCTGCGCCTCGCGCAGCACCCGCAGGTGCGCGCTGGCCAGCTTGATGTCGATCTCGGCCGCCTGCGCCAGGGATTCGACGGACTTCTCGCCCTGCGCCAGCAGTTCCAGCAGTTCCAGGCGCTTCGGGCTGGAAAGCGCGGCGCCGATGCGGGCGACCTGCGTGTACAGGTGGTTCTTGAGTTCGCGGGATTGCATGACAATAATCTAACGAATCAACGAATGAAGATCCATCCGGACTTTCCCGCGCGCCTCGGCCTGCGTGCTCAGGCTCGACCGTGCTGGGAGCAGGGGCTTGACCCTGGAGCCGCTCCAGGGTTTATCGTGTCGAGCGCGCCGCATGCCCGCGTGTCCACGCGTCGTGCCCGGCGCATCCGGGCCCTTGCCCTCGAGTCCGACCGGGAGACCCCATCGATGACTTCACCGCTGTCCCTGAAGCTGCGCATCGACGGCATGGACTGCGCGTCGTGCGCGCTGAAGATCGAGAACGCGATGAAGCGCCTTCCCGGGGTGTCGGACATCGACGTCTCCTACGCGGGCCGCAGCCTGAGCCTGCGGCTCGACGAGGACCGCACCGGCGTGGGCGCGATCGAGCGGCAGGTCCGCGCGCTGGGTTTCACGCCGGTCGCGCTCGAAGGCGCCGCGCCCGCCGGCGGCGCGGCCGCCGCCGACGGCGCCGCGCCCGCGCGCTGGTGGGAGCAGCGCAAGCCCCGGCTGCTGGCCGTCATCGGCGCGATGTTCGGCGTCGCGGCCGTGTTCGCGTACGCGGCGCCGCCGCTGGCGCGCTGGGCGTGGTCGATCGAAGCCGGCCTGGCCCTGCTGCCTTTCCTGCGCCGCGCCTGGGCCGGCGCGCGAGCCGGAACCCCGTTCGGCATCGAGACCCTGATGTCGGTTGCCGTGATCGGCGCGCTGCTGCTGGGCGCGGCCGAGGAGGCCGCGCTGGTGATCGCGCTGTTCGCGGTCGGCGAGTGGCTCGAGGGCGTGGCGGCGGGCAAGGCGCGCGCCGGGGTCGAGGCGCTGGTGTCGAAGCTGCCCCGCGAGGCCCTGCGCGAACGCGGCGGCGAGCTCGAACGCGTGTCCGCCGAGACGCTGGTCCTGGGCGACGTGGTGGTGGTGCGCCCGGGCGACCGCATCGCGGCCGACGGGCAGGTGATCGGCGGCGCCGCGGAGGTCGACGAATCGCCGTTGACCGGCGAATCGGTCCCGGTGGGCAAGCAGCGCGGGGACACGGTCCACGCGGGAAGCATCAGCACCGACGGCGAACTGCGCATCGAGGTCACGCGCAGCGCCGGCGACACCACGCTGGCGCGCGTCGTGCGGCTGGTCGAGCAGGCGCAGGAATCGAAGGCCCCCACCGCGCGCCTGGTCGAGCGATTCAGCCGGCGCTACACGCCGGCGGCGATGGTCGCGGCCTTGCTGGTGGCGGTGCTTCCACCGCTGCTCGTCGGCGCATCGTGGGACACCTGGATCTACCGCGGGCTGGCGACCCTGCTGATCGCCTGCCCGTGCGCGCTGGTCATCTCGACGCCGGCGGCCATCGCGTCGGGGCTCGCCGCACTGGCCCGGCGCGGCCTGCTGGTCAAGGGCGGCGCGGCGCTGGAAACCCTCGGGCGGGTCGGCACGGTGGCTTTCGACAAGACCGGAACGCTGACCCGCGGGCGCCCCGAGCTCACCGACCTCGTCGTGGTGCAGGCAGCGAGCGCCGATGCGCTGCTGGCGCAGGCCGCGGCGGTCGAACGCAAGGCATCCCACCCGCTGGGCGCGGCCATCGTCGCCGCGGCGCAATCCCGCGGGCTGGAGCTTCCCGCCAGTTTCGGGGCCGCGCTGACCGAGCCGGGCAGGGCGGTCACGGCGCGCCTGAAGCAGGGCTTCGTGACCGTGGGCTCGCCGCGCCACGCGGCCGGGCGCGCGCAGCTCGACGACGCGACGCTGGCCGCGATCGAGACGCTGGAGGCCCAGGGCAAGACCGTGGTCGTGGTGCTCGCGGGCACGCGGGTGCAGGGGCTGATCGCGTTGCGCGACGAGCCGCGCGACGGCGCCGCGCAGGCCGTCGCGGCGCTGCGCCGCATGGACGTGGACGCGGTGATGCTGACCGGCGACAACCGCCGCACCGCCGAGGCCGTCGCGCAGGCGCTGGGCCTGCGGGCGGTGCCGCAGCTGCTGCCCGAGGACAAGCTCGCCCACATCGACGCGCTGCGCGGCGCGGGCCTTGTCGCGATGGTCGGCGACGGCATCAACGACGCCCCGGCGCTGGCCGCGGCCTCGGTGGGGATCGCCATGGGCGGCGGCACCGATGTCGCGCTGGAGACCGCCGACGCCGCGCTGCTGCGCGACGACGTCGGGGGCGTGGCCGAGCTGGTCGCCGGGTCGCGGGCGACGCTGGCCAACATCCGGCAGAACATCGGCATCGCGCTCGGGCTCAAGGCCGTGTTCTTCTGCACCACGCTGCTGGGCCTGACCTCGTTGTGGATGGCGATCCTCGCCGACACCGGGGCAACGGTGCTGGTGACCGCCAACGCGCTGCGCCTGCTCAGCTCGAATGCAGCGCGGCGCGCAGCGCGAGGCCTCCGAGCACGATGAACAGCACGGCGGCGATGCCGTGGATCCAGCGACTGGGCAGGCGGTCGGCAAAGCGGTGCCCGAACAACACCGCGGGCACGTTGGCCGCGAGCATGCCCAGCGTGGTTCCGGCAACCACGGGCAACCACTCGCTGTAGCGCGCCGCCAGCGCGACGGTGGCCACCTGGGTCTTGTCGCCCATCTCGGCGACGAAGAACGCCAGCGCGGTGGTCAGGAACACGCCATGCGCGCTGCGCGCGGGGACCTCGTCGTCGTCCATGCGGTCGGGGACCAGGATCCACGCTCCCATCGCGACGAAGGACAGCACCACGGCCCAGCTCAGCAGGCGCGGGCTCAGCCAGTGCGCCAGCACGTCGCCCAGCCCGGCGGCGATGCCGTGGTTGGCCAGCGTCGCCACCAGGATGCCGGCGATGATCGGCAGCGGCGCGCGGTAGCGCGCCGCCAGCAGCAGGGACAGCAGTTGCGTCTTGTCGCCGATCTCGGCGAGTGCGACCAGCGAGGTCGAGACCAGGAAGGGATGCATGCGCGCGGGCCGGGGGCCCAGGGTGGTTGAAGGCGTGGTGCTGGGGCTGGTGGAACGATAGGGGGGTAGGATATCATCACCGCATGAGCCATACCGTCCGCCAGAAGGCCAAGCTGCTGAACCGGGTGCACCGCATACGCGGGCAGGTCGACGCGATCGAGCGCGCGCTCGAGTCCGAGGCCGCGTGCGAGCAGGTGATGCACGTCATCGCCGCGTGCCGCGGCGCGCTCAACGGCCTGCTCGGCGAAGTCGTCGAGGAGCATATCCAGGCGCATCTGGTGGAACCGCTCAAGGGCAGCGACCCGGCCGCCGCCGACGCCGCGGAGCAACTGGTCGACGTGTTCAGGGGCTATTTCAAATGAAGGGCTCCGCACGGGCGCCGCTGCTCGTCCCCGACCACGACCATGTGTTCCTCGGCGAGGGCCACGACCGCAATGCGCGCAGGACCTGGTCGGTGATCGTGCTGTGCACGGTCGTCATGGTGGTGGAGATCGCCGGCGGACTGCACTACGGCTCGCTGGCGCTGATCGCCGACGGCCTGCACATGAGCACCCACGCCGCGGCGATGCTGATCGCGGCGGTGGCCTACGGCTACGCGCGCGGCCATGCCCGCGACAGCCGCTTCAGCTTCGGCACCGGCAAGATCGGCGACCTCGCCGGATTCTCCAGCGCGATCATCCTGGCGATGATCGCGCTGCTGATCGGCTACGAGGCCGTCGCCCGGCTGCTGCATCCGGTGCGCATCGACTTCGACCAGGCCATCGAGATCGCCTTCCTCGGGCTCGGGGTCAACATCCTCAGCGCCTGGCTGCTCGGCGGCGGCGACCACGGGCATCATCACGGCCACGATCACGGCCACCATCACGGACATGGCCACAGCCACGGGCACGCGGGGCACGATCACGCGGACGACGCCCGTGTCGTCGACACCCCGGCGGGGCGCCTGCACCTGAGCATCTTCGAGGACGGCGTGCCGCCGCGCTTCCAGGTCCGGGTGCTGCAGGACCCCGGCCGGCAGGGCGCTGTCGCCGCCGGCGACGTCGTGCTGACGACCCTGCGCGAAGGTGGGGCGCGGCAGCGCTTCGCGCTGCGCGATGCCGGCGACTGCTGGGAGTCGGTCGACGAGATTCCCGAACCCCACGCCTTCGAGCTGCGTATCGAACTCGGCCCGCGCTTCGAGGGCTTCACGGCCACGCTGCACTACCAGGAGGACGAAGGCCATTCGCACGCCGATCATCACCGCGACCACAACATGCGCGCGGCCTTCGTGCACGTGGCCGCGGACGCCGCGGTGTCGATCCTGGCCATCGCGGGGCTGGCGGCCGGCAAGTATTTCGGGCTGAACTTCATGGACCCGGTGATGGGCATCGTCGGCGCGCTGGTCATCGCCAACTGGTCCTTCGGGCTGCTGCGCGACACCGGCGCCATCCTGCTCGACATGAACCCCGACCGCGCGCTCAGCCACGACATCGCGGCCCTGGTGAAGTCCCAGGGCGACCGCGTCGGCGACCTGCACCTGTGGCGCCTCGGTCCGGGGCACCTGGGCGCCATCGTCTCGGTGCGCAGCCTCGACCCGGCCCGGGACAGCGCCTACTACCAGCGCCTGCTGCAGCGCTTCGGCGACCTGTCGCACGTGACGGTCGAGGTGACGGCGGCGCGCTCCGGGTAGCCGCGCGGCCGCGGGGGATCTGCTCGATAATGCAGCGAACTCCCGCACCCTCGCCATGAACCAACCGCTACGTCTGTTCGATCTGGCGGGCGCCGACGAGCGCCTGCGTTTCAGCCCCAATTGCTGGCGCACGCGCCTGGCGCTCGCGCACAAGGGCCTGCCGGTGGACACGCTGCCGTGGCGTTTCACCGAAAAGCAGGCGATCGCCGCGACCGGCCAGGGCAAGGTGCCGGTGCTGGTCGACGGAGATCGCTGGCTGCACGACAGCTGGACCATCGCCGAGCACCTGGAGCAGGCGTACCCGCAGACGCCGTCGCTGTTCGGCCCCGCGCCCGGGCATGCGCTGGCGCGCTTCGTCAATCAGTGGACCAGCGAGACCCTGCACCCGGCGGTGGCGCGGGTGGTGGTTCCCGACATCCCGGCGATCCTGCACGAGAAGGACCGCGCCTACTTCCGCAGCAGCCGCGAGGCCGCCTTCGGGCAGACGCTGGAGTCGCTGGCGGCGCAGCGCGAGGCCTCGCTCGAGGCGCTGCGCCGCGTGCTGGCGCCGCTGCGCAGCACGCTGGCCGCGCAGCCCTTCGTCAGCGGCGACACGCCGTACTACGCCGACCACGTGGTGTTCGGCGCCTTCCAGTGGGCGCGCACCGTCAGCCCGGTCGCGCTGCTGGCCGCCGACGACCCGATCGCCGCGTGGGTCGAGCGCATGCTCGACGCCTACGGCGGGCTGGCGCGCACGGTCGCGCCGGCGGCCTGCGCCGACTGAGCGCTACTCGATGGCGCTGCTCGACCTGGCGCGGTCGCGCAGCACGAACTTCTGGATCTTGCCGGTGGAGGTCTTCGGCACCTCGCCGAACACGATCTTCTTCGGCACCTTGAAGCGCGCCAGCATGCCGCGGCAGAACTCGATCAGCTCGGCCTCGCCGACCTGCGCGCCCGGCTTGAGCTCGACGAAGGCGCAGGGCACCTCGCCCCATTTGGGGTCGGGCTGCGCGACCACCGCGGCGGCCAGCACCGCGGGGTGGCGATGCAGCGCGTCCTCGACCTCGATGGAGCTGATGTTCTCGCCGCCGGAAATGATGATGTCCTTGCTGCGGTCGGTGATCTTCACGTAGCCGTCGCCGTGCACCACGGCCAGGTCGCCGGTGTGGAACCAGCCGCCCTCGAAGGCCTCGGCGGTGGCGCCGGGGTTCTTCAGGTAGCCCTTCATCACCACGTTGCCGCGAAAGCACACCTCGCCGATGGTCTGCCCGTCGGCCGGCACCGGCTGCCCGGTCTTCGGGTCGAGCACCGCGATCGCCTCCTGCAGCGGGTAGGGCACGCCCTGGCGCCCGTTGAGCCGGGCCCGCTCGTCCAGCGGCAGCCCCTCCCATTGCGGCTGCTTGGCGCACACCGCGGCGGGGCCGTAGACCTCGGTCAGCCCGTACACATGGGTCAGCTCGATCCCCGCCGCCTCGCAGCCCTCGATCACCGCCAGCGGCGGCGCCGCGCCGGCGATCAGGCCGGCCACCTTGTGCCCGATTCCGGCGCGCAGCTCGGCGGGCGCGTTGATCAGCATGCCGTAGACGATCGGCGCGCCGCACATGTGGCTGACCCGGTGTTCGCGGATCAGCGGGAAGATCACCGCCGGATCGACCCGGCGCAGGCACACGCTGGTGCCGGCCACCAGCGCCATGGTCCATGGGAAGCACCAGCCGTTGCAGTGAAACATCGGCAGGGTCCACAGGTACACCGGGTGGTGCGGAAGGGTCCACGCGATCATGTTGTTGGCCGCGTTCAGGTAGGCGCCGCGGTGGTGCGTGACCACGCCCTTCGGATTGCCGGTGGTGCCCGAGGTGTAGTTCAGCGAGATGGCGTCCCACTCGTCGCGCGGCAGCTGCCACGCGTAGTCCTCGGAGCCCTCGGCGAGCAGCTGCTCGTACTCCAGCTCGCCCAGCGGCGCCGCCGGCGGAGCCTCGTCGTCGTCGACCTGCACCACCAGCGGGCGCCGCTCGCCCAGCATGGACAGCGCCTTGTGCAGCACCGGCGCGAACTCGCGGTCGGCGATCAGCACCCTGGCCTGGCCGTGGTCGAGCATGAAGGCGATGGCCTCGGCGTCCAGGCGCGTGTTCAGGGTATTGAGCACGGCGCCGCACATCGGCACCCCGAAGTGGGCCTCGAACATCGCCGGCACGTTGGGCAGCATCACCGCCACGGTGTCGCCGTGCCCGATGCCGCGCGCGGCGAGCGCGCCGGCCAGGCGCCGGCAGCGACGGTAGGTGGTGTCCCAGTCCTGCCGCCGCTCGCCGTAGATCAGCGCGGTCGCGTGCGGGTAGACCTGCGCGCTGCGCGCCAGGAAACTCAGCGGCGACAGCGCCACGTAGTTGGCCGGATTCTTGTCCAGCCCGAGTTCATAGGGGTTCCCCGGGTTCACGGCATGGGCTCCAGGCGCCGCAGCACCATCGGCGGCGCGACCCCGATGCTATACCGGTCGATCGTTCATTCAGCTTACAAAGAAACAAGTCATGAACCCGTGATCCGCAGCATGTTCAGGATTCGGGGCGGTGCGACGGCGCTGCTTCGTCGTCCTCATCGACCGGCGGCGCGCGGTGGTGCAGGCCGTGGCCGATCAGCCGGCGCACCGTGACGTAGAACACCGGGATCAGCAGCAGCCCGAACAGCGTCGCGCACAGCATGCCGCCGATCACCCCGGTGCCGATCTCGTGCCGCGACGCCGCGCCGGCTCCGCTGGACAGCACCAGCGGCAGCACGCCGAGGATGAAGGCGAAGGAGGTCATCAGGATCGGGCGCAGGCGCAGCCGCGCCGCGCCGGTGACGGCCTCGAACAGCGTGGCGCCGTCGGCCTGCGCCTGCAGCGCGAACTCGACGATCAGGATCGCGTTCTTCGCCGCCAGCCCGATCACCGTGACCAGCCCGATCTTGAAGAAGATGTCGTTGGGAATCCCCGCCAGCATGTCCAGCCCGAGCATGCCCAGCAGGCCCAGCGGAACCACCAGCAGCACCGCCACCGGGGTCGACCAGCTCTCGTACAGCGCCGCCAGCGCGAGGAACACGACCAGGATGGACAGGCCCATGAGCATCGGCGCCGAATCGCCCGCCAGCCTTTCCTGGTAGGACTGGCCGGTCCACTCGACGCCATAGCCCGGCGGCAGCGATGTGTCGATCAGGCGGTGCACCTCGTCCATCGCCTGCCCGGTGGTGTAGCCGGCCCCCGGGCTGCCGATGATCTCCACCGCCGGGTAGCCGTCGTAGCGCTGCAGCGCCGACGGCCCGACGCTCCAGCGGGTGGCGATGACGCTGGACAGCGGCACCATGCCCTGGGCGGCCGCCGCGGAAGCGGCCGCCGCCGGCTTCGGCGCGGCGCTGCCGCCGGAAGCCGCGCCGCTCGGCGTGTACAGGTGATGCAGCGCGTCCGGGCCCATGCGGTACTTCGCGTCGTCCTGGATGTAGACCTGCTTGATGCGGCCTTCGTAGGACATCTGGTCGACGTAGCGCGGCGCCAGCTCCATGCCGATGGTGGCGTAGACGTCGCTCAGCGACAGCCCCATCGAGGCCGCCTCCACCCGGTGCAGCGAGATGTCGAGCTGCGGCGCGCCGGGCAGGGCGTTCTCGCGCAGCTGCGACAGCACCGGGCTTTTCGCGGCGTCGGCGATCAGGGTGCGGGCCGCCGCCTGCAACTGCTGGTGGCTCTGCCCGGCGCGCGCCACCAGGTACAGGTCGATTCCGCCGAGCTGGCTGAGCCCGCGGATGGTCGGCAGGTTGGCCGCCAGCACGCGTGCGTCGGGGATGTCGGCGAACAGCTTGTTCATGCGCGGGATCATCTGCATCGCCGTCATCGACCTGCGACTCCAGTCGGTCAGGTGGATGAAGGACATGCCGACGTTCTCGCTGCGGCCGACGAAGCTGAAGCCCTCGGGCTGGAAGATCTCCTGGATGTCCCTGGCCAGCGGGCTGTGCGCGAGGCGCTCGCGGATCTCCGTCATCACGTGCGCGGTGCGCTGCAGGGTCGCCCCCGGAGGCAGCTCGACCAGCGCCAGCACGACCCCCTGATCCTCGGCGGGTACGAAACTGGTCGGCATGCGCGTGTACAGGAAGGCCGCCAGCGCGCACAGCAGCACGAACAGCATCATCCAGCGCGGCGCATGGCGGATCGCGCGGCCCACGTGTCCCTGGTAGGCATGCGCCGTGCTGTTGAAGCCGCGGTCGAACCAGCGGAACACGAAATGGCGTCCCTCGTGGCGCTCCGGGCGCAGCAGCGCCGCGCACAGCGCGGGCGTGAACGACAGCGCCAGGAACGCCGAGAAGGCCATCGACACGGCGATGGTCAGCGCGAACTGGGCGTAGATGATCCCGGTCGCGCCGGGCTGCAGCGCCGACGGCACGAACACCGCCGTCAGCACCACCGTGATGGCGACGATGGCGCCGGTGATCTGGCGCATCGCCTTGCGCGTGGCGATGCGCGGCGCCAGCCGCTCCTCGGTCATGATGCGCTCGACGTTCTCGATCACGACGATGGCGTCGTCGACCACGATGCCGATGGCCAGCACCATGCCGAACAGCGTGAGCTGGTTGATCGTGTAGTGCAGCAGCGACAGGCCGATGGTGGTGCCGAGCAGCGCCACCGGGATGACCAGCGTCGGGATCAGGGTCGCGCGCAGGTTCTGCAGGAACACCAGCATCACCAGGAACACCAGTCCCACCGCCTCCACCAGCGTGATCAGCACCTCGCGGATCGACGCCGTGATGAACGGCGCGGTGTCGTGCGGAATGCTCCAGCTCACGCCGGGCGGCAGCGCGCGTCCCAGCGAGGCCATCTCGGTGCGGATCGCGCTGTCCACCTTGAGCGCGTTGGCGCCGGGGGTGAGGAACACCGCGAGCCCGCCCGCCGGATGCCCGTCGACGGTCGTCGCCTGGCCGTAGGTCTGCCCGCCGAAGCGCACGCGCGCCACGTCGCCCAGGCGCACGACGCTGCCGCCGGGGGTGGCGCGCAGCACGATGTCGCGAAACTGCTGCAGCGACGTGAACAGCTTGTCGCCGGACACGCTGGCCGTGAACTCCTGCCCCTTCAGCGCCGGCGCGGCGCCGATCGCGCCGGCCGCGAACTGGCCGTTCTGCGCCTGGATGGCGCTGAGCACCTGGGTGGTCGACAGCCCGTAGGAGGCGAGCTTGTCCGGGTCGAGCCAGATGCGCACCGCGTATTCCGAGCCCAGCACGAAGGTGTTGCCGACGCCGTTGATGCGCGCCACCGCGGGCTGGATCTGCGAGGCCACGAGGTCGCTGAGCCGGGTGCCGGTGATCGACGGGTCGCTGGAGCGCAGCGCGATGAACAGCAGGATGTCGGGGCTGGCCTTGGCCACCGTGACGCCCTGCTGCACCACCGGCGCCGGCAGCAGCGGGGTCGCCAGGTTCACCTTGTTCTGCACCTGCACCTGCGCGATGTCGGGGTTGGTGCCGGTGGCGAAGGTCAGCGTGATCTGGGTCTGGCCGTTGGAGCCCGAGGTCGAGCTGAAGTACAGCAGGTTGTCGATGCCGGTGAGCTGCTGCTCGATGACCTGGGTGACCGCGGTCTCCATGGTCTGCGCATTGGCGCCGGGGTAGACGGCGTTGATGGTGACCTGCGGCGGGGCGATGTCGGGGTAGGCGGACACCCCCATCGTGCGCAGCGACAGCACGCCGAACAGCACGATCAGGATCGCGATCACCCACGCGAACACCGGGCGCTGAATGAAGAAATTCGGCACGGCGCGTCCCCGGCTCAGTGCGCCGCGGCCGACGCCGACGATGCGCCGGGCGCCGCCGCCGCGGCCGCGTCGCCGCGCCAGGTCAGTGCTCGCACGCGCTGGCCCTCGCGCACCTGCTGCAGTCCGGAGACGATCACCCGGTCGCCGGCTTCCAGCCCCCGCGTGACCACCCAGTCGTGACCGGCCATGTCGCGCGCCTCGACGTTCCTGCGCACGACCCGGCCGGCGGCGTCGACCAGCAGCAGGTAGGCGCCGTTGGGGTCGCGCTGCAGCGCCGGCTGCGGCACCAGGAACACGCCGTCGCGGCGCCCGAGCTCGACGTCGAGGGTGACGAACATGCCGGGCAGCAGCAGCTGCCGCGGGTTGGGCGCGATCGCCCGCATGTCCACCGTACCGGTGGAGGCGTCGACCAGCACGCCGGAGAAGTCCAGCGTGGCCGGCTGCGGGTAGCGCACGCCGCCCGGCAGCTCGATGCTGACCTCCCCCGTGTCGTGCGCGGCGGGGCGCAGGCGGCCCTGCGCCCGCGCCTGGCGCAGCGCGACCAGTTCGGCGGCGCTGACGGTGAAGTTCACGTAGACCTGCCGGATGTCCTGGATGGTGGTCAGCAGGGTTCCGCCGGCGCCGCCGTCGCTGGTGCCGTTGCCGACGGTGGCGCCCACCGTCAGCCGCTGCTGCCCGGCGATGCCGGAGATCGGCGCCACCACGCGCGTGTAGCCCAGGTTCAGGCGCGCGAGTTCGAGCTGCGCCTGGTCGGCCTGCACCTTGGCGGCGGCCGCACGCGCGGCCGCCTCGTCGTTGTCGACGCTTTGCCGCGATACCGAGCCGATGCGCAGCAGCGCGCGGTCGCGCGCGACGGTCAGGCGGTCGTTGTCGAAGGTGGCGCGGTCCTCGGCGAGCAGCGCACGGTCACTGTCGAGCTGGGCCCGGTAGTAGGACGGGTCGATCTGGAACAGGGGCTGGCCGCGGCGCACCTCGCTGCCCTCGCGGTAGGTCCTGCGCTGCAGCACCCCGGCCACGCGAGCCACCACGTTGGCGCTGCGCCAGGCCGACACGCGGCCGACGAAATGCCTGCGCAGCGCGATGCTGGAGGGTTCGACGCGCAGCGTGTAGACCCGCGCAGGCGGCGCCGGTCGCGGCGGCGCCTTCCTGTCGCAGCCCGCGAGCATCCCGAGCGCCAGCGTGGACGCCAATACCAGCATCGGCACGGTCGTGCCGGTCATGCGATTCATGGAGGACTCCGGGATGGGGCGGCGTGTGCGCGTCGATCGCGCCGCACAGCGGCGTGATCCTAGCCCGAGCGGAGAATTTCAGTGCGCCTGTGCCTGCGGCCGGCGCCAGGTGCAGCGCACCGTGGTTCCGGCAGGCGACGAATCCACGCGCAGCAGCCCTTCGATCACCGCCGCGCGGTGGCGCATGATGGGCATTCCCAGGTTGTCGCGCGGTGCCGCGCCCAGTCCCACGCCGTCGTCGCGCACCAGGACGCGCACCCGATACGGGGTCGCGTCGAGCTGCACCGAGACCTGCGTGGCGCGGGCGTGCTTGAGCGCGTTGTTCAGCGCTTCCTGGGCGATGCGGTACAGGTGGGTGGCGACCTCTTCGTCGATGCCGGCGGAATCTCCACGCATGGCGAAGCGGCAGCTCACGCCGGCGCCGCGGTGCACGTCGTCGACCAGCGCCCGCAGCGCCTGGCCCAGCGAGTTGCCGTCGATGCGCATCGGCGACAGCCCGCGCGCCATCGAGCGCGCCTCGGCGGTCGCCGCCTGCAGGTGGCGTTGGATCAGCTGCAGCGTGTCGATCTCCTGCAGTTGGCCCTGCGACGCCAGGCGCCGCTGCAACGACGCGCACAGCATGCCCAGCGCGGTCAGCTGCTGGCCCAGGCCGTCGTGGATCTCGCGCCCGATCCGCTCCTGTTCGGCGGTGCCGATGCGCACGATCTCCAGCTCCAGTCGCCGACGCTCGCCGAGCTCGCGCAGCTCGCCTTCCCGCTGCCGGGCTTCGGCGCGGCGGGCTTGCGTGACGTCCACGCCCAGCGTGATCACGCAGCAGGCCTGCCCGGATCGATCGTGCAGCACGGTATTGCGCCACTCGAGCAGGTGGAGCTGACCGGCGCCGTCCAGCCAGGGGTTGTCGTAGCGCGGAATCGCTTCGCCTTGAAACAGCCGCGTGAACACCGACATCACCTCGTCGCGCTGCTCCGGCGGCAGGTGGCGGGCCCAGAGGAAGGGCTTGCGGCGCAGTTGTTCGGGGTCATCGCCCATGAAGTCCTGCGCCGCGCGGTTGAGCCGGACGATGCGCCCTTCGCGGTCGATCACCAGCAGCAGGGCGCCCACCGTGTCGAACAGCGCACTGTTGAAGCCGGCGATCTCGCGCAGGCGCCGGCCGTGACGCTGGCGCTCGCGCAGCAGCAGGCCGAGCAGCAGGGTGTTGGCCAGCAAGAGCGCAACCGCAGCGGCCTGCGCCAGCCAGCGCAGCATGGCATTGCGCAGCAGGCCGCCACGCAGCGCGATGGCAGCTGCGCCGTGGCGCAGCTGGATCAGCGCGTGCAGCTCCCGTGCATCCAGCCAGGCCAGTCCGACCGCCAGCCCAAGCGCGAGGGCCAGCGCCGTGGCGACGATCGGCACGGTGCGCGCGGGTACCGCGTCCGCGTGGGCCTCAGGCGGCAGCATGGTGCGCGCCCCGTCGCACCGTGCGGCAGCGCCCGGCAACCCACGGCCTTGACGTGAATTCGGCTATAGCCAGAGACGGGCGCATATCAGTCTTCGAGGCGGCGCATCAACTTTTGAAAATATCGTACAACCCGGGCCCCTTCGATCTGCAATCGGGTGAGACCCGATGCCGCGGGGGCCCGCTATGCTGCTGCCGTGCGGGCCGCGGATGGACGCGGGCCGCGAGGGAGTCTGCCGGGGAGGGCCTGCATGTTCAGCGACTATCCGAAGCTCGATGCCACCGAGCTGGCGCGCCTGGTCGCGCGCGGCGACGTCCGCGCCGGCGAGATCCTCGAGGCGGCGCTGGCGCGGCTCGACGCGCTGAATCCGCGGCTCAACGCAGTGGTGTTCGACTGGCGCGAGCAGGCGCTGGCGCAGGCCCGCGCCTTCGATGCGCTGCCGGCGGACGACGCACGCCGGAAGGCGCCCTTCGCCGGCGTGCCGCTGCTGCTCAAGGACATCGGCCAGGACCTGCGGGGCCAGCCGGCGACCTGGGGTTCACGGGCGAGGGCCGGCGTCAAGGCCGATGCCAGCTCCAGCGTGGTGCTGCGCTGGCAGGCGGCGGGGCTGGTGGCCTTCGGCAAGACCAACCTGCCCGAACTCGCACTGAAGGCGGTGACCGAACCCGAGCTGTTCGGCCCCTGCCGCAACCCGTGGGCGCCGCAGCACACCCCCGGAGGTTCGTCGGGAGGCGCCGCGGCCGCGGTGGCCGCCCGCATCGTGCCGGTGGCCGGCGCCTCCGACGGCGGCGGCTCGATCCGCATCCCGGCGGCGTACTGCGGCCTGTTCGGGCTGCGTCCGTCGCGCGGCAGGGTCAGCCACGCCCCCGAGGCCGATGAATTCTGGGACGGCGCCAGCTCCACCCACGTGCTGACGCGCAGCGTGCGCGACAGCGCCGCGCTGCTCGACGCGGCGTGCGGCGCGGAACCCGGCGATCCCTTCGTGGTGGCGGCGCCCGCCGAGCCCTTCGCGCGGCAATGCGGCGCGGACCCTGGGCGCCTGCGCATCGGCTTCAGCGTCGAGTCCCCGCTGGGAACCCCGGTGCACCCGGACCACGTCGAAGCCGTGCAGCGGGCGGCCGAGCTGCTGCGCGAACTCGGGCACCAGGTGCAGCCCGCCGCGCCGGCGATCGACGGGCTGCGGCTGGCGCAGTGCTACCTGGGGATCTACTTCGGCCATGTCGCGGCCGAAGTCCGTCGCTGCGTGCGCGAGCACGCGGCGCGCCCGGCCGACTTCGAGCTCGACACCCGCGCCATCGCCGCGATCGGGGAGAGCCTGCCGGCCGGGGCCTACGTCGAGTTGCGTGCCCGGTGGAACCAGTTCGCGCGCGCGCTGGCGGACTTCCATGCCGACTACGACCTGTACCTGACCCCGGTCACCGCGCAGCCGCCGGCGCGCATCGGCGAGCTCGATCCCCCGGCCTGGCAGCGCGCCGCGCTGCGCGCCCTGCTGGGTCTGGGGCTGGGCGGGCTGCTGCGGCGCAGCGGCGTGGTCGACGAACTGGCGCGCGCCAGCCTGGCCCGCACCCCGTTCACGCAGCTGGCCAACCTGACCGGCACGCCGGCGATGAGCGTGCCGCTGCACTGGAGCGCCGCGGGGCTGCCGGTGGGCGTGCAGTTCATCGCGCCGTGGGGCCGCGAGGACGGGCTGATCCGGCTGGGCGCGCAACTCGAACAGGCGCGGCCGTGGGCGCAGCGGGAGCCGGCCGGGGTCGGCGTCGCCTGAGCAGCCCTGCATCGGGGCGCAGCGCGGTGTCGGCCGCGGCCGCACGCCGCCGCGGCGGGTTCAGGGCTGCCGGCGCAGCGCCGCGGCGGCAAGCGCCTCGTCGCCCGGCTCGGCGCCCGCGGGCGGCTGCGCATCGCCGTAGCTCGCGCGCGGCCCCAACTGCCACCAGCTGCTGCGCGTGGCCTTGCGCTGCTTGATCTGGTACATCGCCGCGTCGGCCTGGCGCAGCAGCGCGTCGCTGTCGGCGGCGTCCACCGGATAGCGCGCCACCCCCATGCTCATGCGGATTCGCACATGCTCGGTGCTGGCCACCCGCACCGGCTCGGCGGTCGCGGTGTCGATGCGCTCGAACACCGCGCCGAGTTCGATCGTGGCGCGCTGCGGGTCGATGTTCTCGACCACGATGGCGAATTCGTCGCCGCCGAGACGGGCGATCAGCTCGGTGGAGCGCAGGCGCTGGCCCCAGCGCCGCGCCGCCTCGCGCAGCAGCGTGTCGCCGGCCTCGTGGCCGAGGCGGTCGTTGACCTGTTTGAAGTCGTCCAGATCGATGTAGCCCACCGCCACCTGCATGCCGCTGCGCTGCGCGCGTGCCAGCGCGTCCTCCAGGCGCTGGTGCAGCGCCAGCCGGTTGGGCAGACCGGTCAGCGCGTCGTGCAGCGACTGCCGGCTGGCCAGCGCGTGCAGGCGCGACAACTCGACGAAGGAGGACTGGATGCGATAGGTGGCGATGGTCAGGTAGGCGAAATAGATGAAGGTCAGGCCGCCGAAGATGCGCAGCGTGGCGTCCTCGGAAACCAGCAGGCGCAGGCTCATCGTGGCCGCCGGCGGCAGCATCAGCAGCAGCGCCGACGCGGCGTCGGAGGACTGCTGCGCGACCCCGGCTCCGCAGACCGCGAGGACCACCGCGGCGATCAGCAACTCGAAGAACGGCTGTGCCGGGACCATGGTCACGGGCAGCCAGGCCCATGCCAGCCCCAGCCCCAGCACGCTGAGGCGCAGCCATTGCAGCCACTTGCGCCCGTTGCGCCCGGCGCGCACCTCGTTGCGCCCGGCCAGCCACACGGCCACGCGTCCGGCATGCGCGACCACCAGCAGCGCCAGCCAGACCAGCAGCACCCCGAGGCCCACGTGGCGGTGCAGCAGCCAGGCCACGACACCGGCCGGAACCACGCTGCCGGCCAGCCCGACCGGAATCGAGCGCAGCAGCACGCGGGCCTGGTCGATCGAGGTGTCCGGAATCCCGGCCGCTGCGGCCGGGATGCTCGCGGATGCGGCGGCCGGTGCCGGATCGTCGGGGCTTGCAGGCGGTGGGGCGAAAGGTCCGGCCATGTCAGGATCGCGCTGGATGGGCGCCGAGGCTCTGGAAGCCAGCCGCGCGTGGAATTGGCGAGCAAATCGGCGAGCACCCGACCCAGGCGACCGCTGCGCGCCGGATTGTAGTCAGCCGGGCGCGCCGCCGCGAAGCACGCGCCGCCGCGGCCGATGCGAGTTGCACAATACCTTGCCGTTCGTCGGGGAATTGCTACCTTTCGCCGGAAAACCGTTGTGGCCTCATGGTGACTCCGCGCAGCATCCCGATCCAGGAGGCTGCGCGGGGACCGCCATGAAGTCGCGTCGGAACAAGGGTTTCACACTGCTGGAGCTGATGATCGTGGTCGCGATCGCCGCGATCCTGCTCGCCGTGGCCGTGCCGATGCTGCAGCCGCAGGTGGCCTCGGCCAGCGCCAAGGCCACCGCCGACAACATCGCCGACGGGCTGCGCTATGCGCGGCAGTACGCGCTGAACACCTCCAGCCTGGTCACGTTCTCGCCCAACGGCTGCGGCTACACGGTGACCACGTCGACCGGAACCCAGGTGCTCAGCGCCGCCTCCGCGGCGCCCACCGGGGTGAGTTGCCAGGCGCTGCCGCAGACGGTGTCGTTCCTCGGCGACGGCAGCGTCGCGCTGTGCACGGCGGGCGCGCAGGGCGCGCTGAGCTGCACGGCGGCCACGTCGACCACGTCGCTCAGCAAGCTGCTGGCGAGCGTCAACGGCGGCGGCACGCTGTGGCAGATCCAGCTTTCCTACGGAGGCGTGGTCACCACGAGCCCATCATGAATCTGCGTACTGCCATGCCGCGGCGCCGCGGGCAGCGGGGAGTCACGCTGCTGGAAGTCCTGGTGGCGATGCTGCTGTTCCTCGCGGCGGCCAGCAGCCTGGTGCTGCTGATCAACCAGGCCTACATCGCCAATGCGCAGGCCTCGCGCACCTTCTCCGCGACCACCACCGCGCAGAGCCTGCTGTCGACGGTGGAGGGCAACCCGCAGTTGCTGGGTTCGCTCAACGGACTGCAACTGTCCGCGCAGAACCCGTCGGTCGCCAATACCGCGCTGACCCCGGTGCTGACCTGGTGGCAGGCGCAGGTCACGCAGTACCCGGACCTGATGTCCCTGTCGGTCGCCACGATTCCGTCGGGCAGCGCCAGTGCCGGCACCTGCGTTTCCACCGCGCCGTGCCAGCTCAGCGCGGTGATCACCGTGCGCTCCGCCTTCGGCGGCAGCGTGCAGCGCACCTTCCTGCTGCAGGATGGTTTCTAAATCATGCAAACACGTTCGCGCTCCCCTCGCGGCTTCACGCTGATCGAACTGCTGGTCGCGCTGGCGGTGGCCACGCTGCTCGGGCTGCTGGTGTTCGTGTCGTTCAGCAGCCTGGAGTCCAACGGGCTTCGCGCCAACGACACGGCGAGCCTGCAGAACAACGCGCGGGTCAGCATGAGCCTGCTGTCCGACGACCTGGCGCGCGCCGGATTCATGATGAACGGCCCGTCCGGCCAGAGCCGCTGCGCGCGCCTGCTGACCTACAACTCCGCGACCAGCAGCAACATGGTCACGCAGTGGCCGGTATCGGATCTGGTGCAAACCACGTCCGGCACCGTTCCGGGAACCTCGACGGCGTTCGGCTACGCCAATCCCGGCGGCGCCGCCACCGACGCGGTGACGGTGTTCTACGCAGCCGGTTTCGGCCTGTCCAGCGCCGCGATCCCGGGCGGGGTGCGCGTGGTCAAGTCGACCAACGGCAGTCTCAACAACGCGGCGCTGTTCGTGGCCAACACCTCGCTGTTCCAGGTCGGCGACGTCGACATCGTCGTGCTGCCGTCGCGCAGCCTGTGTATACGCTTCCAGGTGACCGGAACCGGCGGCTCGGCCAACAACATCGTGCACAACTCCGGCGGATCGCCGCTCAACCCCCCGAACGGATTCACCGGCGTGACCAGCCTGGCGAACCCGCCGATCAGCCCGGCGATCACCACCGCCGACCTGGCGCAGGCCTATGTGCAGGACTTCGGACAGATCCAGGGCGGCAACGGGCCGATCCAGGTGACCTACAGCATCCGCCCCGTCTCGTCGACCAATCCCACCCCCGAGCTGTGGCGGACCGTGGTCAATTCGCTCGGCACCGTGGTCAGCGACGCGCCGGTGGCGGTCAACGTGGTGCTGCTGCATGCCTTGTACGCGCCGGTGGTCAACGGCCAGTTGCAGGCCTTCGTGCCGTGGACGGGCAGCAGCTCGAGCATCGTCAGCAACAACCAGCAGGGGCAGGTCGGGGCGGTGGAGTTCGCCTACGTGGTGCGCAAGCCCAACACCGCGGAGCGCACCGGCAATCCGGCGACGCTGCAGGTGCTCGACGAGACCTACACGCCGCCCGCCGGCAACGCCTACCAGTACCAGGTGTTCACGCAGATCGTGTATCTGCGCAACGTCGCATGGAACCAGTCATGAAAACTCCACGGTCCCAGCGCGGCGCGGCGCTGCTGGTGGTGATCGCGCTGTTCCTGATCATCCTGCCGATCGCGCTGCTGGCGATCTTCGGGCGCACGCTGCAGAACGACACCTTCTCCGGCTCGTACCTGTGGCGCGCGCAGGCGCGCGACGCCGCCAACCAGCAGATGGCCGCGCTGCGCTCGACGGTGGCGCAGAGCATCGGCAACGACGGGCTGCTGGAATACCAGGCCTCGCCGCCCGCGTGGTACATCGGGAACACGCAGAACGTGCAGCCGAACTCGGCCTCGTTCTGGTCGGGCTGCCAGACGAACAACCTGTGCCAGGCCACCACTGTCACGCTGAACAACGGCACCGGACGGCAGAACTTCCAGGTGCTGCAGCTGGTCACTCCGACCGGGGTGATCGACGACACGCTGTGCAACCCGGGCTACATCGCGGTGTTCTACAACGTGTGGGTGCAGGCCACCGCGACCGCCAACCCGGCCGCGGGCTCGGCGACGACGCAGGCGGTGTACCGCGCCTGCATCCTGCAATGACCGTGACGGTGCCGCCGCGGGGGATCCGAACATGCGACCGATGAACAAGACCTTGCGTGGCCTGGTGCTGGGACTTGCCACCCTGGCGATGGTGGCTTCTCCATGGTCGATCCCGATCAGCGTCGCCGCGGCGAGTTCCGACCGTCCGCAGATCGTCATCGCCCTCGGCAATTCCGAATCGATGGACGGCGACCTCGGCGGCGCGATCATGACCGGATCGGGCCAGCTGTCGAGCTCGCTGAGCAGTCTCTACAACAGCAGTTCGCCGGTGGACTACACGGTCCCTTCCGGATTCACGCCGCCGCTGACTCCGACGCAGACGGCATCGGCGCCGTACACGGTGTCGAGCAACGGAACCCTGTACGACAACAGCGCCAGCCGCCTGAATGTCGCGAAGGCGGGGATCGACTCGGTGCTGTCGCAGTACCTGTCGGGCATGGATTTCGCGCTGGAGGACTACAGCACCACGAGCCTGA
>JAKAXL010000041.1 GCA_021816585.1 Pseudomonadota bacterium | reverse complement strand
CCCGCTGGAAGTGCACCTGCAGATGCAGGCGGGCCAGGTCAGCGCCCAGTTCGCGTCGCCGCACCAGGCGGTGCGCGAGGCGGTGCAAAGCGCATTGCCGCAATTGCACGACATGTTCGCCGGCGCCGGACTCAACCTCAGTCAGGCCTCCGTCGGATCCGGCAATCCGGGGCGCGAGCAGGAGCAGGGCGCGCGGCGCGGCGCGAGCCGCGCCGGCATGCAGCTCGCCGCCGATCCGCTGGCGGGGCCCGGGCAGACCCCGTCGGCGGGCTGGCTGCGCGGGCTGGTCAACACCTATGTGTGAAGCAGGGGCGGACGCTGCGCATGCGGCATTCAACTTGGCGGTGGGCGTGCCGTTTAAACTTCCCGACACATCGAATTGCGGGATCGCGGAGAGCGCGCATGGCTGACAGGCCCGACCAGGGCAGGCAGGAAGGCCCATCCAGCGGCGTCGGCGCCGGGCGGCTGGCGTCGGCGCGGCTGTCGCGCGGCGCGCGCCGCACGACCCACGTGGGGCAGTGATGGTCAAGGATGTCTTGTCCCAGGACGAGGTCGATGCCCTGCTGCAGGGCATCACCGGCGAGGACGCCGAGCCCGAGGCCGAGGAGGTCGAGGAGGGGGGCGTACGCCCCTACGACCTGGCCAGCCAGGACCGCATCGTGCGCGGGCGCATGCCCACGCTGGAAGTCATCAACGAGCGCTTCGCGCGCCTGTGGCGCGTCGGCCTGTTCAATTTCCTGCGCCGTTCCAGCGAGATCTCGGTGTCGGCGGTGCGTCTGCTCAAGTACAGCGAATTCATCCGCACGCTGGTCGTGCCGAGCAATCTCAACCTGGTGCAGCTCAAGCCGCTGCGCGGGACCGCGCTGTTCATCTTCGACCCGCGCCTGGTGTTCAGCGTGGTCGACAATTTCTTCGGCGGCGACGGGCGCTTCCATGCGCGCATCGAGGGTCGCGACTTCACCAACCTGGAGCAGCGCATCATCTCCCGCATGCTCGACATGGTGTTCAAGGAATACCGCAGCGCGTGGAATCCGGTGCTCGGGCTGGACATCGAGGTCGTGCGCTCCGAGGTCAACCCGCAGTTCGTCAACATCGCCACGCCCACCGAGGTGGTCATCGCGTCGACCTTCGACGTCGAGATCGAGGGCGGGGGCGGTTCGCTGCACATCTGCATCCCCTACAGCATGGTCGAGCCGATCCGGGACCAGATGACCACCGGCATGACCACCGACCGCAACGAGGTCGACCAGCGCTGGATGCAGGCGCTGCAAAGCGAGATGCGCGAGGCCGAGGTGGAGATGCGCGTCGAACTGCTGCAGCGCCAGGTGCTCGTGCGCGAACTGCTGGCGATGCGCGTGGGCGACGTGATCCCGGTGGAGATGCCGGAGACGGTGGTCGCGCGCGTCGACGGCATCCCCGTGCTGCTGGCCGAGTACGGCCAGCACGACGACGCGATGGCCATCAAGGTGCGCCAGCGCCTGCTGCCCGAAGCGGGCTTCGGGCAATCGCCCAAGGCCCACCTGCGCTGAGTCGCGGCGCGCGTATTCGCGACCCCTCCACCCTTCATCCATCGCCCAGGCAACATCATGGCCGAACCCGATCCGACAGGCGCACAACCCGACTCCTCCGACCCGCTGGTGGCGGAGTCGGCGATGGCCGACGACTGGGAAGCCGCGCTGGCCGAGCAAGGCCCTGCCGACACCGGCGGCACCGCCGCCGCCGCCGCCGATCCGCCGTTCGGCGCGGTGCCGCGGGCCGCGCCGCAGCCGCAGGCCCAGCGCGCCAGCTTCGCGCAGTTGCAGCCCGATGGCGCCGCGGCCTCCGGGACCGAGCAGCTCGACCTGGTGATGGACATCCCGGTGACCCTGTCGGTCGAGCTCGGGCGCACGAAAATCCAGATCCGCGAGTTGCTGCAGCTGGCGCAGGGCTCGGTGGTCGATCTCGACCGACTCGCCGGCGAGCCGATGGACGTGCTGGTCAACGGCTTCCTGATCGCCCGCGGCGAGGTCGTGCTGGTCAACGACAAGTTCGGCATCCGGCTCACCGACATCGTCAGCCCCACCGAACGCGCCCGCCGCCTGGCCTGACAGGCGGCCCCGGCAGTGCGGGGCGCCCGCGCCGTCAGTGCGCCGCGGCGCCGGGGGCCGGGCGTCTTGCCGCGGTGCGCTCGATCTCGTCGCGCGTTCGCGCGTACACCTGCGGGTTGGGCTTGCCGATGGCGATGGCCTGCGCGATGGTCTGCCGCGCCCGCCGCAGTTCGCCGGCCGCCAGTTCGGCCTGCGCCAGGTTGTTCAGCGGGTCGCCGTCATGCGGGTGCATGCGCGCCGCCCGCGCGAAATGCGCCGCGGCGCGCGTGTATTCGCCGCGCGCATAGGCCAGGTTGCCCAGTCCCATCGTCGCCACCCATTCGTCGGGCCAGCGCTGGAGCGCGGCGTGGTAGGCCTGGCGCGCCGCCTGCGGGGCGACGTGCTCCATCGGCGCCACCGCCTCCAGGTAGCGCAGCGCCTTCACGTCGGGCGGGAACACGCCCGGGGGCAGGGCGACGAAGCCCCAGCGCCCGCCACCCGCCCAGGTGGCGTCGAACTGCCCGATCGACAGCACCAGCGAACGTGCCGTGCTCGAGTGCAGCGTGACCGTGTCGTGCCGCAGGTCGTAGCCGATGACCACCGCGTAGTGCCAGGTCTGGTTGGTGATCCCCAGGCGCTGCAGCACCACCACCGGGTGGCCCGCGGCGATGTTCTGGAACAACTCGCCCAGGCTCGGGTCGAGGACGTAGGCCACGCGCCCGGCGCGGCGGGTCGCGCCCAGCATGTCGTACTGCAGCGTGCCGTCCAGCGCCGGCGTGATCAGCTGCGGCTTCAACCGCGCCACATCGGTGTCCACGCCGCTGAAGCGCAGCACCGCGGCCAGCGACGCGGGGCCGCAGGCGTTCGTGTCGTCCGGGTAGAACGGAACCCCGGCGACGCGAGCCCGCTGCGGCAGCCCGGCCGGGCGGTGCAGCAGCTTGCCGTCGACGAACTGCGGCCCGCCGCCCACCGGCGACAGCGCGCAGCCGCCGAGGGTGCCGCCCAGCGCGAGCAACGCGGCCAGTGCGGCCGCGCGAAAGGCGGCCCGGGTCAAACCGCCAGCACGACCAGGATCGCCACCAGGAGGATGATCACGGTCTCCTGGAATCCCAGCGTGCCTGCCGCCGGCAGCGAGCCGATGCGCGTGGCCAGGCTGGCCACCTCGGTGTCGCTGAGCGCGGCCACGCGCTGCTGCGTCAGCGCCTCGCTGACCCCCATCTGGTGCAGGCGCTGCTGCACGTCGGCGCGCGCCAGGAACTGCTCGACGACGCGACGTTCCCGGGCCACGTTGCCGTGGCCGGCGACCTGGCCCGTGATCTGCTGGGTGCCGATCAGGTCGGCCCTGGCCACCGGCGGCAACGCGAACATGCCGACGCTGAGCAGCGCGGCGGTCAGTTGTCCGGACAGGCGACGGGTGTTCATGGTTCGTCTCCTAGGCGAAAGTCGAAAGGGTCCGCGAAGCCGGGAAAGCCTGGAGAGCTCGGGGCCTCTCGGGCGGATCATGGCCTCGCGCGGGGCGCCGTTGCGCCCGCGCGCGACGCGGTCGTCCGCGAGTTTACGACGGCATGCGTGGCGCGGCGTCGTCTGCGCCGCGCGGCAGCGGCAGGCGCGCGGCACGCCGGCGCAGCGCGCGCAGTTGCGCGTCGCCGGCCGGCGACACACCGTAGCGCGCACGCTCCAGGTCCCGCAGCAGCTCGCATGCCGCGGCCATTCCGGGCGCCCCGTGCAGGCGGCGCGCCAGCGCGGCCGGCGGTTCTGCGGGGCCGGCATGCACCCCGGCGCGCCGCAGTCGCCGCCGCAGCAGCGCGTAGCTGCGCTGCCACGGGTCCAGGTGCACGCGCTCGCGGCCCAGCAGCAGCCACAGCGCACCCGCGGCCAGCGCCAGGCTGACGCTCAGCGCCGACGCCGATGCCAGTTGCGCGCTGCCCGGACGGTGCAGCCCCAGCCGGCTCAGCAAGCGGCGCTGGCGTGTCTGGCCGTAGTCGAGCACCCACTGGTTCCAGGTCTCGCCCAGCGCGTCGCCGACGTCGCGCAGCATGCGCAGCGCGCGCGGGTCCCCCGGGCCGAGCATGGCCAGTCCCAGCAGCGGCTCGCGCGCCTGCAGCGTCTGCCCGCTGCGGTCCACGCGTGCCGGGTCGACCATCGCGGTGGGGTCGGCGTCCACCCAGCCGCTGCCGCGCACCCAGTATTCGGCCCAGGCGTGCGCATCCCGTTGCCGCACCACCCACATGCCGTCGATGGGGTTCTCCGAGCCGCCCTGGTAGCCGGTGACGATGCGCGCCGGGATGCCGGCCGCGCGCATCAGCACGACGAAGGCCTGCGCGTAGTGCTCGCAGAATCCGACGCGGCGCTGGAACAGGAACTGGTCGATCGAGTCGGGCCCGGAGTAGCGCCCCGGATGCAGGCTGTAGCGGAACGGCTGGTCGTGAAACATGCGCAGCGCGGCTTCGGCCACCGCGCGCGCGCCGCCGGCGCCGAAGCGCTGGCGCAGCTGCCTGCCCAGCGCGACGGTGCGCGGATCATCGCCGTCCGGCAGCTGCAGCATGGCGCGAAGTCGCGCCGCCGATTCGTCGGCTCCGTAACGGTAGCGCAGCCACGAATCGACGGTGTAGCGCGTCACGCGGGTGAGGTCGCGGCTGGCGCGCAGCTCCAGGTCGGGCAGCACGCGCAACGTCGTGCCCGGCTGGCCGACCAGGGCCGGGGCGCCCGCCGGTGCGTCCAGCGCGAAGGCGAAGCTGCGCTGCGTGGGCGAAAGCGTGACCGTGTAGCGCACGCGTTCGCCGGTGTCGCGCAGCGCAGCGCCGTCGCTGCCGCCGTCGCCGGCGGGACGCGCGGGTGCCAGCGCGGTCCAGCGCGTACCGTCGAAGTGGCCGAGCACGGGACCGCGCCAGTACATCGCGCGCTGCTGCGGGCGCGGACCGTGGAAGCGCACCTGAAAGGCCACGCTGTCGCTCAAGGCCAGCCTCGCGATGGAGCCGGCGTCCATGCTGGACGGCAGGCCGCTGGCCGCGACATGCGTGTCCGGCAGGCTCCACAGCGGCCCGGCCAGTCGCGGGAACAGCACGAACAGGGCCACCGTCAACGGCAGTCCGAGCCCGATCAGGCGTGCGCCCAGCGCCAGCCGGCGCGTCAGCGGCGGGCGGCGCGCCGGCAGGTTGGCGTCGAGCAGCGCCGTGATCCAGCCCAGCGTGCACAGCAGCATCCAGGCCGCCGCGGGGGCCGACTGCGTGAACAGGAACTGCGCGAACACGCAGAACAACCCGAGGTTGAACACCACGTAGGCGTCGCGTCGCCGCCGTGCCCCGGGCACATGCGAGGCCTCGCGTGCATCGCTCGGCGCCTGCTCCAGCAGCTTGAGCGCAAGCAGCATGCTCACCAGGCTCACCCCGGGGTCCCGCCCGAACACGGTGCGAAACTGCACCAGCGTGCCCGCCACCGCCAGCGCCAGCACTGCCGCCAGCAAGCCGCGCGACGGCAGCGCGCGACCGCCGGCGGCCAGCAGCGCGCGCCACAGCAGCAGCGCGGCGGTGAGCGCGCCCACCCAGCCGGGCAGGTGCGGCAGCAGCGGCGCCACGCTGGCGGCGGCGACCAGCAGCACCAGCAGCGTGTCCTGCGCATCGCGCGGCAGGCCCCGCAGGCGCCGCAGTGCGTGCGCACGCATCGATCGCGTGGCGCCGTCGTTCATGACCCGTACTGCTCCAGCCCCCAGCCTGCGAGCAGGCGCAGGCATGCGCGCGCATGGTCGTCGCCCTCGCCGGGAGGCAGCACGCTGCCGGGAAGGCGCAGCCCATAACGCAGCGAGCCGCGCCGGGCCAGCAGCACCCACGCGCACAACTGGCGCAGCCGCGTCTCGGCGTCCAGGCTCGCCGGCAGCGCATCCCAGTCCAGCCACAGCTGCCGCGGCGGCGCGCTGGCCGACGCGCTGCGCACCACCCATGCCGTGTCGCGCGACTTGCGCCACACCACGCGGCGCAGCGGGTCGCCGCTGCGCCACGGGCGCAGATCATCGAGCTCGTCGGCCTCGCCGCCGCGACCCGCCGCGGCCTCGCCTCCCGGGCCCTGCGCCGCCGGCAGCGCGGCGCCGGGGTCGAGCGGCGTCGGGTAGACGCAGATCCGACGCGACGGGCGCCACACGCTCCACGCGCGCCACAGCCCGAGCGGAAAACGTGTCTCCAGGCGCAGCGCGGGCCAGGGCTGCGGGCCGCGACGCGAGGGCGTCCACGGCAGCGCGAGCTCGAGTTCCCGGCCCGGTTCGAGGTCCAGCGCGCGCGTCTCGGCGCCGCCCAGGCGCGCCAGCAGCCCCCAGCGCGCACGCCGGTCGACGCGCAGGCGCAGACGCAGCAGCGCCGGCTGCGCGGCGTACAGCTCGGCCTCGTCGGCGGCAGGCAGGTCGAGCTGCAGCCCGCGCAGGTTGGCGTGGGTGACGTACATCGACATCAGCGCACTGCCGGTGAGCGCGAAGGTGAACAGATAGCCCAGGTTGAGCTGGTAGTTGATCGAGCCCAGCAGCAGCACGAGCAGGGTCAGCGCGAACAACCAGCCCGCCCGCGACGGCAGGATGTACACGTTGCGCTGGCCCAGGCGGGTGCTGTCTCCGGGCAGGTGACGCGCCAGCGCCCAGCGTGCGAAGCTCTCGCGCAGCACGCCTTGCGGCCGATCGCGGGGCGCGGCTGAGCGATCCGGCATGGCCCGTTGCGCCCGCGCGGCCGTCTACAGCGCGGTGCGCTGCACCAGTTCCTGCAGCTGCGCGTCCACCGCCGGGCCGCCGGGCGTGCTCTCCCCCACGGCCACGAGCCGGTGCACCGCCACCGCCGGCAGCACCGCCTGCACGTCCTCCGGCCCGCAATACTCGCGCGCCTGCAGCAGTGCGTGCGCGCGTGCCGCGCGCAGCAGCGCCAGCCCGGCGCGCGGGCTCAGGCCGGTGAGCAGGCCGCGGCTGTCGCGGCTGGCGCCGAGCAGGCGCTGCACGTAGTCGGCCAGCGCCGGCGCCACGTGCACCTGCTGCGCCTGGCGCTGCAACTGCTCCAGCCGGTCGCGGTCGAGCAGCGGCGGCAGCCGGCGCAGCAACTCGCGCCGGTCCTCGCCGAGCAGCAGCGAACGCTCGGCCGCGGCGTCGGGATAGCCCAGCGACAGGCACATCAGGAAGCGGTCCAGTTGCGACTCCGGCAGCGCGTAGGTGCCGCGCTGGTCGTGCGGGTTCTGCGTGGCGATGACGAAGAACGGCTCGGGAAGCGGGTGCGAGCGGCCGTCCACGCTGACCTGGCCTTCCTCCATCGCTTCCAGCAGCGCGCTTTGCGTCTTCGGCGGCGCGCGGTTGATCTCGTCGGCCAGCAGGATCTGCGTGAACACCGGGCCCGGGTGGAAACGAAACCCGCCGCCGCCGGGCTCGGGCATGCTCACCCCCAGCAGGTCGCCGGGCAGCAGGTCGGAGGTGAACTGCACGCGCGTGAACGCCAGCCCGAAGCTGCGCGCCAGCGCCTGCGCCAGCGTGGTCTTGCCGACCCCGGGCAGGTCGTCGATCAGCAGGTGCCCGCCGGCCACCAGGCAGCACACCGCGAGCTGCAGTTGCGCGCGCTTGCCCACCAGTACGCCGTCGAGTTGCGCGACCAGCGCGCCGAGTTCGTGATTCATCGCAACCTGTAGCCGGCGCCGCCGGTAGCACAATGTGTCGGATGCGGCGCGACCCATGGCCGTGGGTCGGCGCTGCCTGCGGCTATTGTGCCTGCGCGCCGGGCGCGGGCCGCGCCGTGACCAGACCAGGAGACGACATGCGCACCGGGTACTACACCCACCCCGACTGCTCGCGCCACGAAATGGGCCACGACCATCCGGAATGCCCGGCCCGCCTGGCGGCGATCGAGGACCGGCTGATCAGCGCCGGCCTGGACTGGATGCTGCAGCGCGCGCAGGCGCCGCTGGCCGACGAGCAGCAGCTGGAGCTGGCGCACAGCGCGCTGTACCTGGCCGAGCTGCGCAGCCGCGGCGAAGTCGACGAGGGCTATGCGTGGATCGACCCGGACACGCTGATGAACCCCTACACGATGCGCGCCGCGCTGCGCGCCGCCGGCGCGGCCATCGCGGCCACCGACGCCGTGCTCGACGGCCGGCTCGACAACGCCTTCTGCGCGGTGCGTCCCCCCGGGCACCACGCGACCCGCGACCGCGCGATGGGCTTTTGCTTCATCAACAACGTGGCCGTGGCGGCGCGCCACGCGCTGGACCGCCGCGGCCTGGAGCGCGTCGCCGTGGTCGACTTCGACGTGCACCACGGCAACGGCACCGAGGACATCCTGGGCGGCGACCCGCGGGTGCTGATGACCGGCTTCTTCCAGCATCCCTTCTACCCCTTCAGCGGGACCGAGGACCCGGCGCCGAACATGCTCAACGTGCCGTTGCCGGCCTACACCGGCGGCGCGCAGGTGCGCGAGGTGGTCGCCCACCGGTGGCTGCCGCGGCTGCGCGAGTTCGCGCCGCAGATGATCTTCATCTCCGCCGGCTTCGACGCCCATCGCGAGGACGACATGGCGCAGTTCGGGCTGGTCGAGTCCGACTATGCGTGGATCACCCGCGCCATCCGCGACCTCGCCGACGAGACCTGCGGCGGCCGCATCGTGTCGTGCCTGGAGGGCGGCTACAACCTCAGCGCGCTGGGTCGCAGCGTGGTCGAGCACCTGCGCGTGCTGGCCGGCGTCGATGCCTGATCCGCGCGGCGTCCCGCGAGCTCCGCGGCAGTAGCACAATGTGTCCATCGCGCGGCGGGCGTGGGCCCGCCGGCGATTCGACATGGTCCGGAGAAAACCGATGTCCACCGTTCCCGAGCGTTCCGCGCCCGCCGCGCAGGCGCCGCTGCTGGTCGAGCGCGACCCGCGCGGCGTGGTCACGCTGACCCTGAACCGCCCGCAGGCCTTCAACGCCTTGTCGCGCGAGCTGCTGCTGGCGCTGCGCGACGCGGTGGCGCCGCTGCGCGACGACCCGCAGGCGCGCGTGGTGGTGCTGCGCGCGGCCGGCAAGGCCTTCTGCGCCGGCCACGACCTGCGCGAGATGCGCCCGCAGGCGGGCGGCGACGGCATCGCCGAGCTGTTCGAACTGTGCGGGCGCTTCATGCTCGACCTCGTGGCGCTGCCGCAGCCGGTGATCGCGCGGGTGCACGGCATGGCCACGGCGGCCGGCTGCCAGCTGGTCGCGCAGTGCGACCTCGCGGTGGCCAGCACCGATGCGCGTTTCGCCACCTCCGGGGTCAACCTCGGACTGTTCTGTTCGACCCCCAGCGTGCCGCTGGCGCGCAACCTGCCGCGCAAGCGGGCGATGGAAATGCTGCTCACCGGCGAGTTCATCGACGCCGCCACCGCGCTCGACTGGGGCCTGGTCAACCGCGCGGTTCCGGCCGAGGCGCTGGACGCCGAAGTCGAGACCCTGGTGGCCGACCTGCTGTCCAAGCCGGCGAGCGCGATCGCCATGGGCAAGGCGCAGTTCTACCGCCAGCTCGAGATGGGGCTGGCCGGCGCCTACCAGCTGGCCGCGCAGACCATGGTGTGCAATTTCCACGACCCCGACACGCTCGAAGGCGTGCAGGCCTTCCTGGAAAAGCGCGCGCCGTCCTGGCGAAATCCGCAGTGAGGCACGCGCTGCCGCTGCGCGACGGCTCGCCGCTGCTGCAGGCCGTCGTGCACCACCCGTGGCCGCTGCTGCGCTGGCAGCTGCTGCTGATCGCCGGCGCGCTGGTGCTCGGCCTGGCGGCTGGCACGATGGTCGAGCGGCGCTTCACCGCGCCCGACTGGAAGGGCGCGCTGCGTGCCGCGCTGGAACATGGGGTCGGGCTGCCGCTGGTGGCGCTGCTGGCGCTGCAGCTCACCCGCCACGCCACGCCGCAGCTGCTGCGCGCCGACCTGCTCAAGCTGATGCTGCCGGTGCTGGCGGTGTGGCTGCTGACGCGGGTCGCGGCGCGCGCCGCGCAACGCGCACTGGCCGACCCCGACCTCGCGCGCTGGCTGGTGCTGGCGGTGCGCCTGAGCGCGGGCATCGGGCTGCTGCTGTACCTCAGCGGCGCGCTGCCGGAGATCCGCGAGGCGCTCGACGCCGTGTCGGTGCACATCGGCACGCAGCGCCTGACGGCGTGGACCCTGCTGCGCGGCGTGGTGTCGGTGGCGGTGACCCTGGTGCTGGCACTGTGGCTGTCGTCGCTGCTCGAGGCGCGCCTGCTGGCGTCGCCGCTGGACGTCAACCTGCGGCTGGTGGTGTCGCGCCTGATCCGCGCCGGCGTGTTCACGGTGGCGCTGCTGACGGCGTTGCAGATGGTCGGCATCGACCTCACGGTGCTTGGGGTCTTCGGCGGAGCCCTGGGCGTCGGGCTCGGGCTCGGCCTGCAGCGCATCGCGGCCAACTACGTGTCGGGTTTCGTGATCCTGCTCGAGCGCAGCGTGCGCGTGGGCGACAACGTGCGCCTGGACACCTTCCAGGGGCGCATCCAGGACATCAAGACCCGCTACACGGTGGTTCGCAGCTCCGGCGGCACCGAATCCATCGTGCCGAACGAGATGCTGATTTCCAGCCGCATCGAAAACCTCTCCTACACCGACCCGAACGTGTGGATGTCCACCACCGTGTCGGTGGGCTACGCCACCGACCTGGAGCAGGCGCTGCCCCTGCTGGCGCGCGCCGCGGGCGGCGTGACGCGCGTGGTGGCGCAGCCGGCGCCGTCGGCGGTGCTGAGCAATTTCGGCGCCGACGGGCTCGAGATCACCGTGGGTTTCTGGATCGCCGATCCGGAAAACGGTACCCTGAACGTGCGCGGCGCCGTCAATCTGGCGTTGTGGCGCGCATTGCGGGATGCCGGAATCGACATTCCCTATCCCCAGCGCGTGGTGCATTGGGCCGGTGCCGCGGCGCCGGCGCCCGGCGTCGCGTCGCCGGGGGAGGCGGCCGGGACTTGATTCCGCGCCGCGGGTGCCGATACACTGGCAAAAATAGAACGATCGTTCGCTTTTGTGCCCCGGGCGCCGTCCGGGTGCATGCACCGGCACGGACCGCGCCCAGCGCGTGGCCCGCGCCGCGTTTCCGACAGGAGTCAAAGGCATGAAGGTTCTGGTCGCCGTCAAGCGCGTGGTGGACTACAACGTCAAGGTCCGCGTGAAGTCCGACGGCAGTGGAGTGGATACCGCCGGGGTGAAGATGAGCATGAACCCCTTCGACGAGATCGCGGTGGAGGAGGCGGTGCGCCTGAAGGAAAAGGGCGCCGCCACCGAGATCGTGGCCTTCAGCGCCGGCGTGGCCGCGTGCCAGGAGACCTTGCGCACGGCGCTGGCCATCGGCGCCGACCGCGGCGTGCTGGTGCAGACCGACGCCGAGCTGCAGCCGCTGGCGGTGGCCAAGCTGCTCAAGGCGGTGATCGACAAGGAGCAGCCGCAACTGGTGATCCTGGGCAAGCAGGCGATCGACGACGACTGCAACCAGACCGGCCAGATGCTGGCCGCGCTGCTCGGCTGGGGCCAGGCCACCTTCGCGTCGAAGCTGGAGATCGACGCGGGCAAGGCGCGGGTCACGCGCGAGGTCGACGGCGGGCTGGAGACCCTCGGGCTGGCGCTGCCGCTGGTCATGACCACCGACCTGCGCCTGAACGAGCCGCGCTACGTGACCCTGCCCAACATCATGAAGGCGAAGAAGAAGCAGCTCGACACCTTCACCCCCGAGCAGCTGGGCGTGGACGTTTCGCCGCGCCTGAAGACGCTGAAGGTCGCCGAGCCGCCCAAGCGCGGCGCCGGCGTGAAGGTGCCCGACGTGGCCGCGCTGGTGGCCAAGCTGAAGAACGAAGCCAAGGTCATCTGAAGGAAACCCCATGACCGCACTCGTCATTGCCGAACACGACAACTCCGGCCTGAAGGCCGCGACCCTCAACACCATCACCGCCGCGCTGGCCTGCGATCCGCAGGTGCACGTGCTGGTGGCCGGAAACGGCTGCGCGCAGGCGGCGCAGGCCGCCGCCGCGGTGGCCGGCGTGGCCGGCGTGCTGTGCGCCGACGCGCCGCACCTGGGCGACGGCCTGGCCGAGAACCTGGCCGCGCAGGCGCTCGCGCTGGTGCGCGCCGGCGGCTACACGCACGTGCTGGTGCCGGCCAGCGCCTACGGCAAGAACCTGGCGCCGCGGCTGGCCGCGCTGCTCGACGTGATGCAGGTGTCCGACGTCATCCACGTGCTGTCGCCCGACACCTTCGACCGCCCGATCTACGCCGGCAACGCCATCGCCACCGTGCAGAGCAGCGACGCGGTGAAGGTGATCACCGTGCGCACCACCGGCTTCGACCCCGCCGCGGCCGAAGGCGGCCACGCCGAGGTGCAGGCGCTGCAACCCGAGCCCGACACCGGACTGAGCGCGCTGGTCGGGCGCGAGCAGACGAAGAGCGAGCGCCCCGAGCTGGGCGCCGCGAAGATCATCGTCTCCGGCGGCCGCGGCCTGGGCAGCAAGGAGAACTTCGACGCCGTGCTGACCCCGCTGGCCGACAAGCTGGGAGCCGCGCTGGGCGCCAGCCGCGCCGCGGTGGACGCCGGCTACGCGCCCAACGACTGGCAGGTCGGGCAGACCGGCAAGATCGTGGCGCCGCAGCTGTACGTGGCGGTCGGCATCTCCGGCGCCATCCAGCACCTGGCCGGCATGAAGGACTCGAAGGTGATCGTGGCCATCAACAAGGACGAGGAGGCGCCGATCTTCGGCGTCGCCGACTACGGCCTGGTGGCCGACCTGTTCACCGCGGTGCCGGACATGGTGCGCGACCTCTGAGCGTCAGGACACGACGATGAGCGACTACAACGCCCCCGTGAAGGACATGATGTTCGTGCTCGAGCGCCTCGCCGGGCTCGACGCCGTCGCCGCGCTGCCGGCCTACCGCGACGCCGGGGCCGACGCCGAGACGGCGGCCGCGGTGCTCGACGAATGCGCGCGCTTCACGCGCGAGGTGCTGGCGCCGCTCGACCGCACCGGCGACACCCGGCCGTCCACCTGGGAGCAGGGCGCGGTGCGCACCACGCCGGGTTTTCGCGAGGCCTACGCGCAGTTCACGCAGGGCGGCTGGCAGGGGCTGCAGCACCCGCAGGAGTACGGCGGCCAGGGCCTGCCGAAGATCATCGGCGCGGCCTGCAACGAGATGCTCAACAGCTCCAACCTGAGCTTCGCGCTGTGTCCGCTGCTCACCGACGGCGCCATCGAGGCCCTGCTGACGGCGGGCTCGCAGCAGCAGAAGTCGCGCTTCCTGCCGCGCCTGGTCAGCGGCGAATGGACCGGCACGATGAACCTGACCGAGCCGCAGGCCGGCTCGGACCTGGCGCTGGTGCGCACGCGCGCGGTCCCGCAGGACGACGGCAGCTATCGCCTGTTCGGGCAGAAGATCTTCATCACCTACGGTGAGCACGACATGGCGGACAACATCGTCCACCTCGTGCTCGCGCGCCTGCCCGATGCGCCCCCCGGCGTGAAGGGCATTTCGCTGTTCATCGCGCCGAAGTTCCTCGACGACGGCAGGCGCAACGACGTGTGGTGCGCGTCGCTCGAGCACAAGCTGGGCATCAAGGCCAGCCCGACCGCGGTGCTGCTGTACGGCGAGGACAAGGGCGAGGTCGGCCCCGGCGCGGTGGCCGAGATGGTGGGCGAACCCGGGCGCGGCCTGGAGTTCATGTTCATCATGATGAACGCGGCTCGCTACGCCGTGGGCATGCAGGGCGTGGGCCTGGCCGAGCGCGCCTACCAGCACGCCGCGGCCTACGCGCGCCAGCGCGTGCAGTCGCGCCCGCCCGGCGCGCGGCAGTCGATGCCCATCGTGCACCACCCCGACGTGCGGCGCATGCTCATGGGCATGCGCGCGCTGGCCGAGGGTTCGCGCGCGCTGGCGCTGTACGCGGCCGGGCTGCACGACCTGGGCATCGGCGAGGCCGACCCCGAGGTGCGCGCGCAGCACACCGCCGACTACGAATTCCTGGTGCCCATCGTCAAGGGCTTCAGCACCGAGATCAGCCTGGAGGCGTCGTCGCTGGGGGTGCAGGTGCACGGCGGCATGGGCTTCATCGAGGAAACCGGCGCCGCGCAGTATTACCGCGACGCCCGCATCCTGCCGATCTACGAGGGCACGACGGCGATCCAGGCCAACGACCTGGTCGGCCGCAAGACCCTGCGCGACGCCGGGGCGCTGGCGCGGCGATTCGCCGCGCGCGTGCGCGACACCCGGCAGCAGCTGGCGCAACAGCAGCAGCCCGGTGCGCGGGTCATGGCGCAGCGCCTGGAGCAGGCGCTGGGCGCCTACGGCGACGTCGTGGACTTCATCGTGCGCAGCGGCGCCGACTCCCCCGCGGCGGCCTATGCCGGCAGCGTTCCCTACCTGATGCTGAGCGGCTACCTGCTGGCGGCGTGGCAGATGGGGCGCGCCTGGCTGGCCGCCGGTGAACTGCCGCCCGAGCAGCAGGAGTTCGCAGCGGCCAAGCGGGCCACCGCGGAGTTCTTCTGCGCCCACCTGCTGCCGCGCTGCGGCGCCTTGCGCGACGCGGTGCTCGACGGCTGCGACAGCGTGATGGCGCTGCCCGCCGAAGCCTTCTGAATCTCGCGACGCCGTGGCGCGGCGCGTCGTGCCACGCCGCGCACGCGCGTCCGTCCGATCCCCGAGCCGAGCCCATGTCCCTGCCTTCCGTGCTGTCCCGCCTGCGCCTGCCGGTCATCGGCTCGCCGCTGTTCATCCTCTCCAACCCGGAGCTGGTGATCGCCCAGTGCACCGCCGGCATCGTCGGCAGTTTCCCGGCGCTCAACGCGCGTCCGGCCTCGCAGCTCGACGAATGGCTGGCGCAGGTCACCGAGGCGCTGGCCGCCTGGGACCGCGCGCATCCCGAGCAGCCCGCGGCGCCGTTCGCGGTGAACCAGATCGTGCATCGCAGCAACGACCGCCTGGAACACGACATGGAGCTGTGCGCGCGCTACCGCGTGCCGCTGGTCATCACCTCGCTGGGCGCGCGCCCGGAGGTCAACCAGGCGGTGCACGCGTGGGGCGGCATCGTGCTGCACGACGTGATCGACGACCGCTTCGCGCGCAAGGCGGTGGAGAAGGGCGCCGACGGACTGATCGCGGTCGCCGCCGGCGCGGGCGGCCACGCCGGCACGCTGTCGCCGTTCGCGCTGGTGCAGGAGATCCGCGCCTGGTTCGACGGTCCGCTGGTGCTGTCGGGCGCGATCGCGCGCGGCGAGTCGATCCTCGCCGCACAGGCGATGGGGGCCGACCTGGCCTACATCGGCAGCGCCTTCATCGCCACCGACGAGGCGCGCGCGGTGCCCGGCTACAAGCAGATGGTGGTCGACAGCAGTGCGCGCGACATCGTCTATTCCAGCCTGTTCACCGGCGTGCTGGGCAACTACCTGCGCGGCTCCATCGTCGCCGCCGGGCTCGACCCCGACAAGCTGCCGGCCGGCGACCCGAGCCAGATGGATTTCGCCGCCGCCATCGGCGGCGCCAAGGCCTGGAAGGACATCTGGGGCTGCGGCCAGGGCATCGGCGCCGTGCACGCGGTGCAGCCGGCGCGCGCGCTGGTGCAGCGCCTGCAGGCCGAGTACGAGGCGGCTCGCGAGCGCCTGTGCCGGCCGCCCCGCGCGGCCTGAGCCCGCCGGCTACCCCGCACGCCGGCCCGCGGGCCGGGCGTGGACTAGCATGGCGGGATCGCCCCCTTGCCACGGCTGCCGCCCCGATGCCCCAGGATTCCGATTACGCCGCACTCTTCGACAACAACCGTCGCTGGGTGCGCCGCGTCAACGAGACGCGCCCGGATTTTTTCCCCACGCTGGCGCGCCAGCAGGCTCCGAAGTTCTTCTGGATCGGCTGCGCCGATTCGCGCGTGCCCGCCAACGAGGTCATCGACCTGGCCCCGGGCGAGGTGTTCGTGCACCGCAACGTCGCCAACGTGATGCCGCATTCGGACATGAACTCGATGTCCACGCTGCAGTTCGCGGTCGACGTGCTGCGGGTCGAGCACATCCTGGTCGTCGGCCACTACGGCTGCGGCGGGGTCAGGGCGGTGCTGCAGGGTGCGCGCGTCGGTCTGGTCGACAACTGGCTCGGCCATGTCGGCGACGTGCTGGAGCGGCATGCCGCGCGCCTCGGCGGACTGTCGGAGCAGGATCGCTGGGACCGGCTGTGCGAACTCAATGCCCTCGAGCAGGCGCACAACGTGTGCCGCACCACGGTGCTGCAGGACGCCTGGACGCGCGGCCAGCACGTGGTCGTGCACGCCTGCGTCTACGGGCTGAAGGACGGACTGCTGCGCGACCTCGGACTGCGCGCCGGCGATGCGCGCGGCGCCGCCGACAGCTTCGCGCGCGCGCTGCAATCCATCGACCACGGAGTCACGCTGCGATGAACCAGCCCATGACCTACCCGGGCCTGCGCGGCGACCGCCACGGCCTCACCCAGCTCGGGCGCATCGTGCTGGACGCGCGCGTGTTCGGGCTCATCGCCGACAGCGAGGACTGCGCCGGCTGGACGCTGTCGCGCATGCAGGAGCTGACGCAGCGCGTCGAGCAGGCCTGGGACCGCCACGGCAACCTGCCGAGCCGGCTGCCCCCGGACTTGCTGCAGCGTCACCAGCAGATCTACCGACAGGCCATCGAAGAGGCGCGCGCGCTCGGCTGGAACCCCGAACTCGACGAGGACGAGTAAGCCACCCGGAGTGCCGCGCGGGCCCGCGCGCGGCCTCGCGCGCTCAGCCGGCCCGGCCGCTGCGCCTGTCACGCGGCGCGAACGGCAGCAGGCGGGCGGGCCCGTCGCGGCGCTGGCGTCCGGCCAGCGTGCACAGCGCCTCGTGGAACTCGCGCGGAAGGCGCCGCATGGCCTCGCGTGCCGGGTCGCCGTAGCCGACCGCTTCGAAGTCGACGGCGTCGTCCAGCCCGCTGCGGGCGTCCGGGCGCAGGCGCTCCCAGGCCAGCAGGGCCCACGCGCGCTCGACGCTGTCGACGAACACGAATTCGTGGCGGTCGACGATCGCCAGGACCTGCAGGCTGCGAATCGGCACGAAGGCCACGCCCTGGGGACTGCGCATCTGCAGCGTGCGCGCAAGGTTGTAGGTCGCCGCGGGCATGCTGCGGCGCTCGCGCCAGACCTCGGGGCCGCGGTGGACGGTGATCTGCATGCTCGCGTCTCCTGTGCGCTCGGCTCGACGACCGCACGTCGGCAGCGCCGGCCGGGCGCGCGGTCCATGCGACCCATTGTGCACCGTGCGCACGCCGCGAGACCAGCCTGTGCCCCGACGGTTTCAAGGGGTAATGCGCCGGGGGTCCTCAGGCCGCGGGGGCCTCGCCCGCAGCCGCGTCGCGCTGCAGCAGTTCGTGCAGGCTCAGCCCCTGCCACAGCGGCTGCAGCGCCTGCGCCAGTCGCGGCGAGGCCGCGGCAGCCGCGTGGTGGTCCAGCACCAGCGCATCCAGCAGCGCGGCGGCCCGCACCTGCCGGGGATCGACCAGCAGCGCCCAGCGGGGTGTCGGGTGGCGCGGCGCCGGCACCACGCGACCGACCCAGCCCAGGCGCTCCAGCAGGTCCAGCAGGGGGCGCAGGTGCAGCGGGTCGCATCGCAGTCCGGCGCTCAGCCCGACGATGTCGCGCCCGAGGTCGGTGGCGCCGCGCGCGCCCTCCAGCACGCGCAGCAGGCGCAGCGCCAGCAGCAGGTCGGTCCCCGGCGCGTGCGGGCGCGGCAGCACGCGCAGGCGCAGCAGCGGCAGGTGCGCGGCCAGCATCGCGCCCAGCAGCACGACCATCCAGCTGCAGTAGATCCACAGCAGGAACACCGGCAAGGCCGCGAAGGTGCCGTAGACCGCGGTGAAGTTCGCCGCGCTGCCCACGTACCACGCGAACACGCGCCCGGCCAGCCCGAATCCCACCGCCGCCAGGGCACCGCCGCCGAGCGCGTCGCTCCAGCGCACGTCGGCGTTCGGGGCCAGCCGGTACAGCGCGCCCAGCGCCAGCGCCAGCAGCAGCCACGACAGCAGGGTCAGCAGCGCCCCGGCGCCCCCGGGAACATGGTGCAGCCAGCCATGCTGCGTGGCCAGCGCCGCCGCCGAGCCGGCCAGCGCCGCCCCCAGCACCAGCGGACCGAGGGTCAGCGCCGCCCAGTACAGCAGCACGCGCTGGCCCAGCGGACGCGGGCGCGCCGTGTACCAGATGGTGTTGAGCGCGCGGTCGATGGTCAGCATCAGCGAGATCGCGCTGAGCGCCAGCCCCGCGACCCCGGCGGCGCCCAGCCCCGCCGCGCGCTGCGCGAAGGCGTTCAGGTAACCCAGCACGGTGGCGGCGATGCGCGGCGGCAGCAGCGCCGCGGTGAAGCGCTGCTGCAGGTGCAGCTCGAGCTGCTGGAAGGCGGGGAAGGCGGTGAACAGCGACAGCCCCACGGCCAGCAGGGGCACGAGGGAGATCAGGGTCGTGAAGGTCAGGCTGCCGGCGGTCTGCGCGAGGCGGCAGTGCTCGAAGCGCTCGCGCAGCGGGCGCAGCACGCGGAGGACTTCAGGCCGGACGGCGCGCGGGCGCATAGGATTGGGTCATGCGAGAAATTCTGATCCTGTACTACAGCGTACACGGCGGCACGCGACAACTGGCGGAAGCCATCGCGCGCGGCGTGGCCGAGGTTCCCGGCATGTTGCCGCGCGTACGCACCGTGCCGCGCGTGACGTCGCGCGTCGAAACCCCCGAGCCGGCGATTCCGTCCGACGGGCCGCCGTACGCCGAGCTGTCCGACCTGCAGGACTGCGTCGGGCTGGCGCTGGGCTCGCCGACGCGATTCGGCAACATGGCCGCGCCGATGAAGTATTTCCTCGACCAGACGGCGCCGCTGTGGCTGTCCGGCGCGCTGGAAGGCAAGCCGGCGGCGGTGTTCACGTCCAGCGCCAGCCTGCACGGCGGCCAGGAAAGCACGCTGCTGAGCATGATGCTGCCGCTGCTGCACCACGGCATGCTGCTGCTGGGAATTCCCTTCACCGAGGCCAGGCTGGGGGCCACGCGCAGCGGCGGCACGCCCTACGGCGCCAGCCACCACGGCGGCTCCGACGCCGCGCTGCCGGTCACCGCCGACGAACTGCATCTGGCGCAGGCGCTGGGGCGGCGCCTGGCGCGCGCGGCGCAACGACTGTGCGTCGAGCTGCCCGGAGGCGACGCGGAGGCCTCGTCGTGAACCCGGCGCGCAACACCGAGCGCTTTCTCGACGCGCTGCACGCGCTGCTGGGCGCCGGCCACGTGCTGCAGCGCGACGAGGACCTGGCGCCGTGGACGCGCGACTGGCGCGGGCGCTACCAGGGGCGCGCGCTGGCGCTGGCGGCGCCGGCCGACACCGCGCAGGTGGCGCAGGTGGTGCAGCTGTGCGCCGCGCACGACATCGCGATCGTCCCGCAGGGCGGCAACACCGGGCTGGTCGGCGGCGCGACTCCCGACGCCGGCGGCACCCAGCTGCTGCTGTCGCTGCGCCGCCTGCAGCGCATCCGCGACATCTCGGTGGCCGACGGCGTGATCGTCGCCGAGGCCGGCTGCATCCTGCAGGAGGTGCAGCAGGCGGCTGCCGGGCACGGCATGCTGTTTCCCCTCAGCCTGGCCGCCGAGGGCAGCGCGACCATCGGCGGGGTGCTGTCGACCAACGCCGGCGGCACCGCCGTGCTGCGCTACGGCAACGCCCGCGCGCTGTGCCTCGGCCTGGAGGTGGTGACGCCGCGCGGCGAGGTCTGGAACGGGCTGTCCAGCCTGCGCAAGGACAACACCGGCTACGACCTGCGCGACCTGTTCATCGGCGCCGAGGGCACGCTGGGACTGATCACCGCGGCCAGCCTGCAGCTGTACGCGCGCCCGGCGGCCCAGCGCACCGCGCTGGCGCAGCTGGCGCATGTGCGCGACGCCGTGCGCCTGTTCGAGCTCGCGCGCGGCGCGCTGGGCGCCGGCCTGACCGGATTCGAGCTGATGAGCGCGCACAGCCTGCGCCTGGTGCGCCAGCACTTCCCGCAGCTGGTGCGCGGCTTCGAGATCGACGCGCCGTGGTGCGTGCTGCTGGAGCTGTCCGACAACGAAGGCGAGGAGCATGCGCAGCAGCGCCTCGAGCATGTGCTCGGCGGCGCCCTCGAGTCGGGGCTGCTGCGCGACGCCGCGGTGGCGCAGTCGCTGGCGCAGGCGCAGGCGATGTGGGCGCTGCGCGAGCACATCCCGCTGGCGCAGGCCAGCGAGGGTCTCAACATCAAGCACGACATCGCGGTGCCGATCTCGCGCATGGCGGCCTTCGTCGAGAGCACCGCCGAGCTGGTGCTGCAGGCGCTTCCCGGCGCGCGCCTGATCGTGTTCGGGCATCTGGGCGACGGCAACCTGCACTACAACGTGCAGGCGCCGGCGGGGGCCGACGGCGCGCGGTTCCTGGCGCGCCACCAGGAGGCCTGCAACCGCATCGTGCACGATGCCGCGGCAGCCTGCGGGGGCAGTTTCTCGGCCGAGCACGGGATCGGCCAGCTGAAGACCCCCGAGCTGCTGCGCTACAAGAGTCCGGTGGCGCTGGACATGATGCGCGCCGTCAAGGCGGCGCTGGATCCGCGCGGCCTGTTCAACCCGGGCAAGCTGCTGCCGCAGCAGCCGCCGCCGACGCCGCGCGCATAGGCCCCGCCGATGGCCGCTCCGCGGGTCTACGCCAACGTCGTTCGCGAGCGCTTCGCGCACCTCCTCGCGCGCGTGCGCGAGACGTGGAACCGCGCGGGGCCGCAGGCGCTGGCCGCGCTGCTGGCGGCGCTTGCCGGCGCGCTGGTGATGCGCCCCCAGTTCGCCTACCTGGGCCGCTCGCTGCAGGCGCTCAACACCCCGGACCAGGTGCTGCAGCTGGCCGACGTGATGGTGCTGCCGCGCATGCTGCTGGCCGTCGGCCTGGTGCTGATGGCCTTCGGGCTGCTGGCGCGTTCGCGCCTGGCGTGGGTGATGACGCTGCTGCTGGGCCTGCTCGACCTCGGACTGGCGCTGGTGGCGCTTCCCGCCGGGCTGACGGGCGTCGCGGCCAGCGCGCTGCTGCTGCTGGTGCTGCTGGTGTATGCGCGACGCTTCGACCGCAGCAGCCTCGCCGCCGGCTCGCTGTTCGCGCTGCTCAGCATCGGCAGCCTGCTGGTGTACGGAATGCTCGGCTCGCTGTGGTTCGGCGGCGGCTACGCGCCGCCGATCCGCGATCTCGGCACCGCGCTGTACTACGCCATCGAGACCATGTCGACGGTAGGCTACGGGGACATCGTTCCGCGCACGCTGGACGCGCGCATGTTCACGGTCTCGCTGATCGTGCTGGGCATCACGGTGTTCGCCACCACGTTGTCGGTGGTCATCGGCCCGGTCGTCGGCGGCAGCATCAAGCGCGCACTGGAGGGCCGCATGCACAAACAGCAACGACGCAACCATTACGTGATCCTGGGACGCTCGGCGCTGGCGCTGACGGCCTGGCAGGCCTTGCGCCAGCGCGGCGTGCCGGTGACCGTGGTGGTGGCCGCCGACGTCGCGTCGCCGTTCCCGCCCGAGGCCGACGTGGTGGTCGGCGACGCCACCAGCAACGAGGTGCTGGAGGAGGCCGGCGTGCCGCATGCGCGCGCCGTGCTGACCCTGCGCGACGACGACGCCGAGAACGCCTTCGCGGTGCTGGCCGTGAAGGAGCTTGCACCCGGGGTGCGCACCATCGCCGGTGTCAACGACGCGCGCCACGTGGCGAAGATCCGCCGCGTGCAGCCCGACATGCTGTTCGCGCCGCAGCTGCTGGGCAGCGACCTGCTGGTGCGCTCGCTGTTCAACGAGCCCATCGACAACGAGACCGTGGCGCGGCTGCTGTTCGCGCAGACCGACTGATTCCACCGCGTTCCCGATCCCACCCCGACCCAGGTCAAGTCGCGGCGCCGCGGCGCTTGCTATGCTGGTGTGCACGGACTACCCCGGGGGGTGTGATGGACGAACCACGACAAGCTCCCACGCCACCGGCCTTCTCGTTGCAGCCGCGCCGCCTGGGCATCGACACCCACCACGAGCCGGTGGTGGTGCTGCGCGCCGACTCGCCGGTGGTGCGCGCCGAGGGCTTCGAGGCGCACGCGCGCATCGAGGTGCTGGGCGCGCAGCGCAGCATCGTCGCCACGCTGAACATCCTGACATCGGGCGAACTCCTCGACCCCGACGAGGTCGGGCTGTCGGAGGCGGCCTGGCACCGTCTGCAGCCGCAGCCCGGAGAGCGCCTGCGCTTTCGCTTCGCGCGTCCCAGCGACGCGATGAGCCAGGTGCGCGCGAAGATCTTCGGCTCCCACCTGCGCGAGGGGGCCTTCGAGGCGATCATCGACGACATCGTGGCCGGGCGCCTGTCCAACGTGGAGATCGCCGCCTTCCTGGTGGCCTGCGCCGGCGGGCGCATGAGCAGCGCCGAGGTCACCAACCTGACCCGCGCGATGGTGCACAGCGGCGCGCGCATGAGCTGGCCGCACGCGCTGGTGGTGGACAAGCACTGCATCGGCGGCCTGCCGGGCAACCGCACGACCCCGATCGTGGTGTCGATCGCCACCGCGCTGGGACTGGTGATGCCCAAGACCAGCTCGCGTGCCATCACGTCGCCGGCGGGGACCGCCGACACCGTGGAGACCATCACCCGCGTCGACCTCGACCTGGCGCAGATGCGTCGCGTCGTCGAGGCCGAGGGCGGCTGCATGGTGTGGGGCGGCGCCATGAACATGAGCCCGGCCGACGACCTGCTGATCCGCGTCGAGCGCATGCTCGACCTCGACAGCGAGGCCCAGCTGGTGGCCTCGGTGCTGTCGAAGAAGGCCGCCGCCGGCTCCACGCACGTGGTCATCGACATCCCCAGCGGCCCCACCGCCAAGGTGCGCAGCCCCGAGCAGGCGCAGTCGCTGCTGCGCGCGCTGGGGGCCAGCGCGCATGCCCTCGGGCTGCAACTGCTGGGCATGGTCACCGACGGCTCGCAACCGGTCGGGCGCGGCGTCGGCCCGGCGCTGGAGGCGCACGACGTGCTGCGCGTGCTGTCGAACCATCCGCAGGCTCCCGACGACCTGCGCCGGCGCGCGCTGGACATCGCCGCGGCGGTCGTCGAACTCGGCGGACTGGCCACCGGCGTGGCCGCGCGCGAGCTGGCCGCGCAGGTGCTGGCCGACGGGCGCGCGTGGCGCAAGTTCGAGGCCATCTGCAAGGCCCAGGGGGCGTTTCGCGAG
>JAKAXL010000040.1 GCA_021816585.1 Pseudomonadota bacterium | reverse complement strand
GCCAGCGCCGGCGCCACCGAATACCTGCGCGTGATCCCCGGCGCCCTCGACGGTGCCGGCGACGCCGCGGGGCCCTTCGGGGCCGCGTGGCACAGCGCGCGCGCGCAGTTCCATGAAGATCTCGCGGGCCCCGGCAGGCCCTGGAGCGCGCACGCCGCGATGCACGCGATGCACGCCTGCGCCGCGCTGCCGATCCGCCGCCATGGGCGCCTCGACGCGGTGCTGAGCATGCACTGGAGCGAGGCGCTGCAGTTCGACCCGGAATTCTCGGCCGTGCTCGGCGACATGGGCGAGGACATCGGGCGCGGCCTGGAGCGCCTGGATCTGGTGGCCGCGCAGCAGGACGCGCTGCGCGCGCACGAACGCCAGGGCGAGCTGATGCGCACCGTTTTCTCGCAGATCGACGTGCTCATCGCATCGCGCAGCGAGAGCGAGCTGCTGGAGACGGCGTGCACGCGGCTGCTCGAAGGCGGACTGTTCGCCGCGGCGTGGATCGGGCAGCCCGACGACGCCGGGAACGTGTGCATCGTCGCGGCGGCGGGGCATGCCCGCGAGACCCTGGACGGCCAGGTCCTGCAGGTGCAGCGCGACGGCCGGGATGCGCTGTCGCGCACCTGGCGCGAAGGCTTGCGGGCGATCGAGACCGACCCCGGCTCGGCGCTCATCCGCCCCTGGCAGGCCTATGCACTGGCCGGCTGCGCGCAGGAGGCGGTGACCCTGCCGCTGCGCCGTTCCGGGCGCGTGTGGGCGATGCTGGTGCTGGTGGCCAACGACTCCGCCGACCTCGACGCGATCGTGCAGGACACGCTGCTGCGTACGGCGGAGCTGATCGGTCAGGCGCTGACCGAGATCGACCTCAAGCAACTGCTGCAGGCACGCGAGTCGGAGCAGGCCCATCTGGCGCGACATGATGCGCTGACCGGACTGGCCAACCGCCTGGCGCTGGAGCAGCACCTGCCGCACGCCATGGCACGCGCGCGCCGCGGCGGCCACCAGCTGGCCATCGGCGTGCTCGACCTGGACGACTTCAAGCCGGTCAACGACACCTACGGTCATGCCGCCGGAGACCGCCTGCTGCAGCAGCTCGCGAGCCGCCTGCAGGCGCAGCTGCGCGAGTCGGACCTGCTGGCGCGCCTGGGTGGCGACGAATTCGTGCTGGTGCTCGATGAACTCGACGCCACGCACCCGCGCCAGGTGCTGGCCAGCGTGCTGGGTCGCCTGCATCGCGCCGTCGAACAGCCCTTCGAGCTCGCCGCGCAGGTGCAGGTCGAGATCGGCATGAGCATGGGCCTGGCGCTGTACCCGGAACATGGGGAGGAGCCCGACTCGCTGCTGCGCCAGGCCGACGGCGCGCTGTACGCGGCGAAGTCCGCGAAGGCGCGGCGCCAGCGCTGGTGGCTGCTCAGCGGCGAACAGCTCGACGATGCGCAGGAGGACGAGCTCGACCCCTACGGCGAGGCCGCGGCCGAACTGCTGGAGAAGGTGCGCGACGAGCTGCTGCCGGTGGATGCGGAGTTCCTCGATGCCTACTGGCGCCAGCTGGCGCCGGACAGCCCGACTGCACGCATCGCCGCGATGCTGACCGAGCCGGAGCTGCAGGAGCTCAAGCGCAAGCAGAGCCGGCAGCTGCGGCTGCTGTTGCGCCCCGACCTGCAGCGCCACGAGCAGGAGGAGCAGGCGCTGCGCGTGGGGCGCGTGCATGCGATGGTCGGAGTCGACGGCGCGGCCTCGATGGCCGCGCTGAGCCAGTACGCGGCGGCGCTGCAGCGGGCCACGCAGCGCCTGCCGCTGCGCCTGGACGCCCGCGTGCGCCTGCAGACCCTGCTGCAGCAGCGCGTCGCGCTGGACCTGCAGGCCACCCAGCGCGGCGCCCTCGAAGTGCAGCACCAGCGCCAGGCGCACCTGGCGGCGATGGAGATGCGCCTGGACGCGTGGGAGCAATCGGGGCAGCTGCCGCGCCATGTCGTGGCGCACCTGGGCGAGCTCGCCGGAATCTGCGGCGTGGCCTGCGGACGCCCCGACGCCGACAACCGCTACGTGCTGGAGTTCGGCTCCGGCGAGGCCCAGGCCTACCTGCAGGCGCTGCGCGACGCCGGGCTGGACCCGGATTTCCGGCGCACCGGGCACGAGGCCCCCGGAGCCACGCAACGCGCCTGGAGCAGCGGGACCATCGCGACCGATGCCAACGAGGGCGCGGTGGAAGGATTCGGCGACATCGCCAGGCGTTTCGGCGTGCGCAGCGTGGCGGCGATCCCGCTGCTCGACCGCCACGGGCACGTGCACCAGGTGATCACGCTGCTCGGACGGCACCCGGGACAGTTCGAGGCGCCCGCCATGCGCATGTGGCTGGAGTCGGCGCAACATCACCTGGGACCCGCCTTCCAGCGCGCACTGGGCGGGCCGGCGCAGCAGCAGCCGATCGCCGCCACGCAGCGCAGCCGCCTGCACGAGCTGCTGTACAGCGGCGGGCTGCGGCTGCATGTGCAGCCGCTGGTCAACCTGGTCACCGGGCAGCCCGACGAGGTCGAAGTGCTGGCGCGCCTGCAGGACGGCGATACCGTGCTGCACCCCGGCGGCTTCCTCGAGGCCTTCGGCAACCACGAGCTGCGCATCCTGTTCCGCAAGGGCCTGGAGCTGACGCTGCAGTGGCTGCGGCAGTGGGACGAACAGGGCTTGCAGCTGGGAGCCAGCCTGAACCTGCCGCCCAGCGTGCTGATGGACCCGGAGTGCCCGCAATGGATCGCCCAGGCGCTGGAGCAAGGCCGCGTCGAGGCCGGACGCCTGCGCCTGGAGCTGCTGGAAACCCACGAGGACCAGTTCGACAGCCAGCGGCGCGATGAAGCCATCGCCAGCCTGTCGCGCCTGGGTGTGCGCCTGATCATGGACGACCTCGGCTCCGGCTACAGCAGTCTGCGGCGCATGCGCAGCCTGCCCTTCCACACCGTGAAGATCGACCAGCACATCGTGCAGCAGGCGCAGGAGGAGCCGGCGAAGACCATCGCCTTCGTCGGCGCACTGGTGCGCATGGCGCAGGGCCTGAACATGCAGGTGACGATGGAAGGCCTGGAGACGCCCGACCTCGTCGAGATGGCGCTGGCGCTGGGTGTCGAGCGCGGCCAGGGCTACGCGCTGGCGCGCCCGATGCCGGCGGAACAGTTCGCGTCGTGGCTTCAGGGCTGGCACTGGGACCTCGACGCCGCCAGCCCCGACACCGCGCTCGGACGCCAGGCGCTGCTGTACAGCCGGGACATCGCGCCGCTGGACTGGCAACGCATCATCGTGTCCCACCAGGAATATCGCGACACCTTGATGCGCAGCCTGCGCGGCGAGGGCGCGCCGCTGCAGTGGCGCGTCGTATGCCGCGACGATTCCTGCCTGCTCGGGCGCTGGATGCGGCGCCACGCCGACACCATCTGGCCTTCGACGCGCTCGGTGTTCGAGCGTGCCCAGCGGCTGCACGCCGAGTTCCACCGTCAGGCCGGGGAACTGCTGCGCGAGGCCGAGCAGGCGCAGGCCGCCGAGCGCGTGCTCGCCGATCTCGGCGCCGGCGCGCTGGACCGCGTGTCGGACCGACTGGTGCGCGCACTGCACCAGCTCAGCTGGAGCATGGGCGCCGCCGGCGGGCACGACGAGACGCTCGGCGTCGCCGAGCCTGCCGCGGGACAGCCGGCGCGCGTGCGCGCCTGACGGGCGGGGCGCGCGGCGCGGCGACTCAGCGCGCGCCGCCGAGGTTGTCGGCCAGGCGCTGCAGCACCCGCATGAACAGTTCGCGCTCTTGCGCGTCGACCCCGGCGAAGGTGCGCTCGCGCGCGCGCCGCGACAGCTCGCGGATCTGCCGCAGCACCGGTTGCGCCGACGCCTCCAGCAGCAGGCGGTGGGCGCGACGGTCGTCCGGGTCGCGCTCGCGCCGCACCAGGCCCTCGGCCTGCAGCCGGTCGAGCAGGCGCACCAGCGCCATCGGCTCGATCGCGGCCAGCTCGGCCAGTCGCGACTGGCTGATGCCCTCGTGGCGCTCCAGGTAGGCGAGCGCGCGGCAGGTCGTCAGGGTCAGCCCGGTCCCCTGCGCCAGCTGCTCGAACAGCTGGACGTAGCGCCGGCTGATCTCGGCAAGCAGGAATCCGAATTGCGGCAGGCGGTCCATCGGCGTGCGGTCGGCGACATGAAATCAGCCGAGACGATAACATTTGATATGAACTCCCCGCCATCCCGATGAACCCCGAGACCCCCGCGGCCGCGGCCGACACGCGGCCCGCCGCGCCCGCCACCCCCACGCACCTGCGTCCGCTGCAGGGCAGCGCCCTCGTGGTGGGCACCATCGCCCTCAGCCTGGCCACGTTCATGAACGTGCTGGACACCTCGATCGCCAACGTGTCGATCCCGTCGATCGCCGGCGACATGGGGGTCAGCGCCTCCCAGGGAACCTGGGTGATCACCTCCTTCGGGGTGGCCAACGCGATCGCGGTGCCGCTGACCGGCTTCCTGACCCAGCGCTTCGGTGCGGTGCGCACCTTCCTGTCGAGCATCCTGCTGTTCACCTTGTTCTCGTTCCTGTGCGGACAGGCTCCGAGCCTGTCGGTGCTGATCGTGTTCCGCGTGCTGCAGGGGGCGTCGGCCGGGCCGATGATTCCGTTGTCGCAGACCCTGCTGCTGTCGAGCTATCCGCCCAAGCGCTCCGGAATGGCCCTGGCGATGTGGTCGATGACCACGCTGATCGCGCCGATCGCCGGGCCACTGCTGGGCGGCTGGATCACCGACAACATCTCGTGGCCCTGGATCTTCTACATCAATGTCCCGGTCGGGGTGGTTTGCACCTTGGTGACGCTGACGATCTACCGCAGCCGCGAGACCCCGACCCGCAAGCTGCCGATCGACTGGACGGGGCTGGCGCTGCTGGTCATCTGGGTCGGCTCGCTGCAGATCATGCTGGACAAGGGCGAGCAGCTCGACTGGTTCGGCTCGAAGACCATCGTCGCGCTGGCGGTGGCCGCCGTCGTGGGCTTCGTGCTGTTCCTGATCTGGGAACTCACCGACCGGCATCCGGTGGTCGACCTGAAGCTGTTCGCGCTGCCCAACTTCAGCCTCGGCACGACCATGCTCGCGCTGGCCTATGGCATGTACTTCGGTTCGCTGGTGCTGCTGCCGTTGTGGCTGCAGGAATCCATCGGCTACACCGCCACCGAGGCCGGCGGCGTGCTGGCATGGGTGGGGCTGTTCGCGCTGCTGTTCATGCCCTTCGTGGGGCGCTACGCCAGCCAGATCGACACGCGCTGGCTGACCTCGTTCTCGTTCCTGGTGTTCGCGATCGTGTTCTGGATGCGCTCGCGCTTCACCGCCGGCGACACCTACTGGGACTATTCGCTGCCGACCATCGTGCAGGGCGTGGCGACGGCCACCTTCTTCATCCCGCTGCTGGGAATCATCCTGGGCGGGCTGGCGCCCGCTCGCGTGGCCTCGGCCGCCGGACTGTCGAATTTCGCGCGCATCACGGCAGGCTCCTTCGGCGCGTCGATCTACACCACGCTGTGGGACAACCGCACGACCATGCACCATGCGCAGCTCGCCGAACATATCTACGCCGGCGGCCAGCGCTCCTCCGCGGTGCTGCGCATGCTCGAGTCCGGCGGCTTCTCCCGGCAGCAGGCGCTGGGGGTGGTCAACCGCCTGATCGACGTGCAGGCCTCGACCATGTCGGTGGACGAGATGTTCCGGCTCAGCGCATGGCTGTTCATCGCCATGATCGTGCTCGTCTGGCTGGTGCGCCCGAGCGAGCCGGGAGCCGCCGGCGCCGAGGCGGCAGGCGCCCACTGAAGCGATGGAAGACGCCTCGGCTTGCCCGAGGCGCCGGCAACTCAGGCGTGACCCGGCGCGAGACCGTAGTCGCCGTCGATGCTGACGCGGTTGCGTCCCAGGTCCTTCGAGCGGTACAGCGCGCGATCGGTGCGCCGCAGCAGGCTGTCGCGCGTGTCCCCGGGTTTGCGGCTGGCCACGCCCAGCGAAACCGTGAAGGGTTCGAGCACCAGGTTGTCGCTGCGTCGGCGCAGGCGCAATGACGCGACTCGCGCACGAATGCTCTCGGCGACCCGCGCCGCCTCCACCAGCGGCGTGTGCGGCAGCAGCACGAGGAATTCCTCGCCGCCGTAGCGCACCGCGTGATCCTCGCTGCGCAGGCATTTGCGGATGGCTTCGGCGACATGGCGCAGCACGGCATCGCCGAGGGCATGCCCGTGGGTGTCGTTGATGCGCTTGAAATGGTCGATGTCCAGCATCAGCAGGCTCAGCGGCGCGTCGGGCTCGATGGCCATCAGTTCATCGAGCTCGGTGTCCATGGCGCGCCGGTTCCACAAGCCGGTCAGCGGATCGATCAGCGCCTCGCGCCGGTGGCGCTCGAGCTCGACCTTCAGTTTCTCGCTTTCCGCCAGGGTCACCTGCAGGCGCTGCTGCAGGTGCTCGTTGCGCTGGCGCGCCTTCTGCGTCGCCACCAGCAGTCCCGAGGCGATGTCGCGCAGGGAGTGCGCATCGCCTTCGTCGGCCAGATGGTCCAGCGTGGTGTCGAGTGCGTGCCCGAACTCCTCGGCGCCGCGTCCCGCCTCCTCGATGTTCTGGCTCAATTCCCCGAGCAGGTTCTGCAGGTCGTTGCCGACACTGCGCAGCGGCGTCGAGCGATCCACCGCGAGGTGCCGCTCGTGCAGGTCGCGCAGCACGAAGGCGTCGATCTTGCGCCCGCTGTGCAGGTAATCATCGAGCGTCTTGCACAGGTCCGGGCTGCCCCCGCTGAGGTATTCATACGCCACTCCGTAGCTCAGCGGAATCGGCGGGACGTCATGCTCGATCAGGAAGTCCACCGCCCTGAACGCCAGGGCCTTGGCTTGCTCGACGGTGTGCTGGGTACTGAGGGCGCTGGCTGGCATGGCAGGTCGGGTGATGAAACCCGGGGTCAGTCGGCCGCCGGCCGGGGTCGCTTCGCCCCACCGCAGCCCTTTGGGCAATTATTCTGAAAAACCAAGACTTTGTAAGATAAATCTTAACGGGTTTCTCAAGGCGCACACCCCGCGAACGAGGGTTGGTGTGGTGATTTGTCACACCCTCGCGCGCAAAGCGCGCACTATGCCCATGCCGCGGCAGGCGTGCGCGGCACGGCCGAGGGCCTCGCGCGGCGCGGCCCCCTGGGGTATTTCAGCAGCCAGACTAATCCAGGGTCTCGCCGTCGAGCAGGCCGACCACGCTGCCGCGCGGCAGCGCCTGCCAGTCGCCGCCGCCCAGCGGCACGCTGGCCAGCATCGCCAGCGGGTGCGCCTGCGCATGGCTTGCCCGCACCTGCAGTCCCGCGACTTCGTGATGGTGCGCGTGCGCGGCCCCGCGCAGCCACAGGTGCAGCCCGGGCTCGCGCACGAGACCGTCGGCGTGGCGCCGGCGATCGGCGTGCGCGAACAGGCATTCGCCGTCGCTGTACAGAAAGTTCGCCGGTCCGAGTTCGCGCATGCGCGAGGCGAACTCGCGCACGACGCGCAGACGCTCGCGCGGATCCGGAGCCCCGGCGGCACCGAGCCACAACGGCGCCAGCATGCGCAGCAGATGACAGAAGGCGTGTTCCGAATCCGTCTGGCCGACCGCGCGCGCCGGCAGCGCCGCGTCCCCGTCCGCCAGCAGCGGCCACCGCTCCTGCACCTCGGGCAGGTCGCCGTTATGCGCGAACACATGCACGCGACCACCCAGCTCGCGCACGAAGGGCTGGGTGTTGGCCAGCGCAATCGGCCCGCGCGAGGCGCGACGCACATGCGCCAGCACCAGCCGGCTGTGGAAGTCGTGATCCTCCAGCACATGCGCGAAGGCGCTGCGCACGGCGGGCACCGGCTCGCGCAGGACATGCGCGTCGACGCCGTCGAAATAGGCAGCGCCCCAGCCGTCGGGATTGCCCGCCGCGCCATCGCGCTGGCGCGGCGCGCCGTGGGTCGCGAACTCCGCGAAGCGCAGGCGCACGCGCGCCGGACGCGCACTGCTGACTGCGAACAACTCGCACATGGCCGTCCTCTCCTCGATCGCCGGACCCCTGGTCGGTCCGTGGCGCCAGCCTACATCGCCCGGCCCCCGGAGCACCCGCCCTGAGCCCTTTTCCGGGTAGGCGATTAGCGCTCCAGGGTCGAGCTGCGCACGCGGCGCGCGGCCTCGCGGGTCGCCCTACAGTGGGACGAAGGGTTGCATCCGCTCGGTCCAGCCGGGCCCAACCCGGCACGCCGCGCGGAGCCCACCCGTCCCCGGAGGGCATGATCATGAGACACCACACCGACCCCTCGCGCCCGCTGCGCGAACGCGAGGCCGCCGAAAGCACCAAGCGCGAACCGCGCGAGCCCGTCGACCGCAAGGCCCGCGAGCAGCGCCTGCAGTACGAGCGGGACCTGCTGCAGCGCAACCGCAGCATCGAGCAGCAGCTCGATCACGCGCTGATCGAGTCCTTTCCTGCCAGCGACCCGCTGGCCGTCACGCCCGAGGGCACCTTCCCCGTGCGCGACCCCCGGCTGGCACCCGATGCGCCGGAGGAGCCGCCTGCCGACCCCGCTGCGCGGACTCGGCCGGGCTGAACAGCTCGCGCGCGCGGCTCGCTCGGTGGGGTCGCTCGGTGGGGTCGCTCGGTGGGCTCGCTCGGTGGGGTCGCTCGGTGGGGTCGCTCGGTGGGGTCGCTCGGTGGGCTCGCTCATTGGGCTCACTCATTGGGCTCAGTCGCTTCGATCCTGTTCCAGCTGCGCCTGCAGCCAGCCGACCAGCGCCCGGACCTCCGCACGCGCGCGCCCGGGTTCGCGCAGCACCATGTGGTAGCAGACTCCCGAGGGCTGCGGCCGACCCAGCGGCAGCACCAGGCTGCCGTCGGCCAGCAGCGGCCGGATCAGCGCCAGCTGCCCCATCGCGACCCCCATCCCCGCCTGGGCGGCCTGGACGGTCTGGTGCGTGAAGTTCAGGTGGAGCCAACTCAGTGGCGTCACATCGCGGTGCCCGACACCCTGAAACCAGGCCTCCCACGACAGCTCGCGCAGGTAGGCCAGCGAATTCGTCGGACCGGCTCCGGAGCCGACCTCGGCGATCAACGTGGTGTGCGCGAGGTCGGCCGGGGTGCGCAACTGCTTCGCGCGCCGCCCGAGTTCGGCCAGCAGCCGCGGGCTGCACACCGGAGCGATGTGCTCCTCGAACAGCGCACGGGCTTGCGGCTGGCGCACCGCCGGATGCGAAGGGTGCGCCAGGCGCAGCGCGACATCCTGCCCGGTGACGTCGAGATCGGAGATCAGGTCGGAGGTCTCCACCGCGATGTCCACCTCGGGATGCTCGGCCTGGAACAGGGGCAGGCGGGGCATCAGCCACAGGCTGGCGAAGGATGCGAAGGTGGTGATGCGCACGCGCGGCCGCTGTGCGCCCTGGCGCAGTTCCTCGACCGTCGCGTCCAGCGAGGCCAGCGCCGGGCGCAGCGTCGCCGCCAGGCGCTCGCCGGCCGCGGAAAGCCGCACGCGGGGCCCGTCGCGCTCGAACAGGCGCACTCCGACGCCTTGCTCGAGCGACTGGATCTGCCGGCTCAGCGCCGACTGGCTCAGCGAGAGTTCGCGCGCCGCAGCGGTGAAGCTTCCCAGGCGCGCGGCGGACTCGAAGGCGCGCAGGAAGCCGGTGTCGAGGCGCCGGCCGGAAGATCTGCGGGGCAGGGTGGAATCGTCCATGTTTTCGGGACAGCATGCACGAAACGCATGATATCAATGCCGAAATACCGTTTTGGAGCGTCTAGGGAAATGCCTAATATGGTGCGAGGAACATGTTGAAATCATGGGCTTTTGACCCCGTTGCGCGGTCACTGCCCGGTCGACGACCCAGGGAGCGAGCCATGAACCTGAAGAATGACAAGACGATGCGGGTGCAGCGCAGTCGCATCAGCCTGCACGATGGCGACAGCGTGTACCTGCGCAAGCACGCCGGCGCCGAACTGCGCGTGTACAGCTGCAGCGAAGCCGGCGCCCCGCAGGCCCTGCTGTGGATCACCGAGGAGCATGAAGCCGACGACGTGTTCCTGCGCGCGGGCGAATGCCACGTGCTGCGCGGCAACGGCTCGGTGATCGCCACGGCATGGTCGGGGCTGCAGTTGCGCGTGGTCCCGGCGGGCGAGGTCGCGCGCGAGCAGGCCGAACTGCGTCGGCGCAGCCGCGCGTTGCAGCGTGAACAACGCTGCGACCCGCCGCGCGCTCTCGGACCGGCCGTCGGCACGGCTCGCTGAGCGCCGGGCGCCGCCGGTCGGGCGGGGCGGCCTCGCCCCGTCGGCGCCGGTTGCTCAGGTCGGCGCCTGCCCGGCGCCGTTCGCGCGCAGCCAGGCGGCGATGGCCGGCCACGCCTGCTCCAGGGTGCGCGCGCCCATGAACAACCCGACGTGCCCGCCCGGCACGACGCGCTTTTCCACCTTCGTGGACGCGCTCAGCTGCTCGGCGGCGAACACCTGCTCGCGCGGCGTGATGTCGTCCGACTCCCCGGCGAGCAGGTACAGCGGGCAGCGAATGTTCCGCAGCTGCAGGCGCTGCCCCAGCCCGACGAAGCGCCCGTGGGCGAACTCGTTGTGCTTGAACAACTGCTCGATCACCTGCAGGTACCAGCGCCCGGGGAGATCCAGCGGGTTCTCGTACCAGCGATCGAAGGCTTCGGCCTTGCGCAGCCACACCGGGTCGTCGATGTGCTCGTACAGGTCGATGTGGTCCTGCACGTAGTGCTGCTCCGGGTGCATGTTCTTCCACCCCGCGAGCATGTAGCGCCCCGGCATCAGTCCGCCGCCGCTGGCCACCAGTTCGCGGTAGAAGCTCATCGGGCTGTCGCGCACCATGCGCACCAGCGGGCCGTGCCCGGCGTGGGTGTCGATCGGCGAGCCGGCGAGCACCATCGCCTGCACCTTGTCGGGAAAGCGCGCCGCCAGCATCGCCGAGATCCAGCCGCCCTGGCACAGTGCGACCAGGCAGACGCGGCCGCCGAGATCGTCGACGCAGGCGAGCAACTCCTCCAGGTACTGGTCGACCTCGAAGTCCTTCATGTCCGGCGTGGCGCTGTGCCAATCCGTGAGCAGCACGCGCCCCACGCCTGCGGCCCGCAGGGTCTGCATCAGGCTCTGGCCCTCGTGGTAGTCGGCGATCATCGAGGTGTGCCCGGCATAGGGCGCGACGACCAGCGTCGGCAGCCCGCCGGCGCCTTCGGCCGAGTAGTCGCACAGGCTCAGCGTGCGCAGGCGCAGGCGCACCGTGTGCGCGGTGGCCAGGCGCGGCTTGATGCCTCCGTGCAGACGCGTCTCCTCCTTGAGGAAGCGCACGTTGCGCACCGCCAGGTCGAGGCCCTGGCGGGTCAGCTCGGCGGCCATCAGCGCCGGCCAGAACAGCGGCACGTTGATGTTGGGGGCGTGGGCGGGGTTCTTCGCGGTGGGCATGGCAGGGCACGATCACGCGGGGTTGGATGGAGGCGTCGGCGATACCGCCGCCGCCCGCACCAGTCTAGCCCTGCATGACGGCGCCGCCTTGACGTCGCTCACGCATGTAGCGCACGCCGGCACGGACTCCCCAGACGTAGAACAGCGGCGACACCAGCACCACCAGCAGCGTGCCGGGGAGTTCGCCGAACCAGCCGGCACCGCCCTTCGTGCTGGCCCACGACAGCGCGAAGATGAACACCAGGTACACGAGCAGCCAGGAGCCTCCGCGCCAGTCGACGAGGTCGATGCCCGGGTGCTCGTCGCCGCTGCGCGCGGCGTGCCGCGCCGCATGCCACTGCGCCAGCGCATACCAGGCCACCGCGCCGATCATGATCCACAGCGTGGGATGCAGCACCTTCCAGCCGGCCCAGTACACGACCAGCGTGCTGACGACGAAGGCCAGCGGCGCGAGCACCTGCATGCCGCGCAGGCGCTGCTCCGGGCTGCCGACGCCTTCGGCGCGGAACACCGGGACCGCCACCGCGCCGATCGAGAAGGTGTAGACGATCACCACGCCGAGCGCGCTGACGATCGCATGCCAGCTCGGCATCGGCAGCAGCAGCGCGACCCCGACCGCGAAGTTCACCAGCAGCGCGCGCCGCGGGATGCCCCAGCGATCGTCGACGTGCATCAGCATCTTCGGCAGCAGCCCGTTTTTCGCGACTCCGTACAGGTTGCGGGCGTTGGCCGAGGTATAGACGATGGCCGAGCCGGACGGCGAGATCATCGCATCGGCCATCAGCATCCAGTACAGCCAGCTCAGGCCGAGCAAGCCGGCGAGGTCGGCGAACGGCGAGTCCAGGTTGATGCCCCGCCACCCGGAGCCGAGCAGCCCGCCGGGAACCGCGACCAGGAACGCACCCTGCAACGCCAGGTACAGCGCGATGGTCACGAGCATGGTCGCCAGCATCGCGCGCGGCACGTCGCGCCGCGGGTTCACGGCCTCGCCGGACAGTTCGACGATGTTGCGGAACCCCGTGTAGCTGAACAGCAAGCCCGCCGTCGCCACCGCGGCCAGCGCCGCCGGATAGCCCATCGGCGCGAAACCGTGCGCGGTGAGGTTGGCGACGCCGCCGGCGCCGCCACGATGGTCGAAGCCGCTGGCCAGCAGCAGCACCGCGGTGATCACCGGCACCAGCACCTTGATCGCGGTGACCAGGTTGTTCGAGCGGGCGAACAGCTCCACACCGTAGTAGTTGAGCAGCACGAAGCCCGCCATCAACGCGACCGCCAGCGCGATTCCTGCCGGCGTGAGCGCGCTGGTGTGCATGTCGTAGACCCCGGGAATCCACGCGGCGGCGTACTGCACGACCCCGGCCGCCTCGGTCGGCGGATTGCTGACGAAGGCCAGCCAGGTCGAGATGCCGATCACGGTGGCCGCCAGGCGCCCGTTCGTGTACAGCGGATAGCGCACCAGCCCGCCCGATTCCGGGCGCACCATGCCGAGCTCGGCGTAGACCATCGCGACCATCAGCATCAGGACTCCGCCCACCACCCACGACACCAGCGCCGCCGGCCCCGCGGCCTTGGCCGCGTACATCGCGGCGAACAGCCAGCCCGAGCCGATCACGCTGCCCAACCCGGTGGCCAGCAGGGACCAGAAGCCGAGCTTGCGGTGCAGCTTGCGGTCCTCGAAATCGACCAGCAGCTGGTCGGGCGCGTCGATCTCCATGCCTGCGGGATGCGAAGGGACGTTCATGGCCTTGCCTTGCGTGGACTGCGGGGTACCGGCGCGCCGCCATTGCGCCGGGGGATCTCATGCACGCGCCCGGCATGGGCCGGGCGCACGGCTTCGGTGCCGCAACGATACGCGAAGCCCGCGGCGCGCCGATGCCGGCGCGGCAATTGGGCCCACGCAGTCGAAGGAAACCCGGTCGGGCGCATCCGCCCGCCGCGGCGGCTACGCCGGCCCGCCCGGTGCTGCCGCGCCGATGCCGCCGCTCGCGTCGGGCGGCGGCCCGCCGGCGGGACGGCGCTTGCCGCGTTGCAGGTACCAGGTCGCCAGCGCCGCGGCGAGCAGCCCCGACGCAGCGCCCACGCCGAGCGCCCAGCGCGGCCCGAAGGCGTCGGCGACCCAGCCCACGAAGGGCGCGCCCAGCGGCGTGCAGCCGAGGAATATACCCATGTAGATGGCCATCACGCGCCCGCGCATCGCCGGCTCGGTGGACAACTGGACCAGGCTGTTGGTCGAGGTCGTGAAGGTCTGCGCCAGCGCCCCGACCAGGGCCAGCAGGGCGCCGAAGGTCCACGGGCCGGGCATCAGCGCGGCGGCCGCGCAGCCCAGGCCGAAGGCCAGCGCGCTGACCCGCAGCAGCACCAGGTGCGGGCGCTTGCGCCCGGCCACCAGCAGCGCGCCGGCGACCGAGCCGAGCGCCATCGCCGACGACAGCGCGCCATACAGCCCGGGTCCGCCGTGGAAGGTGCTGACCGACATCGTGGAGATGAAGATCGGGAAGTTCAGCCCGTAGGTGCCGACCAGGAACAGCATGCTCAGCGCGACGATCAGGTCGGGCCTGCCGCGCACGTAGCGAAAGCCGTCGACGATTCCCAGCGCACCCGCCGAGCCGCGCGGCGCCTGGCGCAGCTCGGCCACGCGCATCGCCGCCAGCGCGCCGATGACGGCGAGGAAGGACAGCGCATTGAGCACGAACACCCAGCCGGTGCCGATCGCCGCGATCAGCAGGCCGGCCACCGCCGGGCCCGCCAGGCGCGCGCCGTTGAACAGCGTCGAGTTCAGCGCCACCGCGTTCGGCAGGCTTTCGTCGCCGACCAGCTCGGCGACGAAGGTCTGCCGCGCCGGGGCGTCGAAGGCACCGACGCAGCCCAGCAGGCCGGCGAAGCCGTAGACCTGCCACAGCGCCACGTGCCCGGACAGCACCAGCACGCCGAGCCCCAGCGCCAGCAGCGCCATCGCCGATTGCGTGAACATCAGCAGGCGCCGGCGGTCGAAATGGTCGGCGGCGAGTCCCGCCAGCGGCATCAGCACGATCGGCGGGCCGTACTGCAGCGACATCACCAGCCCGACGGCGGCCCCGCTGTGGTGGGTCAGGTCGACCAGCACCAGCCAGTCCTGCGCGATGCTTTGCATCCAGGTGCCGATGTTCGACACCAGCGCGCCGGCCGCCCAGATGCGGTAGTTGTAGCCCTGCAGCGAACGAAAGGTCTGCAGCAGCCGGGCACGGTAACCGGCGCCGCGCGTGGACGAAGCGGACGAGGAGTTCATGGCGGGAGAGCCCGCCGGCGCAACGCTGCGCCGCGGCGGGTCGGACCGCTACTCTACCCCGCATTCGCCCGGCGCGTGCGGGCGCGCTTCGCCGCGCTCTGCGGCGGCCGCGGCGCCCGCCTGCGGGCGGCGCCTCAGGCCGCGACCTGCCGCCGCAGGTCCTCGGCGTACAGCCGCAGCGCGCGCAGCAGGGAGCGCTCGCGCAGGCGGCCCGCGATGTCCTCGCGCACGGCCTCGAAGGGCGGCACGCTCCCCGGCTCGAAGCGCTGCACGCGCACGATGTGCAGGCCGAAGCGCGTGCGCACGAGTCGCGGCAGCAGCCCGGCGGCGCCATGCGCCAGCAGTTCGGCCCAGAACTCGGGGACGCATTGGTCGCGCCCGAGCTGGCCCAGGTTGCCGCCGAGCCGGCCCGAAGGGCAATTCGACTCGCTGCGCGCGAGTTCGGCGAACTCGGCGCGGCCGGCCATCAGCTCGTGCAGGCGCCGCTCGGCATGGGCACGCAGCGCGTCCAGCGGGGTCGCGGCGGTCAGCGCGTACAGGATGTGGTCGGCCTCCACCACGTCGCCCCGGCGCAGTCCGTCCAGGTTGGCGTCGTAGTGCCAGCGGCATTCCTGCTCCAGCGGTTCAGGCACTCGCAGGTCGTGCTGCAGCACGGCCTCGATCAGGCCCTGCTCGTCCGCGGCCTGCAGCCCGAGTTCGCCCGCCCGCTCGCGCAGCAGGCGCAACACGTCGCGCGGCAACTCCCCGATGTGCTTCGACATGGTCGTTCTCCCGCGCCTCAGCGCCGCGTACGCACCAGCTGCCACGGGCGGCCGAGGTAGGCCACCGATCCGATTCCGCTCCAGATGTGGACCAGGCGGGTGAACGGGAACAGCAGGAACAGGCTCAGCCCGAAGAAGATGTGGGCCTTGAAGATCGGCGACGCGCCGGCGATGTAGCCGGCCGCGGTCCCGCCCTGGAAGGTGACGATGCTCTTGGCCCACGACATCAGCAGCAGCATCTCGGCGCCGTCGGTGTGACGCGCCGACACCACGATGGTGCTCAGCCCCAGCAGCAGCGTGGCCAGCAGCCACAGCAGGGTGAGCCAGTCCATGGTGCGCGTGGTCGCCCGCAACCGCGGCTCGCGCAGCCGGCGTGCGATCAGCAGCAGCAGGCCGGCCAGGATCAGCAGACCCAGCGAGCCGCCGGTCGCCATGGCAATGATCTGCTTGTCGTGCGGCGCAAGCCCGAGGGTCTCGAACACCACCAGCGGGGTCAGCAAGCCGAACAGGTGCCCGAAGAACAGACCGATGATCCCGACATGGAACAGATTCGAGCCCCAGCGCAGCGAACCGGTTCGCAGCATCTGGCTGGACTCGCTGCGCCACAGGTACTGCTCACGATCGAAACGCAGCAGGCTGCCGAGCAGGAACACGGTGCCGGCGACGTAGGGATACACGCCGAAGAACAACAGGTTGAAGTTCATGGTCTCAGGCTCCAGCTTGCGGCGGGCGCGGCCCGGTGGCGGCCGGCCGGCTCGCGACGAAGTGCACGGCCTGCTCGCCGCCGCGCGGCGCCTGGGGCTGGCAGGCGCCGAGGAAGTCCACCGGCTGCTCGGCCCACGCGGCGTCCAGCGCCGCGGCGCTCCAGTCCTCGGGGGCAGGTTCGCGCGCTGCCGCGGGCTCGGCCGCGGCACGCGCGGACTCGAGCACGCCGCGCCAGTCGGGCTCGCCGGCCAGCGCGCACAGCGCCGTCACCGCCGCCGTCCACGGAGATTCGCGGCGCTCGAGCGCCGCGGCCAGGCTGGCCAGCAGCGGCACGATCTCGCGCAGCGCATCGACCGCGGCGGTGGCGTCGAGCAGCGAGCAGTACTCGAGATAGGCCGGCAGGTAATCGGGCAACTGGCGGCTTTGCAGCTGCAGTCCGTGCTCGCCGTATTGGCGCAGCAGGTCCACCATCGCCTGGCCGCGGTCGCGCGAATCGCCATGCACGTGCTCGAACAGGTTCAGCGAGGTGCTGCGCCCGCGGTCGAAGGTGTCGACGTAGTCGGCCTGCAGGTCCAGCAGGTCGGCGTCGCGGAGCTGCCGCAGCAGGTCGCGCAGATCGCCGGCACGTGGGGCCTCGATCTGCGCGAGCACCTCGCCGAGGGCCTCGGCGTGCCGCTGCACGGCGTCGTCGGGGTAGTCCAGCAGCAGCGCCAGCGCCCGCAGGCGGCGCGGCAGGAGGGGATCGGCCTGCATCAGATCTTCTCCGGGTGGATGGCGAAGGTACGGCGCTTGCCGGCGCCGAACAGCGAAGGCGCGCTCTCGCCGTCGGAGCATCCGTTGCCGAAGCTGAAGCCGCACGAGCCTTTCAGGTCGAAGGCGTTCTCGGCGTATTCGCGGTGCGCGCTGGGAATCACGAAGCGGTCCTCGTAGTTGGCGATGGCCAGGATGCGGTACATCTCCTCCACCGCCTCGACCGGCATGCCGACCTGCTCGACGGCCCTCGTGTCGGCCTGTCCGTCGACATGCTTGCCACGCATGTACGCGCGCATCGCCAGCATGCGTTCGAGAGCGCGGCGCACCGGCGCGACGTCGCCGGCCGTGAGCAGGTTGGCCAGGTACTCCAGCGGGATGCGCAATTGCCCGACGTCGGGCAACGCGCCATGGCTGCCGACCATGCCGGACTGCAGCGCGGTCTGGATCGGCGACAGCGGCGGCACGTACCAGACCATCGGCAGCGTGCGGTACTCGGGGTGCAGCGGCAGCGCGATGCGCCACTGCATCGCCATCTTGTACACCGGCGAGCGGCGCGCCGCGTCCAGCCAGGCCTGCGGCACGCCGTCGCGCAGGGCCTGTTCGATCACCCGCGGGTCCTCGGGGTCGAGGAAGATTCCCAGTTGCGCTTCGTACAGGTCCCTGTCGTCGGCGACGCCGGCCGCCGCTTCGATGCGGTCGGCGTCGTACAGCAGCACGCCGAGGTAGCGGATGCGCCCGACGCAGGTCTCAGAGCACACGGTGGGCTGTCCGGCCTCGATGCGCGGATAGCAGAAGATGCACTTCTCGGACTTGCCGGTCTCCCAGTTGTAGTAGATCTTCTTGTACGGACAGCCGGAGATGCACATGCGCCAGCCGCGGCACTTGTCCTGGTCGATCAGCACGATGCCGTCCTCCTCGCGCTTGTAGATCGCGCCCGACGGGCACGACGCGACGCAGGCCGGATTCAGGCAGTGCTCGCACAGCCGCGGCAGGTACATCATGAAGGTCTGCTCGAACTCCGCGTAGGCCTGTTTCTGCAGGCCCTCGAAGTTCGCGTCGCGGCTGCGCTTGCTGAACTCGCCGCCGAGAATCTCCTCCCAGTTCGGACCCCACTCGATCTTTTCCATGCGCTGCCCGCTGATCAGGCTGCGCGGGCGCGCGGTCGGCGCCGCCTTCATCTCGGGCGCCTGGTGCAGGTGCTCGTAGTCGAAGGTGAAGGGCTCGTAGTAGTCGTCGATCTCCGGCAGGTTGGGGTTGGCGAAGATGTGGGCCAGGATCGACAGCCGCGAGCCCTGGCGCGGCTGCAGCTTGCCGGCGGGCGTGCGCACCCAGCCGCCCTTCCACTTGCGCTGGTTCTCCCATTCCTTCGGATAGCCGATGCCGGGCTTGCTCTCGACGTTGTTGAACCAGGCGTACTCGAGTCCCCGGCGCGACGTCCACACCTGCTTGCAGGTGACCGAGCAGGTGTGGCAGCCGATGCACTTGTCCAGGTTCAGCACCATGCCGATCTGCGCGCGTACCTTCATCGTTGTTCTCCTTGGCCTGCGTCGCCGCGGGCGGCTGCCGCGGGCTCGTCCATCCAGCCCACGCGGTTCATCTTGCGCACGACGCAGAACTCGTCGCGGTTGGCGCCGACCGTGCCGTAGTAGTTGAAGCCGTAGGCCAGCTGCGCGTAGCCCCCGATCATGTGCGTGGGCTTGGTGACCACGCGCGTGACCGCGTTGTGGATGCCGCCGCGCGCCTGCGTGATCTCGGAGGCGGGGGTGTTCACGATGCGCTCCTGCGCGTGGTACATCATGGCCATGCCGGAGCGCACGCGCTGGCTGACCACGGCGCGCGCCGCGATCGCACCGTTGGCGTTGAACACCTCGATCCAGTCGTTGTCCTCGATCCCGGCCTGGCGCGCGTCGTCCTCGGAGATCCACACGCAGGGGCCGCCCCGGCTGAGCGTGAGCATCAGCAGGTTCTCGGTGTAGGTGGTGTGGATGCCCCACTTCTGGTGCGGGGTGATCCAGTTCAGCACGAGCTCCGGGTTGCCGTTGTCGTACTTGCCGCGCACCGGGTGCACCGCCTTCAGGTTCACCGGCGGCCGGTAGCTGGCGAAGCCCTCGCCGAAGGCCAGCATCCAGTCATGGTCCTGGTAGAACTGCTGGCGCCCGGTCAAGGTGCGCCAGGGAATGAACTCGTGCACGTTGGTGTAGCCGGCGTTGTAGCAGACCTTCTCGTCCTCGATTCCCGACCAGGTGGGCGAGGTGATGATCTTGCGCGGTTGCGCCTGGATGTCGCGGAAGCGGATCTTCTCGTGCTCCTTCGGGACCGCCAGGTGGGTGTGGTCGCGCCCGGTGATGCGCGACAGCGCGCTCCACGCCTTCACCGCGACATGTCCGTTGGTTTCCGGCGCCAGCATCATGATGGTCTCGGCGGCGTCGATGTCGCTGTCGATGCGCGGCCGCCCCGCGGCGGCTCCCGGCCCCTGCACGGTGCCGTTGAGCTCGGCCAGCGCCCGCACCTCGTCGCGCGTGTCCCAGCCGATGCCCTTGCCGCCGTTGCCCAGGCTGTCCATCAGCGGCCCCAGCGAGGTGAAGCGGGCATAGGTGTCCGGATAGTCGCGCTCGACCACCGTGATGGCCGGCGCCGTGCGACCCGGCACCAGCTCGCATTCACCGCGCTTCCAGTCGCGCACGTCCAGTGCCTGGCCGAGTTCCCCGGGGGTGTCGTGCAGCAGCGGCGTCAGCACGACGTCGCGCTCGACCCCGAGGTGGCCCACGCACACGCGCGAGAAGGTCTTTGCCAGGCCCTTGAAGATGTCCCAGTCGGTACGCGCCTCCCACGACGGATCCACGGCCGCCGAAAGCGGGTGGATGAAGGGATGCATGTCCGAGGTGTTGAGGTCGTTCTTCTCGTACCAGGTCGCCGCCGGCAGCACCACGTCGGAGAACAGACAGGTGGTGTTCATGCGGAAGTCCAGGGTCACCAGCAGGTCCAGCTTGCCCTGCGGCGCCTGCTCGTGCCAGGCGACCTCGCGCGGGCGCCCGGCGGGGTCGGCGGACTCGGTGTCCAGCACGCCGTTGCTGGCTCCGAGCAGGTGCTTGAGGAAATATTCGGAACCCTTGGCCGACGCGCCCAGCAGATTGGAGCGCCACACGATCAGGTTGCGCGGCCAGTTGTCGGGATGATCCGGGTCCTCGCAGCTCATGCGCAGGCTGCCGTCCTTCAGGCCGGCGACCACGTAGTCCTTCGGATCCATGCCGCGTGCCTGTGCCTGCTGCGCGAGGCGGATCGGATTGGCCTGCAACTGCGGCGCCGACGGCAGCCAGCCCATGCGCTCGGCGCGCACGTTGTAGTCGATCATGCTGCCGCCGAAACGCGCCGGATCGGCCAGCGGCGACAGGATCTCGTCGACGCCGAGCTTCTCGTAGCGCCACTGATCGGTATGCGCGTAGAAGAAACTGGTCGAATTCATCTGGCGCGGTGGACGCGCCCAGTCGAGCGCGAAGGCCAGCGCCGTCCAGCCGGTCTGCGGCCGCAGCTTCTCCTGGCCGACGTAATGCGCCCAGCCGCCACCGGGAACGCCGATGCACCCGCACAGCATCAACATGTTGATGATGGCGCGGTAATGCATGTCCATGTGGTACCAGTGGTTCAACCCGGCGCCCAGGATGACCATCGAGGTCCCGTGGGTCTTGTCGGCGTTGCTCGCGAACTCGCGCGCGATGCGGATCACCACCTGTGCCGGCACCCCGGTGATCGGCTCCTGCCACGCCGGGGTGTAGGGCACGTTGTCCTCGTAGCCGGCGGCGCAGGGATTGCGCTGCTCGCCGAGTCCGCGCTCGATTCCGTAATGCGCCGCCAGCAGGTCGTACACGGTGGCGACCTTGACCTGCTGCTCCACGCCATCGGCGCCGACCAGGCGCAGCACGCGGTACGGGACCTTGCGCACCAGCACCTCGTCCTGCAGGTTGCCCGGATGGTGCTCGGCCGGCACCCCGCCGAAGTAGGGGAAGCCGACATCGGCCACGCCGTCGCGCGACTCGATCAGGCTCAGTCCCAGCAGCCGCTGCTCGCCGTCGCGGGCGTCGCGCGGCTCCAGGTTCCAGCGGCCGGCGCCGGTGCCCTGCTCGCCCCAGCGGAATCCCACGGATCCGTGCGGCAGCGCGACCTCGCCCTGCTCGTCCATCGCGACCGTCTTCCATTGCGGGTTGTTCGACTGCCCGAGCTGGTCCGCGAAGTCGCTGGCGCGCAGGTAGCGCCCGGCGGCCAGCACACGCAGACCGCCTTCGATCTCGCGCTCCTCGAGTCGCACCAGCAGCGGCAGGTCGGTGTAGCGTCGGCAGTAGTCCTCGAAATACGCGGACTTGCGCTCGCCGAAATGGAATTCGCGCAGGATCACGTGACCCAGCGCCATGGCCAGCGCGGAATCGGTGCCCTGCTTCGGATGCACCCACTCATCGCTGAGCTTGGCCACCTCGGCATAGTCCGGGGTTACCGCGACGGTCTTCGCGCCGCGGTAGCGGGCCTCGGTGTAGAAGTGCGCGTCGGGGGTGCGCGTCTGCGGCACGTTCGAGCCCCAGGCGATGATGTAGTTCGCGTTGAACCACTCGGCCGACTCGGCCACGTCGGTCTGCTCGCCCCACACCTGCGGCGACGACGGCGGCAGGTCGCAGTACCAGTCGTAGAAGCTGCCGGGCACGCCGCCGATCAGCTCCAGGTAGCGCGAACCGCCTGCGTACGACACCATCGACATCGCCGGGATCGGCGAGAAGCCGTAGATGCGGTCGGGCCCGTAGGTCTTGATGGTGTGGACGTTGGCCGCCGCGACGAGTTCGTTGACCTCGTCCCAGCCGGCGCGCACGAAGCCGCCCATGCCGCGCAGCTTGTGATACTCCTCGCGGCGCTGCGGGTCCCGCACGATGCTGGCCCAGGCGTCGACCGGATCGAGCGTGCGACGCGCCTCGCGCCACATGCGCAGCAGGCGCCCGCGCACCATCGGGTACTTGATGCGGTTGGCCGAGTACAGGTACCAGCTGGCCGATGCGCCGCGCTGGCAGCCGCGCGGCTCGTGGTTGGGCATGTCGCTGCGCGTGCGCGGATAGTCGGTCTGCTGCGTCTCCCAGGTGACGATTCCGCCCTTGACATAGATCTTCCACGAGCACGATCCGGTGCAGTTCACGCCGTGGGTCGAGCGCACGATCTTGTCGTGCTGCCAGCGTCCGCGGTAGGCGTCCTCCCAGCTGCGGTCCTCGCGGCGTACTTCGCCGTGGCCGTCGGCGAAGGCCTCGCGCGCGCGGCCCAGGTGGGTGAGTCGATCCAGGAAATGGCTCATGGCGAGTCCTTGTGTAGTTCGTGCCGGAGAGCTTCGCGGCGCCTCAGCGGGCGGACGCCGACAGGGTGCCCGCGGCGTGGCGCACGCCGTGGCGGGTGGCATACAGCAGCGCGGTCAGCAGCAGGCTGGCCAGCGCCAGCACGACGTACACGACATAGCCGCGCGCGTATCCGATGCTTCCCATGCCCTGGGCGATGCGCCCGAGCAACGGCGGAACCACGAAGCCGCCCAGTGCGCCGAGCCCGCCGACCCAGCCGGCGGTACCGCCGACGGCGTCGGGGACGTAGTGCGGGACCAGCTTGAACACCGCGGCATTGGCCACCCCCATGCCGACGCCGACCAGGGCCTCGCCGAGCACCGACACGCCGAAGCTCTGCGACAGGGTCATCAGCGCCGCGCCGAGCAGCAACGACACATAGGCCGCGAAGGCCACGCGCTCGCCGCCGAAGCGGTCGGACCAGCTCCCCCCGGGAACGCGGATCAGCGAGGACAGCAGCGAAAAGCCCGCGGTCAGGCCCAGCGCCACCCAGTGCGGCGCCTTGTAGAAGGAGGACCAGAACATCGGAAGCCAGGCGGTCAGCGCGAGGAATCCACCGAAGGAGGTGAAATACAGCCCCACGAGCGGCCAGGTGCGCCAGCTGGCGGCCGAGTCGAGCAAGGTGCGCGCGATGCTCGCCGCCGGGAACAGCTCCTGCCCATGCGCGCGTGCCGCCGCCAGCGCCTGCGGCTGCGGCATGCCGGACTTGCGGCGAAGCTGGAAGTACGGCGCGTCGAAACCCAGCGCGATGTACAGGCCGATGCCGGCGAGCACGATGACCAGCGAGACGAAATAGCCGACCCACAGCCCCGCCGCGGCGATGATCATCGGCAGGATGATGGCGACCAGGCCTGGCGAGGTGTTGCCGAATCCGGCGTAGAAAGCCAGCGCCTTGCCCTGCTGCTCCTTCGGGAACCAGTAGGAGACCTGCCCGATTCCCACCGAGAAGGTGGCGATTCCGCAGCCGCCGAGGGCACCGAACAGCAGCAGCCACGGGTAGTGCGCCTGGGTCAGGTGGCTCGGGTACAGGGTCAGCAGCATCCAGTACAGGCCGCCGATGCCGACCACCGAGGCCAGCAGCAGGATCAGGAAGGGAGCCTTGCCGCCGTTGAGGTCGACCCAGGCGCCGAAGGGAATGCGCAGCAGCGAGCCGGTCAGCATCGGCATCGCCACCAGCAGGCCCACCTGCTCGGGACTCAGGCGCATCACCTGGATGAAGCTGT
>JAKAXL010000039.1 GCA_021816585.1 Pseudomonadota bacterium | reverse complement strand
GCAGATGTTGGCCGCTGCGCAGTTGGGCTTGCCTGAAGCACCGCGCTTCGCGCTGGGCTATGAAGGGATGTTCGAGGTTGTCATGGCGGTCTTGGAGTATTACGAGTCACGCCCGGGCGACAGTGGCGGCCACCGGGCAACCGCAATCCAGCGCGTCGCGGCAGACCTGCAACTGGGAGCTTCGCAAATCAGCGTGTTGGCGCGGCTTCATGACACACGCAACAGAGTGACCTATCGGCAACCCATTCCGCCGGTCACCAAGGCGGATGCGGATGCGGATGCGATGCTGAGCATTCTTCAGCACATCTTGTCAGCAGCGAAGGAGTTGATGAGGCCATCCATCTAACGCGCTGGCCGCCTTCGGCCAACTCTTGGCCATCTGCCTATTTGGGCCCGCTGGAAAGACAACTCCAACTCGACCCGAGGATCCAGGCATGGGAATCCCCCTTCGCAAGTTCGGCCCGACGACTTGCCTGGGCCATGGCATCGTGCGCTGGACTTGCAGCCTGCGGTCACTCCGCCCGCGAGGTGGCCCGCCTGGATGTGGCCGTGCAGCTCGCCTTGCAGGCCAGGTTCGGCAGCGATCCGGCCTGCCAGGCTAGGGGCATGCGCGTGCGCAGCGTCACCCTCGTGCACCGCCAGGGCAACTTCCATGAGGGAGCGGCCAACGCCATGCACCGGCCCGACAGAGCCACAAATGAACCTTCCTGACTTCCCATTCGCGGGTCGCTAAAGCTGCGCTAAATCGGCTTGCGCAAACTCCTGTCCATGCGCCGCTTCGGCGCTGCTCCGCGAGCCCGGTGCCGTGGAGGCGATCCATCACAGGAGGTTCTCATGAAGTTCAAGCAGACGATAGTCATCGCTGGAGCCGCACTCGCGGCGCTTGCCGCCGCCACCGCCGCGCAGGCCTACGACGGCCAGCAATACGCCGGACAGGCCACCGTCAGCCTCGAGCAGGCCCGGCAGATCGCGCTGAAGGCCGTACCCGGTGCGAGCATCGCCGACCAGGAACTCGAGCATGAAAAGGGCGGCAGCGGCCTGCGCTATTCCTTCGACCTGAAGACTCCGCAGGGTGAACGCGAGCTAGGGGTCGACGCGATGAGCGGCAAGGTCCTGGAGGACAGTGCCGAAGGGCCCGACAAGGACTGAGCCTCGCCGCGGGGCCACGGCAGCAGCCGCGGCCCCGATCCAGCAACCGCAACCGGAGTCTTCCGTGCAAGCGCAAAGCCTTGAATCCACGTTGGCGAAGGTGCCCGCGATCACCCTGGGCTTCTGGCTGGTCAAGATCGCGTCGACCACCCTCGGCGAGACCGCCGGGGATGCCGCCTCGATGTCCCTGCATCTCGGCTACCTGACGGCGACGGGCCTCTTCGCCGCGGTGTTCGCGGCACTCGTGCTGGCGCAGATCCGCGCGTCCGGCTTCCGTCCGGCCTTGTATTGGTCGACGATCGTTGCCACGACGACGGTGGGCACCACCCTGGCCGACTTCGCCGACCGCTCGCTGGGCATCGGCTACGCTGGCGGCAGCAGCCTGCTGCTGGCGCTGCTGGCCGGCTCGCTGCTGCTGTGGCGACGCAGCACCGGCAGCATCGCCGTGGGCAGTGTGCACGGCGGCAAGGCCGAAGTGTTCTACTGGGTGACCATCATGCTCTCGCAGACGCTTGGAACCGCGTTGGGTGACTGGACCGCCGACACCGCGGGACTGGGTTATCAGGGCGGGGCCCTGCTGTTCGGCTCGGCGCTGGCCGCGCTGGCGCTGCTGTACTGGCGCAGCGCGGTGTCGCGCACGGCCCTGTTCTGGGCGGCCTTCATCCTGACCCGCCCGCTGGGCGCGGTGCTCGGCGACTTCCTGGACAAGCCGGTCGCCTCCGGCGGACTCGAATTGAGTCGCTTCGGCGCCTCGGCGGCGCTGATCGCCTGCATGGTGCTTGCGCTGCGCCTGATGCCCCAGCGCGCCGCGGCCACCGCCCACTGATCCGGCGGGACTCCGATGCGCGTGCTGCTGATCGAGGACGACCCGATGATCGCCGCGGCGGTCCAGGTCGCGCTGCGCGATGCGGCCTATGCGGTGGATCTGGTGCGGGACGGGGAGACGGCCGACCGGGTGCTGCGCGACGGCCAGCACCAGGTGGTGCTGCTCGACATCGGTCTGCCCAGGCGCGACGGCCTGAGCGTGCTGCGGCGCCTGCGCGAGCGCGGGAACCGGGTCCCGGTGCTGCTGATCACCGCGCGCGATGCACCGGCGGATCGAGTGCGCGGGCTCGACCTCGGCGCCGACGATTATGTGGTCAAGCCCTTCGACATGGATGAATTGCTCGCGCGCATGCGCGCCGTGCTACGCCGGCATTCCGGCCACGCGGATGCGCAACTGGGCAATGGCGTCGTGTCGCTGGATCCGGCCACCCGCGAGGCCCGCCGCGGCGACGACCGCGTGACCCTGACCGCACGGGAGTTCGCGCTCTTGCATGCCTTGCTGCTGCGTCCTGGAACGATCCTGACCCGGGCGCAGCTCGAGGATCGGCTGTACGGCTGGAACGAGGAGGTGGAGAGCAGCGCGGTCGACTTCCTGATCCATGGAGTCCGCAGGAAGCTTGGCGCCGACCTGATCAAGAATGTGCGCGGCGCCGGATGGATGGTCGACAAGCCGCGATGAGCAGATCCTTCCAGCGCAGGTTGCTGCTGCACACGGCCGTCGCCGTCGTCGTGCTCGGCCTGCTCGCGGCCGTCGCGCAGTTCGTTCTGGCATGGCGCGAGCTGCGCGAGGCGCAGGACGACATGCTGCGCCAGGTCGCGGCGCTGGCGCTGCGCCATCCCGGTCGTGAAGCCGCCTTGTCGGGCGGCGTGGGTATCGACGATCACGATTCGCGCATCCACGTTGCGCTGCTGCCGATCGATTCCGCGCCGGCATGGCTCGACACCTCCGGGGCGCCAGGCCTGAAAACCGTCGACACCTCCGCCGGGCGCATGCGAGTCCTTGTTCGGCACAGTGGCCCTTATACGGTGGTCGTAGCACAGGCCACCGATGCGCGCGACGAACTGGCATGGAACGCGGCGCTACGTGCGCTGGCACCTTCCGCGTTGCTCGTGCCGCTGCTGATCTGGCTGATCGGCCGCGTCATGCGGCGCGAGTTCGCTCCCGTGGTTCGCGCTGCGAGGCGGCTCGAGCAGATCGATGTGCTGCAGGAATCCGAACTCCGGCTCGGCCCGATGCCCACGGAGCTCCAGCCCTTCGTGCAGGCGATCGAAGGCCTGCTGCATCGCACCCATGGGCTGATGCGCCAGCAGCAGCGCTTCATTGCCGATGCGGCACACGAGCTGCGCTCGCCTCTGACAGCACTGGCCTTGCAGGCGCGCAATGTCCGCCATGCGCGGTCACTGGACGAGGCGCGACTGCGCGTGGCGCCGCTGGAGCTGGGGATCGAGCGGGCGCGAAGGCTCAGTGAGCAGTTGCTGGACCTGGCGCGCATCGAAAGCGGCGACGTGCAGCACGAAGTCATCGACCTTGGCGCGCTGGCGCGCGAGCTCGTGGCCGAGTTTCATCCCGTGGCGCAGTCTCGGGGAATCGACCTCGGGCTCGAAGCCCCCGACAAGCTCGGCATCGGCAGCTCGCGGCCGCTGCTGCGGGCCATCCTGGGCAACGCTCTGGACAATGCGCTGAAGTACACGCCGGCCGGCGGCGAGGTGACCTTGCGCATCGAGGACAGGCCCGGTGGCGCTCGTCTCGAGGTCGTGGATAGTGGGCCCGGGATGCCACCGCAGCGACGCGACGAGGTGTTCAAGCCCTTCGCGCGGCTCCACCACGGCGATGTCGGGGGCGCTGGACTCGGGTTGGCCATTGCGCAGGAGGCCGCCGCGCGGCTCGGCTCGCGGATCTCGCTGCATGATCGCGGTGATGGCAGACAGGGGCTGGTGCTGCGCGTCGACCTACCCGGCGTCGCAGTCGCATGGGCGTGAAGCGCGACCCTGACGCCCGAGCAGCGCCAGCTCAGGTCGGGCTGCTTGGTCGCTGCCGGGATAGCTCCAGCATGTAGCGTCGCTGCCCATCCGGATCCTTGATGCCCAAGACTCGCCCGAACGGAAACTGGGTGATCGGAAGGCAGATCTCGGCTTTGCCGGACAGCAGAGCTTGTGCCTCGTCCGCATCGTCCACCAGCCAGAAGATCTCCTGGGCCGCTTGCCCATCCATCGGTCTGTCGGTTGCCAGGGCAAAGCCTTCGAACTGGACGAACTCCGGGTGCTCGCGTTCGGCTTGCAGGCCCAGCACCTCCGTATAGAACTGCCTGGCCTTCACCATGTCCTTCACATACTGCACGACGAATCCAAACTTCGGTCTGCCGATCATGATGATTCTCCATGTCGCTCGACAAGGGGCGCCGGACACACGCAGCGCCTTGTGCAGGACCCGGGCGTGTTGCCAGGCTTGCATGTGAACGATACTCGGTGACTCCTGACACCGTCTTGTCAGGATGCTCCGCCCCATCGATGTTCTTCCCTGCTTGTTGCCAGATCGGTGGCAGCAGGCGCGATGCCTGCTCGATCCATCTGGAGGCCGGCCGAGCGCCTCCGACGAGCTTGCGCCGAAGTGCGCCTATGCTTCGTGGCTCAATTGGGGGAAATCACACCCATGAGGCGTGCCGACAGGCTTTACCAGATCATGCTGATGCTGGGTCGGGGTCGAGTGCTCACTGCCCATCGCATGGCCGGAGAACTGAGCGTCTCCGAGCGCACGGTTTATCGTGACATCGCCGATCTTGTCGCCACCGGCGCACCGATCGACGGGGAACCTGGAGTCGGCTACCGCCTTCGGGCCGGCTACAAGGTGCCGCCGTTGATGTTCGATGGCGACGAACTACAAGCTCTTGCCTTGGGCGCAGCCATGGTTCGCGCATGGGCCGATGTCGAGCTGGCGCAGGCAGCGGGCCGCGTATTGGGCAAAGTCGATGCCGCGCTGCCGGACCGTCTGAAAGGCCGATGGGATCGGGAGACGCTCGTCGCTCCGGACTTCTTCATCTCACCGGGTACCGCCAACGGTATGGCGGAGCTGCGCAAGGCGATTGACGAGCGCTGGCTGGCACGGCTGGTGTACGAGCGCGAGGGCGGCGACACCTCGCTGCGGACCGTGAGGTCGCTGGGGCTTGCGTTCTGGGGGACCAAGTGGACCCTGGCTGCATGGTGCGAGCTACGTCAGGCGTTTCGATCCTTCCGCCTTGACCGCATCCGTTCCATCGAATTGCTTTCGTGCAGATTTCCCGATGAGCCTGGTAGACGCTTCAAGGATTACGTCGCACACGCGCGGGCCTCCGGAGCGGCAGTGATTCGTCCGCCACGTTGATCGGTGGCAGCCCACTTGCGCGTGCCGGGAACGTGGGAAGACTTCGAACTGGCCGCGCGGGCCATCCCCGGCCAGCAGATCACTGTGCATGCCGCGCCCATGCTGGCCGGCATGCGAGAAGGCGAAGGGGGCGTTGTGACGAACACCATCCTCGGGGTTACCCGACACAAGCCCGCCACGTTCATGGATTACGCGCTGCGCCGCAGGGAGATCAGAGCCGCGGCCCACCAAATCGCGGCGGGCGCTTCTCACGCATCGCGTCGAGCGCTTCCACCTGGTTTGGCGAGCCCAGGAGGCGCTCCTGCTCGCGTGTCTCGGCCTCGAGCGACTCTGCCGCACTGCCAAGAAGAGCGCCGTTGAGAAGCCGCTTTGCCGCGCGCACCGCATCCGGGCTGAGACCTGGGTGCACGCTGGCTTGGAGAGGCCGCCCAAGCGGGCGGCCGTGTCACAAGCGCTCCCCCGGCGTCGTCATGAGCGTATCCCCCTCCATCGACCAGGCAGGCGATGTCCACTTCCTCGATGAAACCACGGCTCGAGTACGCGCGCCTCGCCGCAGAGCTGTTCCAGCGCTACCTGTCCTTCAACAACGCGTTCCGCATGGACCACGACCTGGCGCTGCTGGTGGATATTCGCGCCTCACAGCTCAACGGATGCGCGTTCTGCCTGGACATGCACGTCAAGCAGGCGCGCACGCATGGCGAGCGCGAGTTGCAGCGAGGCACGACGCTGGTGATCCTGCTCTGCGGTGGCGACAAGGGCTCCCAGGCGCGGGACATCGAAGCGGCGAAGCGCCTGGCGCGTGACGGGGAGTGAACACTGATCTCGCCGCCCGGCGCTTCGGGATCGACGCCGAAGGCCTCCGGGCCTGCCGCCGCAAGCGCAATATCAGCATACACTTATTTAGCGAATTACCAGATCGGTCACGCCGGAACTTTGCGTTGGACGCCGGGCGATCGCGCGGCGCATAGTGGAGCCCCTCGCACATACTCCACGGAGTTTCGCCGTGATCAATCGTCGCCAACTCTTCTCACGTGCCGGTGCCGCGGCAGCCGCCTTCGGCGGCCTGGTCGAGGCCAACCGCGCCATCGCCTCCGCATCCGCCGTGCCGCCGGTGGACCTGGCGCTGCCGCGTGCCGCCAGCCTGGCCAGGCTGCATGCGCATCTGGATGCCGCCCCGCGTCGCCGGGATTTCAAGACCGTGCCCATGATCCTCACCAAGCCTGATCAATGGGACCACGAAGCCATCGGCCTGCTCAAGGCCTACGCCGGCGGCCCGCGCCAGGTCTGGGACAACACCGACATCAAGAGCCCCTGGCTGAACCTGATGCGCAACGCGCTGAACGCGCAGATCTGGTCCTGGGGGCACCCCGACTTCCTGGTGACTTCGGCCACCCACGGATCGGCCCACCTGGCGCTGTACGACGACTACCTCTGGAAAAAGTACCGCTTCGCCGAACTGACCGGAGCGAAGGGCTCGGACAACCCCTACCTCGACACGCCCGCCGCGGCCAAGGTTCCCGCGGCCGATTTCGAAAACCCCGCCGGCGCCTACTCCCCCGCGGACAATTCGGTAACGGTGCTGCAGCGCCGCGGCGTGGTCTTCCTGGCCTGCCACAACGCGATCTGGGAATTCAGCGGCGCGCTGATCAGGAAAGGCGTGAATCCCGACAAGCTGGGGCACGAGGAGTTCGCTGCCGAACTGACGAATCACCTCATTCCGGGGGCCGTGCTGACCCCCGGAATCGTCGGCACCATTCCGGAGCTGCAGGCCTATGGCTACCACTACATCAAGTAAGCGCGGAGTCGCCACCGCACGGCCCCACGGAGGCCCCGCGATGTTGCGCCGATCGCTCGTTGCCGCAGCCATGCTCCCGACCCCCGCGCTGGCCCTGGCCGCCGGCCTGCAGGGGCTGCCCGGGGGACCGCTCGGCGAGGCCGTGCAGCGCGGCTACGAGATGATCACGCACACCCAGACGGACCCGCAGGTCAAGGCCTACGTCGGCAATGCACTGAACTGCGCAAGTTGCCACACCGACGCCGGGAACAACCACAACCCGGGGAACTTCCTGCTCACCGCGACCAAGTTCCCCGGCTATTCCAAGCGCGAGAACACGGTCCTCACGCTGGAGGACCGCATCGACAACTGCTTCATGCGAAGCATGAACGGAATGCGCCCCAACCCCGACAGCCCGGTCACGGTCGACATGGCCGCCTACATCGCCTGGCTGGACCGCGGCAAGCCGCTCTACGGCGCAACGCCCGCCAAGGGCGCCTCGCCCTACGCGCCGATGCTCGCATCGGCATCGCACGCTGACTTCATCGCCGGCAAGAAGGTGTATGCGGCCAACTGCGCCGCCTGCCACCAGGCCAGCGGAGGCGGGATCCCCGGCACCTTTCCCCCGCTGTGGGGCAAGGAAAGCTACAACGCCGGGGCCGGCCTGGCCAACGTCGTCAAGCTGGCGACCTGGGTGAAGGGCAACATGCCGCTGGGCAACGCGCACCTGAGCGAGAAGGAGGCCTTCGAGGTCGCGCTGTACGTCGACACGCATCCGCGTCCGGACTTCGTGCTGAGCCAGCATTTACCCGCCGGGATCGGGCCCGATGGCTACAACGCCAAGGTCCGTGCCGAGACGGACACCGTCGAAGGCAACTTGCGCAAGGTCGGACTTTCGGTGGACGCGCTGCGGTAAATCTGCGGTGGACCCGCGCTATTGTGCGGGGATGCGTTCACCACGGCACCACCCTGCCCTGGCGGTCCAGGTATTCGAGACCGGGTCGGCCGCGCTTGTCGAGCAGCGTGTCCACGAGCTCCGGAATGGTCTGCTCCAGCGTGAACGGCGCGTCGGGTCCACCCAGCTCGGTGCGGATCCAGCCGGGCGCCAGCAACAGCAACGCGCGGCGGCTGGCGGCATGGCGGGCGGCGTAGCTGCGCATGAACATGTTCAGGGCCGCCTTCGACCCTCGATACAGGTCTCGGCCGCCCTGCACGTTGTGGGTCACGCTGCCCTGGCCCGACGACATGATGCCCAGCAGCCCGGTCTCGGTGACGAGTCCGCCGAGCGTCTCGATCGTCCGCATCGGGGCGAGCGCATTCGTCACCATGACATGGACGAACTCGTCCTGCGTGATGCCGGCCATCGTGTCGTCGCGATGGCGGTTGACCGTCCCCGCGTTGACGAACAGCACGTCGAATCGCCGCTGCGCGAGACGCTCGCGCAGGGCCGTGAGCTGATCGGTGCGCGTGATGTCGGCGCACTCGACCGTGACCTGTTGCGGGTGCTCGTCCGCCAGGTCGTGCAGGCGGGTTCGGGCGCTGCCGCGCACGGTGCCGACGACATGCCAGTCGCGCCGGACGAATTCCACGGCCATGGCATGGCCGATGCCACGCGAAGCGCCGATCAGCAGAATCGACGGAGAAGCAGGGGTCGAGCTTTGCATGGGTGTCCTTGTCGGTGCGATGACTCCAGCATGTCTGTCGGTTCGGCCACGCGCCAGAAGCGCCGGCGGCGTCCCGTCGGCCTTCGCCGCGCCGCAACCCCACGGCGTCGGCGAATGCAGGCATGATGGCGCCATCATGCCCCACGACATCCTCGGCTTCTGGTTCGAACAGACCGACCCGGCCTCGTGGTGGTCGGCCCGCCCCGAGTTCGACGCACTCGTGCGCGAGCGCTACGGCGACCTGCTGCAACGCGCGGCGCGCGGCGAATGCTTCGCCTGGCGCGCCGATGCGCCGGGGCGGCTGGCCGAGATCATCGTGCTGGATCAGTTCTCGCGCAACATCCACCGCGGAACCCCGGCGGCCTTCGCGCAGGACCCGATGGCGCTGGCCCTGGCGCAGGAGGCGGTGGCGCGCGGCTGCCACCGCGAACTCGATCCGGTGCGGCGCGGCTTCCTGCTCCTGCCCTTCATGCACAGCGAGTCCCGGCTGATCCACGAGACCGCCGAGGCCCTGTACCTCGAGTTCGGCGAAGCGCGGGCGCTGGACTTCGAGCGCCGGCACAAGGCCATCATCGATCGCTTCGGGCGCTATCCGCATCGCAACCAGGTCCTCGGTCGCGCCAGCACGCCCGAGGAGATCGAGTTCCTGAGCCTGCCGGGATCGCGCTTCTGAACGGGGCCCGGGCCGGGCGCGATGCCGCGCTTGACAGGGTTTCATTTTTCCACGATTATGGAAACATGGAAACGTTAACTGCCGCCGAACTGCTCGCGGCCCTCGGCCACGAGTCGCGCCTGTCGATCTACCGCCTGCTCGTCGAGGCCGGGCCGCAAGGGGTGCATGCCGGGGCGATCGGCGCAAGCCTGGGGCTGCCGGCTCCCACCCTCTCATTCCATCTCGCGCACCTGAGCCGCGTCGGGCTTGCGCGCAAGCGCCAGGACGGGCGCTTCGTCATCTACGCGGCGGATTTCCCGGTCATGAACTCGCTGCTCACGTTCCTGACGGCCAATTGCTGCGGCGGCAACCCCTGCATGCCCGGCGCCGCGGCCGCGCAGCTCGACGACCTCGCGGGCTGCGAGCCCGTGCGCGCCCGCAAACACCCCTGAGCCACGCCGCCGCAAGCCGTCTGCCGCCTGGCATTCGCGCTCTCAACCCTGATCCCTGTGCTGCCATGAACGCTCCGAAGTCGGTGCTGGTGCTGTGCACCGGCAATTCCTGCCGCTCCCAGATGGCCGAGGTGCTGCTCAACCACGATCTCGCCGGGCTGGTGCACGCGAGCTCGGCCGGCATCAGCCCGCAGCCGAAGGTCGCCGACGGCGCGATCGAGGCGCTGCGCCTGGCCGGACTGCCGACGCAGGGCCTGGTGCCGAAGGACCTCGATACGCTGATCGACCGCGACTTCGATCTCGTCGTCACCGTGTGCGACAACGCGAAGGAGGCCTGCCCGGTGTTTCCCCGCCCGGTGCCGAGCATGCACCTGCCCTTCCACGACCCGCACGGAGAGCCGCTGGACAGCTTCCTGCGCGTGCGCGACGACATCCGCGCCCGGCTGGTGCCGGCGGTGCGCAAGGCGCTGGGCCTGGGAGCGGCTTCGTGAGCGCGCAATGCGAGGTGGTGGCGCGCGCGGCGGGTGGCGCGCCGATGAGCCTGTTCGAGCGCTGGCTGACGCTGTGGGTGTTCCTGTGCATCGTCGCCGGGATCGTGCTCGGACAGTGGCTGCCGGGGCCGTTCCAGTGGCTGGGGCGGCTGCAGGTCGCGCAGGTCAACCTTCCGGTGGGGCTGCTGATCTGGGTGATGATCATCCCCATGCTGATGAAGGTGGACTTCGGCGCCTTGCACGAGGTGCGCCGGCATGTGCGGGGAATCGGCGTCACGCTGTTCGTCAACTGGCTGGTCAAGCCCTTCTCGATGGCGCTGCTGGGCTGGGTGTTCATCCGCCACCTGTTCGCGCCGTGGCTGCCCGCGGCGCAACTCGACAGCTACATCGCCGGGCTGATCCTGCTGGCCGCGGCTCCATGCACGGCGATGGTGTTCGTGTGGAGCCGGCTGTCCGGCGGCGACCCGCTGTTCACGCTGTCGCAGGTGGCGCTGAACGACACCATCATGGTGTTCGCCTTCGCGCCCATCGTGGCGCTGCTGCTGGGCATCTCGGCGATCCACGTGCCGTGGGCCACGTTGCTGTTCTCGGTGCTGATGTACATCGTCGTGCCGCTGCTGCTGGCGCAGGCCTGGCGCGCGCTGCTGCTGCGGCGCGGGCAGGCCAGCTTCGACGCGGCCGCGGCGCGCATCGGTCCGTGGTCGATGGCGGCGCTGCTGGCCACGCTGGTGCTGCTGTTCGCCTTCCAGGGGCCGGCCATCGAGGCGCAGCCGCTGGTCATCGTGCTGCTGGCGGTTCCGATCCTGATCCAGGTATTGTTCAATTCCGGTCTGGCCTATGTGCTCAATCGCGTGGTGGGAGAGCAGCATGCGATCGCCTGTCCGTCGGCGCTGATCGGGGCCAGCAACTTTTTCGAACTGGCGGTGGCGGCGGCGATCAGCCTGTTCGGCTTCCAGTCGGGGGCCGCGCTGGCCACCGTGGTGGGGGTCTTGATCGAGGTTCCGGTGATGCTGCTGGTGGTCCGCCTGGCGGGGGCCACGCGCGGCTGGTACGAACAACGAGGAGTTCTGCGATGAAGCGTTTTCACGTGCATGCCCATGTCGACGACCTGGCGGCGAGCATCGTCTTCTACACGCGCCTGTTCGGCGCCGAGCCGACGCGGGTCGAGGCCGACTATGCGAAGTGGATGATCGAGGATCCGCGCCTGAACTTCGCGATCTCCACGCGCGGCGCCAGCCCCGGCATCGACCACCTCGGGATCCAGGCCGACACCGAGCAGGAGCTGGCCGAATTGAAGCAGCGCGCCAGCGCCGCCGACTCGGCGTTGCTCGACGAGGGCGCGACCACCTGCTGCTACGCACGCAGCGAGAAGCACTGGGTCACCGACCCGCAGGGCATCGCGTGGGAGCACTACCGCACGCTGGGCGATATCCCGGTGTTCCGCGACGGCGCGCAGGCATCCGCCGCCGCCTGCTGCACCCCGGCCGCCGCGGCCCAGGCCGCGACCTGCTGCACTCCGGCGCAGGCGACCAAGCCGGGTCGCTGCTGCTGAAAGGCCCGGCGGCACCGCACCGGATCGCCGGCGCCTGCTCGCACGCTCAGCGCGCGGCGGCCGGCGGCGGTCCGGAGGCATCGGCCGCGGCCGCCCGGACCTCGGCGGCCGCTTCCAGCAGGCGCCGCAGCGCCGGATGCTCGATGCGCCGGCGCGCCGCGATGGCGTAGCAGCTCTCCGTGACATCGGCGCTCAGTCCGAGGCGCACCAGACCGGCTTCGCGCAGCCATTGCGGCGTCGTCCAGTCCGGCGCCGCGAAGGCGCCCATGCCCGATTGGCCGAAACTGGCCAGCAGGGCGCTGTCCTCGAATTCCCCGGCCACCCGGGCACGGATGTCGTGGCGCAGCAGCCAGTCGTCGAGGCGCGCGCGCAGCGCCGCGTGCGCGGTCGGCATCAACAGCGGCAGCCGCCCCAGCAGTTCCGGGAAGGCCACGCCCTCGACCCGGCGCGCCAGCGCGGGCTGCGCGAACCAGGCCACCTGGGCGCTGCCGAGCAGCCGGCTGTGCAGCTTCAGACTGGGATGCGGCGGCGCGGCACGGTCGGCCAGCACGATGTCCAGGCGATGCAACGCCAGCTCGCCCAGCAGGTCGTCGAACTCGCCTTCGAGCCCGACCAGGCGCATGCGCCCGTCCTCGCACACCGGCGTCAGCAACTGACGCACCAGCAGCTTGGGAAGGCTGTCGGCGATGCCGACGCGCAGCACCATGCCCTCGCCGGCCGCCGCCTGCGCGACAGCCTGCGGCACGCGCTCGGCGAGCTGGAACATCGGCTCGGCCAGTTCCAGCGCGGCGCGCCCGGCGGGGGTCAGCTCGACGCCGCGAGCGCGCACCTGCAGCAGCGTGAACCCGAGGTCGCGCTCCAGGTCGCGCACCTGCGAGCTGACGGTCTGCACCGCGACGCCCAGCCGGCGTGCCGCGGCGCTCATGCTGCCCTCGCTTCCCACCACCCAGAAGACCTGCAGATGCCGCAACTTGTAGCTCGCCATGCTCCCTCCCCGCGCGGACCGGCCGGCGCTTCGCGAGCCGGCGCCGGCAAAGCTCATGACTTCGGTTTTCTCGAAGGCTCGCTCCTGCCAATGTAGACGACTTCGCAGAGACATCCAGGCTGCAAAGGCCTACACTTCGTCAGTATCACCCTGTTACATATCATTCCCGTCGGAGTCCATTCCATGCGTGCACGCACCCCCGCTTCGAATCCCGGCCGCCGCGGCCGCCAGGCCGCGCGCGTGGTCGCACTCGCCCTGGGCGCCGCGCTGCTGCTGGCGAGCCTCGATGCCTCCGCCGCGAGGCTGGGCGGCGGGCGCGCCAGCGGCCTGTACCGGCCGCAGGTCACCCGCAGCGCACCGGTGCGCCCGGCGGACACCGGCACGCGCAACCAGGCCAGCCCGCGGGCGGACACCCGCGGCGCCGCCGCGGCGGCCGCGCCATCGGCTGCGCCGCGGCGCAGCGCATGGCTGGGCCCGCTGGCCGGACTCGCCGCCGGACTCGGCCTGGGCGCGCTGTTCGCGCATCTGGGGCTCGCACCCGCGCTGGGTTCGTGGCTGATGGTGCTGCTGCTGGCACTGGGCGGTTTCGCGCTGCTGCGCCTGCTGATGAACGGCGCCCGGCCTCGGCGCATGCCTGCGGCCGTTGCGCCATGGCCGGCCGCGGCGGCCGGCCCGCGTGTCGACGAGGCTCCGGCCTGGGCAGCCGGCGGCAGCGCCCCCGGCGCCTTCTCCGACGCCGCCTCGTTCGACGCCGACGGTTTCGTCGAGCGTGCGCGCGACGTGTTCCTGCGCCTGCAGCAGGCCAACGACGCCGGCGATCTGCAGGCCCTGCGCGACGCCAGCACGCCGGACTTGTACGAACAATTTCGCCGCGACTTGATCCGGCTCGGTGATGGCGCGCAGCGCACCGAGGTGCTGAGCCTGCAGGCCCATATGCTCGAACACGTCGAGCATCCTCTGGCCGAGCTCGTCAGCGTGCGCTTCTCCGGTCTGCTGCGCGGGCAGACGCCCGCGGACGCGGCCGAGACCTTCGATGAGGTCTGGCATTTCACGCGGCCGCGCGACCGCAGCACCGGCTGGCTGCTCGCCGGCATCCAGCCAACGGCCTGAACCCGACACCATCCTCCCCGACTTCCACCGGGATCCGATCATGAAACGCATCGTGCTGTTCCTCGCCACCAACCTCGCGGTCCTCGTCGTGCTCGGCGTGGTCACGCGACTGCTCGGGGTGGACCGCTTCCTCGACGCCTACGGCCTGAACCTGCCGGCGCTGCTGGGGTTCGCCGCGGTGATCGGCTTCGGCGGGGCCTTCATCTCCCTGATGATGTCGAAGACCATCGCCCGCTTCAGCACCGGCGCGCAGATCATCGAGCAGCCGCGGGACCCGTCCGAGGCCTGGCTGCTCGACACCGTCTCGCGGCTGGCCGCGAGCGCCGGCATCGGCATGCCGGACGTGGCCATCTACGAAGGCGAGCCCAACGCCTTCGCCACCGGCGCGCGCCGCGACCACGCGCTGGTGGCGGTGTCCACCGGCCTGCTGCAGACCATGTCGCGCGAACAGGCTGCCGCCGTGCTGGGCCACGAGATCAGCCACGTCGCCAACGGCGACATGGTCACCCTCACCCTGATCCAGGGCGTGGTCAACACCTTCGTCGTGTTCCTGTCCCGCGTCGTGGGCTTCCTCGTCGACTCCGCGCTGCGACGCGGCGACGCCGAGGATCGCGGACCGGGCATCGGCTACTTCGTCACCACGCTGGTGTGCGACATCCTGTTCGGCGTGCTGGCCAGCATGATCGTGGCCTGGTTCTCGCGCCAGCGCGAGTTCCGCGCCGACGCCGGATCGGCGCGCCTGCTCGGCACTCCGCAGCCGATGATCTCGGCGCTGCAGCGCCTCGGCGAGATGCAGCCCGGAGGGCTGCCGCGCAACCTCGCCACCGCCGGAATCACCGACCGCCCCGCGTGGATGGAACTGTTCGCCAGCCACCCCCCGCTGGAACAGCGCATCGCCGCGCTGCGGCAGGCGCGCGGCTGATCCCGCGCCGGCCGGCACCCCGACAGCATGGCCCCTGCGACGTCCTCGTTGGTGCTGCGCCGCGCCACGCTGGGGCTGCTGCTGCTCCTGCTGCTGGGGCTGGCCTACCTGGTGCTGCGGCCCTTCCTGGCTTCGGTGGCCTGGGCGGTGATCCTGGGGGTCGGCAGCTGGCCCTTGTTCGAGCGTCTGCGCAAGCGCCTGCATGGGCACGGCGGGGCCGCCGCATTGCTGATGACCCTGGCCATGGCGCTGGCCTTCATGCTGCCGGTGCTCTGGCTCGGGGTGCTGCTGCGCAATGAGCTGGCCCACGCGCTGGCCGAGGCCGGCGCGCGCCTGTCGGCGGGCCCGCTGCAGTTGCCCGAGTCGCTGGCCCGGCTGCCCGTGCTCGGCGGCATGCTGCAGGACCTGCTGCGCGAACTGTCGAACGTGGACATGACGGCCCGCCTGCGCAGCACGCCGTGGAGCGCCCGCGCCGCCGAGCAGGCCTTCGCGCTGCTTGGCGGGGCCGGGCGCAACGCGGCCAAGTTCGGCTTCGCGCTGCTGACCCTGTTCTTCGTGTATCGCGACGGCGAGCGCGGCCTGCGCCAGGCGCAGGCGGTGTACCGGCACCTGCTGGGGCCGCGCGTCGATGCCTACCTGCAGGCGGCCGCCGACATGACCCGCGCGGTGCTGTGGGGCCTGCTCGCCACGGCGCTGGTGCAGGGGCTGTTCGCCGGCCTCGGCTACTGGTGGGCCGGGCTGCCGGCGCCGGTGCTGCTGGCCGCGGTCACCGCGCTGTTCGCGCTCGCGCCCTTCGGCACCCCGCTGGTGTGGATGCCCGCCGTGCTGTGGCTGTTCGCGCAGGGCCATGTCGGCGCGGGGGTCGGCTTGCTGCTGTGGGGACTGCTGGTCGTCAGCTGGGTCGACAACCTGGTGCGCCCGCTGGTGATCAGCGGCAGCACCCGCGCGCCCTTCATGCTGGTGGTGTTCGGCGTGCTCGGCGGCCTGGCCGCCTTCGGCCTGGTGGGCATGTTCCTCGGCCCGGTGGTGCTGGCGGTGCTGCTCGCGGTGTGGCGGGAATGGCTCGAGGAGTCGCGCCTGGATCGCGCCGCCGAGGGCGTGGAGCCTGCGCCCCGTGCAGCGCCGCACGCCGCGCCTCGTGGCGGGGCCGGGCCGCGCGACGACGCCTCGTGACCGCGCGGGCCTTCGGCTTTGGACCGGAGCCTACCTGGGCACGGCGCCGAAACTGCGATCACGGGCCGCCGCCTGTGCGGCGGCGACCAGATTGGCCAGCGTGCGCAGCAGGCCCGGCGTATCGCGGGTGGCCAGCCATTGGTTGAAGATGCCGATGTTGCACGTGTAGGCGAAGTTGGCCAGCTCGACGATAAAGGGGCGGTCGGCCTCCGTCACATCCGTCGAGGCCATCAAGGCGTCCACGTACAGCGACAGGAACACCCGGTCCTTTTCACGAGCCATCGGTTCCGTCTCGGGGTTGCGCAGCAGAAAGATCGTCATCTCCTGAAGCAGCAACTGCTCTCCGGGCGCGCTCTCGATCTCGCTCCAGATGAAGTACAGCAGCTCGGCGATGCGCTGCAGCAGGTGCTGCTCCGTCGAGAATTGCCGGGCCAGGTTCCTGCGGTAGTTGGCTACCAGCTGCTCCATGACCTTGAGAAGGATCTCCTCCTTGTCGTGGAAGTGGTAGTGCAAGGTCGCGACGTTGACTTGCGCCGCCGCCGCGATCTTGCGTGTCGTGGCCTGGTAGAGCCCCTCCGAGATCATGAGTTTCAGCGCGGCATCGATGATCTGCTCGCGACGGCCGTCGCTCTTCGGGCGCGGGGCGCTCTTGGTGGAAGGCATGCGATCGATCAATGCGTGGATCTTCGTGTCGCCCCGTCCCGCGTGCCCGCGGGCGGCGCGAAGGGGTCGATGGGCAGGGCCGGGCCGGTCCGCTGTTCGATGACTGCCGCGGCCGACAGGCAGCGTTGCTCCATGAAGCGCCCGGCCACGAGTTGCACGCCGATCGGTCCGCCGTTCGTCGCGAAGCCGGCGGGCGCCGAAAGACCGGGCAATCCCAGGCCGGCGATCGCCGTGAGCGGCCGGTAGGCTTGCAGGATCTGCTTCACGGCGTCCTCGCCGTCGAGGTCGTGGTTCAGCGAGAAGCAGGGCTGGAACGAGGTGGGAACCAGCAGCAGCGGATAGTTCTCGAGGAACTCCGACCACTCGCGCAGGATCGTCAGTCGCGTGCCCCAGGCCTGCTGCAACTCGGGCGCGCTCATCGTGGGAAGGTTGGCCACCGTGTCCAGCGTCGCGCGCCGAAAGCCATCGCCGCCGAGGCTGAGAAGGAGGTCGCGCGTGGCACCCGAACTTTCCGCGTACAGCATCGTCATCCAGAGATCGGCCATCTCGGCGAAGCGAGGGGCCGCGAATTCCTCGACCGCATATCCCGCATCGGCAAGCCATTGCGCGGCCTTGCGCGTAGCCGCCGCGACCTCCGGGTGGGTCCATCCCTGCGCTTCGCCGGTGTAGAGCGCAACACGACAGGGTTGCTGCAGCCGCATGTCGGGCAGCGGCGCGGGGGCCTGGCGAGGGTCGCGGTGGTCACGCCGTTCGAGCGCGCGCAGCCCGAGTTCCAGGTCGCGTACCGAACGTGCCAGGACCCCTTCCGTGGCTCCGACCTGCGCGCACATCGGGTATTCCATTCGTGACGCAGGATTGTAGCTAGGCACGCGTCCGATCGTGGGGCGCAGGCCGTACACGCCACAGGCGCTCGCGGGCAGACGAACGGAGCCCGCGATGTCGTTGCCGTGGGCGATGGCGCCGATGCCCGCGGCCAGCGCCGCACCGGCCCCTCCGCTGGATCCACCCGGCGACAGGTCCCGCCCCCAGGGGTTCCTGGTGAGCCCGTGCAGGTCGTTGTCCGTGAACCATCGGTAGCAGAAGGCCGGCACGTTGGTACGTCCGATGACGACCGCGCCGGCGTGCCGCAGGTTGGCCACCGGGGCGCTGTCGGCGGTGGCGATGGCATCCTTCATCGACACCAGTCCATTGGTCGTGGCACGGCCCGCCAGGTCCACGTTCATCTTCGTGGTCACCGGCACGCCGTGCAGCGGCCCGAGCTCGTCGCCGCGAGCCAGCATCTCGTCGGCGCGGTCCGCCGCGTCCAGTGCACTGCGCTCGAGCAAGTCGACGACCGCGTTGATCGCGGGGTTCACCGCCTGCAGCCGTGCGAGCGCGGCCTGCGTCGCTTCGCGGCTGGATATCCGACGCGCGCGTATCGCGTTGGCGGTCGCTGCTGCGTCCCACTGCCAGATCTGGTCTGCGGCCATGTCGTTCGGTCTCCTTGCCTGGAATGATCGAGAGCTGCCCCGCGGGTCGCTCCCGGCCTGGAAAGCTCCGGTCGGCTTCGCGTGAGCCCCGGCGCTTGCAAGACCTGCCCGGGGCCCCGCCGCACCGGGGAGCAAGGCTGCATTGTTGAGCAGGCCAATCGTTTTGGTCAATCGTTTGACCAACTTCGGAGGCCCTGCTATGTTTGCCAGCAAACCAGCGATCGGGGTCGCGCAAAGCGAACTTCCGAAGCACCCGAAGGAGACGACATGAACACCAGGAAGGATCGGAACACGGTCGCGCCGGCAGCCTTGCCGGTTTCACGCAGGGGCGTGGTGAAGGGCGTGGCGACAGCAGTCGGCGCGACCGCGCTCACGCTGCACTACCCGGCAGCGTTCGCCGCGGGCGCCGCGACCTTGCGCATCGGCTGGGTGGCCGCGCTGTCGGGTCCGGGTGCCGAGTTCGGCGAGGCGACCGCGTTCGTCAAGGGCCAGCTCGACAGGATCTTCCGCGGGGGACTGCAGATCGGAAAGCGGCGCTACGCGGTCGACATCTTCGTGCGCGACAGCCAGAGCTCGATCAACGTGGCCACGCGTGTGGCCATCGACCTCATGACCCAGCAGCGCGTCGACATGCTGGTCACCACCGAGGCGCTGGCCGCCATCGGCGCCGGCGAGATGGCCGTGGCGAATCGCGTGCCGATGATCTCGACGCTGTTCCCGTCGGATGCGCTGCTCGAACTCCGCGGCGGGCCGAAGGCCTATGCCAACCACGGCATGCCGTGGACCTTCCATTTCATGTTCGAGACCTCGGACATCATCCAGGCCTACCTCGGCATGTGGAAGCCCGTGCGGGCGAAACTCGACAACGAAGTCGGCACCTTCTATCTCGACCAGCCCGCAGCCAGGGGCTTCGCCGATCCCACGCACGGGATGCCGCATTACCTGAAGGCCGCCCATTACGACATCGTCGACGGTGGGCTGTTCAAGGTGGACACCGACGACTTCTCCGGCCAGATCTCCAAATTCAAGAGCGGGCACGCACAGACCGTGACCGGATTCATGTTTCCCAGCCATTTCGCGCTCTTCTGGCGACAGGCCGCGCAGAGCCGGTACAAGCCGGAGGTGGTCACGGTGGCCGGGGCATTCCTGTTCCCTGCCGGCGTCGACGCCCTCGGAGACCGCGGCAACGGCGTATCCACCGAGATCTGGTGGACACCTCGGCTGCCCTACACCTCGAGCCTCACGGGACAGTCGGCGCATGCGCTGGCGCTGGCCTGGGAACACGCCGAGGGCAAGCAGTGGACACCGGCGCTCGGCTACACGCACGCCGCCTGGGAGATCGCGGTCCATGCGCTGCGCACGTCGGGAGATCCGCTGGACCGCGAGGCCGTGCGCAAGGCCCTGGCCGAAACCGACCTGCAGACCGTGATCGGCAAGGTCGACTTCCGGCATGCCCCGATCCCCGGCATCGCGAAGACCCCGCTGGTCGCGGGGCAGTGGCGCCTGGCCAGGAAGGGACCGTACAAGTACGAACTCCTCGTCACCTATGCGCCGCCGTCCTCGGTCTTCAAGGTGCAGGACCAGTTCATGCTGCTGTCCCAGCTTCGCTGAAGCCCCGGCGCGGCGCGGACTGCGATGAATCCGGTGCTGGAGGTTGCCGGTCTGGAAAAGCGCTACGGCGCGATCACCGTGGTCGACCGGGTCGATTTCACGCTGGCGCGCGGCCAGTGCCTGGGGTTGATCGGACCGAACGGAGCGGGCAAGAGCACGCTGTTCAATCTGCTCGACGGCTCGGTGGCCCCGAACGCCGGAACCGTCAGGCTGGACGGCCAGGACGTCACGCGCGTGGCGCAATACCGCCGGGCCCGCCTCGGGCTCGGCCGCGCCAGCCAGATTCCCAGGCCGTTCCACGCGCTGTCCGTCTTCGACAACGTGCTGGTCGGCGTGATGCACGGCTCCCGCCAGGCGGGTACGGCGCGCGACCGGACGCTGGAGATCCTCGAGATGGTCGGGCTCGCGGAGCGACCCGGTCGCATCGCCGGCAGCCTGACGCTGCTGGACCGCAAGCGCCTGGAACTGGCCAAGGCCGTCAGCGTGGGAAGCAAGGTGTTGCTGCTCGACGAAATCGCCGGCGGCCTGACCGAACGCGAGGTGGAACTGCTCGTCGAACTCGTGCGTCGACTCAAGCCCGCGCTGGGGATCATCTGGGTCGAGCACATCGCGCACGCGCTGATGGCCGTGGCCGACCACATCATGGTGCTGCACTTCGGCGCCCGCGTCGCGCTGGGTCCTCCGCGCGAGGTCATGGCATCGAGCCTGGTGCAGCAGATCTATCTCGGAAAGTCCATCGATGACCTTGCTACGACTTGAGGGGATCGACGTGTTCCACGGTGACTTGCAGGCCGTGTTCGATCTCTCCCTCCAGGTCGACGAGGGGGAAACGGTGGCCCTGATCGGCGCCAACGGTGCCGGCAAGACGACCATCCTTCGCACCATCATCGGGTTGAACAGGGCCAGACGGGGACGCATCGAATTCGCCGGCCTGGACACCACCGCGATGCGCTGCGACGCGGTGGCCCGTCGCGGCGTCGCGCTCGTGCCGGAGGGGCGGCGGCTGTTCTCCTCGCTGAGCGTGCAGGACAACCTGCTGCTCGGCCAGGCGCATGCGCGCTCCGGCCCCTGGAGCCTGCAGTCCGTGCTGGAACTGTTTCCCGCGATCCGCGATTTCCGGCACCGCCTGGCCACGCAGATCTCGGGCGGTCAGCAGCAGATGGTCGCGATCGCGCGCGCGCTGCTGAGCAATCCGCGGCTGCTGCTCTGCGACGAGCTCTCGCTCGGCCTGGCCCCCAAGGTGGTGGACGACATCTACGCCAGCTTCGCGCGGATCCGCGACACCGGCATCGGCATCGTGCTCGTCGAGCAGGACGTCGCGCGGGCCTGCGCGGCGGCGAACCGCGTGGTTTGCCTGCTCAAGGGCCGGGTCACGCTGCAGGGCGCCGCCGCGCAACTGCCGATGGCGGACATCCGCAACGCCTACTTCGGAGACGACGCATCGTGAGCCTCGTGGCACTTGTCCTGAACGGCCTGATGCTCGGGGGCCTGTACGGGGTGTTCGGCCTCGGCCTGGCCTTCAGCTTCGGCATCATGCGCGTGGTCAACATCGCGCATGGCGAGTTCATCGTGCTCGCGGCGTACCTGGGGGCGACGCTGCTGGCGCACACGCCGCTGCCGCTGATCACGATCGTGCCCATCGTCGTCCTCTGCGCCTTCGCGCTCGGCTGGCTCATGCAGTCGCTGCTGCTCAACCGGCTGGTCGGACCGAACCCGGTTCCGGCGATGGTCGTCACCATGGGGTTGTCCATCGTCATCCGCAACGCCCTGGCGAGCGTCTTCGGGGTCGGCATCCGCTCGATCACGCTGGGCGCGATCCAGGAGCGCAGCGTGGAACTGTTCGGGGTCCCCGTCGGCATCCTGCCCCTGATCATTTTCGGGTGCGCCGTGGTCGTGTTCGCCGGCATGCACCTGCTGCTCACGCGCACGACGCTCGGCCGGGCCTTCCGCGCCGCCGCCGACGACTTCGAGATCGTGCAGACCCTGGGATTCAGTCGACGCGGCCTGTACAGCCTGGCGATGGGTGTCTCGGTGGCGCTTTCGGCGCTCGCCGGGCTCCTGCTGGCGATGCAGAGCTCCTTCTCCCCGTATGCCGGCGTGACGCGCCTGCTGCTGTCGTTCGAGGTGGTGATCATCGGCGGACTGGGGTCGCTGCGCGGATCGTTCTTCGCCGGACTCGGACTCGGGCTCGTGCAGGTCGTCGGACTGTCCATCGACTCCGACGCCGGCGCGCTGTTCCAGCACATCGCCTTCTTCGCCGTGCTGCTGGCGCGCCAGATTCGCCTGCCGGCAACCCTCGCGTGGAGAAGGCGATGAGCCCGAACAAGATGCTGGCCCCCGCGGCCCTGGGCGTGCTCGTGGTCGCGGGCCTGGGCTCGATCGCGGGAGATCCCCGCAAACTCATGGAAGTCCTGCTGGTGTTCGCGATGGCACAGGGCTGGAACCTGTTGTGCGGCTACACCGGCCTGCTGTCCTTCGGGCACCAGGCGTTCATCGGCGTCGGCGCCTATGCACTGTTCATCGTCACCAATCACCTCGGCCTGTCGCCCTATCTCGCGCTCGCCGCCAGCGCCGGCGGCGCGATGCTGGTCGCGCTGTTCATGGCCGGGTTGCTCAACGGATTGCGGGATGCGTATTTCTCGATCGGCATCTGGGTCCTGGCCGACTGCCTGCGTCTGTTCTTCGGCCAATGGCAGCTTGCCGGCGGATCGCGCGGCCTCATCCTCGACCCCTCCGCGGTGGACCCTTCGACGCTGAACCATGTCGTCCTGTGGCTCGCCGCGGCACTGTCCATCGCCACGCTGCTCGGGATGTTCCTGTTGCTGCGGGCACGCTTCGGCCTGGCGTTGATGGCGATCCGCGACGACGAGCGGGCCGCCGCGGGGGTCGGAGTGTCGATCCGGCGCAACCGCCTCGCGGCGTTCCTGATGTCCGCCGGCATCTGCGGACTCGCCGGCGGGATCTACTACCTGTCGGTGCTGTACGTCGACCCCGTCGGAGCCTTCGACCTGACGTGGCAGATCCGCATTCTGTTCATCGTCATCGTCGGCGGCGTCGGCACGCTGGAAGGTCCGTTCCTGGGGACGTTCCTCTACTACGTGCTTCGCTCGGCCTTCCAGGGCCGCGGCGAATGGTTCGCGATGTGCGAGGGCGCGGTCGCCGCCGCGGTCATGCTGCTCGCACCCTACGGCATCTGGGGCTACCTTCAGCAGCGCTTCGGCTGGCGCGTGTTCGCGCTCGCATGGGCCTGACCTAGCCGCCGCTCGCGACGCGCGCCAGCAGGCGGGCCGTTTCCGCCGGCTTGTTGCTCGCGACCATGTGGTTGCTGTCGATCTCGAAGTAGTTCCACGCGGGCGAGGCGCTGGCGTGGCGCGCGGCGCGCCGGAACGCCGCGTCGCCGAGGTCGCCTTCCGGCGAGCGCGTGGCCTTGATGTAGGTTCTGGTGAAGGGGAAGGTCTCGAGATCGCGCGCCAGGTGGACGGGCTCGGTGAAGCAGCGCGCCGGGTGCGCGGTGCGGCGCGCGCCCATCCACTGCGCCTCCGCCGGGCTGTCGTAGGCGCGCACCGGGCCTTCGACCTGCCAGTTCTCCCCGAGCTCGATCCTGCGGCGGCCTTCGCCGCGAACCAGGCTCGCCACCGAGTCGCCGTTTCCCGGGACGAAGGCGTCGAGGTAGACCAGGTGCCTGACGCGTTCGGCGATGTGCTCCAGCGCGCCGGTCACCACGAAGCCCCCGTAGGAAAAGCCCACCAGCGTGATCTGGTCCAGGTCCTCGTAGAGCACGTGGTGGACCACGTCGCGGATGTGGGTGCCGAGGTCGACCAGCGCATGCGCCAGATGGACGCGTTCCCCGATTCCGGTGAGGCTGGGCGTGAACACTTCATGCCCCTCGGCGCGCAGCAGCTTGCGCACGTGCCGGAAACCGTGCGCGCCACCCCAGGCGCCATGAACCAGCACGAGCGTAGCCATCGAAGTCCTTTCGGTGAGAGCGATCAGGTCT
>JAKAXL010000114.1 GCA_021816585.1 Pseudomonadota bacterium | reverse complement strand
GACGATCCGCGCCTGCTGCCCACGGAATACCAGCACGAGCGGCGCCAACTGCGCGCCATCGCCGACTACATTGCCGGCATGACCGACCGCTACGCGATCCGCGAGCACCGCAAGCTGTTCTCGGTGCAGGACTGGTGACGCGCAACGCGTCGCCGTAAAGCCACACTTTTGAGATGGTTAATAGGTAAATGTCGCTGCAATAGTTGCCTGGGCAATTAATATTCCAGGCATGAAATCCAGCACGACGTCCACCCCCGCGCCGACTCCGGGGGAGGCTCCCCGGCGTTTCTATGACGGGTCGAACTACTCCAGCGAGCAGTCGGTGGGCTACTGGATCAAGCAGGCCTACCAGACCCTGCAGCGCAACCTCGACCTGCACATGCAGGAACTCGACCTCACCGGCATGCAGTGGGGCCCGTTGTGGCTGATCAGCCGCTGCAAGGCCGACACCGTGGCCGCATGCGCGCGCGAGGCCGGAATCGACGCCGGCGCGATGACCCGCATGCTCGACCGCCTGGAGGCCAAGGGCCTGCTGCAACGCACCCGCAGCACGCAGGACCGGCGTGTCGTGCATGTGCACCTGACGGAGCGCGGCCAGGAGGTCGCCGCGCGCATCCCGCACCGCCTGGCCGACGTGATGAACGGCCAGCTGCGCGGATTCACCGACGGCGAATTCCGCGACCTGCTCGGCCTGCTTCAGCGATTCGTGAGCAATGGCAGCGCCTGCTGCGATGCCGGCGCATCTTCCGACCCCCCGCAATCATGAACCTCAAGCCTCTGTTGCATCCCCCCGCATCACCGGCGCGCCGCGCGGCACGCCCGGCCTGGCGCCTGGCCGCGCTGGCCGGGCTGGTCGCCGTGCTCGGCGGCTGCGCCTCGCCCGGTTCCAGCACGCCGCGCGCCCACCTGATCGGCGCGCAGCAACTCGGGCTGCAGGCCGGCGCCGCGGACTTCCCCACGCAGGACTGGTGGAAGCGCTTCGGCGACGCCGGGCTGGACCGCCTGGAGCAGCAGGCGCTGGCCGGCAGCCCCGGATTGCAGCAGGCGCAGGCGCGCGAGCGCGAGGCCCAGGCCGCGACCGGCGTCGCCCGCAGCGCGCTGCTGCCGCATGTCGGCGCCGCACTGTCGTCGACGCGCGAGCGCTTCAGTGCCAATGACATCTACCCGCCGCCGCTGGGCGGAAGCATCTACACGGAGAACCAGCTCGCGCTGCAGGGCAGCTGGGAACTGGACTTCTTCGGGCGCAACCGCGCGCGCCTGCGCGCCGCGGTCGGGCAGGCGCGCGCCGCGCAGGCGCAGGCGCAGGCCGCCCGCGTGCTGATCACCTCCGACGTCGCCGCCGAGTATTTCCGGCTGGCCGGGCTGGTGGAGCAGGAGCGGGTGCTGCGTGACAGCCTCGCGCAGCGCGAGACCATCGCCCGGCTGGTCGGCGAACGCGCCCGCGTCGGGCTCGACAACACCTTGCAGCAGCGCCAGGCGCAGGCGCAGATCCCGCAGTTGCGCGTCAGCCTGGAGGCCAACCTGCAGGCGCAGCAACAAGCGCGGGATGCGCTGGCGGCACTGATCGGCGCCGGGCCGCAGGCCACCGCCGGACTGCATCCGCAGCTGCGCCAGGTGCCGCTGCCGCAGCTGCCGCGCAGCCTGCCGGCGAGCCTGATCGGGCGTCGCGCCGACGTCGTCGCGGCGCGCTGGCAGGTGCAGAGCGCGCTGGCCTCGGTCGACGAGGCGCGCGCCAGCTTCTACCCCGACATCAACCTGTCGGCCTTCGTCGGATTCACCTCGCTGGGCTTCAGCCAGTTCCTCGCCGCCGGCAGCCGCGCCTGGGGCGTGGGGCCGGCGGTCGACCTGCCGATCTTCGAAGGCGGTGCGCTGCGCGCCAATCTGCGGGCGCGCGACGCCGGCGCCGACGCCGCGATCGACGAGTACAACGCGACCCTGGTCGGTGCGGTGCGCGAGGTCGCCGACGCCGTCGCGCAGCGCCGCTCGGCGCAGGCGCAGATCCACGCGCAGCGGCAGGCGCTGCGCCTGGCCGGCCAGGCGCACCGGCTGGCGCGCGAGCGCTTCGACGCCGGCCTGGGCAACGAGCTGATGGTGCTGCAGACGCAGGAGCCGGTGCTGCAGCTGCGCCAGCTCGGCGCGCAGCTCAAGACCCAGGCCTTGGTCGACGATGTCGCGCTGATCCGCGCGCTCGGCGGCGGCTATGGCGCCGCGGCCGAAGCCGGCGCGCCGGCCGCCGCGGTCCCCGTGTCCGCGAAGGCCCGCTGAGTCCCGAAGACCCCGAATACCCCGAACAAAACCAGGAATCCCACGGAGCTTTGCATGAGCGCCAATCCGCAATCCCCGAATCCGACCCCGAACGGCGAATCCGACGCCAAGGCCGCGCGCCGGCGCAAGCTGATGCTGGCCGCCATCGGCACCTTCGTCGTGCTGGGCGTGGTGTATGGAGGCTATGAATACTGGCTGTCGACCCGCGAGGTCAACACCGACGACGCCTACGTCAACGGCGACCTCGTGCAGGTCACGCCGCAGGTCGGCGGCACGGTCACCGCGATCGACGCCGACGACACGCAGGTCGTGCGCGCCGGCCAGACCCTGGTGCAGCTCGACGGCGCCGACGCGCGCGTCGCGCTGCAGCAGGCCGAGGCGCAGCTCGGCCAGGCGGTCCGCGGCTTGCGCGTGACCTATGCGCAGACCGCCGCGCTGCGCTCGCAGGTGCAGGTCCGCCAGACCGAGGTCGCCACCGCGCGCGCCGAGCTGGCCAAGGCCGAGGACGCGCTGAGCCGCCGGCGCAGGCTGGCCGGCACCGGCGCCGTCGGCGCCGAGGAACTGCGCCAGTCGCAGATCGCCGTGCAGGCCGCGCGCAGCGCGCTGCGCACCGCACAAAGTGCCGTGCAGGCCGCGCGATCGCAGGTCGCGGCGAACGAGGCGCAGACCGCCGGCACGGTGCTCGCGCACAACCCGACCGTGCGCCTGGCGGCGGCTCGCGTGCGCGAGGCCTACCTGGCGCTCGAGCGTACCGACATCGTGGCGCCGGTCAGCGGCCTGGTGGCGCGGCGTACCGTGCAGCTGGGGCAGCGCGTGGGTCCGGGGGTGCCGCTGATGACCGTGGTGCCGCTGAACAAGGTCTGGGTGGACGCCAACTTCAAGGAAACCCAGTTGCGCAATCTGCGCATCGGCCAGCCGGCCAGCGTGGTCGCCGACATCTACGGCAGTCACGTCGTCTACCACGGCAAGGTGGTGGGAATCTCGGCCGGAAGCGGCTCGGCCTTCGCGCTGCTGCCGGCGCAGAACGCCACCGGCAACTGGATCAAGGTGGTGCAGCGCCTGCCGGTGCGCATCGCCCTCGATCCGCGCCAGCTCGCCGAGCATCCGCTGCGCGTCGGGCTGTCGACCGAGGTGACGGTGGACATCCGCGATCATTCCGGTGCTCCGGTGATCGGACTCGCACCCAGCGGGGCCGAGGCGCACACCGACATGTACGCCGCCAACTGGACGAAGGCCGACGCGCTGGTCGCGCACATCATCGCCGCCAACGTCAGCGGCATGCCGGCGCGCGAAGTGGGCCTGCCGGACGTCACGGCGCCTGCGGTGCCGCGCGGCCATGCCGCGCGTCGTTGATCGTCGCCGCCACGGAGTCCCGTCATGACCGATACGGTCGTCATCGAGGAGGCCGCCGCCGGGGCCACGCCGCAGCCAGGCGTGGAGCATCACCTGCGGCCGCTGCAGGGCAGCGCGCTGGTGCTGGGCACCATCGCGCTGAGCCTGGCCACGTTCATGAACGTGCTCGACACGTCGATCGCCAACGTGTCGCTGCCGGCGATCGCCGGCGACCTCGGCGTGAGCTCGTCGCAGGGCACCTGGGTCATCACGTCGTTCGGGGTCGCCAACGCGATCGCGGTTCCGCTGACCGGCTTCGTGACCCAGCGCTTCGGCGCGGTGAAGGTGTTCGTCACCAGCATCCTGCTGTTCACGCTGTTCTCGTTCCTGTGCGGACAGGCGCCGAGCCTGTCGGTGCTGATCCTGTTCCGCGTGCTGCAGGGCGCGGCCGCCGGGCCGATGATCCCGTTGTCGCAGACCCTGCTGTTGTCGAGCTACCGGCAGGAGCGATCCGGGATGGCGCTGGCGATGTGGTCGATGACCACGCTGGTCGCGCCGATCACCGGTCCGCTGCTCGGCGGGTGGATCACCGACAACATCTCGTGGCCCTGGATCTTCTACATCAACGTCCCGGTGGGGCTGATCTGCGCCAGTGTCACGCTGACCATCTACCGCAAGCGCGAAACCCCGGTGCGCAAGCTGCCGATCGACTGGACGGGCCTGGCGCTGCTGGTCGTCTGGGTCGGCTCGCTGCAGGTCATGCTGGACAAGGGGCAGGAGCTCGACTGGTTCGGCTCCAACACCATCCGGCTGCTGGCGGTGAGCGCCTTCGTGTGCTTCGTGCTGTTCCTGATCTGGGAACTGCACGACGATCATCCGGTGGTCGACCTCAGCCTGTTCAGGATCCCCAGTTTCACCCTCGGCACCATCATGCTGGCGCTGGCCTACGCGATGTTCTTCGGCTCGCTGGTGCTGCTGCCGCTGTGGCTGCAGGAGTTCGTCGGCTACACCGCGACC
>JAKAXL010000113.1 GCA_021816585.1 Pseudomonadota bacterium | reverse complement strand
CGCGTGGCCGACGGCGACCTGACGGTGCGTGTCGAGGCCACGACGCGCGACGAGACCGGACAGCTGCTGGCGGCCATGGCGGACATGGTGCACAAGCTGACGGCCACGCTGAGCACCGTACGCTCGGCGGCCGACAACCTGTCGGCGGCATCCACCCAGGTCTCGTCGACGTCGCAGAGCCTTTCGCAGGCGACCACCGAGCAGGCGGCCTCCGTGGAGGAGACTTCGGCGACGCTGGAGCAGGCGGCCTCGTCGATCAAGCAGAACTCGGAGAACGCCAAGGTCACCGACTCGATCGCGCAGCAGGCCTCCGCGCAGGCGACCGAAGGCGGTCAGGCCGTGGCGCAGACCGTGCAGGCGATGCAGGCGATCGCCGAGCGCATCTCGCTGGTCGACGACATCGCCTACCAGACCAACATGCTGGCCTTGAACGCGGCCATCGAGGCGGCGCGGGCCGCCGAGCACGGCAAGGGTTTCGCGGTGGTGGCCGCCGAGGTGCGCAAGCTGGCCGAACGCAGCCAGGTGGCCGCCAAGGAGATCGGTGATCTCGCGACCAGTTCGCTGAAGCAGGCCGAGCGCGCGGGCCAGGTGCTCGGGGAAATGGTTCCATCGATCACCCGCACGTCCTCGCTGGTGCAGGAGATCGCCGCCGCCTCCGACGAGCAGTCCACGGGCATGCAGCAGATCAATGCGGCGGTCGGCCAGCTCAACGGCGTGACCCAGCAAAATGCATCCGCGTCGGAGGAACTGGCGGCCACGGCCGAGGAGATGAATGCCCAGGCCCAGCAGCTGCTCGAAAGCGTGAGCCGCTTCAGGCTGTCGACCGCAGGGGACGCGCAGACGCAGTCGCGTCCCGCATCGCGCGCGCATGGCGCCAAGCGTGCGCCGGCGGGCCGCGCGGCCGCGGGCGCTGCCCCCGTGCTTGCCGGGGCGCAGGCCGAAGGGGAATTCGTCAGGTTCTGAACTCCGTGCGCGCCGCTGCGGTGTCCCGAGGGCCCCTGCGGGGCCGGTCGCACGCGGCATGGCTGGCGGTCGACGTGGCCGCGCTGGCCTGCGGGCTGGCATCGCTGGCCCTGCTGGGCCTGCGCGCCGTGTGGCTGCATCTGGGCATGATCCCGCCCGGCGCCATGGTCGCGGGCGTGCTCCCGCCGCTCGTCGCCTGCGGCCTCGTGCTGGCCTGGGTCTCCAGGCTGCGCGCGGTGCGCGCCGGGCTGCGCGAACGCGCCGATCGCAGGATCTTGCTCACGGCGGCTTCCGTGCTGCTGTTCAGCGGCTATGTCACCGCGGTGCTGGCACTGGCCGTGGTGGGGCGCCACGCGCGCGATCTCGCCGGTCCGCACGCCATGCCGGGCTCGCTGCCGGGCTCCTTGCTGGAAGCGCAGCGCGAGGTGGCCGTCGCGCTGCCGCTGCTGGCACTTGCCGGGCTGGCGCTGCTGGCGTGGCAGCTGCGTCCGGTGGCGCGCCGGCTGCAGCAAAGCGAGGCACGCCTGCGCAGCGCCATCGAGGAATCGGGCCTGGGCGTGCTGATGTTCGGGCGCAGCGGGCGGATCGTCCTGGCCAATGCGGCGATCGCGGACATGCTCGGCTACTCCGAGCGCGAGCTGCTGGCCATGGACAGCGTGCTGGACCTCGTGCATCCGCAGGAGCGTGCCTCGGCCGCGACAGCGGCCTTCGCGCAGCGCGACTGGGCGAGCTACTGCGCGCAGCGCCGCTATCGACGCCGCGACGGGAGCTACCTCAGCGTTCGCCTGCACGTCTCCCCGGTGCGCGAGCAGGCCGGCATCGACGACATGGCGGTGGCCTTCGTGCAGGACGTCAGCGCGTGGCTGGCCGGCGCCGATGCCTTCCGGCGTGAGCACGCGTTCCTGCGGGCCGTGCTGGGGCAGATGCGCGAGGGGGTGGTCGCCGTCGACGAGTTCGGCAGGCTGCGCTACGTCAACCACGCCGCGTGCGCGCAGCTCGGCTATGCGCCGGACGGCATCGCTGCGGCAGACACCTGGCGCCATCGCGCCGTGCTCCACGATCCGGACATGCGTCCGCTGGACGACGCCAGCCACCCGCTGCGGCGCGCGCTGGAAGGCCAGGGCACCGCACACGGGGAAGTGCTCTGCGTCCTGGGGGGCTCGACCCTGCGGCTGCAACTCAGCAGCGAGCCGCTGCGCGACGATCTGGGAAGTTCCATCGGCGCGGTGCTGGTCACCCACGACGTCACCGAGTCCAGCGACAGCCGGCGGCGTCTGATGTGGCTGGCCTGCCACGACCCGCTGACCAGCCTGCCGAATCGCCACAGGCTGGTCGAGCGGCTGCGCGCCGGGGTGGAGCGGATCGCCCGCGATGGCGGCATGCTGGCTGTGCTGTTCATCGATCTCGATCGCTTCAAGACGGTCAATGAATCCCTCGGCCATGAGCTCGGCGACAGACTGCTGATCGAGGTGTCCTCGCGGCTGCTGGGCATGCTGGGGCCGAAGGACACGCTGGCGCGGCTGGGCGGCGACGACTTCGTCGTCGTGCTCGATCCGCTCGACGATGCCGCCGCCGCGGCACGCGCCGCGGAGCGCCTGCTGGGTGCGCTGGCACAGCCGGTGCGCCTGGCGGGTCATGTCGTGTACACCGGGGCGACGGCAGGCATCGCGCTGTGCCCGGGGGATGGCGATGATGTCGAGTTGCTGCTCAGGCGTGCCGATGCGGCGATGTTCCAGGCCAAGCAGTCGGCTCCGGGGAGCTGGCGCTATTTCGGCGAGACCGATGCGTGCACGGTGGAGCAGCACCTGGAGCTGGAAGGCGCGCTGCGCGCGGCGGTCGGCGAACGCGCCTTCGAGCTGCGATTCCAGCCGAAGGTCGACGTGTCGAATGCGGCGCTGGTCGGCGCCGAGGCGCTGCTGCGCTGGACGCGCCCCGGGCATGGCGAGGTGCCTCCCGGGGTGTTCATCCCGCTGCTCGAGGACATGGGCCTGATCTCCGCGGTCGGCGAATGGGTCCTCGAAGCCGTGTGCGCGCAGCAGGCGCGCTGGTCGGGCCGGGGGCTTCGCGTGGTGCCGGTGGCGGTCAACTGCTCGGCGCGCCAGTTCCAGGGGCGCTCGTTGGTGGAACTCGTCGCGAGCGCCCTGCACAGGCACCGCATCCCTGGTGCGCTGTTGCAGATCGAGTTGACCGAGAGCGTGCTGATGCAGGGGTCGGAGGCGGTCGCCGAGTTGCTGGAAGGCCTGCGGCGCCTGGGTGTCGAGTCGTCGATCGACGACTTCGGCACCGGCTATTCGTCGCTGGCGTACCTCAAGCGGCTGCCCGTGCGCAGCCTGAAGATCGACCGCGAATTCATCCGCAGCCTGCCGGCCGACCAGGGCGACGCCGCGATCGTCGACGCCATCCTCGCACTGGCCCGCGCGCTGCGCCTGACGGTGGTCGCCGAGGGCGTGGAGCGAGCCGAGCAACTGGCCTTCCTGCGCGAGCGCGGCTGCGATCAATACCAGGGCTACTGGTTCAGGCCGCCGCTGCCCGCGGAGGATTTCGAGCGCCTGCTGACGCACGCCGAGCTCGAGGCGCGATGATGCGCGCCCGGCAGGAACCACGGCGTTCGGCGCCGCATTCAGGCGCGGCCGCTGCGCAGCCAGCGCGCCCAGTCGGGCATGTCGAGGCTTTCGGCGCGGCGGGCGGCCGCCTCCCAGTCGTAATGCAAGGCCACCAGCGCGGCGTTCCAGCCGCCGCCGCGGCGTTCGCACAGCGCGTAGCGCGCATGCGGGCTTCCGGTCTCGATGCGGTGCATTCCGCCATGCTCGTCGTCGAAGGCCGGCAGGCCCACGCTGCCGGGGTTGACGATCAGCGTGTCGGCCACCCGCAGCGCGCGCGGCTGGTGGCTGTGTCCGCACAGCAGCAGCTGCGGCCATGCCGCGAGTCCGGCCAGTCGCTGCGCGATCTCCCCGGACGTGGCCATGCGGGCACCGAGCCGGCCCGCGTCGGGCGCCACCGTCTCCAGCAGGTATTCGAGGTCGCTGTCGGGGCGCCCGTGCAGCATCAGCACTCCGGGCACGGGCCGCAAGGTCTGCGGCAGCGCGCGCAGCCAGTCCAGCGTGGTGTCGTCCAGCGCGGCGTGCGCCAGCATGTCGGCGCGCTCTCCGGGACGATCGGCACAGGCCAGCAACTGGCGCTCGTGGTTGCCGGCGACGGTGGGCCAGTCGCGCGCGCGCAGCCAGGCAGCGGTCTCGGCCGGCCACAGCGGGCCGCTGAGCAGGTCGCCGCAGTCGAGCACCAGGTCGCAGCCGCGGCGCGCGATGTCCTCGGCCACGGCCCGCAGGGCGGGCAGGTTGCCGTGGATGTCGGAGATCACCGCGATGCGCACGGTTTCAGGCCTCGCAGACAGGGTCGGGGACGCTCGGCAGCTGCTTGCGCGTGCAGGGCCTTGGCGGCTCGCGCACGCCGGGCGGGTGCTCTGGTGCCCGGATGCGCGCTTGGATATGCTGCGCCGACCTGGAGACGTTCCAAAGGGTGACGATTCGATTCTCGAAGGGTATTGATTGCCCCCTGACGCGTCAATAGCATGCCATCATGGAAAATCTGCGCCTTATCCGCAGGGAACGCTTGAGAAAAATCCTCGACGAGCAATTCCCGGGTCGAGGCGGGCAAGCCTTGCTGGCGCAAGTCCTGGATCGTCAGACCGGCTACCTTTCCCGTTGCCTCAACGGGGACAAGCCGATCGGCGAGGTGTTCGCGCGACATGTCGAGGAGGCCCTGCATCTGCCTCGCTACTGGCTCGACGGGGTGCAGGCCCAGGGCCGCTCGATGAGTACGCACCATG
>JAKAXL010000038.1 GCA_021816585.1 Pseudomonadota bacterium | reverse complement strand
GGCAGCCGCGCGATCAGCGGCGGCACGCCGCCCCCCGTCGGCTCGCGGCCGCCGTCGACCAGGAAGCCTCCCTGGTCGAAGGCGCCGATGCCGATTCCCGAGCGACGCCCGCGGTCGAGCAGCAAGGCCAGCCCTCGTGTATCCAGCGGCAGCTGGAACAGACGTGCCAGCGCGGTTCCCACGGCCAGTGTCAGCTGGGTTCCGGAGCCGAGCCCGACATGTTCGGGAAGTGCCCGTTCCACGAGCACCTCGGCTCCGCCGCGGATGCCCGCCGCCTGCAGCAGGGCCTCGGCGACGCCGCGGGCACGCACCGCCTGCTCGCCCTGCACCAGCAGTTGCGGCGCGCGACGCGCGCGCACCACGGTGCCCAGCCCCTCGACCGCCACGCCGAGGCTGCCGAAACTGCGACCCAGGCCGCCGTGCAGGTCGAAAAATCCCAGGTGCAGGCGGGCCGGCGCGTCCACGCGAACGCCTGCCGGAGCGGGGGAACGGGACGCAGAGGAATCGAGGCTTCGCATCATGGTCGGGGTGGAGGGGCTTCGTCTGCTTGAAGCAAAGGACATGCCATCACGCCGTTCCCCCGCCGCGCCCACGTGCGGGCGGACGGCGGGCCGACGCGGCGTGACACTGTGTCACGCCGCGCTGCGATCGGATGCAACACAAAGCCACGCCGCGCCGGCCCGCGCCCGCGGCTCCCCGGGGGCGCGGGGCTGGCATGGAACATGCACGAAGCGAGGCCGTAGACCGATCGCACTTCCCATCGATGAGCCTGGACCACGTGGTTTGCCCCTTCTGCAGCCTGCTGTGCGACGACCTGCGGGTGGACGTGCGCGACGGCCGCGCCAGCGTCGCCGCGCAGGGCTGCGAGCGCGCTCGCGCACTCTTCCCGGTGCCCGCCGGCGCCGACGCCCTCGTGGACGGCCGGCCGGCCGACCCCGGCGACGCGCTGGCGCATGCCGCGCGCCTGCTGGCGCGCGCACGCCGCCCCCTGCTGGCCGGACTCGGCTGCGACATCCACGGCCTGCGCGCCGCGGTGCGGCTGGCCGAGCGCAGCGGCGCGCGACTCGACCACATGCACGGCGCGGCGCAGCTGCGCAACCTGCTGCCGCTGCGCCGCGGCGGCTCCGTGCTGAGCACGCTGTCGGAGTTGCGCAACCGCGCCGACGTGGTGCTGCTGGCGGGAACCCTGGGCGCGGCCGCGCCGCGCCTGTTCGAACGCTGCCTGGACGACTCCGGGCAGGGACTGTTTGGCGAACTGCACCGGCGGGTCCTGATCGTCGGCTCCCCTCTCCTCCGGCCGCGGCTTCGGCCCGCCGGTGCAGAGCTCGCCATCGACTGTCCGAACGAGTCCCTCGGCGAGCTGTTCGGGCTGCTGCGCGCGCGCCTGGCCGGCGCGCCGCTGCAGGCCGCATCCTGGCGGGGCATCGACATGGCGCGCATCGACGCGCTGCTCGACACCTTGCGTGCGGCGCGCTACGGCGTGCTGCTGTGGGATGCCGGCGAACTCGACCACCCCGGCGCGGACCTGGCGGTACGCGCGATGCTCGACCTGGTGGTCGATCTCAACGCCGCCACGCGCTGGGCCGCGCTGCCGCTGGGTGGCGACGACGGCGGCGCCAGCGCGCAGCAGGTGTGCACCTGGCTGGCCGGCTACCCGCTGCGCATGCGGTTCGCGCAGGGGGTGCCGCGCAGCGATCCGCTGCAACGCACGGCCGACGAGTTGCTGGCCGACGACGAATGCGACCTGCTGCTGTGGATCAGCGCCTTCGATCCCGCTCGCCTGCCGCCGCCCACGCGCTGCCCGACCATCGTGCTGGGCCGCGCCGACATGCGCGCGCCGCCGGGGGTCGAGGTGTTCATCCCGGTGGCCACCCCGGGGGTGCAGCAGCGCGGCGCGCTGACCCGCGTGGACCAGGTGGTGACATTGCCGCTGGGCGCCCCCGCCCCGGCGTCGCTTCCCGGCGTGGCCGAGGTGCTGGCGCGCCTGCAGCAGGAGCTGGTCCATGCTGCGGCTTGACAACGCACGCCTCGTCGACCCCGTGCACGGTCTGGACCGCGTGCCGCGCAGCCTGCACGTGCAGGACGGACGCATCGTCGCCGACCCCGGGCCGCATGCCGTGGTGGACCGCAGCATCGACCTGGAGGGCGCACTGGTGATGGCGGGCGCGCTGGACATCCACACGCACATCGGCGGCGGCAAGATCAACGTCGCGCGCGGCCTGCTCGACGAGGACCATCTGCTCGACGCGCGCGCCGGCGCCAGCCTGCCCGACGGATCCTGGATGCACGCCGGCTGCGGCCGCGCCACGCCCACCACCTGGGCCACCGGCTACCGCTACGCCGAGATGGGCTACACCGCCTGCTTCGAGCCGGCGATGCTGCCGCTGGGCGCGCGCCAGGCGCACATGGAGCTGGCCGACACGCCGATGGTCGACAAGGGCGCCTACGTGATGCTGGGCAACGACGACTACCTGCTGCGCATGCTGTCGCAGGCAGCGGCGCCGCAGCGCATCGCCGACTACGTCGGCTGGATGGTGCGCAACACGCAGGCACTGGCGGTCAAGGTGGTCAACCCGGGCGGAATCTCGGCCTTCAAGTTCAACCAGCGCGCGCTGGACTTCGACGCGCTGCATCCGCACTACCGGGTCAGCCCGCGCCAGGTGCTGCAGGCACTGGCGCGCGCGGTGCACGAACTGGGGCTGCCGCATCCGCTGCACGTGCACGCCAGCAACCTCGGCGTCGCCGGCAACGTGGCCAGCACGCTGGCCACGATGGAGGCGGCCGAGGGACTTCCGCTGCACATCACGCACATCCAGTTCCACAGCTACGGGACCGAGGGGGAGCGCAAGTTCTCGTCGGCCGCCGAGGCCATCGCCGACGCCGTCAACCGGCTGCCCAACATCTCCATCGACGTCGGGCAGATCCTGTTCGGGCAGACCATCACCGCCTCCGGCGACACGATGGCGCAGTTCGCCAACCACCGGCATGCCCATCCGAAGGCGTGGAACTGCACCGACATCGAATGCGACGCCGGCTGCGGCGTGGTCCCGTTCCGCTACCGCGACCAGCAGTTCGTCAACGCGCTGCAGTGGACCATCGGACTCGAGTTGTTCCTGCGCGTGGCCGATCCGTGGCGGGTGTTCCTGACCACCGACCACCCGAACGGCGCGCCCTTCACCAGCTACCCGCACCTGATCCGCCTGCTGATGGACCGCGACTTCCGCAACCGCCAGCTCGACACGCTGCACGCCGAGGTCGGCGCGCATAGCCAGCTGCGCCAGCTGCAGCGCGAGTACTCGCTGTCGGAGATCGCCGTGATCACGCGCGCCGCGCCGGCGCGCGCGCTGGGTCTGCACGATCGCGGGCACCTGGGCCCGGGCGCCGTCGCCGACATCGTCGCCTACCGCGAGCAGGACGACGTGGAAGCCATGTTCGCGCGCCCGACCCATGTGTTCAAGGACGGCGAACTGATCGTGCGCGACGGGCGCGTCGTGCGCAGCGTGCAGGGACGCGTGCATACCGCGGTGCCGGAATTCGACCCGACGATCGAGAGCGAGCTGGACGACTACTTCGGACGCTACATGACCCTCGGACTCGACAGCTTCAAGCTCGGTACCGACGAATTGTGCGCATGCGGAGCCCCGGCGCCGCTGCAGCACGCCTGCAGGCGCAAGAGCCCATGATCCGCGACGGCGTGCTCATCGACGACACCTTCGCCGAGGCCTTCGGCATGAAGGCCGCGCGCGTGCTCGTCACCGCCGACACCGCCGGCTGGGCGCGCCAGGCCGCGGTATCGGCCTGCGGCTTCGCCACCTCGGTGATCGGCTGCGGCTGCGAGGCCGGCATCGAGCGCGAACTTGCGGCGCAGGAGACTCCCGACGGCCGCCCCGGAGTGGCGCTGCTGCTGTTCGCGGTGTCCGGCAGCGAACTGGCCCGGCAGCTCGAGCGGCGCGTCGGACAGTGCCTGCTGACCTGCCCGACCACCGCCGTGTTCAGCGGAGCCGACGCCCCGGAGGGCAGCGAGCCCATCCCGCTGGGACGCAACCTGCGCTATTTCGGCGACGGCTGGCAGATGTCGAAGGTCCTGCAGTCGCGGCGCTACTGGCGCATTCCGGTGATGGACGGCGAATTCCTGATCGAGGAGAGTACCGGCGTGCTGCGCGGCATCGGCGGCGGCAACGTGCTGGTGCTGGCGCGCAGCCGCGCGCAGGCGCTGCATGCCTGCGAGGCGGCGGTGGCGGCCTGCCGCGAGCTCGCCGGCGTGATCGCGCCCTTCCCCGGCGGCATCGTGCGGTCCGGCTCGAAGGTCGGCTCGCGCTATCCCAAGCTGCCGGCGTCGACCAACCACCGCTTCTGCCCCACGCTGCGCGGCGCCGTGCAGGGCGAACTCGACGAGCAGGTCGGCGCCGTGATGGAGATCGTGTTCGACGCCGTCGACGACACGGCGATGCGCGCGGCCATGCGCGCGGCCATGCAGGCCGTCTGCCAGGTAGGCGCCGACGGCGGGGTGCTGCGCATCAGCGCCGGCAACTACGGCGGCAAGCTGGGCAAGCATCACTACCACCTGCGGGAAATCATGCAGTGAACCACTCCCCTGCGCTCCCATTCTTCACGCGCCCCTCCCGGGGGGAGGCCCGGCCATGACGCGCGTGCTCAAGCTGCGCGAGGGCGCGCGCCTGCCCGAGGGCCTGCGGCTTCCGAGCCCGCCGCGCGCGTGCGCGCTTCCGCTGGCGCAGCTCGAACGCCTCGCGCCGGGCCCCGAGGGGCGGGCACTGGGCGAGTATTTCGAGGTGCGCGACGAGGGCGCCGCCCACGAACAGTTGCTGGTGCTGCGCACCGGCGCCGCGCGTCCGCCGGGCCTGGGGCGCGGACTCGACGGCGGCTGCCTGCGCATCGAGGGCCACGCCGGCGCGCTGCTCGGCATCGACATGACGGCCGGCGAGATCGTGGTCGACGGCGACTGCGGCGACTTCGCCGGCGGCGGCATGCGCGGCGGGCGGCTGCGGGTGCTCGGCGACGCCGGGCATTTCCTCGCGGCAGCCCCGTGGGACGCGCGCCAGGGCATGCGCGGCGGCGAGATCGTGGTGCACGGGCGCGCCGGCGACCGCGCCGCCTCGGGCATGCGCCGCGGCCTCGTGCTGGTCGGCGGCGGCTGCGGGCGCGACTGCGCCGCCGGCATGCTCGCCGGCACGCTGGTGACCCCGCAATGCGCCGACTCGCCGGGCTCGGGCCTGCGCCGCGGCAGCCTGCTGCTGACGCGCGCGGCGCCGCGCCTGCTCCCCACCTTCAACCCCAGCGCCGAAGTCGACCTGAGCTGGCTGCGTCTGCTGGCGCGGCACGTGCGGGCCAGCCTGCCCGAGCTCGTCGACCCCGAGCCCCGCGGCCTGCGCCTGTGCGGCGACCTGGCCTGCGGCGGCAAGGGCGAGATCGTGCTGCTGGGCGCGCACTGAGCACGCCAGCGCCGCGCACCCGTTCACCCCTTCACCCCTCGCCCCGATCGTCCGGAGACCTTCATGCCCCTTCCCCTGAGTGCCCTGCCCGCGACTGCCGGCGATGCGCAGCCGCTGCCGAGCGGGGATTTCGACGCGGTGTACCTGCGCGGATTCCGCGGCCAGACCGTGATCGGAATCCGCGACGAGGAGCTGCACCGCGCACAGACCCTGGCCATCGACCTGGTCGTGGCGCGCTCGCGCCTGCACGCCTGCCGCTCCGACCGCATCGACGACACCATCGACTACAGCGAGCTGCGGCGCTGGCTGCTGCAGTACCTGGACCACCACGGCCAGCGCCTGCTCGAGGCCTTCGCCGCCAGGCTGGCCGACCAGGTGCTGGAGCGCTTCGACGCCGACTGGGTGCAGGTCTCGGTGGGCAAGCCGCGACGCTACGCCGACGTCGAGGAGGTGGGGGTGCGCATCGAGCGCAGGCGCGACCGTTCCCGCGCCCACGACGCCGACATCCTGCGACTCATCGGCGGAGGCATGGCACCCGGGACCTGAGGCCGTGTCCCGCTGTGCGGGACGCCCCCGGGCGCGGGGCGATGTCGCGCGGCGCGACAGATGCAGGCTTTGCGCAAGACGTGTAACCTTCACGTGGATAACTCAGCGGAACGTGGCGCTCGAAGCGCGTAGGGCCGCGGGTTGTGCGTTCACGGAGCTAGCCCGCCGCCTTTCCGAAAGATCATGGAAGTCAAAATCGACAAGCGCTACCCCTTGCCGGTCGATGCCGAGCGTGCCTGGGCGCTGCTGTGCGACATCCGCGCGGTGGCAGGCTGCATGCCCGGCGCACAGATCACCGAGCAGGAGTCGGAGAACGCCTACAAGGGCCTGATGAAGGTCAAGGTCGGTCCCGCGCAGGCGCAGTTCGGCGGCACCGTCGAGGTGCTCGAACTCGACCCCGCGTCGCGCCGTCTGAGCCTGCGCGGCAAGGGCGCCGACAAGGGCGGCTCGCAGGCCTCGATGGAACTGCACGCGACCATCGAGCCCGTCGCCGACGATCCGGCGCGGGCCACGCTGCACGGCGACGCGACCGTACAGGTGACCGGCAAGTTCGCACAGTTCGGCGCGCGCATGATGGTGCAGGTTTCGGAAATGCTGCTGGCCCAGTTCGTCGAGCATTTCGGCAGCACGGCGCAGCACTTGCCGCAGGCGCAGCTGCAGCCGGCGGCGCAGGACGGGGCGCAGGCGCCGCCGGCCGCAGCCGCTGCCGCCGCGGCACCCGCGACGGCGCCGGGCGCCACGCCGCCCCGGGCGCCGCGCGAGCTCAACGGCCTGGCCATCCTGTGGGCGCTGTTCAGGAACTGGCTGGCCGGCCTGTTCGGCCGGCGCCGCGACGGCTGAGGCCGCCGCGCCGGCACGCTGCGCAGACGGGGCATCCACAACCCGGCATGGAGTCCACGACCATGAACGGCATCGACATCGAGGTGCTGCGCACCGCGCTGCAATGGCTGCAGGGCGGCAATCGCGTGGTGCTGGGCACGGTCGTGCGCACCTGGGGTTCGGCACCGCGCCCGCCGGGCTCGCTGATGGTCATCCGTGACGACGGCCAGGTGGCCGGATCGGTGTCCGGCGGCTGCATCGAGGACGACCTGATCCGGCGCGTGGCCGCCGGCGAGCTGGCGCTGCGCCGCCCCGAATCGACGATCTACGGCAGCACCGCCGACGAGGTCCGCCGCTTCGGGCTGCCCTGCGGCGGCAGCGTGCAGGTGGTGCTGGAGCCGCTGGGCGAGGACTCGGCGCTGGACGAACTGCTGCAGCGCATCGGCGCCGCCGAGCGGGTGCAGCGCAGCCTCGACATGGACAGCGGCATGGTGCGCCTGCAACGCGCCGTCGGCGGCGAGCAGGTGCAGTTCGACGGGCATACGCTGCGCACCGTGCACGGGCCGCGGCTGCGCCTGTTGATCATCGGCGGCGGCCAGTTGTCGCGCTACCTGGCGTCGATGGCGCTGATGCTGGATTACCGGGTCACGGTGTGCGAGCCGCGCACCGAATACCACGAGGGCTGGAGCGAGCTGCCGCAGGTGACGCTGTCCACGCGCATGCCCGACGACGAGGTGCTGGCGATGCGCGCGGACGACTCCACCGCGGTGGTCGCACTGACCCACGACCCCAAGCTCGACGACCTGGCGCTGATGGAGGCGCTGCGCACGCCGGCCTTCTACGTCGGTGCGCTGGGCTCGCGCCCGAACAACGAGCGCCGGCGCCAGCGCCTGCTCGAGTTCGACGTCAGCGCCGAGCAGGCCGCGCGCCTGCACGGCCCGGTGGGTTTGCGCCTGGGCGGCTTGACCCCGCCGGAGATCGCGCTGAGCATCGTCGCCGAGATGACGGCCATCCGTCGCGGCGCCGACCTGTCGGGCTCGCTGGCCGACTGGAGCGGCTCGGCCTCGGCGTGCTCGATGGCCTGAGCCCGGCCGCCTCGGCACGCACGGCGTCCGCGGGCTGCGTCGTCAAGCCGGCGCGTCGCCCACGCGCGCGAAGCGCAGCGCCAGCTGGGGCAGCGCGAACAGGTTGAACAGCAGCGCACTGGCCAGGCCGCCGAGCAGCACCAGCGCCATCGGTCCGTCGATCTCGCGGCCGGGCGCGTGCATCCCGAGCGCCAGCGGCAGCACCCCCAGCGCCGTGACCAGCGTGGTCATGACGATCGCCGCCAGCCGGTCGGAGAAGGCGCGCAGCACGGTGTCGGCGTCCCACGGCAGGCCCTGCCCGCGCACCAGCTGACGCGCATGCGCGAACACCAGGATGGCGTTGCGCAGGCTGACTCCCATCAACGCCAGCATGCCGACCACGGCGCCGATGGAAAACGCGCCGCCGCTGCACCAGATCGCCAGCACGCCGCCGGCCCACGCCATCGGCAGCCCGGCCAGCACCAGCAGCACCTGACGTGCACTGCGCAGCGCCATCGCCAGCAGCAGCAGCAGCGCCGCCGCCGCCAGCGCGGAGCCGATGGCGATGCGCCGCATCGAGGCGGCGCGCTGCTCGGCCTCGCCGTGGAAGCTCAGCACGACGCCGTCGGGCACATGCACGCGGCGGCGCAGCGCCCGCTCGGCGCGGCGCACGAATCCGGCCAGGTCCGACGAAGTGCTCGCCGCCAGGATCCGCTGCGTGCGCTGGCCGTCCACATGCTCGATGCGCCCCGGGCCGCTGACCAGGCGCATCGACACCAGCTCGCGCAGCGGCACGAAGCCGTCATGCGGGGTCAGCACCGGCAACTCGCCCACGGCCTGCGGGTTGTCGCGCTGCGAGCGCTGCAGCACCACCCGCACCGGTACCGGCACGGCGCCGCGGTACACGTTGCCGACCTCGGCCCCGGCGAGCGCCGTCTGCACGGTGCGCAGCACGCTCAGCGCCTGCAGCCCCCAGCGCCGCAGCGCGCGCTCGCGCAGCCGCAGCTCGAGCTGCGGCACGCCCGGCGGCGCCACCACCTGCACCCCTGTGGCCGTCGGCAGCGCCGCCAGCACGCCGGCCACGCGCTGCGCGGTGGCGGCGATCACGTCGAGCCGATTGCCGGTGACGTCGACCACCAGCGGCGCATCGCTGCCGCCGGCCACGGTCTCGTCCAGGCGCTCGCCGAAGAAGCTGTTGACCCGGAAGGTCGCGCCGGCGAAGCGCGACAGCACCTCGCGGATCTCCTGCAGCGCGCGCACCGGGTCGGCGCGCGGCTTGAGCGTGACCTCGATCTCGCTGCTCTCGGTGCCCGAGGCGTCGGGCGACAAGCCGGCGCGCCCCGAATGCTGCGCCACCACGCGCACCTCGGGCAGGCGCTGCAGCGCCGCCCCCACGCGTGCCCCCATGGCCAGCGAAGCCCGCAGCGAGGCGCCCGGCGCCAGGTGCATGTGCACCACGTACTGGCCTTCGCGCAGCGGCGGCAGGAAGCTGGCGCCGACGTCCGAGGCCGCCCACGCGCCGGCCCCCGTCAGCAGCACGCACAACAGCGCCGTGCCGCGCCAGCGCCCGAGCAGCCGCTGCTGCAGCGCGGCGTAGTGGCGCTGCGCGAAGCGCACCGGCGCCGGCGTGTGCGAGGCCGCGCGGTCGCGCACCAGCAGCAGCGCGCACAGCGCCGGCGTCAGCGTCAGCGCCACCCCCAGCGAGGCCAGCACGGCCACGGCATAGGCCTGCACCAGCGGCGCGAACAGCCGCCCCGCGAGTCCGCGCACGAACAGCACCGGGAGCACCACCAGCAGCACCGCGGCGGTGGCGTAGACCACCGCCGCGCGCACCTCCAGGCAGGCCCGCAGCACCACCTGCGGCACCGGCAGCGGGTGCGCGCTCGCGCGGTTGTCGCGCAGCCTGCGCAGCACGTTCTCGACGTCGATCACGGCGTCGTCCACCACCAGTCCGATGGCGATCGCCAGCCCCCCCAGGGTCATCACGTTCAGGCTCACGTGCAGCGTCGCGAGCACCGCCACCGCCGCCAGCAGCGACAGCGCAATGGCCAGGCTGGAGACCAGCGCGGCGCGCCAGTCGAGCAGCGCCAGCGCGATCACCAGCACCACCAGCAAGCCTCCCAGCAGCAGCGAACTCGTCAGATTGCGCATCGCCAGGTGAATGAAGTCCGCCGGCTTGAACAAGGTGCGGTGCAGCACCACGCCCTGCTCGCGCAGCATCGGCTGCAGGCGGGCCAGCGCCTGCTCCACGCCGCGGGTCACGCGCAGCGTGTTGGCGCCGTACTGCGCGCCGACCACCAGCACCACGCCGGGATGGCCGCGCACGCTGGCCGCGCCCACCGCGGGCAACGGCGCGAAGGCCACGCGCGCCACGTCACCCAGCGTGACCGGCCCCTGCGGCGTGCTGCGCAGTACCGCCCCGGCCAGCGCGCGCGCGTCGGCGCGCAGGCCCTCGGTCTGCAACAGCACCCGCTGCTGCGAGGTATCGATGAATCCGGCGCCGAGCATGCCGATGGCACGCCGCGTGGCCACCCGCACCTCGTCCAGCCCGACGCCGAAGCGGCGCAGCGCCTCGCTTCGCACCTGCACCTGCAACGCACGCGCCCGGCCACCGAACACCAGCACGTCCGACACCCCCGGAACGGCCAGCAGCTGCGGCTGCATCTGCCAGCGCGCGATCGTGCGCAGGCGCATCAGGCTCAGCCGCGGCGAGGTCAGCCCGACGATCAGCACGGTCCCCGTCGACGAGCTCAACGGGGTCAGCCGCGGGCGTGCGGCCCCCGCCGGCAGGCGCACGCCCGCCAGGCGCTGCGCCACGCGCCAGCGGTCGGCCTGCAGGGAGGCCGTGCCGCCGAAGCGGATGCTCAGCACCGACAGCCCCGGGGTGCTGCGCGACAGCACCCGGCGCACCCCCAGCAGGCCGCCGGCGGCGGCCTCCAGCGGATCGGTCACGAGCAACTCGACCTGCTCGGGGCTCATTCCCGGCGCGCGGGTCTGTACCTTCACCACCTTCGGCGCGAATTCCGGAAGCACGTCGGTGGCGGCCCGGCTCGCCGCCAGCAGCGCCAGCAACGCGAACAGCACCGCCAGCGCGGCGACCATGCCGCGATGCCTCACGCTGGCGGCGACCAGCGCCGCCTGCAGGCCGCGGGGGCGTGCCATCAGCCGGCATCCCTCTCGTCGGTGGCCCCCGCTGGCGGAAGGGTGTGGGCCTCCGGCGGCGGTGTCAGCAGCAAGCCGGCTCCGCCCACCACCACGTCCAGCGCGGTCCATCCCGGCTGCACGTAGCCGTCGCCCAGCGGCCAGGCGGTCGACGCGATGCGCGCGGTGAACTGTCGGTCGCCTCCCGGTGCCGGCTTCGAGGCCACGAACACGAAGGCGCGCCCGCCATGGAACAGCACCGCCGAGGCCGGCACCCACAGCGCCTGCAGCGGGCGTCCCGACTCCGCGACGGCCGCCACGCGCAGCCCGGGCATCAGGCCATCGCGCGCCGGCGCCAGTCCGAGACAGGCCGGCGCGCCGTGCGTGCGCCGATAGGCTCCCGGCCGCAGATGCTCGATGCGCAATCCCGAGGCACGCTGCTGCGCCGCGCTCCACGACACCGGCGGCGGCAGCGCGGCGTCGGCCGGCGCCCCGGCGACCAGGCACGCCAGCGCCACTCCCGCCAGCCCTGCCCGCAGGACGCGGGCGCCGCGGCGTCGCGGCGCAGACGAGACAAGCGGAGTTCGCGGCATCATGAGCTCAGCGAGAACATGGGTCGTGCGGGCGGGCTGCCGCTGCCGATGCGCGGCGGCCAGTGCGCATGCAGCGCCGCCAGCGCGCGCGAAACGCGTCCCGCGACGGCAGGAGGACGGGAACGAAGGCGCTGGGGCAAGGCGACGAGCGGTGCGAGGTTCGGCTGGGAGCCGCCAAGCCTACCCGGGCCTCGAACGCGGCTCCAGACGGAGCGGGTAAGAGTTCCTTCAGCGTGCAACCGCGGCCGCGCCGGGCTGCGGATTCGCCGCGCATGCGGCCGCCACCGGCTCGGCCCCCACGCCGACCACGACCACGCTGGGACGGCCCGCATGCAGCAGCGCCGCGCGCCCGAGTTCGGCCAGCGCGTGGTCGCTGTGCAGGGCATCGTCGCAGCCCGCACGCGACACCACGCTGACCGGCGTGTCGCCCGCCCAGCCGGCCGCCTGCAGCTCGCGCGCCAGCGCGCCGAGCCTGCGCCCTGCCATGTAGTAGACCTCGGTATCGCAGCTGCGACCGCCGCGCACGCGGCCGTCGCGGGTCACCGCCGTGCACAGCGCGACGCTGCGGCCGCGGCCGCGCCGGGTCAGCGGGCGCGCCGTATGCGCGGCGGCCGCCAGCGCGGCGCTGATCCCGGGCACGATCTCGAACTCCAGGCCGGCCTCGCGCACGGCCTGCAATTCCTCGTCGAGGCGCCCGAACACACCGGGGTCGCCTCCTTTCAGGCGGACCACCAGCCCATGCTCGTGCCCGAGCCGCGCCAGCAGTGCGCAGATCACGTGCTGCGGCGTGCTGGCGCGAAAGCCGCGCTTGCCGACATCGATCCAGCGCGCCTGCGGCGCCAGCGGGCGCAACTCGCTGCTGGTCAGCGCGTCGTGCAGCACGACGTCGGCCTGCTGCAGCAGGCGCGCGGCGCGCAGCGTGAGCAGGTCGGCCGCGCCGGGCCCGGCACCGACGAAGGCGATGCGCCCCATCATGCACGCGCCGCGGCGCCCACCAGCAGCGCACCGCTGGTGCGGTGCGAGTTCGCGTCGACCACGATCATCGCGCCGGCGGCGCGATTGTCGGCGTAGTCGGCCAGCGGCAGCGGCGCCTGCGCCTGCACCCGCACACGGCCGATCTCGTTGGCGCCCAGGGTCTGCGCCTGCACCTGGCGCAGGCTGTGGATGTCCAGCCGCGCATGCACCTGCACGATGCGCGCGGCGACCCACGCGTGTCCATGACGCAGCCAGTACTTGCGCCCCACCACCGCGGCCTCGCCGTCCAGCCAGGCCAGCGTGGCGTCGAACTCGCTGGCCACCGGCTGCGGCCGCTGCGCGTCGCAGACCCAGTCCCCGCGCGACACGTCGAGGTGGGTATCGAGCACCAGTCCGGCCGACTGCCCGGCCACGCATTCGTCGGCGCGCTCGCCGGCGCGCCACAGCTCCACCACGCGCGCCTCGTGTGCGCCCGGATGCACGCGCACCCTGCTGCCCACCTGCAGCGCGCCGCGCGCCACGCGCCCCCACAGCACGCGCCGCGGGTTGCCCAGCGCGTCGCTGCCGCGGGCGACGTATTGCACCGGCAGCAGCAGCGAGCCGCCGGACGGCGCCTCGCCGGCCGGCAGACCTTCGAGCAGCTGCAGCAGCGTCGGCCCGCTCCACCACGGCCAGCACTCGCTGCGCACGGCGACGTTGTCGGCGCGCAGCGCCGAGATCGGGATCACCCCGGCGGGCTCGATGCCGGCGCCGCGCGCGAATTCGAGCAGCGCGTCGCGCACCGCCTCGAACGCCGCGCGGGCGTCGTCGACCGCGTCGAGCTTGTTCACCGCGAACACGATCGAGCGCACGCGCAGCAGCTGCGCGAGCAGCGCGTGGCGCCGCGTCTGCGGCAACAGCGACACCGTGCCCCGCGAAAGGTCGAGCTTGGTCACGTCGACCAGCAGCACCGCGCAATCGCTGCCGGCGGCGGCCGTGACCATGTTGCGCGTGTACTGCTCGTGGCCCGGCGCGTCGGCGATGATGAACTTGCGCCGCGGCGTGGCGAAGTAGCGATAGGCGACGTCGATGGTGATCCCCTGCTCGCGCTCCGCCTCCAGCCCGTCGGTGAGCTGCGCCAGCAGCGCGGGATCGCCGCCGTGTCCGACGGCATCGAGCTGGTCGGCCAGCAGCGCGCGCGCGTCCAGCAGCACACGCCCGATCAGCGTGCTCTTGCCGTCGTCCACGCTGCCGGCGGTCAGCAGGCGCAGCGCCGGCAGATGGCCCGGGTCCTCGCCCAGCGCGCGCGCCAGGATCTCGTGCTCGGCTCGCATCAGAAATAGCCCTCCTTCTTGCGCCGCTCCATCGCGGCCTGGCTGCTGCGGTCGTCCATGCGCGTGGCGCCGCGTTCGCTGAGCGTGGCCGACAGGGTCTCGACGATCACGTCGGCCGCGCAGGACGCGGTGCTGGGCACCGGGCAGGTGCAGCTCATGTCGCCGACGGTGCGGAACCGCACGTCCATGCCGCGCGGCACCTCGCCGTCGCGCGGCGGGGTCAGCGGCGTCACCGGCACCAGCAGGCCGCCGCGCTCGACCACCTCCCTCGCGTGGCGGTAGTACAGGCCGGGCAGCGCGATGTTCTCCCGCGCGATGTACAGCCAGACGTCGAGCTCGGTCCAGTTGCTGATCGGGAACGCACGGAAATGCTCTCCCGCGCGCAGCCGCGTGTTGAACAGCGACCACAGTTCCGCGCGCTGCTCCTTCGGCTGCCACTGGCCGAACACGTCGCGATGGCTGAAGATGCGCTCCTTCGCCCGCGCCTTCTCCTCGTCGCGGCGCGCGCCGCCGATCAGGCAGTCGAAGCCATGCTGCTCGACGGCCTCCAGCAGGGTCACGCTCTGGTGTGCGTTGCGCGACTCCAGCGGGTCGCGCAGGCGCACGCTGCCGCGGCGCAGCGAATCGTCCATGTGGGCGACGATCAGGCGCTCGCCGTGGCGCGCGACCTCGCGGTCGCGGAACTCGATCACCTCGGGGAAGTTGTGCCCGGTGTCCACGTGCAGCAGCGGCAGCGGCAGCCGGCCGTCGAAGCCGCCGTCGGCCCGCAGGCGGCAGAAGGCCTTGTGCGCCAGATGCAGCACGACGCAGGAATCCTTGCCCGCCGAGAACAGCAGCGCCGGGCGCTCGAAGGCCCCGGCGACCTCGCGCAGGATGAAGATGGCCTCTTCCTCGAGCGCGTCGAGATGTCGCGAGTCGGCGGCGGCGATACCCCCGGTTGCCTGCAGCGCAGCGTTCACGACGCGCTCCCCGCGGCGGGGGTGCCCGCCTGGCCGTGCGGCCGCTGCACGTGCAGTCCGCATTCCTTCTCGCCGTCGCGCTCCCACCACCAGCGTCCGGCGCGCTGATCCTCGCCCAGCGCGACCGCGCGCGTGCACGGCGCGCAGCCGATGCTCGGGTAGAACGCGTCGTGCAGCGGGTTGTACGGCACCTCGAACTCCGCGATGTAGTGCCACACGTCGCCCAGGCTCCAGTCGACCAGCGGGCTGAACTTGACGCGCCCGTCGCTGCCCACCTGGCGTGCCTGCACCGCGCCGCGCTGCGCCGACTGCTCGCGGCGCAGGCCGGTGACCCAGGCGCTGCGCCCCTGCAGCATGCGCCCGAGGGGCTCGAGCTTGCGCAGCGCGCAGCAGGCATGGCGCAGCTGCACGCTGCGGTACATCGCGTCGCTGCCGTTGCGCCCGACGAACTCGACCACCGCCTGGTGCGACGGGTGCCAGACCTCGATGTCGATTCCGTAGTGCTCGCGCGCGCGCCGGATCAGCTCCAGCGTCTGCGGGTGCAGCACTCCGGTGTCCAGCGTGGCCACCCGGATGTCCAGTGCGTGGCGCCGGATCAGGTCGGTCAGCACCATGTCCTCGGCGCCCAGGCTGCTCGACTGCACCACCGCGCCGGGGTGTGCGGCGACCGCCTGGCGCAGCAGCTCCAGCGCCTGCGATCGCAACTGCGCGTGCCGTGCGCCGGGACGCGCATGACGCACGGTGGCCGGCGCGATTCCCGTCTGCCCCTCGTCGGGGCCCCGTGAGGCAGGCGAGCTCGACGATGTCTGCATGCGGCCCTCCTAGTGGGCGGGGAGGAATGCGGCGGGGGCGTGGGGGGCCCACGGACGGCGCGCGTCGACCTGGTAATGCCCGGGGAAGAACTCCAGCGCGCGGCGTGCGGCGCGGGGGTCCTGGTCCTCGCGCAGCGCCGCGGAGTCGAAGCCGCTGCGGGCCATCGGCAGCACCATGTCCACCAGCACCTGGCCGACTCCGCGGATCTCGCCGGGGAAGCGAAGGCGAAGCCGCAGCAGCCGGGCCTGCGTGTAGGCACGCCCGTCGGTCCAGCGCGGGAACTGCAGCGCCAGCAGGCGCAGATGCGGCAGATCGGGCTGCAGCGCCTCCACGTCGACATCGTTGGGCAGCAGCAGGCCGACCTCGGCTTCCCGCAGCAGCCGCTCGCGCTGCACCGCGTCCAGTGCGCGCCAGGCCTGCAGCTCGAGCAGCGCGCGGCGCGGCGCGGGGGTCGCGCCGGGTTCGTGGAGTTGCCAGTCGTCGCCGGCGGAATCGAGGAATCTCATGCCGTCACCTTGCGTGCGGTGCTGCGGCGGACCGCGTCGGCGGCCTCCGCGAAAGGCGCCGGGCCGAGCCGGCGCGCGGTCTCGATGAAGCGCTCGCCTTCGCGGCGCTGCGCGCGATACACGTCGACGATGGCCTCCACCGCGTCGGCCACCTCGTCGGCCGCGAAGGAGGCGCCGATGATGCGTCCGGGAGCGGCGCTGCCGCCGCGCAGCGAGCCGTCTCCGCCGCCGAGCGTGATCTGGTACCACTCGGAGCCGTCCTTGTCGACGCCGAGGATGCCGATGTGCCCGCTGTGGTGGTGCCCGCAGGAGTTGATGCAACCGCTGATGTTGAGGTCCAGGTCGCCGATGTCGAACAGTTCGTCCAGATCCTGGAAGCGTTGCGTGATGTCCTCGGCCACCGGCAGCGAGCGCGCGTTGGCCAGCGAGCAGAAGTCGCCTCCCGGGCAGGCGATGATGTCGCCCAGCAGGCCGATGTTGGGGGTCGCCATGCCGGCCTCGCGCGCCTGCTGCCACAGCAGCGCCAGCTCGTCCTCGCGCACCCACGGCAGCACCAGGTTCTGCTCGTGGCTGACCCGCAGCTCGCCGCGGCTGAAGCGCTCGGCCAGCTCGGCGGCCTGGCGCATCTGGCGGGAGGTCGCGTTGCCCGGCGCCTGCCCGGCGCGCTTGAGCGACAGCGTGACCACGCGGTGGTCGCCCAGGCGATGCGCCTGCACGTTGCGCTCCAGCCAGCGCCGGTAGGCAGGCTCGGCGTGCGCGGCGGTGCGCGCCTGCTCGCGCTGCTCGCGCTGCGCGGCAGTCTCGTGGGCAGGCTGCGCCGGCGGCGCGAAGTGCTGCGCCATGGCCTCCAGCTGGGACTCGGTGATCCGCAGTGCGTCGGCGCCGAGGTCGAGCTCGACGATGGACGCGAACTCGCGCTCGACGGCGTCGATGAAGCGCTGGCCCTCGGCGCGCACGAGGATCTTGATGCGCGCCTTCCAGATGTTGTCGCGCCGCCCGTAGCTGTTGTAGACGCGCAGGATGGCCTCGACATACTGCAGCATCTGCGGATAGGGCAGGAACTCGCGCACCACGCTGCCGATCATCGGCGTGCGCCCCATGCCGCCGCCCACCAGCACGCGCAGCCCCAGCTCGCCCTGCGCATCGCGCACCAGGTGCATGCCGATGTCGTACCAGCCGGCGGCCACGCGGTCCTCGGCCGCACCGCCGATGGACACCTTGAACTTGCGCGGCAGGAACGCGAATTCCGGGTGCAACGTGCTCCACTGCCGCAGGATCTCGCAGAACGGCCGCGGGTCGGCGATCTCGTCGGGGGCCACCCCGGCCAGCGCGTCGGTGGTGATGTTGCGAACGCAGTTTCCGCTGGTCTGGATGCCGTGCATGTCGACGGCGGCCAGCGCATCCATCACGTCGGCGCTGCGTGCCAGCTCGATCCAGTTGAACTGCACGTTCTGGCGCGTCGTGAAGTGGGCGTAGCCTCGATCGTGGCGATCGGCGATGTCGGCGAGCGCGCGCAGCTGCCGCGCCGCCAGCGCCCCGTACGGCACGGCCACGCGCAGCATCGGCGCGTGGCGCTGGATGTACCAGCCGTTCTGCAGGCGCAGCGGCTTGAACTCGTCGTCCCCCAGGCTGCCCTCCAGATGGCGGCGCAGCTGGTCTCGGTACTGGGCCGCGCGCGCGTGCACGAAGGCGCGGTCGAATTCACTGTAGCGGTACATGGGACTCGGGGCTCGCCGCGGCGCTCGACGCGGCCGCGACAGGGTTCATGACTGCCGCCCATGCTAGGCAGCGAGTCCGCCGAATCCAACGACAGTCTGGTGATACCGTTAGCAGCCTGGGTTATAAGGCGACCTGGGACTTGCACAGCGGCGCGCCGTCGCGGCGCTCGCGCAGCCAGCGCACCAGCGCGGCGGGCGGCAGCGGATGCGAGATCGCGTAGCCCTGCCCGGCGTCCACCCCCAGCTCGGTGGCCATGCGCACCAGCTCGGGGGTTTCCAGCCCCTCGACCACGACGAGCAGATCGAGCCGATGCATCAACTCGGTCAGCCCGCCGACGATGGCCGCCACGGCCTGCGGGTTCGACGGCATGTCGCGTACCAGCCCGCGGTCGATCTTCACGAGGTCGAACTGCAGCTGGCGCAGGCGCAGCAGGGTCGAGTGCCCGGCCCCCAGGTCGTCCATCGCCATGCGCGTGCCCAGGGCCTTCAGCGATTCCACGCTGCGGTCGATGCTGGAGTCGCCGATCCACTGCTCGCTCTCCAGCAGCTCGAAGGTCAGGCGCGCCGGCTCGATGCCGTGGTGCCGCAGCGCGCGCTCGACCACCTTCGCCAGGTCGCGCTGGCGCAACACGCTGGGCGGCAGGTTGATCGATGCGTCGATGCGCACCCCCTCGCGCTGCCATTCGCCGAGGTCGTGCAGGACCTGCGCCAAGCCCTGCGAGAACAGCTGCGCGAGCTCGACGCTGCCGCAGGCCGGAAGGAACTCGTCCGGGCTCAGCAGGCGCGTGCCGTCGTCCAGCCGCGCCAATGCCTCGACCTTGAAACAGCGCGAGCTGCGCAACTCGACGATCGGCTGGTACAGCATGCGCACCTTGTGCGCACCGATCAACTGGCGCGAGCGCATCATCGCGGCGCTGGACATCGGCGGGCTTTGCGCGTCGGCCTCGAAGCGGGTCCAGGCCTGGCGGAAGATCTGCAGCACCGTGTCCAGCCACGGACCGACCGCGTTGGCGCCGAACTGCCCCGGATTGCGCCCGAACAGCGCGACCACCGCCACCGGACGGCCATGCGCGTCGAGCACCGGGATCGCCGCACTGGAGCGCACGCCGGCGTGCTCCGCCGGCCCGTGCCAGCGCTCGACCGCCGGGTCCTTCGCATACACCGCGGTGGTCTGCACGCAACCCTGCATCCAGCAGCGCGCGACCGTTCCGTCGCCGCCGACCTCGGCTCCGATATCGGTCAGCGGCTGCAGCGCCGCGCTGTGGTACTCGAACACGAAGCGCCCGTCGTCCAGCGGACGCGCCAGCGCGGCCCCGACGATGCCAGGAAGGCGCTCCAGCGCGGCGCCCGCGTGGCCGACGAAATCGGCCCACACCGCGAAGCGCTCCAGGTCGGCCAGCGCCTGCGTGGCCCACTCGCGGTACGCGCGCGTGACCTCGCCGGCGCCCAGCACCCGCTCGTGCAGCTCGCCGCTGACCCGCTGGGCCAGCACGTCGAGCAGATGCAGGCGACGCAGGCTGTGCATCGGCAGCTTGCCGATTCGCTCGGCGAGTTCGTGGTGCAGGCCGAACAGCGCGCGGGTCAGCGCGGCCGGCCCGACGCCGGTCAGCGCGTGGCGCCGCCCGGCGCGCCGGGCGGCCTCGGCGCGCTGCGGCTGCAGCGCCCGCGGATCGAGCAGGCCGCGCAACTGCGCGGCCTCGCGCTCGCGCAGCATCTGGCGCGTCGCGTCGTCGAGCGCGTCCAGCGCCGCCGCGGTCTGCGGGTCCTCGTGCAGGCTGTCGAAGTACCCGCGCAGCAGCGCGTCCTCCAGCAGTAGCCCCTGCGCCTGCGACTCGTCGAGCAACTGGGCGGCCGCCGGGCCATAGGGCTGCGGCGCGTGCGGCCCCGCCAGCGCCGGCAACTCCCCTCGCAGCGGCTCGCCCCAGCGCAACCACCAGCTCGCGCGCTCGGCCTTGTGCATCTTGCAGCTCAGCAGCGCGGCGTCGGCGCAGCGCAGCAGGCCGTCGACGGTGGTCTCGTCGTGCGGGAACATGGCCAGGCCCAGGCTCATGCCCAGGCGCAGCCCGGACGCCGCGGCGCCGAAGGACTGCTGCATCGCCTGCTCGAACGGCAGCAGGCGCTCGGCCAGTTGCCCGGGCGACTGCAGGCGGTTGAGGACCAGCACGAATTCGTCGCCGCCGATGCGCGCCAGCAGGTCGTTCGGACCCAGCACACCACCCAGGCGCTGCGCCACCTGGCGCAGCACGGCGTCGCCGACCAGATGCCCCCAGCGCTCGTTGACGCCCGCGAAATCGTCCAGGTCGAGCCAGCCCAGCGCCAGGCAGGAACCCTCCTGCGCGACCTGCTCGAGCTCGCGCTGCAGGAAATGGTCGAGGCCGAAACGGTTCGGCAACTGGGTCAGCGCATCGTGGCGCGCCTGCCAGCGCAGCCGGTCCTGGGCCTGGCGGCGCTGCGTCACGTCGATCGCCGACCACACCGAGTCGGCCGCGGCGGCGCCCTGCTCGATGCGCCGTCCGGCGATCTCCCACCACACCAGTTCGCCGTCGGCGCGGCGCATGCAGGCCTCCGCGCGCGCCTGTCCGGCCTCGCGCATCGAGGCCTCGAGCTGGCGCCGCAGGCGCAGGAAGTCGCCCGGCGACGCATGCAACTGCTGCACGTCGGTGCCCAGCAAGGCGCGCGAGTCGGCGTGCCCCAGCATCTGCGCCAGGGTCGCGTTGGCGGCGCGGATGGTGCGCCCCTGCAGCAGCGCCATGCCGACGAGCGCGTTGTCCAGCATCGCCGCATGCAGTGCCCGCTCGCGCTCGCTGCGCTCGCGCTGCAGCAACTGCTCCATTCCGCGTGCCGTCTCGCGCGCCACCAGCGGCAGCCAGGCGCGCAACTCGTCGTCGAGCGCGCCGCCGGCGCTGTCGCACACTCCCAGCACCGCCACCACGCTGCCGTCCACCTGCAGCGGCAGCGCACCCGCGGCGGCGGCCTGCTGCTGCGAGAACACGGCACGCCCGCGGCGCAGCGCCTGCTGCACCAGCGCGCGCATCGCCTGCCCGACGGCCCCCTGCGCGCGCTGCGCGGAGTCGCCGGCACAGTTGCCACGGCACGCCAGCACACGCAGCGCGGGCGACTGCGCGGGTTCCAGCACGCACGCTCCGGCAAGACCGGCAAGCTCGACCAGCATGCGGCACACCTCGTCCAGCCACGCCGAGCGTTGCGTCGCCTGCGCCGCGGCACGCCCGATGGCGTCCAGCGCCCCACCCAGCTCGCGCGCGCGCCGCAGCACCTGGGCCCCGGCACTGCGCTGGCGCCCCAGGCGCTCGAAACCCAGCAGCGTGCCGGCCATCGTGGCCGCGAATTCGAGCAGTTCCAGTTCCTCGGCCGCCGCCGGCCCGGTACTGGCCGCGGTCAGCGCGAAGGTGCCGATCAGTTCGCCGTCGTGCCAGACCGGGTAGGAATGGCACGAGCCCAGGCTCCAGCGCTGCGCGGGCGCGCGCAGGTCCTCCCAGCGCGTGTCGGAGGCAATGTCGTCGACCAGCACCGGCCGCCCCTGCAACGCGACATTGCCGCAGGAGCCGGCGCTGTCGCCGGGGCTCACTCCGTCGATCTCGGCTGCCAGCGCCGGCGGCGCGCTGGGCGCCGCGAACAGGTACAGCCGCCGGTCGTCGCCCAGGCACATGATGCTGGCCACGCGCCCCGGGGCGTGGCGCTCGGCCAGTCGGCACAGGCGTTCGGCAAGGGTGACGGGAGCATGTCCGGCGACGAGTTCGCGCAGGGTCGCGGTGGCGAACTCGAGCCATTCGCGCTGACGTGACGGGTCCGGGTGCATCGAGGCTCGGGCGCTGGGGTTCGTTTCAGGCGGTTGAACGGGAAAGTCGCGGACAACGCGCTGCGGCCGGCGGCCTTGCTCGGCCGTCGCCGCGCGCCCCAGCGGGGGCCCGGACGAAATACGCTGCGATTGTGCCCCGGTTTGCCGCCTCGACCTTGCCCGCGGTCATGGGAAAGCCGGGAATCGCAAGGAATATTGACAAAATTCCGACAACCCGCCGCCCATACTGCGTGGGGTAGACGTCCTTCGCGCGTCGGTTCAGTTCCGCCCGCTGAGCAGGTCGCGATCGCGCTGCTGCACGTAGCGCACCACCGCCTGGTCGAAGGAAAAGCTCTTGTCGATGAATTCCAGCCCCACCGGAAGCAGCGCCTGGCCGTTGGGCAGCGGCACCGGCTCCTCCACATGCTGCACCCTCGCCGCCGTCTGCAACGCCGTCCCCTTGAGCTGGAACCGCAGCTCCGCCAGCTGTTCGCCAGCGCGCAGCGCGAAGTCCCCCGTGGGCGGAGTCACCAGCACACGCATGCCGCCGGCGCTGAGGTCGTGACAACGTCCGTTCAGCGCCGCCGCCCCCTGGCGCACCAGCACCACCGCGCTGACGTCGCCGCTCCCCACGGGAACCCGGAAATGGTGGCGTCGCTGCAGGTTGTACACGCGCGGCGGCAACTGGGCCTGCAGCGCGACCGCGCCATTCCAGTCGATGCGTTCGATCTCTTCCAGCGCGAAGCCGACGAACAACCCGTCATGCCGGGCGATCGCCAGCAGCGGCTCGTGCTCGTCCCAGGCCACGCCGTCCACCGCCGGCGGGATGTCGAACACCACGCAGCCGGCGTCCTCGTCGACCTCGAGCAGCAGCGAAGGCAGTTCGCGCGACGCCCCCTCGACGAACAGATTCAGTCGTTCACGGCGCTTGCTCAGCTCGTGCAGGACCCCCAGCGCGCGGCGCCGAGCGGTGAGGCGGTGCTTTTCCGTGAACAGGACGTCGAGGAGGTGTTTCATCCGGCAAGGACTGGCTGCGGCGGCCATAGTGTACGCACTCGCGCGCGCGCGTCCGCCGCGGCGGCGGGCTTTGGGCTATGGTTCCACGGGGGAGCGCCGGCAGCCTCCGATGGAACACCCACCCCACAGCAGCGAGGAAGCGATGCAACAGATTCGACGTGCACAGGAACGCGGGCATGCCCGCCTGGGCTGGCTGGAGTCCTTCCACAGCTTCAGCTTCGGCTCGTATTACGACCCGCGGCACATCGAGTTCGGCGCGCTGCGCGTGATCAACGAGGACCGCGTGCAGGCCGGCACCGGCTTCGGCGAGCACGGCCACCGCGACATGGAGATCATCAGCTACGTGCTCGACGGCGAGCTGGCGCACAAGGACTCGCTGGGCAACGGCTCGACCCTGCGCGCGGGCGACGTGCAACGCATGAGCGCGGGCACGGGTGTGATGCACAGCGAGTTCAACCCCTCGCGCGAGCGCCCGGTGCACTTCCTGCAGATCTGGATTCGTCCGCACACCACCGGTCTCGCACCGGGCTACGAGCAGCGGCATGTCGAGCGCCGGCAGCTGCGCGGGCGCTTGTGCCGCATCGTCGACGGCCAGGGACGCGACGGCGCCTTGCGCATGCAGCAGGACGCCACGCTGTACGCCGGGCTGTTCGACTCCGGCGAACAGGCCGAACTGCCCCTCGACCCGGCTCGGCGCACCTACGTGCACGTGGTGCGCGGCAGCCTGCAGGTCGACTCGCTCGAACTGCAGGCGGGCGACGCGCTGGCCCTGCGGCAGGCGTCGCGCCTGCTGCTGCGCCACGGCCGCGACGCCGAGGTGCTGGTGTTCGACCTGCCGGGCGACTGAGTCCGCCGGCGCGGTCGCGACCGCGTGAATCCGATTTCCCGCCGCCGTCGTAAGGCTCATCAGGCAGGCACGTTCCGGCGCCGACCGGGTGCCCGCCACGACCCTCACGACCCGCACAGGAGATCCTCATGCACGCCAACGAATCCCGCAATGCCCCCGCGCTCGACCGTCGCGACTGGTTCAAGCGCAGCGGACTGTTCGTCGCCGGACTGGGCGCCGCCTCGGCGCTGGCACTTCCCGCGCGCAGCTTCGCGGCATCCACCTCGGCGCAAGGCGACGTCGACATGCTCAACGTCGCGCTCGGACTGGAGTACCAGGCCATCGCCGCCTACCAGGTCGGCGCCGAGTCCGGTCTGCTGCAAAAGCCGGTGCTGGCGGTGGCCGTGCAGTTCCAGGGCCAGCACAAGGCGCATGCCGGCATCCTGCAAGCGACCATCCGCAAGCTCGGCGGCACCCCGGTGGAGGCGAAGCAACCGGCCGCGTACGACTTTCCCACCGACCGCCTGAAGAACCAGGCCGACGTGCTGCGCTTCGCCGCCGGGCTGGAAAAAGGCGCGGCCAGCGCCTACCTCGGCACGGTGCCGCAGTTCCACGAGCGCGCGCTGGCGAAGGCCGCCGCCAGCATCCTCGGCGACGAGAGCATGCACTGGGCGGTCCTGCTGCAGGCGCTGGGCGAAAACCCCGTGCCCGCCGCCTTCATCGGGTGAGTGGACGGCCCCCGCTCACTGCGTGAGTGGACAGCCCCCGCTCACTGCGTTCGCCGCCCCCCACGGGGGCTCAGGCCTCCTTTGGGAGCGGCCCGGCAGGAGGCCTGTGGACAGCCCCCGCTCACTGGGTTCGCCGCCCCCCGCGGGGGCTCAGGCCTCCTTTGGGAGCGGCCCGGCAGGAGGCCTGTGGACAGCCCCCGCTCACTGCGTTCGCCGCCCCCCGCGGGGGCTCAGGCCTGGCTTGGGGCGGCCCGGCGCCAGGCCTGTGGACAGCCCCCGCTCACTGCGTTCGCCGCCCCCCGCGGGGGCTCAGGCCTGGCTTGGGGCGGCCCGGCGCCAGGCCTGTGCAGGAAGAGGGGCCCCGCTCACTGCGTTCGCCGCGCGCTGGCGGCGACGCATGCAGCGGCTAAGATGCGTCGCATCGCGGGCGGTCGGGGCCGCCCGTGCATCGACGCAGTGAGCGCATGCCGGATCTGGACAAACTGCTGGCCTTCACGGCTCTCGGCGACCGCGAAGCCTTCGCGCGCCTGTACGAAGCGACGCGACGGCGCGCGTGGGGCATCTGCCTGCGGCTGCTGCGCGATCCGGCGCAGGCGGAAGATGCCATGCAGGACGCCTACGTGAAGATCTGGCACCAGGCGACGAGCTACCGCCCGGCGTCGGGAGCCGCCGAGGCCTGGCTGGCGGCGGTGGTGCGCAACACCTGCCTCGACCGGCTGCGCGCGCGCCGCCGCGAGGCGGCCGACAGCCTCGATGCGCTGCCTGAGGCGGCGCAACTCGCGGACCCCTCACCCGGGCCCGAGCACCGGCTGCAGGCCAGTCTGTCGCAGGGGCGTGTGCGCGAATGCTTCGACGCGCTCAAGCCCCAGCAACGCGAGCTGCTCACCGACTCCTACGTGCTGGGGCTGAGCCATTCCGAACTCTCGCTGCGCCGCGGACTCGCGCTGGGCACCGTGAAGACCATCATCCGGCGCTCCGTGCTGGCGCTGCGCGAGTGCCTCGGACAGGCGGCATCATGAAACTGGCGCGCAACCCCGAACTGCTGGATCGACTGGCCGCCGACTATCTCACCGGCGGCATGGGCGGCGGCGCGCGCCGCCGCTACGAAGCCCTGCTGCGCAGCGAGCCGCTGGCGGCACAGGCGCTGCAGCGCTGGCGCGAGCGCCTCGACGAGGCACTGCTGCCGCGCGGCAGCCCCGACGCGGTGTGGCAGCAGGTGCAGCGACGCCTCGGATCCGCCGACGCCCCCCGCTGGGGCCTGCGCGCCTGGCGCGCGCTGGCGCTGGGCCTGGGTGGCGTCGCCGCGGGCGCTCTGGCGCTGCTGCTTGCGGTGCTGCTGCGCGGCGCGCCCACGCCGCCGCAACAACTGGTGGCGGTGCTCGACGGCCCCGCCGGCCACGCCGCGGTGCTCGACGTGCGCGGCGCGCACGCCGCGCTGACCGCCATCGGCGCGCAGACGGCGCCGGTCGGCAAGTCCTTCGAACTATGGGTGCTGCCGCGGCGCGGCAAGCCGGTGGCCGCGGGGATCGTGCGCCTGCAGGGAACCTTCCACATGCCGATGCCGCCGGCGCTGCTCGCGGTCGCGCTGCAGGCGAAGGGATTCGCGATCAGCGTCGAGCCGCAAGGCGGCTCCCCGACCGGCCAGCCGACGGGGCCCGTGACCTACATCGGCCACCGCGTGCCGTCGGCGGGCGCCGCGCAGGACACCTG
>JAKAXL010000112.1 GCA_021816585.1 Pseudomonadota bacterium | reverse complement strand
CCCACGCGCAGTACCCCCCCAGCACGATGAACTGCCCGTGCGCCAGGTTGATGATGCGCATCACCCCGAAGATCAGGTTCAGCCCCAGACCCACCAGGGTGAAGAAAATGCCGTAGAGGATGCCGCCCGCGACGGCATACAGCAGGAGTTCCACGATGATTCCTTCGCGAGCGCACGCGCGCGGGCCGCTGCCTCGCGGTCGCGGCTCGCATGCATGCCAGCGGAAAACTCGAAAGCGCCTCCCCGGGGCCGCAGTGCCGCCCCGGGTCGACTCAGCACCGCCGCGCCCGGCGCGGCGGGTTCACCGCGCTCAGCCCTTGGGCGCCGGGTACACCGGCTTGCCGGTCGCGTGCGCGGCCGGATAGACCACGGTGAACTTCAGGTCCTTGCCTTGCGGGACCATCTGCGCCACCGGGAAGGGCTGGCCGAGCTGGGCGCCGTTGGCGTTGATCTTGAACGGGCCGAGCAGGGTCGTGGTCTTGCCCGACATGTCGTCGAGCAAGGCGCTGTGGAAGTCTTCCTGCGTGAACTTGGGCGCCTTGTCGAGCATGTACTGCATCACCAGGCCGGTGTTGTAGCCGGCGGCATCGAGGAAGTTCGGCTCCTTCTTCTCCGCGCTCTGGAAGGCCTTGACGAATTCGGCGGTGTTCATGCCGTAGTCCACCTTGTCGTACTTGACCAGCGGCGGCGTCGGATAGGTGTAGGTGTAGGCCAGACCCTTGACACCCACGTTCTTCTTCATCAGCTCGAGCAGCTGGCCCGGGAAGATCGTGAAGGTCATGTCGAAGTGCAGGCCGCTTTGCGACAGCGCGCGCAGGAAGGCGATGTCGTTGGGCGCGTAGCCGAACTCCAGCACGGCCTGCGGGTTGGAGGCCTTGATGGTGTGCAGCAGGATGGTGTAGTTCGACTCGGTGGTCGGCACCGCGTGGTAGTACACGGGCTTGATCCCGGCCTGGGCCAGCACTTCCCTGGTGGTCTCGGCCTGCGAGGCGTCGAAGTCGTTGGCGTCGTACACGATGGCCACGCGCTTGATGCCCTGCTGCACGACGAAGTGGGCCAGCGGGATCGGCCACACCGTGGAAGCCGGGATGCTGACGTCGGCCAGGTAGTTGGTCGGCTTGGTGAAGAAGTTGGCCCCCGAGCCGGTCGGGTCGATCAGCAGCATGTGGTGCTCGGCCGCCAGCGGCACCGCCACCGAGGTCAGCACCGAGCCGAAGTCGGCCACAAGCACGTCCACCTTGTCCTGCGTGATCAGCTGGTTGTACAGCGTGGTCGCGGTCGAGGTCGAGCTCTGGTCGTCGTAGGCGACGATCTTCACCGGGATCTTCTTGCCGTAGGCCTTGACGTACACCCCGCCGTCCTTGTTGACCGCGTCGGCCCAGAATTTCAGGCCCTCGTACTGGCCCTGCGAGGCCACCGCGAAGGGGCCGGTGGACGCGTACAGCGTGCCGATGGTGATCTGCGCCGGCGCGCCGGCGGCGTGCGCGGCGAAGCTGGCGGCGGCCAGCGCCACGGCGGCGGCCGCGGCCTTCAGGGGTTGGAGGGACTTGCGGGCACGAGCTTGCATGCGATGTCTCCGTCTTGTGGAATGGCTGCGCCGGCGCGGCGGCAGGGCCGCGGGACGCGATCGCCGTGATCGAACAGGCTCGTCGATTCTGGTCGGCGCCGGAAAGCCCCGTCAACGCGACCTACCCGGTAATTTGTAACATCACGTTTCATGCGTCCCGCGAGCCGGCGCCCCGTCGCCGAACGGGGAACTCCCGACCGTGCGAGGGATCCAAAGGCCACGGACTGCGCGCGTAGTGCCGCCTCGTCACGACTCGAGCGGCTCACCGCAAGCCCGTTGCCGCGGTCAGGAAGATCTATGGATCGAAGCGTCGAAGCGCAGCAAGCCGCACGGGGGGTCGCATGCGCCTGCGCCGCCTACGCCCTCTGGGGTCTGTATCCCCTGTACTTCAAGCTGGTCCAGCAGGTGCCTTCCGGCCAGATCCTCGCGCACCGCGTACTCTGGTCGGTTCCGCTGGCCTTGTCCATCGTGGCCCTGCGGGGAAATTGGCGGTGGATCCGGCAGTTGCGCGGGCGGCCATCGCTGCTCGCCCACTTCGGTGCCGCCGGCCTGCTGCTGGCGTGCAACTGGGGCATCAACATCTGGGCGGTGAACCACGGGCACGTGCTCGACGCCAGCCTCGGATACTTTCTCAACCCCCTGCTGACCATCGCACTGGGAACCATGGTGTTGCACGAGCCGCTGCGACGCGCGCAGCGTGTGGCCGTCGGGGTCGCCGCGGCCGGAGTCATCGGCGTGGGCATCGCGCTGGGTACGGCCCCGTGGATCGCCCTGATGCTGGCGTCGACCTTTGCCGGCTACGGTCTGCTGCGCAAGACAGCCCCCTTCGGTCCCGTCGAAGGCCTGATGCTGGAAACCGCGCTGATCCTTCCTCTGGCCTGCGCCTACCTGGCCTGGACCACGCGCAGCCAGGGCAACGCCTTCGTCGACGCGCAATGGTCCCTGCGCTGCCTGCTCGCCGCGGCCGGCCCCGTCACGGCGGTCCCGCTGCTGCTGTTCGCGGCCGGCGCGCGCCGCATCCCCCTGCACCTGCTCGGACTGCTGCAGTACATCACCCCCTCGGTGCTGCTGGGACTCGGGGTCTGGCTGTATCGGGAACCCTTCGACATCGGGCGGGGCATCGGCTTCGCATGGGTTTGGCTGGGAATCGCCATCTATCTGGGCGACAGGCCGGTGCGGCCTCCGGCGCACCCGGCTGCGCGTACGCCCGGGTCCACGGCGCGGGACGCCACGGGCCACGTGCGCGAGACCTGCGATCCCCGGGAGCGACAGCGCGGGACCCCATCCCCCGGAGCCACGGCGGCGCAACGCTGCCCGGCCGCTCGCGTCAGCGACCACACGTAGCACCCGGCAGCGTCGATCCAGGCACTTTCTCGTCCTTACGCCTTCGCCCTCGGCCAGATCCCTGCGGTCGAAACCCGTCCAGATCGGTGGAATCACCGTCAGCAGATTCGGCCCGCACTGCGGCGCGACCTCCGTGTAAAGGATCTGCTTCCGTTGATCTCTTGGAATTCCGGCGACTCGTCGGGCGATGAATTCGTAATGCACCTCGTTGTCGATGAAGGCGTCGGACAGCGCTTCCCAGATGTCTTCCCGACGGCGATCGTTCAAGGCAGGGTCCATCGCGTGAATTCCTCGAGTTCTTCTTCGGCGACGCGCTCATGTGGTTCCCGATGCGCAATTTCGAATTGCTCTTCCCGATGCTCAACCGCAGACTGCCGGGATCGACATCGCGATGAACCGGATCAGCCCGAGCACCCGCTGCTACGCGGCCTTCCCGCCGCTGGCTGGCACCTGCAACGAGCAGGCGATCAGCACCATCCGGACTCCGGACAACGCCGGCTGAGCGGCCCCCGCGGTCGCGCCGGCTCGAGGCAAGCCCAGGCTCCGGCAGACGCCGCGGCGCATGAATGGCGGGCCTAGCACGCTGGCTCGGCAGGCTTCTTGTTCAGTTCACCTTCGATCTCCTCCCACAACCCGCGGAAGTGCCAGCGATAGAAGGCCACCGCGATGCGGTGCCTGAGTCGTCCCCATGCCGAACGCTGCGCCCGCGCCTGCGTGGCGCGTATGCCCTGGGCCAGGCGTTCGCGATCGAAACCGGCCCAGATCGGTGGAATCGGTGTCATCAGGTTCGGGCCACAGTGCGGGGCCACCTCATTGAAGAAGATGTTCCTCAGTTCGCCGAGTTCCATCCCTTCGACTCCCCGCGTCAGGAACACGTAGTCGATCTCGTTGTCGACGAATGCCTCGGAAAGCGCTTCCCAGACATCCTTGCGGCGTTCCTCGGTCAGCGCAGATTCCATCGCGCGAATTCCTCCAATTCCTCCTCAGCCGTTTGCTCCAGTTGCTCTGCGGCCAAGCTCCCGGCCACGCTGCCTAACAGCACGACTGCGACGGCACATACCACGGCACCCGGGCCGCAAACAGGTGCAGCCAAGACAGCTCCGGCGAGCGCCCCACCCGCCATGCCGCCTCCGATCGCCGCGCCTTGACGAAGGACCTCCCTAGGCTTGTCGTCGGCAACGGCCACTGCATGCACGCCGAAGATGGCAGTGACCAGTAGGCCGACCTTGCCGATGACCCGAAGCCGTTGAGTCAACGTGGAGACTCTCACGCTGTCACGACCTGCAGACTCGACTACGCTGTAGTAGGCCTTGGCCCTCTCCGAATCAGAAAGCTCGGAGAACGGACGCCTGAACAGAGTTCGGGCGTGTTTGTCGAGCAACCACTCCAGTGTCCGCCCCTCCTCCTTGAGCGATTCCGCATACGCCCGCCCCTGCGCCGACGACACCGCGCGGGTCTCGGCCATGATCTGGTTGCGCATGCGCTGGCAGAACTTCGCCCCGTCGATCACACTGACCCGGCCGGCATCGACCTCGGCGCGCACCTCGCGCGAGATGCGCTGGATGTTGGACATGTAGATCTGCCGGAGCCTGGCGTCGCGGATCGCGTCGGTCGCGAAGCGGCTGGCGGCTGCCTCGAACAGGTCGATGGCCTGGCGCAGCGGGCCTTCGAGCTCGTGCTCCTGGTTCACCGCGAAGGGACCCGATTCGCCCAGCGCCGCATGCTCCGGCTGGCCGCGCGCGGGAGTCGGCGTGTTCATGCCCGGTTCCCTTCGAGCAGCAGGACGATCAGCGACGGGGGATCGGGCGCGTCGTCGATCCCGTAGTCGACCCGCTGCACGGCCCGCGAGCGCAGGCCATGGATGCGCAGCCGGTTGCCCCGCATGAAGGTGGCATGGGCCTGCGTGGCGTCGTCGAAATGCACCCGGCAGTCCAGGCCCTCGCAGCGCACGGACTCGCGCAGGCGGAAGCCGATCCATGGAGCCTCGCGGGTCGGGTCGTCCGCGGACAGGGCGGGGGCGGGCGCGGCGGCGGCGACGCCGTCCAGGGTCTGGTAGCTGATGCG
>JAKAXL010000037.1 GCA_021816585.1 Pseudomonadota bacterium | reverse complement strand
GCGGCTCGAGGGCCTCACCGCGAAGCGTGTCCCCGGGAAAAACGAAGGCCACCCGGAGGTGGCCTGAGTTCTTGATGTTCCTGGTGCCGGTGAAAGGAATCGAACCCTCGACCTTCTCATTACGAATGAGCTGCTCTACCGACTGAGCTACACCGGCACGAAACCCGTAATACTACCTTAGGCGGGGTGCCCGGTCACGCGGCGCCGGACTCGGCCTCCAGGTGGTAGCGCTGCAGGCGCTCGATCTCGTCGCGCGAGCCCAGCATCACCGCCGCGCGCTGGTGCAGTTCGGTGGGCTCGATGTCCAGGATGCGCCCGGCGCCGGCGATCGCCAGGCCGCCGGCCTGTTCGACCAGCATGGCCATCGGGTTGGCCTCGTACATCAGGCGCAGCTTGCCGGCGCGGTCGGCCTCGCGGCGGTCCCAGGGATACATGAACACGCCCCCGCGCTGCAGCACGCGGTGCACGTCGGCGACCATGCTGCCGATCCAGCGCATGTTGAAGTCCTTGCCGCGCGGGCCGTCGGCGCCGGCCAGGCATTCGTCGATGTAGCGCCGCACCGGCGGCGCCCAGTGGCGCAGGTTGGACATGTTGATCGCGAACTCGCGGGTCTGCGCCGGAATGCGCAACTGGTCCTGGGTCAGCACGAAGCCTCCCTGGTCGGGGTCCAGCGTGAACGCGGTGACGCCGCTGCCTAGGGTCAGCACCAGCGTGGTCTGCGGTCCGTAGGTGCAGTAGCCGGCCGCCACCTGGCGGCGCCCGGGTTGCAGGAAGTGACGGGCCTCGACTTCCTCGACGCCCTCGTCCAGGTGCAGCACCGAGAAGATGGTGCCGATGGTCACGTTGACCTCGATGTTGCTGGAACCGTCCAGCGGGTCGAACATCAGCAGGTACTCGCCGCGCGGGAAGCGGTGGGGGATCGGGTGGATGCGCTCGAGTTCCTCGGAGGCCATCGCCGCCAGGTGCCCGCCCCATTCGTTGGCCTCGAGCAGCACGTCGTTGGCGATCACGTCGAGCTGCTTCTGCACCTCGCCCTGCACGTTCTCGGTCTGCAGGCTGCCGAGGATGCCGCTGCTGGCGCCCTTGTTGACGGCGCGGCTGATGCGCTTGCAGGCGCGTGCCACCTGTTCGATCAGCAGGCGCAGCGAGGCCGGGATCTGGCTGTGGATGCGCTGCTGCTCGATCAGCCAGCGCGACAGGCTGATGGGGGTTTCGGACATGGGAGTCTCGCTTCGGGGTGGTCGTTGCGGGAGGTCGCGGCGTTCAGGCCAGCGCCTTGTCGAGGATCTCGCGGCAGTCCGACGACAACTGCTGCTGCGCCGCCAGTTCGCGCATCGCCGACTCGGCGGCCTGCGCGTAGGGCGGCGCCAGCTTGCGCCAGCGGTCCATGGCGCGCGCCAGGCGCGCCGCGACCTGCGGGTTGATGGCGTCGAGTGCGCGGACCTGCTCGGCCCAGAAGGCGTAGCCGGCGCCGTCGGCGCGGTGGAACGAGCCCGGGTTGCCCTGGCAGAAGGTGGAGATCACGCTGCGCGCGCGGTTCGGGTTGCGCAGCGTGAAGTCGGGGTGGCGCATCAGTTCGCGCACCTGCTCGACCTGCACGCCGGGGGCCGAGGCCTGCAGCGCGAACCACTTGTCGATGACCAGCGGCTCGCCGGCGAACTGCGCGGCGAAGCGCTGCAGCGCGGCGCCCGCCAGATCGGCCTGGCTGGCCACCAGCGCCGACAGCGCGGCGAAGCGGTCGGTCATGTTGTCGGCATCCTTGACCAGCTGGTAGGCACGCCCCTGCCACTGCGCCTGGCCGTCCAGACACAGCCTGGCCAGCGCCAGGTTGCGCAGTCCGCGTCGCGCGGCCCCGGCGAAGTCGCTGCGGTAGCCGCCCTGCGGAGCCAGTTCGTGCCACAGGCGTTCCCAGTCCTCGCGCAGCGCGCGCGCCAGTTCCAGCTGCATCTGCCGGCGTGCCTGGTGGATGCGCGGCGGGTCGATCAGCGGCAGCTGCTCGGCGATGTAGCCTTCGCCGGGCAGCCCCAGCAGCAGTTCCTGGAATGCCGGGTCGAGGCGGGTGTCGCGCAGCACCGCGCGCAGCGCGTCGACGTAGCGTGCATCGAGTTGCAGCGCCTCGCCGCCGGCGGCCGGCAGCAGGCGCGCCAGCGCCAGGCGCTGCGCCGACTCCCAGCGGTTGTAGGGGTCGGGGTCGCCGGCCAGCAGCACCAGGCGCTGCGCGTCGTCGAGCCCGTCGTCGAGCATCACCGGCGCCGAGAAGCCGCGCAGCAGCGACGGCACCGGCTCCTGCGCGACCTCGTGCAGCGTGAAGCTCTGCTGCTCCTCGCTGAGCACCAGCAGCGCCTCGTCGGTGTCGGAGCTGCTGCCCGGCGCGCGCATGCGCAGCACGCCGCCGTCGCGTCCCACCAGCCCGACGCGCAGCGGAACCACCTGCGGCAGCTTGTCGGGCTGGCCCGGCGTGGCGGGGCAGATCTGCTCGAACTGCAGCGTGTAGCTGCGCTGCGCGGCGTCGTAGCTGCCGCGCGCGCGCACGCGCGGCGTGCCGGCCTGCGCGTACCAGCGCGCGAAGGCCTCGCGATGGCGCGCCAGCTCCGAGTCGGGGTTGGCGTCGGCCATCGCGGCGAGGAAGTCGTCGCAGGTCACCGCCTGGCCGTCGTGGCGCGCGAAGTACTCGCGCATGCCGCGGGCGAAGCCCTCGCGCCCGACCAGGGTCTGCATCATGCGCACGACCTCGGCCCCCTTCTCGTACACGGTGGGGGTGTAGAAGTTGTCGATCGCCACGTAGCTGTCGGGGCGCACCGGGTGGGCCATCGGGCCGGCGTCCTCGGGGAACTGCATGGCGCGCAACGCGCGCACGTCCTCGATGCGCCGCACCGCGCGCGCCGACTCGCCGCCGGCGGCCGCCGCCAGGTCCTGGCTGAACTCCTGGTCGCGGAACACCGTCAGGCCTTCCTTGAGGCTGAGCTGGAACCAGTCGCGGCAGGTGATGCGGTTGCCGGTCCAGTTGTGGAAGTACTCGTGGCCGACCACCGATTCGATGTTCTGGAAGTCGAAGTCGGTCGCGGTGGCGGGGTTCGCCAGCACGTACTTGGTGTTGAAGATGTTCAGGCCCTTGTTCTCCATCGCGCCCATGTTGAAGTCGCTGACGGCGACGATCATGAAGCGGTCGAGGTCCAGGCTGAGGCCGAAGCGCTGCTCGTCCCAGGCCTGCGCCAGCACCAGCGAGCGCATCGCATGCTCGGTCTTGTCGAGGTCGCCCTCGCGCACGAACACTTCCAGCACATGCTCGCGGCCGTCGCGGCTGCGCACGCGCTGCTGGCGGCTGACCAGGCGCGCGGCGACCAGCGCGAACAGGTAGCAGGGCTTGGGAAACGGGTCCTCCCAGGTGGCCTGCGCACGCCCGTCGTCGAGCCGGCGCTGCTCCACCAGGTTGCCGTTGCTCAGCAGCACCGGGTAGCGCGCCGGGTCGGCGCGCAGCACCACGGTGAAGCGGCTCATCACGTCGGGCCGGTCGGGCCAGTAGGTGATGCGCCGGAATCCCTCGGCCTCGCACTGGGTGAAGAAGGCCCCGCCCGACATGTACAGGCCCGACAGGTGCGTGTTGGCGGCCGGCGCGCAGGTGTTGACCAGCTCCAGCTGGAAGCTCTCGGGCAGCTTGTCCAGGCGGATCCCGCCGCCCGCCTGCGCATAGACGTAGGGCCGGCCGTCGACGGTCAGCGACTGCAGCACGATGTCCTCGCCGTCGAGCTGCAGCGGCGCGTCGGCGGCGGCCCCGGGGTTGCGCCGGACCTGCATGCGGCTTTTCACCCGGGTGCGGTCGGGGTCGAGGTCGAACTCGAGTCGCACGCGCTCGATGGCGTAGGCCGGCGGCGTGTAGGCCAGTCGGGAGATCACGGGGGCTTGGTCGGTGCGCATGTCGCTGGTGCTTCCTGGGTGATGCCGGCACGCGGTGCCGCGTGCCGGGGGCTGCGGCCGCGCTGCGGCCTACAGACCCTGCTTGAGGCTTGCGGAGATGAAGTCGTCGAGGTCGCCGTCCAGCACCTTCTGGGTGTTGGAGTTCTCGACCCCGGTGCGCAGGTCCTTGATGCGGCTCTGGTCGAGCACGTAGGAGCGGATCTGGTGACCCCAGCCGACGTCGCTCTTCGTGTCCTCGAGCTTCTGCTGCTCGGCCTGGCGCTTGCGCAGCTCGTGCTCGAACAGGCGCGAGCGCAGCATGGCCCAGGCCTCGGCACGGTTCTTGTGCTGCGAGCGGTCATTCTGGCACTGCACGACGATACCGGTCGGCACGTGGGTGATGCGCACCGCCGAGTCGGTCTTGTTGATGTGCTGGCCGCCCGCGCCGCTGGCGCGGAAGGTGTCGATGCGCACGTCGGCGGGGTTGATCTCGATCTCGATCGAGTCGTCCACCTCGGGGTACACGAACACGCTGGCGAAGCTGGTGTGGCGCCCGCCGGAGGAGTCGAAGGGGCTCTTGCGCACCAGCCGGTGCACGCCGGTCTCGGTGCGCAGCTTGCCGTAGGCGTAGTCGCCCTCGATCTTCAGCGAGGCGCTCTTGATGCCGGCGACGTCGCCCTCGGATTCCTCCAGCACCTCGACCTTGAAGCCCTGGCGTTCGCAGTAGCGCAGGTACTGGCGCAGCAGCATGGCCGCCCAGTCGCAGGCCTCGGTGCCGCCGGCCCCCGCCTGGATGTCCAGGAAGCAGTTGCCCGGGTCCATCGGGTTCGAGAACATGCGCCGGAACTCGAGCTCCCCGACCCGCCCGGCGGTCGCCTGCACGTCGTCGGCGATGGCCTGCAGCGTGTCGTCGTCGTTCTCGTCGCGCGACAGCTCGAACAGTTCCTGGTGGTCCGCCAGCTCGCGCTCGATGCGCTCGATCTGCAGCACCACGGCTTCGAGGCCGCGGTTCTCGCGCCCGAGTTCCTGGGCGCGCTTCGGGTCGTCCCAGACCTTCGGGTCTTCCAGCGCGGCGCTTACCTCGCGCAGCCGGGCCGCCTTGGCATCGTAGTCAAAGATACCCCCGAAGCAGGCGCGTGCGCTCGGAGAGGTCGCGCAGCTGGGCGGAGAGGGCGTTGAGTTGTTCGGCTTCCATGTCGAATCGGGATGGGTGCTCAATGAGTCGAAGCCGGCATTGTCGCATCCGCGGGCACGCCGCCGCGCAGCCCGGCCGGGCGAGGCCCGGCCCGGGGAATCGCTCAGGACTTGAAGAAGTCGCGCACCTTGTCGGTCCAGCTCTTGCCGCTGGGCGTGTGGCGGTCGCCGCCCTGCTTGAGGGACTCGTCGAGCTGTTCGAGCAGGCGGCGCTGCTCGTCGTTCAGGCGCACCGGGGTTTCCACCTCGATGTGGCAGTACAGGTCGCCGGCGTGCGCCGCGTGGATGCCCTTGATGCCCTTGCCGCGCAGGCGCAGCGTCTTGCCCGACTGCGTGCCCTCGGGCAGGTCGATCTCGGCCGCGCCGCCCAGGGTCGGCACCTCGATGCGCGCGCCCAGCGCCGCCGCGGTCATGCTGACCGGGATGCGGCAGTGCAGGTCGTTGCCGTGGCGCTCGAACAGCGCGTGCGGCTTGATCTGGATCTCCACGTACAGGTCGCCGGCCGGACCGCCGCCCAGGCCCGGCTCGCCGTTGCCGCTGGAGCGGATGCGCATGCCGGTGTCGATTCCCGCCGGGATCTGCACCTCCAGGGTCTTCTGGCGCTGGATGCGGCCTTCGCCGTGGCAGGTCGGGCAGGGCTCGGGGATCACCTTGCCGGCGCCGCCGCAGGTGGAGCAGGTCTGCTGCATCGCGAACGGGCCCATGCGCTGGGTGGTCGCGCCGCTGCCGCCGCAGGCCGGGCAGGTCTTGGGTTTGGTCCCCGGCTTGGCGCCGCTGCCGTGGCAGGTGCCGCAGGCGTCCCAGCTCGGGATGCGCAGCGACTTGGTGGTGCCGTGCGCCGCCTCCTCCAGGCTGAGGCTGAGCGAGTAGCTCAGGTCGGCGCCGCGATAGACCTGCGGGCCGCCGCGCTGGCGCGCGCCGCCGCCGCCGAAGATCTCCTCGAAGATGCTGCCGAAGTCGGCGAATCCGGCGGCGCCTCCGAAACCGCCGGCACCCATGCCGGCGGCCGAGGGGTCGACGCCGGCGTGGCCGAAGCGGTCGTAGGCGGCGCGTTTCTGCGGGTCGCTCAGGGTCTCGTAGGCCTGCTTGACCTCCTTGAAGCGCTCCTCGCTGTCCTTGTCACCCTGCGTGCGGTCGGGGTGGTACTTCATGGCCAGCTTGCGGTAGGCCTTTTTCAGCGCATCCTCGTCGGCATCGCGGGAAACGCCCAGAACTTCGTAGAAATCTCGCTTGGCCATGGTCACAGCGGTTCGAGGGTGAATGCCAAAAGGGAGGGTGCGCACGGCACCCTCCCGCAAGTCCGTGCATGCGCGCACCCGGGGCGTGCCCGGGGCGCATCATCGCATGCCGGCAGGCCGACCCGCCAGGTCACGCCTTGCCGTCCTTGACCTCCTTGAACTCGGCGTCGACCACGGTGTCGTCGCCGGCCGCCGCCGAGGAGGCACCCGCGGCGCCGGCGCCGCCGGGCGCCTGCGCCTGCTCGGCCTGCTGCGCGTACATCTGCTCGCCCAGCTTCTGGCTGGCCTGCATCAGCGCCTCGGTGCGGGACTGGATGGCGTCCTTGTCGTCGCCCTTGAGCGCCTCGTCGAGTTCCTTCAGCGCGGCCTCGATGGCGTCCCTGGTCGCGGCGTCGACCTTGTCCCCGTGCTCGGCCAGGGACTTGCGCACGCCGTGCGCGGCGGCGTCGGCCTGGTTGCGCGTGTCCACCAGTTCGCGCTTGCGATGGTCCTCGGCGGCATTGGCCTCGGCGTCGCGCACCATGCGCTGCACCTCGTCCTCGCTCAGGCCGCTGTTGGCCCTGATGGTGATCTTGTTCTCCTTGCCGGTGCCCTTGTCGCGCGCGCTGACGTGCAGGATGCCGTTGGCGTCGATGTCGAAGGTGACCTCGATCTGCGGCACGCCGCGCGGCGCGGCCGGGATGCCCTCGAGGTTGAACTCGCCGAGCAGCTTGTTGCCGGTGGCCATCTCGCGCTCGCCCTGGTACACCTTGATGGTCACCGCGGGCTGGTTGTCGTCGGCCGTCGAGTACACCTGCGTGTGCTTGGTCGGGATGGTCGTGTTGCGCTTGATCATCGGCGTCATCACGCCGCCCAGGGTCTCGATGCCCAGGGTCAGCGGGCTGACGTCGAGCAGCAGCACGTCCTTGCGTTCGCCGGACAGCACCGAGCCCTGGATGGCCGCGCCCACCGCCACCGCCTCGTCGGGGTTGACGTCCTTGCGCGGATCCTTGCCGAAGAACTCGCGCACCTTGTCCTGCACCTTGGGCATGCGGGTCATGCCGCCGACCAGGATCACGTCGGAGATCTCGCCGATCTTCACGCCGGCGTCCTTGATGGCGACGCGGCAGGGCTCGATGGTGCGCTCGATCAGTTCCTCCACCAGGGCTTCGAGCTTGGCGCGCGTGAGCTTCATGCTCAGGTGCTTCGGACCCGACGCGTCGGCGGTGATGTAGGGCAGGTTGATCTCGGTCTGCTGGCTGCTGGAGAGCTCGATCTTGGCCTTCTCGGCGGCGTCCTTCAGGCGCTGCAGCGCGAGCACGTCCTTCGACAGGTCGGCGCCGGACTCCTTCTTGAACTCGGCGACGATGTAATCCATGATGCGCTGGTCGAAGTCCTCGCCGCCCAGGAAGGTGTCGCCGTTGGTCGACAGCACCTCGAACTGCTTCTCGCCGTCGACATCGGCGATCTCGATGATCGAGATGTCGAAGGTGCCGCCGCCGAGGTCGAACACGGCGATCTTGCGGTCACCCTTGGCGGTCTTGTCCAGGCCGAAGGCCAGCGCGGCCGCGGTCGGCTCGTTGATGATGCGCTTGACGTCCAGCCCGGCGATGCGCCCGGCGTCCTTGGTCGCCTGGCGCTGGCTGTCGTTGAAGTAGGCCGGCACCGTGATCACGGCCTCGGTGACTTCCTCGCCGAGGTAGTCCTCGGCGGTCTTCTTCATCTTGCGCAGCACCTCGGCGGAGATCTGCGGCGGGGCCAGCTTCTTGCCGCGCACCTCGACCCAGGCGTCGCCGTTGTCGGCCTTGACGATGCTGTAGGGCATCAGGGAGATGTCCTTCTGCACCTCCTTTTCCTCGAACTTGCGCCCGATCAGGCGCTTGACCGCGTACAGCGTGTTCTTCGGATTGGTCACCGCCTGGCGCTTGGCCGGGGCGCCGACCAGGATCTCGCCGTCTTCCATGTAGGCGACGATCGACGGCGTCGTGCGCGCGCCCTCGCTGTTCTCGATGACCTTGGGGCTGGAGCCCTCCATCACGGCCACGCAGGAATTGGTCGTGCCGAGGTCGATGCCGATGATCTTTGCCATGTTGAACTCCGGAAATCTCGTTGTATGGGGTGTTCGGGTCCGTGCCGGGGGGCCGCGCGGTTCGCTGTCCTTGCAGATGCAGACGCTCGCGCCGGATTCAAGGGTTCAGGTGCCGGATCCGGTGCTCGCCGCGGCCACCGTGACCAGCGCCGGGCGCAGCGTGCGCTCGGCCAGCACGTAGCCCTTCTGCAGCACCGTGACCACGGTGTTGGCGGGCTGCTCGCTGGGCACGCTGGCGATCGCCTGGTGGCGCGTGGGGTCGAAGCGCTCGCCGACCGCCGGCGCCACTTCCTGGATGCGGCTGCGCTCGAAGGCGCCGCGCAATTGCCCGAGGGTCAGCTCGACCCCCTTCTTCAACGCCTCGATGCTGCCGCTGGAGTCGGCCAGCGCGGCTTCCAGGCTGTCCTTCACCGGCAGCAGCTCCTGCGCCATCGACTCGAGCGCGAACTTGCGCGCCTTCGCGCTTTCCTCCTCGGCGCGGCGGCGCACGTTGTCAGCCTCGGCCTTGGCGCGCAGGAACTGGTCCTTCAGCGCCTCGAGTTCGTGCTGCGCCGCCTTCAGCGCCTGCTCCAGCGCGTCGCCGGACCCGGCGTCGGGCTGAGGGTCCGGCGGGGCGGAGGCGGCGGGGTCCGGCGATCGGGGGGCTTGGGCGGTGTCGGTCGGGGGATTCTGGGTCATGGGTCGACTGCGGGTTCGGTCAGGGCGCCGGCGCAGCGGCGCGCGTGGGTTTCGCAGCCGAGATGGGGGCGCCGGCGGGGCTTTCAAGGGGAAGCGGGCGTCGTATGAATACCACGCTGTCGCGGAAGTCCACCGGCTGCAGTCCGAGGGCCAGCCCGCTGGACAGGAATTCGCGCAGACGGTCGCGCGCCACCCACACGGCGACCGGGCGGCCGCTGTCGAGTGCGCGGCGCAGCGCATCGCGTCCCACGCAGGCGGGGACCCCGTTGGCGTGCGCGCAGCCGAACCACAGGTCGGAGCTGGCGCTGTCGATCACGCGCAGCGGGCGCAGCCCGTAGAACAGCAGCGAGGCGTCCTGGTCCTCGAAGGTGCGCCATGAGAACATGTCGACCCCGTGCGGAAAGAGCACATGCAGGGTCCGCGCGACCTGCTGCTGCGAGGTGTCGGGGGTTTTCGCCACGGCGAGTTCGGTGGCGAACAGGGTCAGCGCCATGCCGTTCAGCCCGAACACCAGCAGCCCCGCCATCAGCATGCGCCCGCGCAGCAGCATGGCGGCGGCCAGCGACAGCAGCGCAAGGGTGCAGATCAGCCCCGGCAGCAGCCCGAACTGCGCCGGAGGCAGCCCGCTGCGCAGCAGCATCGAGTGCAGCGGGGGCGCGGCGAGCACGTCCGTCCACAGCGCCAGCGCGGCCACGCCGAAGGTGGCACTGGCGGCAGCCATCCATGGCAGCGCGCGCGCCAGTTCGCCGCGGTCCGCCGCGTGCTGCAGGCGCACCCCGGCCCACCAGGCCAGCAGCGGCACCACCGGCAGCAGGTAGTACGCCCCCTTGTCGCTGGCCGACGAGAAGAACACGAACAGGGTCAGCGCGGCGTTGCGGGCCCACGCCGCGCTGCGCCCGGCGGCGTCGGCGCGGCAGCGCCGCGTGGTCAGCGCCAGCGCCAGCAGCAGCGGGGTCCACTGGAACGTCCCGATCAGCAGTCGGGGCAGGTAGTACCACCAGGGGCCGTGATGGTAGTCGGGCGGGATGCGGGTGCCGAGGAAGCGGCCGATGGTCTCGTTGACCCAGAAGAACCATGCGAAACCGCTCTGGTGCCAGGCGGCGAGGAGCTGCCACGGCATCGCCACCAGCAGGAACAAGGCGATCGCCCAGGGGTCGAGGAACAGCCGCAGCAGGCGCGGGCGCGGTGCGGATCCGGGCGACAGCAGCAACTGCACGAGTCCGACCAATCCCAGCAGCACCAACGCCACCGGCCCCTTGGTCAGCACCGCCAGACCGAGCGGGATCATCGCCCAGCGCATCAACGCGCGGCTTTCGCGCTGCTCGGCCAGCATGACCAGCGCCAGCGCAGCCAGCCACAACAGGCTCATCAGCGGGTCGAACAGGATGGTGCGCGCGATCTGCACCCAGCCCAGCGCGGTGCCGGTGATCAGCGCGGCGGTGCGCCCGGCCAGCGGGACGCGCAGGCGGCGTCCCAGCACGATGCACCCCAGACTGGTCAGCCAGGCCGCCAGGGCGTCGGGAAGCCGTGCCTGCCACGCGCCGAGCCCGAAGACCTTGTAGCTCAGCGCCATCAACCAGTACAGCAGCGGCGGCTTCTCGATGTACGGCACGCCGTTCAGGTGCGGGATCAGCCAGGATCCGCCATGGCTCATGGCCATCGCGATGTCGGCGTACAGCGCTTCGTTGTTGTCGCGGATCGGGGGGCGCCCGAGTCCCCAGAACAGACAGGCCCCGACGAGCAGCAACACGACGGCATCCGCGACCGCCATCGGCAGCACGGCGCCGGTACGGCGGGACGGAGCGGTCTGGAACAACAAGGGCGACTCGGAATGGGGATCGGGGGGCGCAGCCACGGCGCGCCGCGGTGCCGGGCGCGGGCCGGCGCCGACGATGCGGCCACAGCGGCCAAAGCCCGTCATTCTAGGTGGTCGCGCGTACTCCCCGGCCTGCCTTGCGCCGGGATCGGCGCGCGGCGGCAGGCCGGGCGAGCAAGCCGGGAGTCAGCGCGCGGCTTCGCGCAGCGCCTGCGCGCGCGCCGCGCTGGCCGCCAGCTGCCCGGCGTCGGCCGCCTGGCGCGTGGGCCAGCCGAGGAGTTCGGACTCGACCAGATCGGCCAGCCCCGCGACCCACTGCGGGGAGTCGTTCAGGCAGGCGATGTAATGGAACTCCGCGCCGCCGCTGGACAGAAAGGCCTGCTTGCCCTCGATGGCGATCTCCTCCAGGGTCTCGAGGCAGTCGGCGACGAAACCGGGGCACACCACGTCGACGCGGCGCACCCCTGCGCGCGCCAGCTCGCGCAGGCTGGGTTCGGTGTAGGGCTGCAGCCAGGCCTCGGCGCCGAAGCGCGACTGGAAGCTCACCAGGTATTGCGTGTCGTCGAGCTCCAGCGCCTGCGCCAGCAGCCGCGCCGTCTTGCGGCATTCGCAGTGGTAGGGGTCGCCCAGCTCCAGGGTGCGCCGCGGCATGCCGTGGAAGCTCATCACCAGGCGATCGGGGCGGCCGTGGCTCGCCCAGTGGGAGCGCACGCTGCAGGCCAGCGCGGCGATGTACGAGGGATGGTCGGCGAAGCTGCGCACCCAGCGCAGCGCCGGCTGGCGGCGCTTGCCGCGCAGCCAGTCGCCGACCGCGTCCAGCGCGGTGGCGGTGGTGGCGGCACTGTACTGCGGGTACAGCGCCACGCCGAGCATCCGGGTCATGCCCTCGCGGTGCAGGACGTCGAGCACCGCGGCGGTGGCGGGTTCGCCGTAGCGCATCGCATGGCGCACCGTCAGGTGGTGGCCGCGGCGTTCGAGCTCGGATTGCAGCGCGCGCTCCAGCGACGCGGTGGCCGACGCCAGCGGCGATCCCGCGGGCTGCCAGATGCGCGCGTACTTGGCTGCCGTGCGGGGGGCGCGAAACGGCACGATGATGCCGTGCAGCAAGGGCAGCCAGAGCGCCCGCGGCACCTCGACCACGCGCGGGTCGGCGAGGAACTCGCGCAGGTAGCGGCGCACCGCGGGGGTGGTCGGTGCGGAGGGGGTACCCAGGTTGAACAGCACCACGGCGGTGAGCGGGGCGCTGCCGTGCTCGTAGTCTTCGGCTTCGCGGCGGGACATGGCGGGACGCGGATGGGGATGGCGGACGAAGGCCCGGACGAGGCGCAACGGGCCGCGCGCGGTCGCCGCGGCCGTGGCGGTGCGCGCTGGCAGCTAGCGGTCGAACACCTCGAACAGCACCGTCGGCGCGGTGGGGTCGGTGGGCTTGGCGCCCAGGCAGATCTCGCCCTGGCCGTGCAGCACGCATTCGTTGCGTCGCAGCGCCAGCGCGTTGTCCTGTCCGGCGTAGCGTACCCAGGTGCCGTTGCTGGACAGGTCGGTGAGCATGAAGTAGCTGCCGCGCCATTCGATGCGCGCGTGCTGGCGCGACACCCGGATGTCGTTGACCACGAATTCCGCGGCCTGCGTGCGTCCGATGTGCAGCAGCCCCTGCGAGGCCGGCATTTCCTGCTGCACGTCCAGCCAGCTCAGGCTCAGGCGTTGCGTGGCGCTGGCGATGACCGTCGGCAGGTGCGGCATGGTCTGGCTGTTCTGCCAGCCCGCATCCCACTCGATCTGGTGCACCGGCACCGGCTGCTCGTAGCCGCGCAGGAAGATCGAACCCAGGCTGCGCAGGCGTGCCTGCAGATCCAGCGGCAGGGCGTCCGTGACCGCCTCGCCGAGCAGGATCTGCCCGCCGGCGGCCGAGCCCGACAGGCGGGCCGCGGCGTTGACGGCGTCGCCGAAACAGTCTCCCGGGGTCAGCACCACGGGGCCGCGCGACACGCCGATCTTCAGCGGCACCGAAACTGGCGCCGAGCTCTCGTGGGTCCACGATGCCAGGCGGCGTTGCGCGTCGCAGCATGCCTGCACCGCCGCGGCGTTGTCGTCGAACACCGCCAGCAGCCCGTCGCCCAGGGTTTTCACCACCTGGCCGTGGTGCTGCGCGATGGTCTCGCCGGCAGCCTGCGTGACCTGGGTCATCAGCCGGGCCGCGGCGGTGTCGCCCAGGGACTTGTACAGACCCGTGCTGCCGACGACGTCGGCGAACACCACGGTCCGTATGACGGGCTTGCGCAGGTTCGACATGTGCGCAAGTCTAACGGCCGCAGGGCCCCGGTGCGTGACATATTCCACGCACGGCGGGTTCCGGGCGTCGCGGCGCCGCCGCGCCGCGACCTTGCATCACAGCGAATCGAGGAAGCTGCGCAGCTTGTCCGAGCGTGTCGGGTGCTTGAGCTTGCGCAGCGCCTTCGCCTCGATCTGGCGGATGCGCTCGCGCGTCACGTCGAACTGCTTGCCGACTTCCTCCAGCGTGTGGTCGTTGGCCATCTCGATGCCGAAGCGCATGCGCAGCACCTTGGCCTCGCGCGGCGTCAGCGAGTCCAGGATGTCCTTCACGACGTCGCGCAGGCTGGCCTGCAGCGCCGCGTCGGTGGGCGCCAGCATGCCGGTGTCCTCGATGAAATCGCCCAGGTGCGAATCGTCGTCGTCGCCGATCGGCGTCTCCATGGAGATCGGCTCCTTGGCGATCTTCATGATCTTGCGCACCTTGTCCTCGGGCATCTCCATCTTCTCGGCCAGGATCGCGGCGTCCGGCTCGGTGCCGGTCTCCTGCAGGTACTGGCGCGAGATGCGGTTGACCTTGTTGATGGTCTCGATCATGTGCACCGGAATGCGGATGGTGCGCGCCTGGTCGGCGATGGAGCGCGTGATGGCCTGGCGGATCCACCACGTGGCGTAGGTCGAGAACTTGTAGCCGCGGCGGTACTCGAACTTGTCCACCGCCTTCATCAGGCCGACGTTGCCTTCCTGGATCAGGTCCAGGAACTGCAGTCCGCGGTTGGTGTACTTCTTGGCGATGGAAATCACCAGGCGCAGGTTGGCCTCGATCATCTCGCGCTTGGCTTCGCGGGCTTCCTGCTCGCCGCGGCTCATCTGCGCGTTGATCTCCTTGAAGTCCTCCAGCGGCACGACGACGCGGTTCTGCGTGTCGATCAGGCGTTGCTGCAGCTCCTGCACGCTCGGCAGGTTGCGCGCCAGCACCGTGGCGTAGGGCTTGTTCGACGCGGCCAGGCGTTCGGCCCAGCGCAGGTCGAGCTGGTGGCCGGGGAAGCTCTTGATGAATTCCTCCTGCGCCATGCCGCAGCGATCGACGACGATGCGCCGGATCTCGCGTTCGTGGCGCCGCACCTCGTCGACCTGGCTGCGCAGCAGGTCGCACAGCTTCTCGACGGTGCGCGCGGTGAAGCGCACTTCCATCAGGTTGCGCGAGATCTGCTCCTGCGCCTTCACGTAGGCGGCGGACTTGTAGCCGTCCTTGTCGTAGGCGCGGCGCATCTTCATGAAGGCGTCATGCACCTGCGCGAAGCGCTCCAGCGCCTTGGACTTGAGCTCCTCGAGCTTGACCGAGCTGGCCGCCGCGGCGGCCGTCTCGTCGTCCTCCTCGGCTTCGTCGGCCAGCGCGAAGTCGACGTCCTCCTCGGCCACGTAGTCGTCGGATTCGTCGTCCGAGACCATGCCGTCGACGACTTCGTCGACCGGAAGCTCGTTGTTGGCGATGCGCGCCGCCATCGCGAGGATCTCCGCGACCGTCGCCGGAGATGCCGAGATCGCCAGCATCATCTTGCGCAGCCCTTCCTCGATGCGCTTGGCGATGACGATCTCGCCCTCGCGCGTGAGCAGCTGCACCGTGCCCATTTCCCGCATGTACATGCGCACCGGGTCGGTGGTGCGGCCGAATTCCGAGTCCACCGACGACAAGGCCGCCTCGGCCTCCTCCTCGGCTTCCTCGTCGCTCGACGTGGTCGGGCCATGCTGGTTCAGCAGCAGGGTCTGCGCGTCCGGAGCCTGCTCGTACACCGCGATGCCCATGTCGTTGAGCATGCTGATGATGGTTTCCAGCAGATCGGGATCGGCCAGGTTGTCCGGCAGGTGGTCGTTGATCTCGCCGTAGGTGAGGAAGCCGCGGGTCTTGCCGAGCTTGATCAGGTTCTTCAGGCGCTGCCGGCGACGCGCGAGTTCCTCTTCGGTGACGTTGGAGTCGTCGTAGCCGAATTCCTTCAGCAGCTGCTTTTCCTTCGCGCGCGACGGACGGCGACCACGCGGCAGCGGGGCCGCCGGGGCCGCGACCTCGTCGTTCTCGTCGGGCAGCGCGGCGCTGAAATCGTCGGCAGGAAGGTCCTTGTCGGCGGCGGTGCGGGTCGCGGCCTTGGCCTGCGAAGCGGCGCGGCCGGAGGCTTTCGGGGGGGTCTTCTCGGTGGCGGCCTTCGCCGTCGCGGACTTGGTCTTGGATGCTGGCATGCTTGAAACGGTGGACGAGATCGGTGCCTTCGATGCGTTCGCGCCGGCGGGAGCCGTCTTCACGGCGGAGCTCCGGACGGCGGCCCTGGCGTCGACGGCCTTGGCTCCGGCCCTGGAAACCGCGGCCTTGGGGGCGGCGGCGGCCTTGGACACGGAAGCCTTCGAGGCGGCGGGCTTGGGAGCGGCGGCCTTGGGAGCGGCGGCCTTGGTGACGGGGGAGCGGGAAATATCCGCCTTGGACGTGGGGGTCTTCGACGCGGCGGCTTTCGACGCCCCCGGCCTTGCCGGCTTCACCGCCTTCTCGGCGGCGTCGGCCGCGGTCTTGCGCGAGGAAGCCCTGGATCGGGGGGCTGCGGATTTGGCTTGGGTCATCGTCTGGTTCCTCGTACGCTTTTGCGCATCCGGCCCCGGCGGTGGCTGGATACGGCTGCCGTGCAACAAGAATAGGCCAAACCGCGGGCCGCCCCCTATCCGCGACATCCCGGCCGCGGTACTGCAGCATTCGCCCCGGCCCGCCGCGCCCGCAGTCCGGGGGCGCTTGGGCCTTCGCCGCCGGCCGTTGCCGGGTCGGCGGTGCGAGGCGCGTCTTGTGCGCAAAACCCCATAGTATAGGCGCCCCCCCGGAATTCAAGTGCGCCGGCCGGCCGCGCGCCAGCTCATGGCCTCACAGGCGCGGCAGGTCGTGCATGAGTTCACGCAGGCGCAACGACAGGCTCTGGTACTCCAGGCGCGAGGCCTCGTCGCCCAGTCCGCCCTCGGCGAGTTGCTGCTGGCGCCGCTTGATCCACGCCATCTCGACGCTGCCCAGCGCGCCGTGCAGGTCCGGCAGCAATTCGGCGGCGTCCCGTTCGAGCAATTCGGCAGGTTGCAGCGCCTCGGCCGCCGCCAGCAGTTCGTCGGCGCGCAGGGCTTCCCACAGGGCCGACGGAGTCGGATGCGCATGTTCATCCAGGTAAGACTCGAGCCAGCGCGCAAGTTCCCCGACCGAGCAGTCGGGCGATACCAGCAGTTCGTGCTGCGCCGGGCCCACCTCGCGCCACAGCTGGGGGTGCGCCAGCAGGATGCGCATCGCCGTGTGCGCATGGTCCACGCGCGGACGGCTCAGGCGTTGCGAGCGGGGCTGGGCGGTCGGCGCCGGGGTCGGCGCGCCGCCGCCGGCGCCAGGGCGAAGGCCGCGGCGCGCGCCGCCCGGCGCGGCGGCCGGACGCAGTTCGTCGACCGAGGTGCGCAGGCGCTGTGCCAGTTCGCCGGCGATCTGCCCCTTCAAGGCCGACTCGGGCAGCAGTCCCATCAGCGAGCGGGCCCTCGAGACGGCCTGCGCACGGCCCTCGGCGGTGTCGAGCGCCAGGCCCTCTCCGACATGGTCGAGCAGGAAGACCGACAGGGGGCGAGCGCGCGCGATCTCACGCTCGAAGGCATCGGCGCCATGCTCGCGCACGAAACTGTCGGGGTCGTGCTCGGCGGGCAGGAACAGGAACTTCACCGAACGCTCGTCGCTCAGCGCCGGCAGCGCCGCCTCCATCGCACGCGCCGCGGCGCGGCGCCCGGCGGCGTCGCCGTCGAAGGAAAACACGATCTGCGCGCAGTAGCGGAACAGCTTGCGCACATGCTCGGCCGTGCACGCCGTTCCCAGCGTGGCCACCGCGTGCTCGACCCCGTGCTGCGCCAGCGCCACCACGTCGAGGTAGCCCTCGACCACCAGCGCCTGGCCGTGCCTCTGGATGGCCTGGCGCGCCTCGAACAGTCCGTAGAGTTCCTCGCCCTTGTGGAACAGCTCGGTCTCGGGCGAGTTCAGGTACTTGGGCTCGCCGCGGTCGAGCACGCGCCCGCCGAACCCGATGATTTCCCCCTGGGCATTGCGGATCGGAAAGGTGATGCGATCGCGCAGCCGGTCATAGCGGCGCGTGACGGCGGCCGCGGAGGCGGCGCCGGGCTCGACGGTCTGGCCCTGCGCGTCGCGCGCCACCACCAGCCCGGCCTGCAGCAGCAGCTCGGCCTCGTAGTGCGGGAACACCCGCTCCAGGCCCTGCCATTCGTCCGGCGCGTAACCGATCCCGAAGCGGGCGGCGGCGCGCCCGCTGAGCCCGCGCCCCTTCAGGTATTCGATGGCCCGGGCACTCGCGCGCAGGCGGTCGCGGTAGAAGCGGTCGGCCTGCTCCAGCACCTCGCGCAGCCGTGCCTTGTGGCTGCGCTGCTCGGCGGCGCGCCGCTGCTCGGCCTCGTCGCCTTGCGGCTGGGGCAGTTCCATGCCGGCTTCGCGCGCCAGCTCGCGCACCGCCTCCGGAAACCCCAGCGCCGCATGCTCCATGAGGAAGCCGATCGCGCTGCCATGGGCGCCGCAGCCGAAGCAGTGATAGAACTGTTTCGACGGGCTGACCGTGAACGAGGCCGACTTCTCGGTGTGGAAGGGGCACAGCCCCTTGTAGTTGGCGCCCGCCTTTTTCAGCTGCACCGAGCGGCCGACCACGTCGACGATGTCGACGCGGCCGAGAAGCTCCTGGATGAAATCCTGCGGGATCAACGACATGGCCTGCAATACGACGGCGCGCCCGTTGCGGCGCTGCTCCGGCCGATGTCGCGCGGCGACGCACGCCGCGCGCCGCGCCGGCGGCTCAGCGCAGCGCCTCGGCGATGCGCTGCGTGACCTGCTCCACGCTGCCGGTTCCCTCGATGCGGCGCAGTCGCGGCGCTTGCGCCTCGCCGCTTCGTTCCCAGCCGGCGTAGTAGTCGACCAGCGGGCGCGTCTGCTCGTGGTAGACCTGCAGGCGCTTGCGCACCGTGGCCTCGCGGTCGTCGTCGCGCAGCACCAGGTCCTCGCCGGTGAGGTCGTCCTTGCCGGCCACCTTGGGCGGGTTGTAGCGCACGTGGTAGACGCGACCGGACGACGGGTGCACGCGGCGCCCGCTCAGGCGTTGCACGATGTCCTCGTCGGGCACGTCGAACTCGACCACGAAGTCGATGCCGACGCCGGCCTTCTTCAGCGCTTCGGCCTGCGCGATGGTGCGCGGGAAGCCGTCGAACAGGAAGCCGCGCGCGCAGTCGGGCTGCCGGATGCGTTCGAGCACCAGCCCGACGATGATGTCGTCCGACACCAGCGCGCCCGAGTCCATCACCGCCTTGGCCTGCAGGCCGAGCGGCGTGCCGGCCTTGACCGCCGCGCGCAGCATGTCGCCGGTGGAGATCTGGGGAATGTTGTAGCGCGCGCACAGGCTGGCTGCTTGCGTGCCTTTGCCCGCGCCAGGTGCGCCCAGCAGGATCAAACGCATGAAGACTCCCGGATATGGTCGTTGGAATAGGTCTTGGATCTGTCGACCGCAAGTCCGGCCGCTGGCCGCGCAGGCGAAAGGCGACCCCGGGCCGCGGCTTGCCGCCCCCGGGCCAGAATAGCACGCGCACCTCGCGCGACCCTTACGCGCCGCCGCTCCCGTGGCCGAGCAGTCGGCGCACGCGTTCGAGGTCCTGCGCGGTGTCGACTCCGGCGGCCGGTGCACGCTCGACCCGCAGCACCGCGATGCGCCAGCCGTTCCACAGCGCGCGCAGCTGCTCCAGCGCCTCCTCGGTCTCGAGTTCGCAGGCAGGCAGCGCGGCGAAGTCGCGCAGTGCGCGCATGCGAAAGGCGTAGATGCCCACGTGGCGGAGAAAGGGCAGGCGCGGCGGAAGCCCCGGCGCGCCACCGGCCGCGTACTGGTCGCGACGCCAGGGGATCGGCGCGCGCGAGAACAGCAGCGCGCGCTGGTTCGCGTCCAGCACCACCTTCACCACGTTCGGGTCGGCGATCGCGTCGGCGTCCCCGATCGGGTGCGCCGCCGTGGCCATGCGGGCCTCGGCATCGTCGTGCAGGCGTTGCGCGCAGGCGCGGATCAGCGCCGGGTCGATCAGCGGCTCGTCCCCCTGCACGTTGACCACGATCTCGTGCTCGCCGAGCTGCAGCATGGCGGCGGCCTCGGCCACGCGGTCGGTGCCGCTGGCGTGATGCGCCGAGGTCAGCAGCGCGCGCACGCCGTGCGCCGCGCAGGCCGCGGCGATCGCCGAGTCGTCGGTCGCCACGACGACCAGGCGCGCGCCGCTGGCCTGCGCGCGGCGAGCCACGTGCACCACCATGGGCAGTCCGGCGATGTCGGCCAGCGGCTTGTCGGGCAGGCGCGTGGAGGCACGGCGCGCCGGGATCAGCGCCGTGAAGTCGAGTCCGGCGGATGCTCCGGCCGGGGTCATGCCTCGTCGCTGCCGGCAGGCGCGGGCTGCGTGTCGCGCGCCTGTTCGGCAAGCATCACGGGGATGCCGTCGCGGATCGGAAAGGCCAGGCGGTCGCGCGGGCAGATCAGCTCCTGCGCGGTGCGCTCATGGTTCAACGGGCCCTTGCACACCGGGCACACCAGCAGGTCAAGCAGACGTGAATCCATCGGGGGACCTCGACGCGGCGCGCGCGACGCGCGCCAGCAACCATGGGATAAAGGCGGGATCGACGTCCAGGCGCAATTGCACCGCCCACAGGCGCTCCAGGCCCGGCTGCCCGCGCAGGCATTTTAGGGCGTCCTTTTCGGTCATCAGCACGGGGCCGGGCAGGTCGCGCAGCAGTTCCCCGGGAATTTCCCGGTGGTCGCGCAGCGCCACGGTGCGCGCCAGCCGCAACCCGCAGTCGCGCAGCATGGCGAAGAACTGCTGCGGATGGCCGATGGCGGCCACCGCGCAGACCGCCGCGTCGGCGTGCTCCGCGCGGAACTCGGCCAGGCTGAGCACGCGCCCGTCGCCCAGGTTGCGCACGTCGCCGGCGCCGCGCCGCAGCGCGAAGAACGGCTGCGGTGCCTGCGCCGCGGCCTGCGCGGGGCCGAGCGTGGCGTCGCGCGGCCTGCGCGGGCACTCGCGCAGCGGGCCGGCCGGCAGCGGCCAGCCGTTGCCGACGCCGCGCGCGTCGAGCACCACGAGCTGCAGGTCGCGTGCCAGCGCGAAGTGCTGCAGCCCGTCGTCGCTGAGCAGCACGTCCACCTGCGGGTGCTCGCGCAGCAGCGCGCGCGCCGCCGCGGGCCGGTTGCCGGCCACCCACACCGGGCAGTCGCACAGCCGGCGCAGCAGCAGCGGCTCGTCGCCGGTGTCGATGGCCGCGCTGTCGGGCAGTACCGGCAGCGGACCGGCGGCGCCGCGCCTGCGGCCGTAGCCGCGCGACACGATCCCGGGGTGCCAGCCGGCATCGCGCAAGGCGCGCGCGATCTCGGCCACCAGCGGAGTCTTGCCGCTGCCGCCCGCCGTGACGTTGCCCACCACCACCACCGGAACCGGAGCGCGCCAGGGCTTCAGCCAGCCGCTGTCCCACAGCAGCCGGCGCAGGCGCGCCAGCACGGCGAACAGCGCGGCCAGCGGCAGCAGGGCGCACGCCGCGGCGCCGCGGCGCAGCCACCAGCGCGGCCAACCACCGCTCGGGGGTCGGCCTTCTTCCCCGAGGGTCGTCACGACGCGCTGCCGCGCTGGGTGGCGAAGGTCAGTCGGCTCAGACCCAGCAGCCGGGCCGCCTCCATGACGTTGACCACCGACTGCTGGGTGCTTTGCGCGTCGGCGCTGATGACCAGGGTCGCGTCACCGCGCCCCTGCAGCGCCGCGCGCAGCGCCTGCACCAGCGACGGCACGTCGCGCCCGCGCAGCAGCTTGCCGTCGACCGAGTAGCTGCCGTCGGCGGTGACCCCGACGACGATGCTGTGCGGCAGGTTCTGCGCCGGGGGGGCGTCGGCCGTCGGCAACTCGATCTTGAGCTGCGTGTACTTGGAGTAGGTCGTGGTGATCATCAGGAAGATGAGCACGACCAGCAGCACATCGATCAGCGGGATCAAGTTGATCTCCGGGTCTTCGGTGCGCGGGCGCTGGAAATTCATGGACGCTGCTCCGCTGCGGGCTGCTCAGGCACGCCCGGCGCGGCCGGACTCGATATGGGGTTGCAGGTGGGTGGCCAGACGCCGCGCCGCCTGCTCCAGCTCGATCCCGAAATCGTCCACGCGCCCCCGGAAGTAGCGGTAGAACATCAGCGACGGCACCGCGATGATGAGACCGAAGGCGGTGTTGTACAGCGCCTCCGAGATGCCATGCGCGAGCAGCAGGGGATTGCCGCCGCCGCCCGTCTGCGAGCCGAAGATCTCGATCAGCCCGACCACCGTCCCCAGCAGTCCGAGCAGCGGTGCGGCCGAGGCGACGGTGCCCAGCGCATTGAGGTAGCGTTGCAGGCCGTGCATCACCGCGCGTCCGGAGTTCTCCATGTCCTCGCGCAGGCTTTCCATGCTGGCATGGGGGCGGCGCGCGGCCCGGAATCCCGCCGCCAGCACCGCGCCCAGCGGGGAGTTGTGCTCGAGCTTGTCGACGGTGTCCGGCGGCGGCAGCGCTGCGGCCGATACCGCCAGGGCTTCCTCCAGCAGGCGGGGCGGGATCACGCGCGGCGTGCGCAGGCTGGACAGACGCTCCAGCACGATGGCCAGCGCGGTGATGGAACAGAGGATCAGCGGCCAGATCGGCCAGCCCGCGGCTTCGACAATGCTCAGCAAGATGGGAACCCCGTGCAGAATCTCGGCATGCCATGGAGGATCCGGCGGCGTCCGCGGCGCCTGGCCGCCGGAGCGCTCCGGGTCGATGCCTGCGCATGGTAATGCGCAGCACCCCCTGCGCCGCGCCCGGGCTTGCACCCGGTTATCCCGAAAAACTGTGGATAACAATGTGGGCAAGCTGCGCCGGGTCGCGCGAAGTGGTGGCAAATCAAGGCCCCGAAACTTCGTGACCATTTTTTGAACATGAGAAAGCCATGGAAAAACAAGGACTTGCTCTGGAAGCACAGGCGCTGCGGATGACCCCTCCGGCAAGCCGTGTGTTTTCCGGGCTTTGTGGACAGCTTGCCTCGGAAGCCGCGTCCCGCCTGCCTTTCGGCGGGGCCTGAGATGCGCGACAGCGAAGCCTGGAGCGTCGGCGCGCTGGTGCATGCGCTGGCCGATGCGCTGTGGGCGCGCTTCGGCGTGGTCAGGGTGCAGGGAGAGATCGGCAGTTTCACGCGTGCGTCCAGCGGGCACTGCTATTTCTCGCTGCGTGACGAGAATTCGCAGTTGCGCTGTGTGATGTTCCGGCAGCGGGCGTCGTTGGTGGACTTCGAGCTTCGTGACGGTGTTCGGGTGGAGATTCGCGCCGAGGTCGGGGTCTACGAGCCGCGCGGCGACCTGCAATTGATCGTCGAGTCGGTGCGTCGCTTCGGGCAGGGCGCGCTGATGGAGCAGTTCCTGCGCCTGAAGGCCCGGCTGCGCGAGCAGGGGCTGTTCGATGCCGCGCGCAAGCGTGCGCTGCCGGCCGTCCCGCGCGCGGCAGGCATCATCACGTCGCCGCAGGCCGCCGCCCTGCACGACGTGCTGGCGACGCTGCGCAGGCGCAGCCCGCAGCTGCGCGTGATCATCTACCCGGCCAGCGTGCAGGGGGCGGCCGCGCCCGCCGAACTGGTGCGGGCGTTGCGCCTGGCGCAGGCGCGCGCCGAGGTGGACGTGCTGCTGCTGGTGCGCGGCGGGGGCTCGCTGGAGGACCTGTGGGCCTTCAACGACGAGGCCCTCGCGCATGCGCTGGTGCAGGGTTCGATTCCGGTGATCAGCGGCGTCGGGCATGAAACCGATTTCACCATCGCCGATTTCGCCGCCGACCTGCGCGCGGCGACTCCCACCGCGGCCGCCGAGAGCTGCGCGCCGCCGCGCCAGCAGCTGCTGGCGCAGTTGCAGCAGGCCGCGCGCACGCTGCGCCACGGCATGCAGCTGCGCCTGGGACGCGAGCAGCAGCGCCTGGACCGCCTGCAGCTGCGGCTGCCGCCGCCGGCACGGGTGCTGGCGGCGGCCGCGCTGCACCTGCGTGACCTGCAGGCGCGGCGGCGGCAGGGATTGCACGCTGCGCTGCAGCAACGTGCGCAGCGCCAGCAGCTGTGGCAGGCCCGGCTGCTGGCGACGCCGCGCCAGGAACTGCAGCGGCGCGCCGCCGCTCTCGACGCGCTGGCGCAGCGCCTGCGCCTCGGGGTCGCGCAGGCACAGGCGCTGCGTCGCCACGGCGTGGATGCCTTGCAGGCACGGCTGCAGGCCCTCGATCCGACCGCCACGCTGCGCCGCGGCTACTGCCTGGCGTGGCATTCCGACGGGTCGCTGCTCGACGACGCCGGCGCGCTGCGCGCGGGTCAGGAGCTCGTGCTGGCGACCGCGCGCAGCGCGGCGCAGCTGCATCTGGGCGAGGTGCGGCCGGCGACACATCCGCTTGCGACGATGCTTGGCACCCGCCGCGGGGATTCTTCCTAGAATCGACCAGGTTCGCGCTGACGCGCAATGCCGCCGGGCGCCGCCAGGGGCCGTGGCGCGCCATCCTCGTTCAACCATCAACCTCGAAAGGTCGTCTCATGCAACATCAACTTCCCGCATTGCCCTTCGCGTTGGATTCGCTGGCGCCGCACATGTCGCGTGAAACCCTCGAGTACCACCATGGCAAGCACCATCAGGCCTACGTCACCAACCTGAACAACCTGATCAAGGGCACCGAGTTCGAATCGATGAGCCTGGAGGACATCATCCGCAAGGCTCCTGCCGGCGGCGTGTTCAACAACGCCGCGCAGGTGTGGAACCACAGCTTCTTCTGGAACTGCCTGAGCCCGCAGGGGGGCGGCGAGCCGTCGGGTGCCTTGCGCTCGAAGATCGATGCCAAGTGGGGCAGCTTCGCCGCCTTCAAGGAAGCCTTCCACAAGTCGGCCGTGGGCAACTTCGGTTCGGGCTGGACCTGGCTGGTGCAGAAGGCCGACGGCGAACTGGACATCGTCAACACCAGCAACGCCGGCACCCCGCTGACCGCCGGCCACAAGCCGCTTCTGACCGTGGATGTGTGGGAGCACGCCTACTACGTCGACTTCCGCAACCGTCGGCCCGACTTCGTCACCACCTTCCTCGACAAGCTGGCGAACTGGAGCTACGCGCAGGGCCAGCTGGCCTGAGTCGCCGCCGCCGGGCCGGGCCCCGGATCGGGCGCCCGCCTCAGGGCAGGCGGGCCGCAGGCAGCCCCTGCACGGGGCTGCCGGGGCCCGCCGCGTGCCGCGCGAACCAGCCCTGCGGCATCTCCAGCGCGTAGCGCACCGGCGCGCCGGCGCAGTGCGCGTCCAGCGTGCGCGGCTGCATGTCGTCGACGTTGCGGATGGTCCCGTCGGCCTCGATGAACGCCACGCTGAGCGGCACGTAGGTGTTCTTCATCCACATGCAGACCGGCTGATCGTGTCCGAACACGAACAGCATGCCGTGGTCCGCCGCCAGTTCGCGGCGGAACATCAATCCGGTATCGCGTTGCCGCCGCGTGCGCGCCACCTCGGCGCGCAGCGGGTGCCCGGCCACGCGCAGCGCCACCTCGGGTAGCGGCGCAAGCGCGGTCGTCTGCGCGCGGCCCGGCTGCGCGACGGCGGCGCCGCCCGCCAGGAGGATCAGCGAGAGCAGACGGCGGGCGCTTCGCGCGGCAGGGACGGATCGGGACATGGAACGGGCGGTCGGATCGACGGTTGCGGTGCGGGCCGGGCGGCGCCGCGCGGGAGTTTGCGCGATTGTGCCGCGCCGGCGCGAAAAAAAGGGCGCCGACGAAGGCGCCCCTGCGAGCCGCAGGCCCGCGAGGGCCGGCGGCTTTCAACTCGTGCCCGGTCGGGCCCGGTGATTACTTCTTGGCTTGCGCCTTCTTTTCCATCTTCTTGGCGGTCTTCTTCGCGACGACCTTGTGCTTCACGACCTTGTGGGCGGCCGGCTTGCCAGCCTTGGCGGGCGTGGCGGCGGTGGCGGCCTGGGTCATCGCGGCGGCGAAGAACAGAGCGAAAACGGCGGCAATGATCTTTTTCATGACAGACTGAGCCTTTTAAGGGAACTATGGAGCGATCCAAAGGGATCACAGCCGTAACGCGCCCGATGGAAGGGCGGTTGACAGGGGCCGTGACACTTTCGCGCAGCCCGGCGGCGGCGGGGCGGGGCGGCACGGGCAGGCTGCGCGGCAAGGTCTTGTGTCTTATAAAAGACTTCGTGATTTCGACGTTGCCGGGGCTAGAATGGGCAGCTTCTTGCACCGGAGACCCACGACATGTATCAGCACATCCGCGTTCCCACTGAAGGCCAGCGCATCACCGTAGGCGCCGGCCACGCCCTGAACGTGCCCGACCGGCCGATCATTCCGTACATCGAAGGCGACGGCACCGGCGCCGACATCACCCCGGTGATGCTCAAGGTGGTCGATGCGGCCGTGGCCAAGGCCTATGGCGGCAAGCGCAAGATTTCCTGGATGGAGGTCTACGCCGGCGAGAAGGCCACCCGCGTCTACGGCCCGGACGTCTGGCTGCCCGAGGAGACCCTGCAGGCCGTGAAGGACTACGTGGTGTCGATCAAGGGGCCGCTGACCACGCCGGTCGGCGGGGGCATCCGTTCGCTCAACGTGGCGCTGCGCCAGGAGCTCGACCTGTACGTCTGCCTGCGCCCGGTGCGCTATTTCCGCGGCGTGCCGTCGCCGGTGAAGGAGCCCGAGAAGGTCGACATGGTGATCTTCCGCGAGAACTCGGAGGACATCTACGCCGGCATCGAGTGGGCGGCCGAAAGCGCCGGAGCGAAGAAACTCATCGACTTCCTGGTGCGCGAGATGGGGGTGACGAAGATCCGCTTCCCCGAGACCTCGGGCATCGGCATCAAGCCGGTGTCGCGCGAGGGCACCGAGCGCCTGGTGCGCAAGGCGATCCAGTACGCCATCGACAACAACCGCAAGTCGGTGACCCTGGTGCACAAGGGCAACATCATGAAGTACACGGAAGGGGGCTTCCGCGACTGGGGCTACGCGCTGGCGCAGCGCGAGTTCGGCGCGCAGCCGGTCGACGGCGGCCCGTGGTGCAGCTTCCGCAACCCGAAGACGGGGCAGGACATCATCGTCAAGGACGTGATTGCTGACGCATTCCTCCAGCAAATCATCCTGCGTCCGGCCGAATACGAGGTCATCGCAACTCTCAACCTGAACGGCGACTACATTTCCGACGCGCTCGCGGCGCAGGTCGGCGGGATCGGCATCGCCCCCGGCGCCAACCTGTCGGACGACGTCGCGATGTTCGAGGCCACGCACGGCACGGCGCCCAAGTACGCCGGCAAGGACTACGTCAATCCGGGCTCGGAAATCCTGTCCGCCGAGATGATGTTGCGCCACATGGGGTGGGTCGAAGCCGCCGACTGCGTGATCCGCGCCATGGAAGGCGCGATCCAGTCCAGGCGCGTGACCTACGACTTCGCCCGCCTGATGCCCGGCGCCACCCAGGTGTCGTGCTCCGGCTTCGGCCAGGTGATGATCGAGCACATGTGAAGCCTGGCGGCGGCGCGGGCACCGTCCGTGCCGCCGCCCGACAGGCGCGGCGCCCGGCGGGCGCCGCGCCTCGCCCCCACGCGCCGCCGGCGCGTACGGGCCGGCGCGCCGCCGGTAGATCGG
>JAKAXL010000111.1 GCA_021816585.1 Pseudomonadota bacterium | reverse complement strand
GACGCCGCCGCCGGGCGGGCGCGCGAAGCAGCCCGCGGCCGCGCCGCGCGGCCGCGCAGGGGACGCGCCGTCGACCGGCGCCGCCTCCGCGCAGCAGCCGGCCGCGCAACGCTACACCAGCTGGAGCTTCGGCCAGCTTCCGGAACTGCTGGAGATCCGCAGGGGCGATGCGTCGCTCGTCGGATTCCCGGCGCTGGTGGACCGCGGCGACGCGGTCGAGCTCGACGTGTTCGATACCCCCGAAGCCGCGTCCTCGGTGCATCACGGCGGACTGCGCCGGCTGTTCGCGCTGCAGCTGCGCGAGCCGCTGAAGGCCGCGGAGAAGAACCTGCCGGGTCTGCAGCAGGCGGCCTTCGCCTACATGCCGCTGGGCAGCGCCGAGGAGCTGCGCGCGCAGATCCTCGACGCCGCGCTGGACCTGGCCTTCCTCGGCGATCCGCTGCCGACCGACGCCGAGGCCTTCGCGCAGCGCCTGGCCGAGGGACGGCCGCGCCTGCAGCTGCTGGCGCAGGAAATGGGGCGCCTGGCCGCGGGCATCCTCGCCGAGTGGAGCGCGGCGAACAAGAAGCTGGCGGCCTTCAAATCGCAGCAGGCGCTGCATATGGACATCACGCAGCAGCTGCAGGAACTGGTGTCGAAGCGCTTCATGCTGGACCTGCCGCCGGCGCGCCGCGCGCACCTGCCGCGCTACCTGAAGGCCGTGCAGATGCGCCTGGACAAGTTCCGCGCCGACCCGTCGCGCGACGCCCAGCGCCAGGCCGAGATGGCTCCGCTGCTGGCGCGCCTGCGCCGCGAGCTGCAGGCTTCGCGGCAGCAGGGCGCGGCGCAGGCCGACCCGCGCCTCGACGAGTTGCGCTGGATGCTCGAGGAGCTGCGCGTGGCCTTGTTCGCGCAGGAGCTGCGCACGCCCTTCCCGGTGTCGGTCAAGCGCGTGGACAAAGCCTGGAGTCAGTGGAAGGCCTGAGCCGGCGCGGCGCGCGCCTGTGCCGATCGGCGCCTAGACTTGTACGCGATGGTCGAGGCCGCGCCTGCCGCGCGGCCGGGCCGTCGCGGAGGACCGGCCGATGATCGACGCATCCGATGCGCGCGGCGCGCGCGAGCAGGTTCCGACGCGCGTCGAGCATGACGCGCTGGGCGAAGTGAAGCTTGCGCGGGACGCGCCGTGGGGCGCGCAGACGCAGCGCGCGCTCGAGCATTTCGCCATTTCCACCGAACGCATGCCGCGCGAGCTCGTGCGTGCGCTGGCCCTGCTCAAGCAGGCTGCCGCCGAGGTCAATGCCGAACTCGGCGTGCTCGATGCGCCGCGCGCGCAGGCCATCGCGCAGGCCGCGGCGCAGGCCGCGCGCGGCGAACTCGACGACGCCTTCGTGCTCGGCGTATGGCAAAGCGGCTCGGGCACGCAGACCCACATGAACGTCAACGAGGTGCTGGCACGCCGTGCCTCGCAACTGCTCGGCGGCGATGCGGTGCATCCGAACGACCACGTCAACCGCGGCCAGTCTTCGAACGACATGATCCCCAGCGCGATGCACGTGGCGGCTGCGCTGGCGCTGCGTGATCGCCTGCTGCCGGCGCTGTCAGAATTACGCGCGACCCTGCATGCGAAGGCGCTGGCCTTCCACGACATCGTGAAGATCGGCCGTACCCATCTGCAGGACGCCACGCCGCTGCGCCTGGGCGACGAGGTGTCGGGCTGGGTCGCGCAGCTCGACGCCGCGCACGAGGGCCTCGAAGCCGCGCGGCGCGGACTGTACGAACTGGCCGTCGGGGGCACCGCGGTGGGCAACGGCCTCAACACCCACCCGCGCTTCGGCGAGCTGGTGTGCGAGCGCATGGCGCGCGCCACCTCGCTGCCTTTCGTGCGCGCGCCCAACGCCTTCGCGGCGCTGGCGGCGCACGACGCGCTGGTGCGCCTGCACGCCGCGCTCAAGGGGCTCGCGGTGGCGGCGCTGCGCATCGCCGGCGACCTGCGGCTGCTGGCCAGCGGGCCGCGCTGCGGCATCGGCGAACTGCGTCTGCCGGCCAACGAGCCGGGCAGCTCGATCATGCCGGGCAAGGTCAACCCGACGCAGTGCGAGGCGCTGATCATGGTGTGCTACCAGGTGCTCGGCAACGACGTCGCCGTCAGCCTCGGCGCGGCCGCCGGGCAGTTCGAACTCAATACCTGCAAGCCGCTGATCGCGCACAACCTGCTGCAGAGCCTGCGCCTGCTCGGCGACGCGCTGCACCTCTTCGACCGCTACTGCGCGCGAGGCATCGAGGCCGATCGGCGGCGCATCGGGCAACTCGTGCAAGGCTCGCTGATGCTGGTCACCGCATTGAGTCCGCACATCGGCTACGAGCGCGCGGCGCGCGTCGCGCAGCATGCGCACGAGCACGGGGTTTCGCTGCGCGAGGCCTATGCCGAGCTGCTGCCGCAGTTCGCGCGCGAGGCGGCGCCGCAGGGGCTGGACGCGCCGATGCCGGGCTTGCCCGATTTCGACCGCTGGGTCGATGCCGCGCGCATGGCGGACGGCGCGCGATCGTGACGCCATCCGGGATTACCCTGTTCCGCAATGCTTCCGGGGGGGCGAACCCCGCGGGTAACATTCCATTGCCCGGATCCATGCGCTGTCTTCGCTGAACGATTCGTCGTCGTTCCGAGTCGCCGGGCGCCATTCTTGCGGGTATCGCCGGGGGCGCGCGCCATGGGCTCGTCTTCGTACCGACCCGAAGTCATACGGAGAATTCCTCATGTCTGATCGCACCCCGGCACGCAGGCTGGGACCGCTGGCAGTGATCCTGCTGGCCATCCCCTGCATCGCCGTGCTTGCCGTCCCCTGGTTCAACGTCGACAAGCCGGAGTTGTTCGGTATGCCCTTCTTCTACTGGTGGCAGCTGCTGTGGGTGCCGCTGTCGAGCGTGTTCATCGGCATCGTCTACAAGATGGTCGTGCCGTCCGGAAGCGGAGACTGACGCGATGAACATCGTTGCCACGGCTGTCTTCGTCTTCCTGTTCCTGCTGATCACGATCCTCGGCTTCGTCTCCGCGCACTGGCGCAAGGGGGACATGAGCCACCTGCACGAGTGGGGCCTGGGCGGCCGCCGCTTCGGCAGCTGGATCACCTGGTTCCTGATCGGCGGCGACCTCTACACCGCCTACACCTTCATCGCGGTTCCCGCGCTGGTGTTCGGCGCCGGCGCGCTGGGCTTCTTCGCGCTGCCCTACACGGTGGTCGTCTACCCGCTGGTGTTCGCGATCCTGCCGCGCCTGTGGGTGGTCGCGCACAAGCACAACTACGTCACCGCGTCGGACTTCGTCGCCGGGCGCTACGGCAGCCCGGCGCTGGCGCTGGCCATCGCGGTCACCGGCATCGTCGCGACGATGCCCTACATCGCGCTGCAGCTGGTGGGTATCCAGGTGGTGATCGGAGGCCTGGGCTTTCCGGCCACGCACGGGCTGATCGGCGACCTGCCGCTGATCATCGCCTTCGTGATCCTCGCCGCGTTCACCTACACCAGCGGCCTGCGCGCGCCGGCGTCGATCGCGGTGGTGAAGGACCTGCTGGTCTACGTCACGGTGATCGCGATGGTGGTGGTGATCCCGGCCAAGCTGGGCGGCCTGGGTTCGATCTTCGCGCAGATTCCGAAGGCGCACCTGTACCTGCCGCCGGTGAAGGGCGGCAACTGGGGCATGCAGTCCTTCTACGCCACGCTGGCCTTCGGCTCCGCGCTGGCGCTGATGCTGTACCCGCATGCCACCACGGCGGTGCTGGCCGCGAAGGGCCCGAACACGCTGCGGCGCAACTGGGTCTGGCTGCCGGCGTACTCGCTGATGCTGGGGCTGATCGCGATGCTGGGCTACATGGCCTACGCGTCGGGCATCAGCAAGCTGCCCGACCTGGCGCCGTACTTCAAGCTGTACGGACCCCAGTTCGCGATGCCGGGACTGCTGCTGCACTACTTCCCGTCGTGGTTCGTCGGCGTCGGCTTCGCCGCCGTGGCGATCGGCGCGCTGGTGCCGGCGGCCATCATGTCGATCGCCGCCGCCAACCTGTTCACCCGCAACATCTACAAGGCCTACATCAACCCGCAGTGCTCGGTGCAGAAGGAAACCGACATGGCCAAGCTGATCTCGCTGGTGGTCAAGTTCGGGGCCCTGCTGTTCATCGTGTTCCTGCCGTTGACCTATGCCATCCAGCTGCAGCTGCTGGGCGGCATCCTGGTGCTGCAGACCCTGCCGGCGATCGTCTCGGGCATCTACACCCGCTGGTTCGATCCGAAGGCGCTGCTGCTGGGCTGGGCGGCGGGCCTGGTGTGGGGCGTCTGGGCGGCCTCGCTGAGCGGCTTCCACAAGTCCGCCTACGCGCTGCACATCGCGGGCCAGGTGATTCCGGCCTACATCGGCCTGTACGCGCTGGTCATCAACCTGGTGGTCGCCATCGTGGCCACGGTGCTGATCCGCGCGCTGGGCATGGCCAACGAGCGCGACGCCACGACCGCGGCCGACTACGTCGGCTGAGGCGCTGCGCCTCGACGCACGGACCCGGGGGCGCGAGCCCCCGGGTTTTTTTGTGGGCATCGCCGGCGCGCGCGGGCCGGCGTGGCGCCTTGGCTACACTGGCAGGCCTTCGGCGCAGCCGGGCGCAATCGCGGCCCGCGCAGGGCGGCGACTCGACCATGAACCCAGGCTATGGCGCCGCGTGGGCGCTTCCGTTTGCCGCGATGCTGCTGGCCATCGCGCTGCTGCCGCTGCTGCGGCCGCGACTGTGGCATCACCACCAGGGCAAGATCGCGCTGGCCTGTGCGCTGGGCTTCGTGCTGCCCGAGCTGTGGCTGCACGGCGGCACCAGCGCACTGCATCTGGTGGCGCATGCGCTGCTGGGCGAATACCTGCCGTTCCTGCTGTTACTGACCGCGCTGTACACCATCGGCGGAGGAGTCAGCGTGCGCGGCAACCTGCACGGCAGCGCCGGGCACAACACCGCGCTGCTGGCGGTCGGCGCGCTGCTGGCCGGGGTCATGGGAACCACCGGCGCGGCGATGCTGATGGTGCGCCCGCTGATCCGCGCCAACGACTCGCGCAGGCATCGCTCGCATGTCATGG
>JAKAXL010000036.1 GCA_021816585.1 Pseudomonadota bacterium | reverse complement strand
AACGGCTTCATCATCCTGCTCGACATCGCCCGCGTGCTGTCGACCGAGGACCTGGCCGCGCTGGTGCACGCCACCGAAGGCGCCGACGCCAGCGCCTGAGAGCGCCTGCACCGAGGCCCTGCCGTGGCCGCGCCTCAGTGCGGGTCGTGGGAGTGCTCGTGGGAGTGCGGGTGCCCGCCGGCCGTCGGGACGACCCGGTGCAGCCCGCCATGGTGGTGCCCGAACACCAGGTAGGCCTCGGCGCCGTCGCGCACCAGCCGGCAGCGCGCTCCATGCGGAAGCGTCAGCTTGGTGCGCAGGTGCCCGAACGGCAGCCCGCCGAGCACCGGCACGCCGTGCGGACGCAATTGCGCGCGCAACCACCGCACCGCCGAGTCCAGGTCGTAGCCCGCATCGTGCGGCGACAGCCGGAAGTCGGTGAAGCCGCCGAGCAGCACGGCGCGCTGGCGCTGCAGCACGCCGGCCAGCAGCAGCTGGGTGAACAGTCGCTCGATGCGGTAGGGATGCTCCGACACGTCCTCCAGGAAAAGCACCCCGCGCTTGCGCGGTAGATAGGGCGTGCCGGTCAGCGCGGCGACCATGCTCAGGTTGCCGCCCCACAGCACGCCGGCGGCGTCGAGTCCGCGCGGAGCGTCCGGACACTCGAAGCCCAGCGCTTCCAGGCGCCCGTCGACGACATCCAGGAAGCTCTCGCGGGTGATCTCGTCGACGCGCTCGGCGCCGAAGTCGAAGCTGGCCATCGGCCCGCTGTAGCTGACGCTGCCGGCACGCGCCAGCATCGCCAGCTGCAGCGCCGTGAAATCGCTGTGACCGACCCAGATCTGCCCGCGCCGGCTCACCGCGTCGTGCAGCAGCGCGTAGTCGATGCGCTCGAGCAGGCGCGTCAACCCGTAGCCGCCGCGCGTGGCCATGACCACCGAGGCGCGGCTGCGCGCCGCGCGGTGCAGCGCCTGCAGGCGCTGCGCATCGCTTCCCGCGAAGCGCTGCTCGCGCGCCAGCGCGGCGGCGTCCACGCGCACGCGAAAGCCGAGCTCGCGCAAGTGCTGCGCGGCGCGCTGCACGCGCTGCGGCTCGGGCACCGCCCCGGAGGGCGAGATCAGACGCAGCTCGCCACGCGTGCTGGCATTGCCGCAAACCATGGAAGTGGGCGAGGAGCTCATTCGTCGAAGAGGTCGGGGTTGTCGCCCGGCTCGGGGTCGTCGAGGTGCCTGACGTCGATCCCGCCGTCGTGCACCGGGGGCTGCTGCTGTGCGCGCGCAAGCGCGCGGCGCTCGCGGAAGAATTCCTGCAGCAACTCGCCGCAGGCCTGCGCCTCGACGCCGGCGCGCAGGCTCGCATGGTGATTCAGCAGCGGCTGCGCGAACAGGTCCAGCACGCTGCCGGCGGCGCCGGTCTTCGGGTCGCGCGCGCCGAACACCACGCGATCCACCCGCGCGTGCAGCAAGGCCATCGCGCACATCGCGCAGGGCTCCAGCGTGACATACAGGCTGCAGCCCGGCAGGCGATAGTTGCCCAGCAGGCTGGCCGCCTGGCGCAGCGCGACGATTTCCGCGTGGGCCGTCGGGTCGGTGTCGCCGATGGGGCGGTTGTAGCCGGTGGCCAGCACCTTGCCCTCGTGCACGATCACCGCCCCCACCGGGACTTCGCCGAGCAGCCACGCGTTGTGCGCCTGGTCCAGCGCCAGGCGCATGAAGGCGCGATCGGCCCGGTCCTGGGCCTCGGCCGCGGCACGTGCGGGGTCGGCGGGGTCGCCGGCTTCGAATTCTTCAGGCATCGTGCAAGCATACCCGCAGTCGCCCGGCGCGCAGATCGTCGAGCCCCTGCCGGGCCTGCCGCAGCGGGTGGCGGCCGGCCGCGGCTTCAGCCGATGCTCATCAGGCTGGCGTTGCCGCCGGCAGCCGCGGTGTTGACGCTGACCGCCTGCTCGTGCAGCAGCAATTCCAGCGGATAGTCCGACTCCTTCAGGCTGTCGCGGGGCAGCGCGTACACGCCCACCACCGCGTGCTCGTAGCGCGTCACCTCGGACTGCAGGGCCTGCAGCCCGACCGGGTCGCCCTGGTACAGCGCGGCGTCCGGCAGATCCTGCGGCTCCATCTCGCGTACCTGCTCGCGCAGCGCCTGCGGCACCAGCGCCAGCGCCGCCTGCGCCTGCGGCCCGCTCAGCAGCGCGACGTTGCCGGTGGCCAGCGCCGCGCCGGCCTGGCGCAGCAGGCCGTCGCGGCTCTCGGCGCGGCACAGCAGCTTGCCGCGCGGCAGCAGCAGGTACTGGTTGCTCTCGCCCACCGGGCCGGCCAGCACGCTGGGCTGCATCGACGGCGCCTGCTGCGCGTAGACCTGCAGCGCCGCCGTGTCCACGCCCTGCCCGTGCAGCGCATCGATCAGTTGCCGCAGCGCCTGCGGCGCCTGCGCGCACGGCAGGAAAGGCGCGCAGGCCGGCGCGACCAGGCGGCGCAGGTACAGCGGCCCGCCGGCCTTCGGCCCGGTGCCCGAGCGTCCGTGGCCGCCGAAAGGCTGCACGCCCACCACCGCGCCGATGATGTTGCGGTTCACATAGATGTTGCCGGCGCGGATGCGCGACCCGACCTGCGCGATGGTCTCGTCGATGCGACTGTGGATCCCGAAGGTCAGGCCGTAGCCCAGCGCGTTGACGGCGTCGACGGCGGCGTCGAGTTCGCTGCTGCGGTAGCGCATCACGTGCAGCACCGGCCCGAACACCTCGCGGCCCAGCACGTCGATTCCGGGGATCTCGATCAGGGTCGGCGCGACGTAGTGCCCGTGGCGGGTCGCCTCGGGCAGGTCGGGCGCGTAGACGGCGAAGCCGCGTTCGCGCATCGCGTCGACGTGGCGCACGATGGTGTCGCGCGCCTCGGAGTCGATCACCGGGCCGATGTCCGACTGCAACTGATCCGGGCGCCCGATCACCAGCTCGTCCATCGCGCCGCGCAGCATGTCGAGCAGGCGATCGGCGACATCCTCCTGCACCAGCAGGATGCGCAGCGCCGAGCAGCGCTGCCCGGCCGAATCGAAGGCCGAGGCGACGATGTCGCTCACCGCCTGCTCGGGCAGCGCCGAGGAATCGACGACCATCGCGTTCTGCCCGCCGGTCTCGGCGATCAACGGGATCGGCAGTCCGTGCGGGTCGAGGCGCTCGGCCAGCTGCGCCTGGATCAGGCGCGCCACCTCGGTGGAGCCGGTGAACAGCACGCCGCGCACCCGCGCATCACCCACCAGCGCGGCGCCGACGCGGCCGTCGCCCGGCAGCAGTTGCACCGCCCCGGGCGGCAACCCGGCCTCGAGCAGGGTCTGCACCGCGGCATGCGCGATCAGCGGGGTCTGCTCCGCCGGCTTGGCCAGCACCACGTTGCCGGCCGCCAGCGCCGCCGACACCTGCCCCATGAAGATCGACAGCGGGAAATTCCACGGACTGATCGCCACCACCGGCCCGAGCGGGCGATGCTCGGCGTTGTGGAACCGCGTGGACACCTGCTCGCCGTAATAGCGCAGGAAGTCGACCGCCTCGCGCACCTCGCCGATGGCCGCCGGCAGCGCCCGCCCGGCCTCGCGCACGATCAGGCCGACCAGCCGCGGCATGCGCTCCTCCAGCAGCTCGGCCGCGCGCAGCAGGATGGCCGCACGGTCGCCCGGGGGCGTGGACTGCCACACCGGCGCCTCGGCGATGGCCAGTTCCAGCGCCTGCTCGCACATCTGCGGCGTGGCCTCGCACACGCTGCCGACGACGTCGCGCAGGTCGGCCGGGTTGAGCACCGGGCGCGGGCTGCCCGCGACCTCGCCGCTGGCCAGGATCGGGCAGGCGCGCCACACCGTTTCCAGCCCGGCCAGTCCGGCCGCCGCCAGCGCGCCCAGGCGCTGCTCGTTGCTCAGGTCCAGGCCGCTGGAGTTGCCGCGGTGCTCGCCGAACAGCTGCGCGGGCAGCGCGATCCTGTCGTGCGGGGCACCCAGCGGAACCACGCGGCGCGCCAGCTCCACGGGGTCCGCGACGATCTCGTCCAGATCGGCCTTGGGATCGTTGATCTTGTGCACGAAGGAGGTGTTGGCGCCGTTTTCCAGCAGGCGCCGCACCAGGTAGGCCAGCAGCGTCTCGTGCGTGCCCACCGGCGCGTAGATGCGGCAGGGACGGTGCAGGCCCTCGGCCGCGACCACCTCCTCGTACAGCGGCTCGCCCATGCCGTGCAGGCACTGGAACTCGTACTGCCCGAGATAGAAGTTGTCGCCGGCCATGGCGTGGATCGCCGCCACCGTGTGCGCGTTGTGGGTCGCGAACTGCGGGAACACCGCCTGCGGCGCCGCCAGCAGCTTGCGCGCGCAGGCCAGGTACGCGACGTCGGTGTGGGTCTTGCGCGTGAACACCGGAAAGCCCTCGAGCCCGTCGAGCTGGGCGCGCTTGATCTCCGAGTCCCAGTAGGCGCCCTTCACCAGGCGCACCATCAGGCGCCGGCGCGAGCGATGCGCCAGGTCGATCAGGAAGTCCAGCACGTAGGGCGCGCGCTTCTGGTAGGCCTGCACGACGAAGCCGATGCCGTTCCAGCCCTGCAGTGCGGGGTCGAAGCACAGGCTTTCCAGCAGGTCCAGCGACAGTTCGAGGCGGTCGGCCTCCTCGGCGTCGATGTTCAGTCCGATGTCGTAGCGCCGCGCCAGCCGCGCCAGGTGGGTCAGTCGCGGCAGCAGTTCGTCGATCACGCGCTGGCGCTGCGCGCGGCTGTAGCGCGGGTGCAGCGCCGACAGCTTGATGGAGATCCCGGGACCTTCGTAGATGCCGCGGCGCTGCGCCGACTTGCCGATGGCGTGGATCGCCTGCTCGTAGTCGCGCAGGTAGCGCTCCGCGTCGCGCGCCGTCAGCGCCGCCTCGCCCAGCATGTCGTAGGAATGCCGGAAGCCCCTGGCCTCCCACTTGCGGCTGTTGGCCAGCGCGTCGGCGATGGTCTGGCCGAGCACGAACTGCTCGCCCATCAGGCGCATCGCGATGTTCACGCCCCCGCGCACCACCGGCTCGCCGCCGCGCGCCACCAGTCGCGTGAGCATCGACGACAGCGAGGCCACGCTGCTCGTGCTGACCAGGCGCCCGGTCAGCAGCAGCCCCCAGGTGGCGGCGTTGACGAACAGCGAACGCCCGCCGCCGAGGTGGCTCTGCCAGTCGCCGGAGCCGACCTTGTCGCGGATCAGCGCGTCGCGCGTGGCCGTGTCGGGAATGCGCAGCAGGGCCTCGGCCAGGCACATCAGCGCGATCCCCTCCTGGCTCGACAGCGCGTATTCCTGCAGCAGCGTCTCCACGATGCCGCGGGTGCGCTTGGAGCGCAGCTTCAGCGCCAGCTTGCGCGCCGTCTCCTGCACCCGCGCGCGGACCTCGGGCGGCAGTTCCGCCTGCGCCACCAGCGCGGGTACGCACTCGGCCTCCGGACGCCGGTAGGCGGCGGTGATCGCGGCGCGCAGCACGGTCTGGGGTTGCACCTCCTGCGCCATCTCGAGAAAGGGCACCAGCGTGCCTTCGCGGGATTCGGGTTGCTCCGCCGGTTGCACCTCGTCGGGCTCGTCGCCCGGCTGCAGCGAATCGCCGCGCTCCAGGCGCTCCAATCCCTGCAGAATCAGTTGCTTGACTACATAGTGTGGCGTACGCCCCTGGGTATCGGCTGCCGCGCGAATGCGCTGCCGCACCTGCTCGTCGAGTTTCACGCCGATCGTCGTCACGCCCATGGAAATGACCCTGTCCTTGCCGCGGTAGAAAAACAGGCGGATGGTTGCACTCCTTGCGCGCAATGTAAAGATGCTCGAAGCCCGATTCGCGGCATTTTCGCAACCTGAGGTGTAACCCTGATGCAATTCGAGGTGCAACCCACTATGTTGCGGGCTTCGCTGCGCCCTCGGCGTGAACGCGCCCGGCATGGTGATGGCCCGCTCGAGGGCTGACGACCGGGTGCTGCCCTTGCCCGGCCCCGTTCAACCATTTCTTTCGAAAAGCGAGACGAAGATGCACAAGTTTTGCAAGACGGTTGTCTACAGTCTGGTGGCGGGCGCGCTGGGCGCCGGCGCCGTGGTCGCCCAGGCCGCCACCCCCATCACCATCGGCGTGCAGGCGCCGATCACCGGCCAGTACGCCAACGAAGGCCAGGGCATCGCCGACGCGGTGAAACTGCTGGTCAAGCAGCAGAACGCCAAGGGCGGACTGCTCGGGCACAAGCTGGAAGTCAAGGTCTGCGACGACCAGGGCGAAGCCGCCCCGGCCGCGATCTGCGCACGCCAGCTGGTCAACGACGGGGTGCTGGCGGTGATCGGCAGCTACACCAGCGGTGCTGCGCTGGCGGCCGAACCGATCTACGCGCGCGCCAACGTGATCCAGACCTCCGACGGCACCAGCGACGAGCTGACCGAGCACGGCTTCAAGACCTTCTTCCGCAACGCGCCGCCCAACAGCGCCGAAGCGGTATTCACCGCCGGCTACTTCAAGGCCATGGGCTACAAGCGCATCGCCGTGGTCACCGACCACTCCAGCTTCGCCACCGGCCTGGCCGACGCCGTGGTCGCCGACGCGAAGAAGGACGGCATCGACGTGCTCGACAAGGCCTACATCAACGCCGGCTCGCAGAACTACACGCCGGTGCTGACCAAGCTCAACGCGCTGCACCCGCAGGTCGTGTACTTCTCCGGCTACTACACCGACGGCGGCCTGATCAAGGCGCAGATGGCCCAGCTGGGCATGAAGGCCAAGTTCGTCGGCGGCGACGCCAACCAGAACGTGGCCTTCGCGAAGATCGCCGGCAGCGCCGCCGCGGGCGCGGTGATCATCAACGTGCCGGCGCCGGAGGACCTGCCCTACCCCGAGGCCAAGGAATTCCTGCAGCAGTTCAAGGCCGCCTACGGCCACCAGCCGCCCAGCATCTTCACGCTGACCAACGCCGACGGCCTGCGCGCGGTGCTCCACACCGCGGAGAAGATCAAGAGCGTCGAGGCCTCGAAGCTGATCCCCGCGCTGCACCAGCTGCACGACTTCAAGGGCCTGACCGGCACCTTCTCGTGGAACGCGGTCGGTGAGCGCACCGGAAGCCCGTACGTGGCCTTCGAGATCACCCCGTCGGGCAGCTACAAGATCACCTACCCGGCGGCTGCCGCCAAGTAAGGCCCCCCGGGCGCGGCAACGCGGCGGCTGCACGCCGCTGCGCCGCGCCCGACGCAGGAGACGATTCCATGCTGAGCACCGTGCTGCAGCAGTTCATCAACGGACTGACCGTCGGCGGGATCTACGCGCTCATCGCCCTGGGCTACACGATGGTCTACGGGGTGCTGCGCCTGATCAACTTCGCCCATGGCGACCTGTGCATCTTCGGCGCCTACATCGGGCTCGTCGCGCTGAGCGCCGGCTCCGGCAGCGGGCAGTCGCACCTGCTGCTGCTGGGCGCGGCCTTCATCCTCGCCGCGATCGCCGTGGGCGTCGCCGGCATGGTGCTCGAGTTCACCGCCTACCGGCCGCTGCGCCGCGCCGACCGCCTGAGCGCGGTCGTGTCGGCGCTCGGCGCCTCGCTGTTCATCGAGAACGGCATCATGCTCATCTGGGGCCCGCAACTGCGCGTGTTCCCCAGCCATCTGCTGCCCTCGCACTCCTGGGACTGGGGCGGCGCCCGCATCGACATCGTGCAGCTGCTGATCATCGCCGGCAGCGCCGTGCTGATGGCGCTGCTGTACTGGTTCGTGCACCACACCCGCTACGGCACCGCGATGCGCGCGTCGGCCAGCGACCAGGACGCGGCGCGCCTGATGGGCATCAACGTCAACCGCGTGATCGCCAGCGTGTTCGTGCTCGGCCCGGCGATCGGCGCCGTGGGCGGCCTGTTCATCGGGCTGTACTACCGCCAGGTGTACTTCACGATGGGCTGGACCTACGGCCTCAACGCGTTCATCGCCGCCATTCTCGGAGGCATCGGCAACATTCCGGGAGCGATGCTCGGCGGCGTGCTGCTGGGCCTGTTCAATGCCTTCGCCGCCGGCTTCGTGTCCAGCTCGTGGCAGGAGGCGATCACCTTCGCGCTGCTGATCGGCATCCTGCTGCTGCGCCCCACCGGGCTGCTCGGCGAGCGCGTCGCGGAGAAAGTCTGATGAAGCGCTCGATGGAGCTGTTGACCCGCCCGTGGGTCGGAGGCGTGCTGTGGCTGCTCGGCCTGGCGATCCCGCTGGTGCTCGACCAGACCTGGGTGTTCATCGCGTCGTTGTTCGCGGTGTACGCGATCGTCGCGCTCAGCCAGGACATCGTGCTCGGCCGTGCCGGCATGTTCGACATGGGGCACGCCGTGTACTTCGGCGTGGGCGCCTACGTCACGGCCATTCTCAACACCGCCTTCGGCTGGCCGATCCTGCTCACCTGGCCGCTGGCGGTGGTGGCGGCGGCGCTGGTCGGCGGGCTGATCGCGGCGCCGATCGCGCGCCTGCGCGGCGACTACCTGCTGGTGGCGACCATCGGCTTCAACTCGATCTTCATCCTCGCGCTGGACAACAACCTCGGCCACATCACGGGCGGCGCCGACGGCGTGTTCGGCATCGGCGTGCCCGCGCTGTTCGGCTGGCAGGCGGCCACCCAGAACGCCCAGTTCTGGCTCGACTGGGCGGCCTTCGCGGTGGTGCTGCTGCTGATCCGCAACCTCGACCGCTCGCACCTCGGGCGCACCTTCTACTACATCAAGCACGACCAGCTCGCCGCCACGACCATGGGAGTCGACACGCGCAGGTACCGCGTGCTGGCGTTCGCGCTGGGCGCCGCGCTCGCCGGCTTCGGCGGCACGCTGTTCGCCACGCTGATGGCCGCGGTCAGTCCCGGGGCCTTCGTGTTCACCGAGTCGGTCACGCTGTTCGCGATCGTGCTGGTGGGCGGCCAGGGGTCGATTCCCGGCGTGCTGCTGGGAACCGCGCTGATGTTCGTCGTGCCGCAGGCCTTCCGCAGCTTCGCCGAGTACCGCTACTTCGTGTTCGGCATCGCCATGGTGGTGATCATGGTGCTGCGACCCCAGGGAATCTGGCCGCGCATGACGCGCCGGGAGGCTTCGCGATGAGCGCAACCCCCGCAACTCCCGCAAGCCCCGCGCAGGAACACCGCGAACTGCTGCGCCTGGACGGCGTGGGAGTGCGCTTCGGCGGACTCAAGGCGGTGGACGCGCTGAGTTTCACCGTCGAGACTTCGCAGGTGGTGGGGCTGATCGGCCCCAACGGCGCCGGCAAGACCACCGCCTTCAACCTGATCACCGGCGTGTACCGCCCGACCGAGGGGCGCGTGCATTTCGACGGCCGGGACATCACCGGCTGGGCGCCGCACCGCATCGCGCGCGCCGGGATCTTCCGCACCTTCCAGACCATCCGCCTGTTCCAGGGCCAGAGCGTGCTCAACAACGTGCTGGCCGGCATGCACCTGCGCACGCGCCAGCAATGGTGGCAGGGGCTGCTGGCCACGCCGGCGCAGCGCCGCGAGGAGGTCGCGCTGCGCGACGAGGCGATGCAGCTGCTGCAGCGCCTGCGCCTGGACAAGCTGGCGCACGAGGACGTGGCCTCGCTGCCCTACGGCGTGCAGCGCCGCGTCGAGCTGGCGCGCGCGCTGATCGCCGGGCCGCGACTGCTGATCCTCGACGAGCCGGCCGCCGGGCTCAACGACCAGGAGTCCACCGAACTCAACCGCACCATCCTGGAAGTGCGCGACCAGGGCATCAGCGTGCTGCTGGTCGAGCACGACATGAACGTGGTGATGAACGTGACCGACCACATCGTGTGCATCAACTTCGGGCGCAAGATCGCCGAGGGCACGCCCGAACACATCCGCAACCATCCCGACGTCATCGAGGCCTACCTGGGCAAGGACGACGACGAGGACGACGCGCCCGCGCCGCGCTCCGGGGAGGCTGCATGAAACTGCTCGAGATCCGCGACCTGGACGTGCGCTACGGCCACATCCAGGCCCTCAAGGGCGTCAGCCTGGACGTCGCCGAAGGCGAGATCGTGGCGCTGCTGGGAGCCAACGGCGCCGGCAAGACCACGCTGATGCGCACCATCAGCGGGCTGCTGCGTCCGCATTCCGGACAGGTGCTGCTGCGCGGCTCGCCGATCCAGCGCACCGGGGCCGACGCCATCGTGCGCCTGGGGGTCTCGCAGGTCCCGGAGGGTCGCCGCGTGTTCCCGACACTGAGCGTGCTCGAGAACCTGCGCCTGGGCGCCTACACGCGCCCGGCATCCGAGGCCGCGCAGACCCTCGAACAGGTCTGGAAGATGTTCCCGCGCCTGCTGGAGCGCCGCGAGCAACTGGCCGGCACGCTGTCGGGCGGCGAGCAGCAGATGCTGGTCATCGGGCGCGCGCTGATGGCCCGCCCCAGGCTGCTGCTGCTCGACGAGCCCAGCCTGGGGCTGGCGCCGATCATCGTGCGCGACATCTTCCGCTCGCTGCGGCAGATCCGCGACCAGGGCATGACCGTGCTGCTGGTCGAGCAGAACGCCCGCATGGCGCTGAAGCTGGCCGACCGCGGCTACGTGCTGGAAACCGGCAACATCCGCCTGCAGGCGGCGGCCTCCGATCTGCTCGCCTCCCCCGAGGTGCAGGCCAGCTACCTCGGCCACGCAGCATCCGCCGCGGGCTGAACCCGGCCCCCGCGGGGCCGCGTCCGCCGTGGGGGCCCGGGCGCGGCTGCAGCTAAGCTGCAAGGATCGTGCATGGACTCGGGGGGCTGATGATGGACGCCGATCCGCCGGCAGACTCGCTGGCGTTGCAGATCCTCGGGCGCAGCGCGCTGTTCGGAGGTCTGGGCCCGCAGGTGCTGCAGCAGCTTCTGCCGCATTTCGAGCCGATCGCGCTGGCCGGCGGACAGACCCTGTGCCGGCGCGGGGACGTCGCCGACGCCGTGTACCTGGTGTGCTCGGGCAGCCTGGGCGCCTTCGGCCCCGGCCATTCCAGCGACGAGGAGCGCCTGCTCGGCCTCATCGCCACCGGCGAGACGGTGGGCGAACTGGGCATGCTCACGCGCCGCCCGCGCATGGCCACGGTGCGCGCGCTGCGCGATTGCACGCTGCTGCGCCTGGGCGACACCAACCGCCTGCTGCGCCTGATGGCGCAGCATCCCGATGCGCTGGCACGCGCGCTGGCCGACCTGCTCGGGCGCGTGCAGTGGCGCGAGGACCCGCAGCAGCTGAACCCGCCGCGCACCTTCGCGCTGCTGGACGCGCATGCGCAGCTGCCGTTGCGCGAAGCCGGGCACCGGCTGGTCGAGGCCCTGCGTCCTCTGGGCTCGGTGCTGCTGCTCGACAGCGCGCTGGGCCGCGGACGCGACCCGGCGTGGCACGACCAGCGCGAACGCGAACATCGATTCGTCGTCTACCTCGCCGACGGCGACGCCGCGTGGCGCGGCACCTGCATCCGCCAGGCCGACCAGTTCCTGCTGCTGGCGCGCGTCGCCGAGCCGCCGCGCCCCTGGCCCGACGCGGTGTGCCACAGCGGCGCCGACGCGCTGCACCGCGCGCGCCACCTGCTGCTGCTGGGCGAACCCGGGGACCCCGCCCCGCATGCCGCCGGTCGCTGGCTGCAGGGTTTCCACGGCAGCCTGGACTGGCACCATCTGCGCGGTCCCGGCGACTGGAATCGCCTGGCGCGGCTGCTGGCGCGCCGCTCCACCGGACTGGTGCTGTCGGGCGGCGGCGCGCGCGGCTTCGGGCACCTCGGCGTGGTGCGCGCGCTGCGCGAACTGGGAATCGCCATCGACGCCGTCGGCGGCACCAGCATCGGCGCCATCATCGCCGCCGGCGTGGCCTGCGAATGGGACGACCGGCAGATGCTGGAGCGCATGCGCCAGGCCTTCATCACCGGACATCCGCTGCGCGACCTCACGGTGCCGCTGATCGCGCTGACCCGCGGCACGCGCGCCACGCGGCTGCTGCGCCGCGCCTTCGACACCCGCCGCATCGAGGACCTGGCGATCCCCTACTTCTGCGTGTCGGCCAACCTCACCGAAGGCCGCACCGAGGTGCACACCCGCGGCGTGCTGTGGAAATGGCTGCGCGCCGGCGCGGCGATTCCCGGCATCCTGCCGCCGCTGCTCGACTCCGGCATGGTGCACGTCGACGGCGCCGTGCTCAACAACCTGCCGACCGACGTCATGCACGACCGCGGCATCCACGACATGATCGCCGTCGACATCAGCGTCGAGGACGCCCTGCCCGCGAGCTTCGAGGACGCCGCGCTGCCGACCCTGCCGCGCCTGACCTGGGAATGGCTGCACGGCCGCCAGTGGCCGAGCCTGTTCTCGATCCTGGCGCGCTCGGCGATGGTCCACGACGACGCCAGCAGCCGGCTGCGCCGCAAGCTCGCCACCCACCTGCTGACCCCGCCGCACGCCGGCGGCGGCATGTTCAACTGGAAGGACCACCTGCGCTCGATCGACCGCGCCTACGAGTACACGATGCGCTACTTCGAAGCGAGGCAGGGCCGGTGAGCGCGCCGGGGCCGCGCCGGCAGGTCTGCCTCAACGCGCCGGAGCGGGCTCCCCGGAACCGGCCCAGTCCGCGAGTTCGCGCGCGACCTCGGCCAGCGTGTCGTGCCAGTCGCCCGCATCGCGCTGCCGGAACAGCCGCATGCTCCCGGGATACCAGGGCGAATCCGATCGATCGAGCAGCCAGCGCCAATCCGTCTGGCACGCCGGCAGAAGGACCCAGCACGGCTTGCCCAGCGCCCCCGCGAGATGCGCCACGGCGGTATCGACGCAGAGCACCAGGTCGAGCTGGGCCACGATGGCCGCGGTGTCCGCGAAAGTCCCGATGTCCGATCCCAGGTGAACCAGGTGACCCAGCGCTTGCGCACGCCGGGCCTCATCCTCGCCCTGCCCTTTCTGCAGACTGACGAAGGAGGTGTGCTCCAGCTTCCACAGCGGCTCCAATGGCTCCAACGATGCGAGCGAACGCATCGCATCATTGGCGTGCAGGCTGGAGCCCTTCCAGACCAGACCCACGCGGCGGGACGCGGCCGGCAGGCGCGGCGCCCATTGCCGCATCAGGACCGGATCGGCCCTCAGGTAGGGAATCGGCGCCGGAACGGCGTCCAGTGTCGTGCCGAACAGCCTGGGAAGCATCATCGTGAACACCCAGAAGTCGTGCGGAGCGACGACCTCGCCGTATGCCTGCACGGAGTCCACGCCCTGCAGCGACCGCATCAGATCCACCAGGGCTGGCTTGCACAGCACGGTCACGCGAGCGGCGCCGCGCTCCTTCAGCAGCGACGCGTAGCGGATGAACTGGATGTCGTCGCCGCTGCCCTGCTCGGGCACGACGACGATCGAACGCCCCTCCAGCGGCTGCCCGGTCCAGCGCGGGCACGGCAGGTCCGGGGGCGTGGAGCCCCCGCGCAGCAGGCCGGGGTCGTAGTGCGCTTCGTGCAGGACCCACCCTTCCTTCAGGCGCCCCGTCTGCAGCAGCATCAGGCCGAGATTGAATCTCGCCGTCGGCTCTCCCGGCTGCAGCTTGAGCGCCTCCCGGAACGCGACCTCCGCCTCGTCGAAGCGCCGGCGCGCCTGCAGCAAGATGCCCAGGTTCATGCGCGGCAGGGCAGCGTCGGGACACAGCGCCGACGCGCTGCGAAAGGCCTGCTCCGCCTCGTCGAAGCGGTTCTGCGCCTGCAGCAGGTTGCCCATGTTGAGCTGATATCCATAGGCCTCGCCGCCCGCGTCGCGCGCCTGCGCGAACAGCCTGGCCGCGTCGTCGTGCCGACCCAGTTCCACCAGGAGCGAACCCAGCTGATTGCAGGCGTCCACACGCCCCGGATCGAGCTCGACGGCTGTGCGCAGAGCCCGCTCGGCCGCGTCCATGCGTCGCAGATTCCACAACGCCAGGCCGCACTGGTAATGGGGCTCGCCGGACTGCGGGTCGAGTTCGGCGGCTCGTTCGAAGGCGGCCAGCGCGTCCTCGTGCCTGCGCAATGCACGCAGAGCCAGTCCCAGGTTCAAATGCAGGCCGGGAAAGTCAGCCGACAGCTCGTACGCGCGTCGGTAGCAGGCAACCGCCTGTTCGTTGCGCCCCTCGGCCTGGAACAAGGCGCCGCGATAGAACCACAGTTCCTCCGCGTCCGCGTCGAGCTCCAGGCCCCGGTCAGCGGCCTGCGTGGCACGCGAGACATCGCCGATCGCCAGGCACAGGCGGCACAATTCCTGCAGGCCGGCCACGAAATCGGGCTTGCGCTCGATGGCAGCCTGCACGTGCTCGATGGCCGCCACCGCATCACCGCGTGCCTCGGCAATCTGCCCCAGGAACAACCAGGGATCGGCGAGGCTTGCATCCAGCGCCGCAGCCCGCGCGAGAGCCTCGCTCGCATCGTCCGGGCGTCCCGCCAGCTTGTGCGCGAGGCCCAGGTTCAGAAAGGCCACGGCGTTCGACGGCTCGAGGCGACATACCTCGCCATAGGCTTCGGCCGCGTCGTCGGGACGGCCCTGGGCGAGGCAGGCATTGCCGTGCCGCATCAGAGCCGTGGGCTCCCCGGCGTTCGACGACGCATTCGGTGTCCGACGCCTGAACCAGTGCGAGATTCCCAAGCCGTTCCCCTTCGGATGCGATACGACGCAGCTTCGCCTCACTCCCACTCGATGGTCGCCGGCGGCTTCGACGAGATGTCGTAGGTCACGCGGTTGATTCCGCGCACCTCGTTGATGATGCGGCTGGACACCCGCTTGAGCAGCGCATAGGGAAGCTCGGTCCAGTCGGCGGTCATGAAGTCGCTGGTGTTGACCGCGCGCAGCGCCACCACGTAGTCGTAGGTACGGCCGTCGCCCATCACGCCGACGCTCTTCACCGGCAGGAACACCGCGAAGGCCTGCGAGCTCAGCTCGTACCAGCTGCGTCCGCTGGCCTCGTCGCGGGTGTTGCGCAGTTCCTCGATGAAAATCGCGTCGGCGCGGCGCAGCAGCTCGGCGTATTCGCGGCGCACCTCGCCGAGGATGCGCACCCCCAGCCCGGGGCCCGGGAACGGGTGGCGGTCGACCATCTCGGCCGGCAACCCCAGCGCCTTGCCGAGTTCGCGCACCTCGTCCTTGAACAGCTCGCGCAGCGGCTCCAGCAGCTTGAGCCCGAGGGTCTCGGGCAGGCCGCCGACGTTGTGGTGGCTCTTGATCGTGCTGGCCTTCTTGGTCTTCGCGCCGCCGGACTCGATGACGTCGGGATAGATGGTGCCCTGCGCCAGCCACTTCGCGCGCTCGAGCTTGCGCGCCTCGCGCTGGAACACCTCGACGAACTCGCGCCCGATGATCCTGCGCTTGGCCTCCGGGTCCGACACCCCCGCCAGCGCCTGCAGGAACTCGCCGCTGGCGTCCACGTGCACCACCTTCGCGTGCAGGCGCCCGGCGAACATGTCCATCACCATGCGCCCCTCGTTCAGGCGCAGCAGTCCGTGGTCGACGAACACGCAGGTCAGCTGGTCGCCGATGGCGCGGTGGATCAGCGCCGCCGCGACGCTGGAGTCGACGCCGCCCGACAGCCCCAGGATCACCTGCTCGTCGCCCACCTGCTCGCGGATGCGCCGGGTCGCCTCGGCGATGTAGTCGCCCATGATCCAGTCGCCGCTGCAGCCGCAGATCTCGCGCACGAAGCGCCTCAGCAGCGCGGTGCCCTGCACGGTGTGCGTGACCTCGGGGTGGAACTGCAGCGCGTAGTAGCCGCGCGCCTCGTCGGCCATGCCGGCGATCGGGCAGCTCGGCGTGCTGGCCATCAGCTTGAAGCCGGGCGGCATCTCGGTGACCTTGTCGCCGTGGCTCATCCAGGCCTTGAGCATGCCGTGGCCCTCGGGCGTGCGGAAGTCCTCGATGCCGTCGAGCAGACGCGTGTGTCCGCGCGCGCGCACCTCGGCATAGCCGAATTCGCGGTGCTCGCTCCACTCGACCTTGCCGCCGAGCTGCGCCGCCATGGTCTGCATGCCGTAGCAGATGCCCAGCACCGGCACCCCGCAGTCCCACACCGCCTGCGGCGCGCGCAGTTCCTGCTCCTCGTAGGTGCTGGCGTGGCTGCCCGACAGGATGATGCCCTTGAGTCCCTGCGCCAGCATGCCGCGGATGAATTCGTCGCCGACGTCGTTGGGGTGGATCTCGCAGTAGACATGGGCCTCGCGCACGCGGCGTGCGATCAGCTGCGTGACCTGGGAGCCGAAATCCAGGATCAGGATCTTCTCATGCATGGACGGTGACGCGAACGCCGGTTCGAAAAAGCAAAAGGCCGGGCACGCGGGCCCGGCATCCTCGAAGCTGGGGCCGCAGGCCTCAGTCGACGTGGTAGTTGGGAGCTTCCTTGGTGATCTGCACGTCGTGCACGTGGCTCTCGCGCATGCCCGCCGAGGTGATCTCGACGAACTGCGCGCGTGCGCGCATCTGCTCGATGCTGGCGCAGCCGCAGTAGCCCAGCGACGAACGCACCCCGCCCACCAGCTGGTACAGGATGGCGCCCAGGCCGCCCTTGTAGGGAACGCGGCCCTCGATGCCCTCGGGGACGAACTTCTCGGCCCCCGCCGACGCCGGCGCCTCCACCCCGTCCTGGAAGTAGCGGTCGGCCGAGCCCGCGTTCATCGCGCCGATCGATCCCATGCCGCGATAGGTCTTGTACGAGCGACCCTGGTACAGGATGACCTCGCCCGGCGCCTCCTCGGTGCCGGCGAACATGCTGCCCATCATCACGCTGTGCGCGCCCGCCGCGATGGCCTTCGAGATGTCCCCGGAATAGCGGATGCCCCCGTCGGCGATCAGGGGCACGCCGGTGCCCTCCAGCGCCTGCGCGACGTTGGCGATCGCGGTGATCTGCGGCACCCCGACGCCGGCGACGATGCGGGTGGTGCAGATGGAGCCGGGGCCGATACCCACCTTGACCCCGTCGGCGCCGGCCTCGACCAGCGCGCGCGCCGCCTCCGCGGTGGCGATGTTGCCGCCGATCACGTCGACGTCCGGATAGTGGCTCTTCACCCAGCGCACGCGGTCGATCACGCCCTGGCTGTGGCCGTGCGCGGTGTCCACCACGATCACGTCGACGCCGGCGCGCACCAGCGCCTCGACACGCTCCTCGGTGCCCTCGCCGACCCCCACCGCGGCCCCCACGCGCAGCTTGCCCTGCGGGTCGCGCGCGGCGTTCGGACGCTCGGTGGCCTTCAGGATGTCCTTCACGGTCATCAGGCCGCGCAGCTCGAAGTCCTCGTTGATCACCAGCACGCGCTCCAGGCGGTGGCGGTGCATCAGCGCCTTCGCCTCGTCCGGCGTGGCGCCCTCGCGCACCGTGATCAGGCGTTCGCGCGGGGTCATGATGTCGCGCACCGGGGCGTCGAGCCGGGATTCGAAGCGCAGGTCGCGGTTGGTGACGATGCCCACCACCTTGCCGTTCTCGATCACCGGGAAGCCCGAGATGCCGTGCTGGCGCGACAGCGCCACCACGTCGCTGACCTTGACGCCCGGCGAGATCGTGATGGGGTCCTTCAGCACCCCGGACTCGAAGCGCTTGACCCGCGCCACCTCGGTGGCCTGGGCCTTCGGGGACAGGTTCTTGTGGATGATGCCGACGCCGCCCTCCTGGGCCATCGCGATGGCCAGCCTCGACTCGGTCACGGTGTCCATGGCCGCCGACACCAGCGGGATGTTGAGCCGGATCCGCCGGCTGAGCTGGGTGGCGAGGCTGGTGTCCTTGGGCAGGACTTGGGAGTAAGCCGGAACCAACAGAACGTCGTCGAACGTCAACGCTTTTCCGAGAAGGCGCATAAATCCTCCAGGCGCAAAACACGATGATAAAAGACAACGCGCCCCGGGCGTTCGCATGGCCGCGCCGCGGACCGGGCCGCGCCATGCCGTACAGTTGGCGCATCGCCGCTCACCGGAGACCTCGTCCATGCGCGATCGCCGCCGTTCCTCCTGCGCCGCCCTGCTGGGCCTGGCCGCCGCGCTGTGCCTGGCGCCGGCGGCACAGGCGCAGTGGAAGTGGGTCACGCCCTCGGGAGTGACGAAGTACAGCGACCTGCCGCCGCCGCCCGGAACCCCGCTGCGCAACATCCTCGCCCGCCCCACTCCGACCAGCGTCGCGCCGGCGGCCGCGCCGGCCAGCGGCGCAAGCTCGGCCGCTGCCAAGGCCGTACGCGAGCAACTGCGCAAGAGCGCGCAGCAAGCCGAGGAACAGCACAAGGCGCAGCAGCAGGCCAGGCTCCTGCAGGAACAGGTGCAGGAGCAGCAACGCGCACAGGCCTGTGCGCAGGCGCAGCAGCAACTGCAGGTGCTCGACAGCGGCCGGCGCATACGCCAGGTCGACGCGAACGGCCAGCCCGCCTACCTGGATTCAGCGCAGGTCGAGGCGCAGCGGGCCCAGGCCCAGGCCCAGGTGCAGCAGTACTGCCACTGAGGCGCCGGCCTGCGGCAGCTGCGCTCAGGCGAGCGCTAGCCCTTGCAGCAGCAGCTGCACCCGCACCTTGACGGCGTTCAGCCCGTCGAACTCGCCGCCCTCGCAGGGGCCGGTGCGCGGCACCACCTGCACGCGCACGCCGGCGGCCGTCGCCTCGTCGAGTGCAGCCTGCAGTTGCTCATGCACGGTGCCGCCCCCGGTGCCCAGCACGACCAGCGCCTGCAACGGCGGCTGCAGCGTGCCGGCGCGGCTTGCCGCAAGCAGCGCGCGCACGCTTGCGCCATCGGCCCCGGCATGGCTGCACACCAGTTCCACGCGTGCCCAGGCCGGCTGCGCGCCGGGCGCGGGCAAGGCCGGCCGCGCGGGCGCCGGGCCCGCCGCCTGCCGCGTGAAGCGCAGGCCGCCGGCGCCGATGAAACCCAGCGGCCCGCGTTCCCCCGAGCCGAAGGCGTCGATGCGCGCCGGATGCTCCTTGCTGACATCGCGCGCCGCATGCACGCGGCCGTGCGCGACGCACAGCACGCCGCGCCCGGCGGCCGCCGGGTCGGCCGCCACGCGCACCGCATCGAACAGGTTGCGCGGTCCGTCGGCCGACAGCGCGGCGGCCGGCAGCATGGACGCGGTGAGCACGACCGGGGCCCCCGGTTCGAGCAGGCAGTCCAGCGCGTACGCCGTCTCCTCGAGCGTGTCGCTGCCGTGCGTGATCACGCAGCCGGCGACCCCCGGACGGGCGCGCCACGCCTGCACCTCGCGCGCCAGTTGCAGCCACAGCCCGGGCGATGCGTCCTTGCTGTCGATGTTGCAGACCTGGAGGAGTTGCAGGCGCGCATGCTGCTGGACGCCCGGCGCCGCCGCCAGCAGTTGCTCGACGCCCAGCACCCCCGCGGTGTAGCCGGCGCCCGTGGCGGTACTGGACTGCGGCGCCACCCCGGCGATGGTGCCGCCGGTGCCGAGCACCAGCACGCGCGGGAGTTGCGGATCGGGGGCCGGCCTTGGCCCGTCGTGCATCGGGGTATCTTGCATCGGCGTCTGATCTGGATAAAAATACAGGGAAATTCATACAGTACCGCCCACCATCGCCGCGCAAACCTGCGGCGCGAGGAGCAGCCCGCATGACCCAAGCCGCGAAGCTTACCGCCCGCCAGGAGGAGATCCTGCGCTTGATCGCCCGCAGCATCGAGCGCAGCGGTTATCCGCCGACGCGCGCCGAGATCGCCGCCGAACTGGGCTTTCGCTCCGCCAACGCCGCCGAGGACCACCTGCACGCGCTGGCGCGCAAGGGCATGCTGGAGCTGGCCTCCGGCACGTCACGCGGCATCCGCCTGACCGCGCAGGCCGGCGCGGCGCTGCGCGCGGCCGGCGGCGGCGTGCGCCTGCTGTCGGCACGCGCGCTGCCCGGCATGGAGCAACTGATGCTTCCGCTGATCGGGCGCGTCGCCGCCGGGCATCCGATTCTCGCGCAGGAACATGTCGAATCCACGCTCGCCGTCGATCCGCAGCTGTTCACGTCGCGTCCCGACTACCTGCTGAAGGTGCGCGGCGCCAGCATGGTCAACGCCGGCATCCTCGATGGCGACCTGCTGGCGGTGCGCCAGACCCGCGACGTGCACAACGGCCAGATCGTGGTCGCTCGCCTGGGCGACGAGGTCACGGTCAAGCGCCTGCGTCGCGGCGCCCAGCGCATCGAGCTGCTCGCGGAGAATCCCGACTTCGCCCCCATCGTCGTCGAGCCCGGCCAGCCCTTCGACATCGAGGGCCTGGCCGTGGGCCTGCTGCGCAACGCCATCTGAGGCCCGCGCGGAGCCGGCCCGGTTGCGCGGGCTCAGGGGGCCGGCAACTCGTCGACGTCGGGCGCGCGCACCTGGTGCAGCGGCTGCGCGCTGACCAGCATGCCGTCGGCATCGGCGTACAGCCAGTCGCCGGGGCGCACCGGCACCCCCTGCACGCGCACCGGGACATCGCGCTGGCCGGCGCCGAGCTTGCGCGGCGGCATCGGCATGCTCGCCAGTGCGCGCACGCCGATCGGGCAGGCCTGGATTTCCTGCACGTCGCGCACGCAGCCGTCGATCACCAGCCCGGCCCAGCCGTTGCGCACCGCGAGTTCGGCGAGTCGGCCGCCCATCACCGCATGGCGCAGCGACGCGCCCGCGTCCACCACCAGCACGCGCGCCATGCCGGCCTGCTCGAGTGCCGCGCGCAGCAGCGAGTTGTCCTCGAAGCACTGCACCGTGGCGACCTGTCCGTAGAAGATGGCCTGGCGCCCGAAATGCCGGAACACCGGAGGCAGCACGCGCAACTCGCCGCGCGCGGCGGCCTCCGCGTGCTGGTCGCAGAAGTCGCAGGTGTTGATCGCCGTGGCGGCGGTCGGATTGCTGATGGCCATCAGGCTACTCCGTGGTGGTCGGGATGGGCGCGCGTGATTCGGCGCATGACACGTTCGGATACGCGCCATGACCCCGATTGCAAGGCCTTTGCCGCGGCCGCGTCATGCTTCAGGTCAAATCCGGGGCGTGGCGCCGGGGCCGGCAGGTCAAGGGTATATGCTTTGTCCGCTGCCGGCCCGCGACCTCGCTGTGCCGCCTCTGAAGTGCCCGCATGCTCTCGAATTTCCTGAACTGGTTCGTCCCCTGGTATCCATCGCTGCCGATGGCGCTGTTCCTGGCGCTGGGCGCGCTGCTGTACCTGCGCGGAAGCCTGCGTCGGCGCACCGCGGCGTGGCGTCAGCTGCTGTTCTGGACCGGTTGGGTGCTGCTGTGGCAGGCGCTGCAGACGCAGTGGGACTACGTCGCGGAGCATGAGTTCTTCATCCACATGATCCAGCAGACGACGCTGCACGACCTGGCGCCGCTGCTGGTCATGGCCGCCTGGCCGGGGCCGACCTGGCGTGCCGGCCTCGGTGTGCGCTGGCGCAGGCGCTGGCTGCTGCCGTTGAGCGGCGTGGCGCCGGTGCGCTGGCTGTCCGCCTTCCTGCTCAACCCCTGGGCGGCGACCGTGCTGTTCGGCGGGCTGGCGGTGTTCTGGCTGATCCCCCCGGTGCATGTCGGGGTGATGCTCAACACCGGGCTGTACCAGCTGATGAACTGGACCATGACCCTCGACGGGCTGCTGTTCTGGTGGCTGGTGGTCGACCCGCGGCCGAGCCCGCCGGCGCACATGCGCCCGGGGCTGCGCATCTTCCTGCCGGTGGTCGGCATGCTGCCGCTGATGCTGCTGGGCGCCGTACTGGCGCTGACCAGCACCGACTGGTATCCGATCTACTCGCTGTGCGGGCGCGCGGTGGTGGGCCTGAGCGCGATGACCGACCAGCACATCGGCGGCCTGATCCTGTGGATGCCGGCGTCGGCCATCAACGTGCTGGCGGCGATGATCGCGCTGCGTCACTGGATCGCGCTGTCCGAGCGCAAGGAGACCGTCCGGCGAGCGCGCGAGCGCGACAACGCGCGCCCGCGCACCGCCTCCGTATCCGCGCGTCTCGACCTCGAGGTCAGGCGCGGCTGAAGGAGCCGAACCACGACGGCACGTCGTCCGCGCCGGACAGCGCGCTGCCGTGGCCGTACAGGCTGGCCAGGAAGGTTCCGCGGTGGCTGGCCCCCGGCACCGCCACTCCGTGCGTGACCGCTCCGGTGCTGGCCAGCATCAGCTTGACCAGTTCCGGATTCACGGCCTGGTCGGCCAGCCCGTAGTAGAAGGCGCTCGGCGCCCGATGCATCGCGAAGGTCGTGCTGTTGCTCGCGGTCTGGCGCAGGAACTCGCTGTTCACGTCGTGGGTGTAGCGGTCGAAGAACCCGTCGATCAGCAACTGATGCGGAGCCGGCAGGCGCTTGAGCATGGCCGGCGGCAGCGTGTAGTCGCGCCAGTAGGTGCGCGCCAGTTCCAGGTGCTCGGGCCGCACCGCGGCCTCCATCAGCTTCGGCAGCCTGTAGTAGTGGCTGTAGCTGCCCAGCGCGATGATCAGGCACGGCGTGGCCCATATCGGAAGCGCCGGATAGGGATGTCCCTTCGGCGACGCGAAGGACAGGGATCCGGCGAAGTAGCGCAGTGAATTCGGCAGGTCGTTGAAGGGACTCTGCGCCGCCACCGCATCGACGTGCACGCCGCGCTGCTGCAGTTCCAGGCTCAGCCACTGCGTGTTCAGCGCGCCCTGCGACCAGCCGTTGAGGAACAGCGCCGAACTCTGCAGCCCCAGCGACTTCAGCGCCGCGATCCCGGCGTGCAGCATGTCGGCGCTGCAGCGCGCCGACGCGTCCTTGACCAGGTAGGCCTCGACGTCGCTGCCGCGGTACGGCCCCTTGCCGAGGTAGTCCGCGGCGATCACCGCGTAGCCCTGCCCGGCCAGTCGGTGCAGGTTGAACAGGGTCTCGATCGAATCGACGTTGTCGCGCAGCTGGTAGCCGGGTTCGGCCAGGCGCACCAGCGCGGACGGAACCTGGTCGAAGGACAGGATGGTCCCGTGCTGCCACGATACCAGCGGCAGCGCGCCCTTCACGCCGCGCGGCACCGCCAGCAACCCGCTGATGCGCACGCGCCGGCCGGTCTCCGGCACCGTCATGTACGTGCTGATGCGGCGCAGCACCACGTCGAAGCGGGCGGCATGACGCTGCGCCTCGTAGGCGGGCAGGAATGCTCCCTCGTTGAACACCGGGTAGAAGCTGGCCGCGATCTCGTCGAGGCGCTTGCGCTCCAGCACCACGGCATCGCCGAGATCGAAGGGCTCGGCGGCGTGGGAGCCGACGGAGGCGGGGCCCGCGGCCAGGCTCGGCGCGATGCCGGTCGCGCCGGTCACCGCGAGGGCGGCGACCGAGCGGCCGATGCTGCCCAGCAGCTGCCTGCGCGCGGGGCGCGCGACGTGATCGTCGAGCGCGTCCGCGGCGGCGCATGCGCTGCCGGGAGCCGGAATGGGAACAGGAGTCGTCGGGTCGGACATTCGAATACCTCGTCAGTCGTGGATGAGTTGCCGCAGATCGTGGGTGATCTGCTCCGGCTTCGACGCTTCGGACCCGATCAGGCGTCCGCGACCCTTCGCGTCGAAGATGTAGATGGCCGCGCTGTGGTCGACGACATAGTTGCCGTACTTGTCCTTCTGGCCATAGTCGAAGGCGACGTGATAGCGCCGGGTCACGTCGCGGATCTGCTGCATCGAACCGGTCAGGCCCACCGCCTGCGGGCTGAAGGCCCGCGTATAGGCCTTCAGCACCTGCGGCGTGTCGCGCGCCGGGTCGACCGAGATGAACAGGATGCGCACGTCCCTGGCCTGGCTGCCGAGCCGCTGCACGGACTCGGCCAGGTGGGACAGGGTCAGCGGGCATACGTCGGGACAATGCGTGTATCCGAAGTACACGATGTCCACCGTGCCCGCGAAATCCGCGGCCGTCACCGGTCTGCCGCTGTCGTCGACCAGGTTGAACTTCAGGTCGGGCAGCACGGAGCTGACGTCGTCGAGGTCCCAATGCAGCTTCCTGCTGCAGGCACCCAGCAGCAGCAGCGCGGACAACAGCGCCACCGCCGCGCGCATCCAGCGGCTGGTACGTGGATTCATGCTCGAGGCTAGGGGGAGGAAAGCCGGCGCCGGACGGCGCCGGGCCAAGGCGCAAGGCCCCATCCTAGCTCCCCACGCGCGCATCGATGCGGCGCTCAAGTCCGCGCACGCGCGCCACGCAGGGTCTTGCCGGGCCGCGGCACGCACGCACCGCGCGCCCGACCCGACCCTGGAGTCAATGCACGGTGCGCTCGAACACCAGCTGCCCGTCGACCACGTCGACCGGAACCACCGACTTCGGCCCGAAGCGCCCTTCCAGCAGCAGGCGCGACAGCGGGTTCTCCAGTTCGCTCTGGATCGCCCGCTTCAGCGGGCGCGCGCCGAACACCGGGTCGAAGCCGGCCTTCGCCAACTGCGCCAGCGCCGCCGGCGAGACCTCGAGCCGGATGTCCATCTGCGCCAGCCGGCGCTCCAGCGCCCCCAGCTGGATGCGCGCGATGCCCTCGATCTGCGACTGGTCGAGCGCGTGGAACACCACCACCTCGTCGATGCGGTTCAGGAACTCGGGCCGGAAATGCTGCTTGACCTCCGCCCACACCGCGTCGCGGATCGCCTGCTGCGGCTCGCCGGCCATGCTCATGATGTGCTGCGAGCCCAGGTTCGAGGTCATCACGATCACCGTGTTCTTGAAGTCCACGGTGCGCCCCTGGCCGTCGGTCAGGCGCCCGTCGTCGAGCACCTGCAGCAGCACGTTGAACACGTCCGGGTGCGCCTTCTCCACCTCGTCGAGCAGGATCACGCTGTAGGGCTTGCGGCGCACCGCCTCGGTCAGGTAGCCGCCCTCCTCGTAGCCGACGTAGCCGGGGGGCGCGCCGATCAGGCGCGCCACCGAGTGCTTCTCCATGAACTCGCTCATGTCGATGCGGATCAGGTGGTCCTGGCTGTCGAACAGGAACTCCGCCAGCGCCTTGCACAGCTCGGTCTTGCCCACGCCGGTCGGCCCCAGGAACAGGAAGGAGCCGTAGGGGCGGTTCGGGTCGGACAGCCCGGCGCGCGAACGCCGGATGGCGTCGGACACCGCGCGGATCGCCTGGTCCTGGCCCACCACGCGCTGGTGCAGGCGCTGCTCCATCTGCAGCAGCTTGTCGCGCTCGCCCTGCAGCAGCTTGGACAGCGGAATGCCGGTCATGCGGCTGACCACCTCGGCGATCTCCTCCGCCCCCACCTGCGTGCGCAGCAGGCGCGGCGCGGCCTTGCCGCCGGCGTCGGCGGGCGCCGATTCCTTGGCCTGCGCCTCGTGCAGCTGGCGCTCCAGCTCGGGCAGACGCCCGTACTGCAGTTCGGCGACCTTGTTGAAGTCGCCCTTGCGCTTGAACTCCTCGATCTGGAAGCGCAGCTGGTCGATCTGCTCCTTGACCTGCGCCGAGCCCTGCACGGCGGCCTTCTCCGCCTTCCAGATCTCTTCCAGGTCGGCGTATTCCTTCTGCAGCCGCCCGATCTCCTCCTCGATCAGCGCCAGGCGCTTCTGCGAGGCCTCGTCCTTTTCCTTGACCACCGCCTCGCGCTCGATCTTCAGCTGCACGATGCGCCGGTCCAGGCGGTCCATGACCTCCGGCTTGGAGTCGATCTCCATCTTGATGCGCGAGGCCGCCTCGTCGATCAGGTCGATGGCCTTGTCGGGCAGGAAGCGGTCGGTGATGTAGCGGTGCGACAGCTCGGCCGCGGCGACGATCGCCGGGTCCGTGATGTCCACGCCGTGGTGCACCTCGTACTTTTCCTGCAGGCCGCGCAGGATGGCGATGGTCGCCTCCACCGTCGGCTCGTCGACCAGCACCTTCTGGAAGCGCCGCTCCAGCGCGGCGTCCTTCTCGATGTACTTGCGGTATTCGTCCAGCGTGGTGGCGCCGATGCAGTGCAGCTCGCCGCGCGCCAGCGCCGGCTTGAGCATGTTGCCGGCGTCCATCGCGCCCTCGGCCTTGCCGGCGCCCACCATGGTGTGGATCTCGTCGATGAACAGGATCACCCGGCCCTGCTCCTGGCTGACTTCCTTCAGCACGCCCTTGAGGCGCTCCTCGAAGTCGCCGCGGTACTTGGCGCCGGCCAGCAGCCCGGCCATGTCCAGCACCAGCACGCTCTTGTTCTTCAGGCTCTCGGGGACCTCGCCGGCGACGATGCGCTGCGCCAGTCCCTCGACGATGGCGGTCTTGCCCACGCCCGGCTCGCCGATCAGCACCGGATTGTTCTTGGTGCGCCGCTGCAGCACCTGGATGGTGCGGCGGATCTCGTCGTCGCGCCCGATCACCGGGTCGAGCTTGCCCTGGCGCGCACGCTCGGTCAGGTCCAGCGTGTACTTCTTCAGCGCCTCGCGCTGCTGCTCCGCGTCGGCGCTGTCCACGCTCTGGCCGCCGCGCACGGCATCGATCGCGGTTTCCAGGCTCTTGCGGCTCAGCCCCGCCTCGCGCGCCAGGCGCCCGGCGTCGCCCTTGTCGTCGGCCAGCGCGAGCAGGAAGGTCTCGCTGGGGATGAACTGGTCGCCGCGCTTGCCGGCCTCCTTGTCGGCCAGGTTCAGCAGGTTGCCCAGCTCACGGCTGGCCTGGATGCTGCCGCCGGTTCCCTGCACCTGCGGCAGCCGTCCCAAGGCCTGCTGCACGGCCGCCTGCAGGCCCTGCACGTTCACCCCGGAGCGAGCCAGCAGCGCCTTCGGGCCGTCCTGCCGCAACATCGCGGCAAGCAGGTGCACGGGCTCGATGTAGGGGTTGTCGGCCGCCGCCGCGAGGGACTGGGCGTCGCCGAGGGCCTCCTGGAACTGCGTGGTCAGTTTGTCGAATCGCATGGATTTCTCCGTGAGTACCCGCAGAAGATGCGGAGCGTGGCGAGGTTTTCAAGGTCCCCGCCCCCCACCCCGGGCGCCGGCGGGCCCGGCCGGCCGGTCGTGGGAGTTGATCCAGGTCCATCCCGCTGCGCGGCTTCCGATGGCATGATCCCGGCATGGAGCCAGGGGCCTGCGGCTGCACGCCTGCCCGGCTTGCGTTTAAGCTTGGACAGCCAGCCGCGCCACGCGCATGGTTCCTGTCCGCCCGTCCTGTCCGCCCGTCCTGTCCGCCCGTTCTGTCCGCCCGTTCTGTCCGCCCGAATAGATCG
>JAKAXL010000035.1 GCA_021816585.1 Pseudomonadota bacterium | reverse complement strand
CACACGCCGATGATGCAGCAGTACCTGCGCATCAAGGCCGAGCACCCCGAGCACCTGCTGCTCTACCGCATGGGGGATTTCTACGAACTGTTCTACGCCGACGCCGAGAAGGCGGCGCGCCTGCTCGACCTGACGCTGACGCGGCGCGGCCAGTCGGCCGGCGCGCCGATCATCATGGCCGGGGTGCCGGCGCAGGCGCTCGACACCTACCTGGCCCGGCTGGTGCGCCTGGGCGAATCGGTGGCGATCTGCGAGCAGATCGGCGACCCGGCGACCAGCAAGGGCCCGGTGGAGCGTCGCGTCGAGCGCGTGGTCACGCCGGGCACGCGCCTGCACGACGGCGTGCTCGACGAGCGCAGCGACTGCGCGCTGCTGGCGCTGGCGCCGCCGGCGTCGCGCCGCGACGGCGAACTCGGGCTGGCCTGGCTGGTGCTGTCCAGCGGCGCGCTGCGCCTGGCCCAGTGCCGCAGCGAGCAGCTCGCGGCGTGGCTGTCGCGCATCCGGCCGGCGGAGGTGCTGTGGCCCGCCGAAGTGCCGGCGCCGCAGTTGCTGCAGGGCATCCCGGTGACCCCGCGAGCGCCGTGGCAGTTCGACGCCGACTCCGGGCTGCAGCAACTGCGCCGCGGCCTCGGCGTGGTCGACCTCGCGGCCTTCGGCGCCGAAGGCCTGCCGCGCGCGCACGCCGCCGCCGCCGCCCTGCTCGACTACGCACGCCAGACCCAGGGGCGCGAGCTGGCCCATCTGTCGCAGTTGCAGGTCGAGCGCTTCGAGGATTGCGTGCTGCTGGACGACAACGCGCAGCGCAACCTGGAACTGTTCAGCACGCTGCGCGGCGAGAGTTCGCCCACGCTGTTCTCGGTGCTCGACAGCTGCGCCACCGCCGCCGGCAGTCGCCTGCTGCGCGGCTGGCTGGCGGCGCCGCCGCGCGACCAGCCGATCGCGCGCGCGCGCCAGGCGGCCGTCGGCGCGCTGCAGCAGCAGGGCTTCGACGAATTGCGCGAGAACCTGCGCGGCATCGCCGATGTCGAGCGCATCGCCGCGCGCACCGCGCTGCAGCAGGTGCGCCCGCGCGAGCTGTCCGCGCTGCGCGACACGCTGCAGCGTCTGCCGTCGGTGGCTGCCTGCGTGCAGGCCGACGAACCGACGCTGGCCGCGCTGCGCGCCGCGCTGCAGCCCGGGCAGGCGGGCCTGGATCTGCTGGAACGCGCGCTGGCCCCGGTGCCCGCGCTGAACCTGCGCGACGGCGGCGTGTTCGCCGACGGCTACGACCCCGAGCTCGACGAGCTGCGCGCGATCGGGCGCGATTGCGGCTCCTTCCTGCTGGCCATGGAAGCGCGCGAGCGCGAGCGCACCGGGATCGCCAACCTGCGCGTGCTCTACAACAAGGTGCACGGTTTCGCCATCGAGGTCACGCGCGGCCAGGCCGACAAGGTGCCCGACGACTACCGCAGGCGCCAGACCCTGAAGGGTGCCGAGCGCTACGTGACCCCCGAGCTCAAGGCCTTCGAGGACAAGGCGCTGTCGGCGCAGGAGCGCGGGCTCGCGCGCGAGCGCCTGTTGTGGGGCGAGCTGCTGCAGCAACTGCAGGCGGCGGTGGCGCCGTGGCAGCGCGCCGCGGCGGCACTGGCCCGGCTCGACGTGCTGGCGGCGCTGGCCGAGCGCGCACGCACCTGGGACTGGGTGTGCCCGGAGCTGTCGCCGCTGCCGGGCCTGGAGATCCGCGGCGGGCGCCACCCGGTGGTACAGACCCAGGTCGAGCGCTTCGTGCCCAACGACTGCGTGCTGCTGCCGGGCAGCCGCACGCAGATCATCACCGGGCCGAACATGGGGGGCAAGTCGACCTTCATGCGGCAGACGGCGCTGATCGCCCTGCTCGGCTGCATGGGCAGCTTCGTGCCGGCGTCGAGCGCGCGCATCGGCCCGCTGGACGCCATCCACACCCGCATCGGCGCCTCCGACGACGTGGCCGGCGGGCGCTCGACCTTCATGGTGGAGATGAGCGAGGCGGCGTCGATCCTGCGCAGCGCCGGGCCCAACAGCCTGGTGCTGATGGACGAGATCGGGCGCGGCACCTCGACCTTCGACGGACTGGCGCTGGCGCTGGCCATCGCCGCGCACCTGCATGAGCGCTGCCGCAGCTACACCTTGTTCGCGACCCATTACTTCGAGCTCACCGACTTCCCGGCGCACCACGCGCAGGCGCTGAACCTGCATGTCGGAGCGGTCGAGCACGACCACGGCATCGTGTTCCTGCACGAGGTGCAGCCGGGCCCGGCCAGCCGCAGCTACGGCGTGCAGGTGGCGCAACTGGCGGGCATGCCGCCCGGTGTGCTGCGCGACGCGCGCCAGCGCCTGCAGGCGCTGCAGCAGGCGCAGGCCGAGCGGCTGGCGCAGCTCGACCTGTTCGGCGGCGCGGCGGCGCCGCAGCCCGATGCCGAGCCGCCGCCCGACCCCGCGATCCAGGCGCGCCACGAGCACGCGCTGCAGCTGCAGCAGCAACTCGCGCAACTCGATTGCGACGCGCTGAGCCCGCGCGAGGCGCTGCAGCAGCTCTACGAGCTGCGCGCACACGCGCGCGCCGCGGAGCAGGCCTCGTGAAGCGGCATCCCGACACGGACCCGCAGCGCGAACTGCTCGTGTTCGCGCATGCCAACGGCTTCCCGGCGGGCAGCTACCGCGTGCTGCTGGACCTGCTGCGCGAGGACTACGAGGTGCTGGCGCCGGACATGCTCGGGCACTGCCCGCGCTTTCCGGTCAGCGACTGCTGGCCGCAGTTGCTGCAGGAACTGCGTGAGTTCGTGCAGCAGCACGCCGGGCAGCGCCGTGTCGTGCTGGTCGGGCATTCGCTGGGCGGGCTGCTCGGGCTGATGCTGGCGGCCTCCGACCCGCAGCGCCTGCGCGCCGTCGTGCTGCTGGACTCGCCGCTGGTGGCGGGCTGGCGAGCCGCGCTGCTGTGGGCCGCCAAACGCACCGGCACGGTACGACGATTCGCGCCGGTGCAACCCGCGCTGCGACGCCGCGAGCGCTGGCCCGACCTGGACGCGGTGCGCGAGCATTTCCGCGCCAAGGCGCCGTTCGCCGCGTGGGACCCGCGCATGCTCGACGACTACGCCAGCAGCGGCACGCTGCAGCACCAGGGCGAGCGCGTGCTGCGCTTCCGGCGCGAGGTCGAGGCGCATATCTACGCCACGCTGCCGCACCACCTCGGGCGCCTGGGGCTGCGGCGCTCGCCGGTGCCGATCGGATTCGTCGGCGGCACCGAGTCGCAGGAGCTGGCGATGGCCGGCATGCGCGCCACCCGCCGCCTGGTCGGCCGGCGGCTGCGCTGGATCCCCGGCGGCAGCCATCTGTTCCCGTTCGAGCAGCCGCAGGCCGCGGCGCGGGCGATCGGCGAACTGCTGCGGGACATGGGCGTGCCGGTCGCTGCCGGCGACGCCGGCTCCGGGCTTCCTATAATGCCGATTTCCCGGTCCGATACGGCGTCATGACCCAATACGTTTTCGTCACCGGTGGCGTGGTCTCCAGCCTGGGCAAGGGTATCGCGGCCGCCTCGCTGGCCGCGATCCTCGAGTCGCGCGGCATCAACGTCACCCTGATCAAACTCGACCCTTACATCAACGTCGACCCGGGAACGATGTCGCCGTTCCAGCACGGCGAGGTGTTCGTCACCGACGACGGCGCCGAGACCGACCTCGATCTCGGGCACTACGAGCGCTTCATCCGGCGCTCGATGCGCCGCAGCAACAACTTCACCACCGGGCAGATCTACGAAAGCGTGATCCGCAAGGAGCGCCGCGGTGAATACCTGGGCAAGACCGTGCAGGTGATCCCCCACGTCACCAACGAGATCCAGGAATTCATCCGGCGCGGCGCCGGGGTCGGCACCGCCGACGAGGCCGACGTGGCCATCGTCGAGATCGGCGGCACCGTCGGCGACATCGAGTCGCTGCCCTTCCTGGAAGCGGTGCGCCAGATGAGCCTGCGGCTGCCGCGCCACCACAGCGCCTTCGTGCACCTGACGCTGGTGCCGTTCATCCCGGCGGCCGGCGAGCTCAAGACCAAGCCGACCCAGCACAGCGTGCAGAAGCTGCGCGAGATCGGCATCACCGCGGACGCGCTGCTGTGCCGCGCCGACCGCCCGATCCCCGACGACGAGCGCGAGAAGATCTCGCTGTTCGCCAATCTGCCGCAGGAAGCGGTGATCTCGGTGTGGGATGCCGACAGCATCTACAAGATCCCGCGCATGCTGCACGAGCAGGGGCTGGACGGACTGATCTGCGACAAGCTCAAGCTGGTCGGCGGCCCGGCCGACCTGTCGGCGTGGGACGCGCTGGTGCAGGTCGAGGCGCATCCGCGCCACCACCTGCGCATCGCGATGGTGGGCAAATACACCGACCTGTCGGACTCCTACAAGTCGCTCAACGAGGCGCTGCGCCACGCCGCGCTGAAGAACGCGGCGCGGGTGGAGATCGGCTACCTCGACTCGGAGACGCTGGCCGAGGACAACATCGCGCAGCTCGGCGCCTACGACGCCATCCTCGTGCCCGGCGGCTTCGGCAAGCGCGGCATCGAGGGCAAGATCCTGGCTGCGCGCTACGCGCGCGAGCAGCGCATTCCCTACCTCGGGATCTGCCTGGGCATGCAGGTGGCGACCATCGAGTACGCACGCGACATGGCCGGGCTGGCGGGAGCCAACAGCACCGAGTTCGACCCCGCCACGCCGCATCCGGTGATCGCGCTGATCAGCGAATGGAAGGACCGCAGCGGCGTGGTGCACGAGCGCAGCGCCGAGTCCGACCTCGGCGGCACGATGCGCCTGGGCGCGCAGGAAGCCCGCGTGCAGCCGGGCACGCTGGCCCACAGCATCTACGGCGACACCGTCAACGAACGCCACCGTCACCGCTACGAGGCCAACGTCGACTACCTGGACGCGCTGCAGCAGGCGGGGCTGGTGATTTCCGCCTACACGACCCGCGAGCACCTGACCGAGATCGTCGAGCTGCCGCGCGCCGTGCACCCGTGGTTCATGGGGGTGCAGTTCCACCCCGAGTTCAAGTCGACCCCGCGCGACGCGCACCCGCTGTTCGACGCCTACGTGCGCGCCGCGCTGGAGCACCATGCGCGGCAGGCGCAGGCGCTCGAGCCCGCGGCCAGCCCGGCGCAGGCCTGAGCCCGGGAGCCGCCGATGCAACTGTGCGGATTCGAGGTCGGGCCGCGCCGACCGCTGTTCCTGATCGCCGGGCCCTGCGTGATCGAGAGCCGGCAGCTGGCGCTGGACACCGCCGGCGAGCTCAAGCAGCTGTGCGCCGAGCTCGGCGTGCCCTTCATCTACAAGTCCTCCTTCGACAAGGCCAACCGCTCGTCGGCGAAGTCCTTCCGCGGCCCCGGCATCGAGCAGGGGCTGGCGATCCTCGACGAGGTGCGACGCCAGCTCGGCGTGCCGGTGCTCACCGACGTGCACGAGGACACGCCGCTGGGCGAGGTGGCCGCGGTGGTCGACGTGCTGCAGACCCCGGCCTTCCTGTGCCGGCAGACCAACTTCATCCAGAACGTGGCGCGCCAGGGACGTCCGGTGAACATCAAGAAGGGCCAGTTCCTCGCGCCCTGGGACATGCGCAACGTGGTCGACAAGGCGCGCGCGGTCGGCAACCAGCAGATCATGGTGTGCGAGCGCGGAGTCAGCTTCGGCTACAACACCCTGGTGTCGGACATGCGCGGCCTGGCCATCATGCGCGACACCGGCTGCCCGGTGGTGTTCGACGCCACGCACTCGGTGCAGCAGCCCGGCGGGCTGGGCGAGCGCTCGGGCGGGCAGCGCGAATTCGTGCCGGTGCTGGCACGCGCCGCGGTGGCCGCCGGAGTCGCCGGCGTGTTCGCCGAGACCCACCCCGACCCCGAGCACGCGCTGTCCGACGGCCCCAACGCGATGCCGCTGCGCCACATGCGCGCGCTGCTCGAGGATCTGTGCGCGATCGATGCGGTGGTCAAGCGCCGCGACTACCTGGAGGAGCAGCTGCGCTGAGCCCGCGGCGCCGCCCCCCGCAACCGAACAACAAGGACTGGAACCCACCCATGAGTGCAATCGTCGACCTGAACGCCCGCGAGATCCTCGACAGCCGCGGCAACCCCACGGTGGAATGCGATGTCGTGCTGGAGACCGGATTCCTCGGCCGCGCCGCGGTGCCCTCGGGCGCCTCCACCGGCACGCGCGAGGCGGTCGAGCTGCGCGACGCCAACCCGCAGCGCTTCGGCGGCAAGGGCGTGCTGCGCGCGGTCGAGCACATCAACACCGAGATCACCGAGGCGGTGATGGGCCTGGACGCCTCCGAGCAGGCCTTCCTCGACCGCACGCTGATCGAGCTCGACGGCAGCGCCAACAAGTCGCGCCTGGGCGCCAACGCGCTGCTCGCCGTCAGCATGGCGGTGGCCAAGGCGGCCGCCGAGGAAGCCGGCGTGCCGCTGTACCAGTACCTGGGCGGTTTCGCGGCCTGCGAACTGCCGGTGCCGATGATGAACGTGATCAACGGCGGCGCGCATGCCAACAACAGCCTGGACATGCAGGAGTTCATGATCATGCCGGTGGGCGCTCCCAGCTTCCGCGAGGCGCTGCGCTACGGCACCGAGGTGTTCCATGCCCTCAAGGGCATCCTGCACGACCGCGGCATGCCCACCACGGTCGGCGACGAAGGCGGCTTCGCGCCCAACGTGCCCAGCCACGAGGCGGCGCTGCAGCTGGTGGTCGAGGCCATCGAGAAAGCCGGCTACAAGCCCGGCGAACAGATCGCCATCGCGCTCGACCCCGCCTCCAGCGAGTTCTACCGCGACGGCAAGTACCACCTCGACGGCGAGGGCCTGGTGCTGAGCTCCGACGAGATGATCGCGATGTACGAGAGCTGGCTCGGCAAGTACCCGATCGTGTCCATCGAGGACGGCCTGGCCGAGCAGGACTGGGACGGCTGGAAGAAGCTCACCGCGCAGCTCGGGCGCAAGCTGCAGCTGGTCGGCGACGACATCTTCGTCACCAACACCGAGATCCTGCGCCGCGGCATCGACGAGCACGTGGGCAATTCGATCCTCATCAAGGTCAACCAGATCGGCACCCTGACCGAGACCTTCGCGGCCATCGAGATGGCCAAGCGCGCCGGCTACACCGCGGTGATCTCGCACCGCTCCGGCGAGACCGAGGACACGACCATCGCCGACATCGCGGTGGCCACGAATGCCGGGCAGATCAAGACCGGCTCGCTGTCGCGCTCGGACCGCATCGCGAAGTACAACCAGCTGCTGCGCATCGAGGAGAACCTCGGCGACGTGGCCCGCTTCAGCGGACGCTCCACCTTCTACAACCTGCGCTGAGCGCAGCGGTCCGACCGTACGGGCGCAGGCGCCGGAGCTCGACGATGCGGTCGCTGCGCTGGGTCACCGTGGTGCTGCTGGGCGTGCTGGTGCTGTTGCAGTGGCCGCTGTGGTTCGGCGAGCGCGGCTGGCCCGCGGTGCAGCGGCTGCGCCAGCAGTTGAGCGCGCAGCATCTGGCCAATCAGCAGTTGCGCCAGGACAACGAGTCCCTGTCGGCGCAGGCGCACGACCTGAAGACCGGCACGCAGGCCGTGCAGGACCTGGCGCGCCGCGAAATGGGCATGATCGCGCCCGACGAGGTGTTCGTGCAGGTGCTGCCGGCCTCCAGCCCGCTGCCGCCGGTGGCGGCGCCGTCGGCGCCGCCTGCCGGCAGCCGTTGAAACCGCGCCGGCGCCCGGCCTCGCCCGCCGCCGACGGCCCTCGCCGCTATTGCGGGGTGCTGGACGCCGGCGGCTGGTCGACTCCGGCGCGAAACAGCTGCGCCGCGTCGACGAGGTCGAAGGCGTAGCCGGCGCCGCAGAATTCGCAGGTGACGTCGACCTCGCCGCGTTCGGCCAGCACCGACTCCACCTCGTCGCGCCCCAGCATGCGCAGCATCTGCGCCACGCGCTGCTTCGAGCAGGTGCAGTGAAAGCGCGGCTGCGGCGGCGTGAACACCCGCGCCTGCTCCTCCCAGAACAGGCGCCGCAGCAGCTCCTGCGGATCCAGGCTCAGCAACTCGGAGCGCTGCAGGGTCGACGCCAGGTGCACGGCGCGCGAGAAGTCCTCGTCGGCGCGTCCGGGCTCCGCCGCGACGCTGCCGCCGTCGCCCGGCATGCGCTGCACCAGCAGCCCGCAGGCGCTGTGCTCGTCGGCCGCCAGCATCAGCCACGACGGGATCTGCTCCGACTGGTCGAGGTACTGGCGCAGCACCGACGCCAGGTCGTGCAGCGCGTGCCCGTCGGCATCGCTGAGCCCGACGATGCCCTGGTAGGGCTGCTGCCCCGGCTGGCGCGGATCCAGCGTGATCACGCAGCGCCCGGCGCCGTGCAGGTTGGCCAATTGCGCGAAGTCGGTCTCCCCGGTCGGCTGCAGGTCCTCGCGCGCCTTCGCGGTGGCGCGCAGCCCGAAGTCCGGCTGGCACTCGGCCACCGCCAGGCTCAGCGGGCCGTCGCCGTGGATCTGCAGGATCAGCGTACCGTCGAACTTCAGGCTGCCCGCCAGCAGCACCGACGCGGCGCTCATCTCGCCGAGCAGCTCCTGCACCCCGGCGTCGTGGCGGCGCCGGCGCCGCATCTCCTGCCAGCTGTCGCGAAGGCGCACGGCGACCCCGCGCACGTTGCCGTCGCCCAGCATGAATTTCAGCAGACTGTCGCTCATCACGCTCGCGGCTGCGCCGGCAGCTCGTGCAACTCGCTCAGATATTGCACGCCCTTGCGCACGTACACCTCGGCGTTGCGCCGCAGCCCCTCGATCTCCTCGGCGCGCAACTCGCGCACGACCCGCGCCGGACTGCCCAGGATCAGGCTGCCGTCCGGGAAGGTCTTGCCCTCGGTGACCAGCGCGCCGGCGCCCACCAGGCAGTCGCGGCCGATGCGCGCGCCGTTGAGCACCACCGCCTGGATGCCGATCAGGCTGCCGTCGCCGACGCTGCACCCGTGCAGCATCGCCTGGTGGCCGATGGTCACGCCCTCGCCCACGCTGAGCGGGAAGCCGGGGTCGGTGTGCAGGACCGCGCCCTCCTGCACGTTGCTGCGCTCGCCCAGCACGATGGGCTCGTTGTCGCCGCGCAGCACGGCCCCGAACCACACGCTGGCGTGGCGCGCGATGCGCACGCGCCCGATCACCCGCGCGGTGTCGGCGACGAAAACCTCGGGGGCGACTTCGGGACGGACGTCGCCGAGTTGGAACAGGCTCATGCAGCGCTCCTGCGCGAATGCGGAGAATGGAACGGAGCGGAGCCGGCGCGCGTTGCGCCGGCCGCCGTCGCGACGAGAATAACCCATGCCCGGCACGGCCGCCTTGCGCGTTCGCGCTCAGGCTTCGCGCTACCCTTCGCACCTTCATGACACCCTGGCAGCTCGCACGCCTGCGCCCCGGCGCGGCCTTTCCCCCGCCCGAGCAGGCGTGGCCCGCGGAGTCGCCCTACCCGGGACTGCTGGCGATCGGCGGCCGGGTCGACGCGCCGACGCTGCGCAGCGCCTACGCGCAGGGCATCTTCCCGTGGTTCGGGGAGGACGAGCCGCCGCTGTGGTGGAGCCCCGACCCGCGCATGGTGCTGCTGCCGCGGGATCTGAAGGTGCGGCGCTCGCTGCGCCAGTCGGCGCGACGCTACGCCGCCGACCCGCGCTTCGAGCTGCGCGTGGACAGCGCCTTCGAGCAGGTCATGCGGGCCTGCGCGGCGCCGCGCGACGGCGCACCGGGAACCTGGATCGGGCCGTCGATCCTGCGCGCCTACGTCGATCTGCATGGGCAGGGGCTGGCGCACAGCTTCGAACTGTGGCGCGACGGCGAACTCGTCGCCGGCCTGTACCTGGTCGCGCTGGGAGCCGCGGCCTTCGGCGAATCCATGTTCACGCGGATCGACGACGGCTCCAAGGTGGCGCTGATAGCGTTGTGCGGCTTCGCACAGCACCACGGGCTGCGCTTCATCGACTGCCAGCAGCAGACCGCGCACCTGGCCAGCCTGGGCGCCGAGCCCTGGCCGCGCGAGCGCTTCCTGCGCGAACTGCGACAAGCCCGCACCCTCGAAGGGCCGGCGAGCTGGCAGTATGATTGGGCGCAGTTTCGTCAGCATTGCGCAGCCTGGCTGTGACCCACCCGAACGAGTTGCCGTTCAGCGCGCTGCAGTTCTATTCGACTGCGGCGTATCCCTGCAGCTACCTGCCGGAACGGCTGGCACGGTCGCAGGTGGTGACCCCTGCGCATCGCGTGCGCGCCGACGTCTACACCGAACTGGTGCAGGCCGGGTTCCGGCGCAGCGGCCTGTTCACCTACCGCCCCCAGTGCGACGGCTGCCGCGCCTGCCTGGCGCTGCGCGTGCTGGCGCAACGGTTCCGCGCCGACCGCAGCCAGCGCCGTGCCTGGAAGGCACATTGCGGACTGCAGGCGCGCGTGCTGGCCCCCGAATTCGTGCTCGAGCACTACGAGCTGTACCTGCGCTACCAGGCGCGCCGGCATGCCGGCGGCGGCATGGACCAGGACAGCATCGACCAGTACACCCAGTTCCTGCTGCAAAGCCGGGTCGACACCCGCCTGGTCGAATTCCGCGAACCGGGGCCTTCCGGCGCGCTGCGTATCGTCTCGGTAATCGACCTGCTGGGCGACGGACTGTCGGCCGTCTACACCTTCTACGACCCGGACCCGCCCGGCGCCGCCTTCGGCACCTATGCGGTGCTGTGGCAGATCATGCAGACCCGCGCGCTGGGCCTGGCGCACACCTACCTCGGCTACTGGATCGCCCAGAGCCCGAAAATGGCCTACAAGAGCCGTTTCCGCCCCCACCAGATCCTCGGCCCCGGCGGCTGGGTCGACGGCCCCGGCATGCCGGCATCCGCCCCGGGCGAGGCGCTGGCGCTGGACGCCGCGCTGTCCTGAGCAGCGCGTGGCCTCCCGCGCGCCCTCATTCGTGGATGGCGTGGACGGTCCCGACGGTCATCGTCACCACGCCGGCAGCAAACCACGACCAGAAGCAGCAGAAGCCCAGCGCGCGATCCAGGCGCGTGGTGTGCCGAAACACCAGTTCCCGGTCCGCGTCCAGCACGCGCAGCGGACCGCGCGCCGAGATGCGCAGCAGAAACACCGGGCACCCGCAGGCCTGCGCCACGTTGCCGGTCTCCCCTCCGGTGATGAAGATCGGGATGCCCAGCGCATCGCGGGTCGCCGGATTGCGGCGCAGCTTGCGCACGGTGGTCAGCCCGAGCAGGAAATACAGGGTCCACGCCAGCAGCTGCCACGTGATGGATGCATAGAGCCCGATGGTCTCGAAGTCCGAGTAGCTCATGACGAGGGCCCTGGAACATGCAGCTCGACGGAGGACGGCCCTTCGCCAGTCTGCCCACTCCCTCGTTCGTGAATGGCGTAGACCGTGCAGACGGTTATCGTCACCACGCCGGCAGCAAACCACGACCAGAAGCAGCAGAAGCCCAGCGCACGGTCCAGGCGCGTGGTGTGCCGAAACACCAGTTCCCGGTCCGCGTCCAGCACGCGCAGCGGACCGCGCGCCGAGATGCGCAGCAGAAACACCGGGCACCCGCAGGCCTGCGCCACGTTGCCGGTCTCCCCTCCGGTGATGAAGATCGGGATGCCCAGCGCATCGCGGGTCGCCGGATTGCGGCGCAGCTTGCGCACGGTGGTCAGCCCGAGCAGGAAATACAAGGCCCACGACAGCAACTGCAATGCGATGAGTGTGTAGAACCCGAAGGATGCGAAGTCCTCGTAGCTCATGATGAGCGCCCTGGAAAACGCACTCGGACGGAATATTGTTGTTCCGCGAAGCGCTTCGCGTAGTGATCCGAGACCATCCCGACCGTCGCCGACGCCGCGACGACCGCCAGGCCGCCAAGTACCAGGACCCATCCCCCGGGCACCGCGAGGACCATCATGCCCAATGCGCGCGTGCCGACCGAAACAGCGAGCGTCGAGGCGATGAGCCCGGCGGCGAACCCGACCGATTCCCCGACCAATTTCTTGTCCCACTCCCCTCCCGCTTGATATTCGGCGTATACCTGCGAGCCTCGCCGGACGAAGTCGAAGGCCACCAAGCCCCTGCCCAGCACGACTGCGTGCCTGGCCAGCCGACTCAGGCTCGAGGCCTCCAGCAGCGAGCGCACCTCCAGGCGGGCCACGCCCCGGGCCTCACGCACCCGGATCGGCGCTCGCCCGTCCTGCACGAACAGGTCGCGCTGCCACGCCGACAAGCCGCTGCTGGTCCGCGCCAGCTCGTGCCTGAAACCCTCGGCCAGCCTGGTTCCGGACGCCTGCATGCGCTGCCTCGCCAGGGCCGCCTCCTGCCCGCCCCCCGGGGTGCGCCAGCGCGCGGCCTTCCAGTACGCGGCCATGCTGGACTCGTAGTCGCCGACCGCGTTGTGGAAGTGCTGCATGCGCGAACTGAAGGTGCTGAGCGCCGAACCCGCGCCGGCCAGCGCGTAGTCATCGAGCCCCCGCAGATCGTCGGCCAGCTCCGCCAGCGCCAGCGTGGTGCAGCCGCCCAGGCTCGCGCACATCTCGCTCAGGGACGCGGCCGCCGGATACGGCGCGAGCCGCGCACGGATCGCCTGCTCCGTCGAGCTCCCGTGCGAGCCCAGCAGATAGGGCGTATGCGACATCAGCACGCCGCGCGGGCCGATTTCGCGGGCGTCCAGCAGCTGCTCGGGCAGCCCCATGCTGCGGCACAGGGACCGCGCGTCGATGCTCGTGTCGGTGAAGATCAGGCTGGCCATGCGCGGGCTCCATGGACGGGCGCACACCGTGCGCAACCGCGCCGCGCGGCCGGTCACGTGGGCCCTGCCGTGCAGCGTAGGGCTCCTGCCGCGCGCATGAAGTCCGCACGAATCAAAGGCCTACGCAACGCCATGCGCCGCCGCGCCAGGCGCTGCCGGGGCTCGCGATGACACCCTGCGATTTCGTCATCTAAAATGGCCGCGTGACGAACCCTCCCTCCTCCGCGGCCGGCAAGCGCGAGCAGCCGGCGATCCAGGTCATCGAACGCATGTTCTCGGTGCTCGATGCGCTGGCCGAGCAGGCCGAGCCGATGCCCCTGAAGGCCATCGCCGAGCGTTGCGGCCTGCACCCCTCCACCGCCCACCGCATCCTCAACGACCTGGCCACCGGGCATCTGGTCGACCGCTGCGAACCCGGCGTCTACCAGCTGGGCATGCGCCTGCTCGAACTGGGCAACCTGGTGAAGGCCCGGCTGAACGTGCGCGACGTCGCGCTCGGGCCGATGCGCGAGCTGCACCGCCTGACCCACCAGCCGGTCAACCTGAGCCTGCGCCAGGGCGACGAGATCATCTACATCGAGCGCGCCTACAGCGAACGCTCGGGCATGCAGGTGGTGCGCACGGTGGGCGGGCATGCCCCGCTGCACCTGACCTCGGTGGGCAAGCTGTTCCTGGCCAGCGAGGAGGCGCAGAAGGTCAAGGCCTACGCGATGCGCACCGGGCTGGCCGGGCACACGCGCAACAGCATCACCGACCTGGCGCGCCTGGAGGCCGAACTGGCGCGCGTGCGCCAGCTCGGCTTCGCCCGCGACAACGAGGAACTCGAGCTCGGCGTGCGCTGCATGGCCGCCGGCATCCTCGACGACTCCGGGCGCCTGGTGGCCGGGCTGTCGCTGTCGGCGCCGGCCGACCGTCTGCAGGAGGACTGGCTGGCCAAGGTCATCGACACCGCGGCGCGCATCTCCGCCGCGCTGGGCTACCGCCCGAAACCTCCGCAGACGGTGGCTCGCCGCGCCTGAGCGACGGCGCCCCGGCCGACTCCGGCGGGAACGCTCAGTCGTCCAGCGAGGCGCGCAGTCCGCTGTCCGGCGCCGGGATCGGGTCGACGCGGGTCAGCAGCGTGCGCCCGGAGGTCTGCATCCAGTTGCGGATGCGCTCGGCATCCACGAAGTGCGCGTAGCGCCCGCCCCAGGCGTCGAGCAGCACGACGATCACGTTGCGCCCCTGCACGACGGTGTTGAGCACCAGGCAATGCCCGGCCTCGTTGATGTAGCCGGTCTTCTGCAGCAGGATGTCCCAGCCGCGGTTGAAGATCAGGTGGTCGGTGTTGCGGTACTGCAGTTCGCGCCGCCCGGCCACGACGGTGCTCTTGGGGTGGGTCGTGAACTCGCGGATCAGCGGGTAGGCATAGACCGCCGAGGCGAGCCGGGCCAGGTCGCTGGCCGTCGACTCGTTCTGCGGCGACAGGCCGGTCGGCTCGACGTAGCGGGTGTGGCTCATGCCCAGCGAGGCGGCCTTGCGGTTCATCGCCTGCACGCAGGCGTCCACGCCGCCCGGATAGGCGCGCGCCAGCGCGTGCGCGGCGCGGTTCTCCGACGACATCAGCGCCAGCTTGAGCAGTTCCTCACGCGTGAACACCATGCCCGGGCGCAGGCGCGAGCTGCTCCATTTCAGGGTGTCGATGTCGGCGTCGGTGATGGTGATGCGCTGGTCCATCGGCTGGTGCGCGTCGAGCACCACGGCGGCGGTCATCAGCTTGGTCAGCGACGCGATCGGGCGCACGTCGCCGGCGTCCTTGCTCAGCAGCACCTGGTGGGTGCGGGCATCGACCACCAGCGCCGAGCCGGAGGCCAGCGAGACCGGATCGGCGTCGAGCTCGGTCAGCGGCCGGCGCAGCATCGCCGGACGGGCGGAGGCCTGCTCCGGCGCATGCACGACCACCCTGCGCGGCTGCGGCCGATGCACCGGTGTCCTGCGTGCGACACGGTGCGGCACGGCTCGCCTGTGCACGATGCGCCGGTGCACGACCCGGCGCACGGGCCTGTGCTCGACCGGGTGCTCGACGACCCGATGCACGACCCGATGCACGGCCTTGTGCTCGACCCGCTCGACCCGCTCGACCCGCCTGTGCACCACGCGATGCCGCGTCACCACCTTGTGCGCGACCGCCTCGCGGGCCGCGGCCGGGGCGCTGGCGGCGGGCTCGACGGCCCGCGCGGCCGGGCTCAGCAGCAACCCGAGCAGCAGGCCCAGCGCCCCCAGCAGCACGCGAACGGGAAGGAGATTGCCGATGCCGGGCCGGGTGCTGGGGCGGAGGGGGCGCATGGTCGCTCTTGGAGATTGGCTCGAAGCGTAGCAAATCGAAAAAACTGCGGCAAGATCAAAAATTTGCAACTTGCTCTTGATGTGCGATTCGAGCATCACCATGGCGCCGAAATGGGGAGTCGGCCATGCCGCGACGGCCGGTCGCGGATTCTAGGGCCGCGCGCATGGCCCTCCATGCGCGCGCCTATGAAAAAACGCCCCGCGGCGGGCGGGGCGTGGTCGGTGCGCGACGCGCCGCGGCGCGTCACGTCAGACGCTCACTTCTCCAGCTTGAAGATCGCGATCGCGTCCCCGTACGGGTAGTGCATCTGGAAGTTGCCGCCGGCGGCCACCGCGACGTACTGCGTGCCGTCCACCGAGTAGGTGATCGGCGGCGCGTTCACGCCGGCGCCGAGGTTGTAGCGCCACAGCTTCTGGCCGGTCTTCGCGTCGAAGGCATCGAACCAGCCGTCGCCCTCGCCGGTGAAGGCCAGGTTGCCGGCCGTCACCAGCGCGCCGCCCATCATCGGCTGCGGCAGCGTGCGGTTCCACGCGATCACCCCGGTGTTGACGTCGATCGCGGTGAAGGTGCCGTTCTGGATCCCGCCCTTCACGTTCTTGAAGGTGCTGCCCAGGCGGATCTGCCCGGGAATCGGCGGCGAGTTGTCCTCCTTGGTGTAGGTCATCAGCTGGTTCATCCCCAGCACGTAGACATACTTGGTCAGAGGCGAGTAAGCCGGCGGCGACCATTCCGAACCCCCGTTGGCGCCCGGCAGCATCTGGATGCCCTTGGTGGTCGGCTGGGTGAACAGGTACTTCTGCTCGTCGAAGGGCTCCGACATGCGGATCAGCTTGCCGGTCTCGCGGTTGACCACGTAGTAGAACGCGGTCTTGCCGGCCTCGCCGGCCGCCGGGACCATCTTGCCGTGGTCCATCGCGTCGAACAGGATCACCGGGCTGACGGCGTCCAGGTCCCACACGTCGTGCGGCACTTCCTGGTAATACCACTTCAGCTTGCCGGTCTTGATGTCCAGCGCGATGATCGAGTCGGTGTACTTGTTGTCGCCCAGGCGCACCGAGCCGTTGAGGTCGGGGTTCGGGTTGCCGGTGGAGAAGATCAGCAGGCCGCGCTTGGTATCGATGGCCGGCGTGGTCCACACCGTGCCGCCGCCGTATTTCCACGAATCACCCGACCAGGTCGAGTGGTCCGAGGTGGTGTGGAAGCGCCAGATCTGCTTGCCGGTGTCTGCGTTGTAGGCCGCGATGAAGCCCTCGATCGGCCATTCGCCGCCGGCGCTGCCGATGATCACCATGTGGTGGTAGTAGGTCGGCGCCATGGTCTCCGAGTAGCCGGCCTGCGAGTTGGCCACCTCGGTGGACCATTCCTGCTTGCCGGTGCGCGCGTTGACCGCGACCAGGTGGTCGTCGATGGTCAGCAGGAACACCCGGCCGTCGCCGGCCGCCGCGCCGCGGTTGACCGGGCCGCAGCAGATCTGCGTGAAGCCGTTGGTGTAGACGTACTTCCACAGCGTCTGGCCGGTGGTGGCGTCGAGCGCGATCAGCGCCTGCTTCTTGTTGACCATCGGGGTGGTGGCGTACATCACCCCGTTGACCACCAGCGGGGTGGTCTCGAAGCTGGCCGTGTAGCCGGTCTGCGCGATCGCCACCGGCTTGAGCTCCTTCACGTTGCCGGTGTTGATCTGGTCGAGCGGCGAGAAGCGCGTGTTGTCGTAGTTGCGCCCGTTGACCACCCAGTTGCTGTTCTCGTTGGCGGCGTTGTCCAGCATGTGCTGCGTGACGTTGACGTCATGCATCACGCTGCTTTGCATCTCGGCCTTCTTGCCGCCGGTCTCCGAGCCCTCCGCCTTCATGCCCGCCGCGTGCGCGGCGAGCGAAAGCGTGCTGCCCAAGACCACCGCGGCGGCCAACACCGCGCGCTCACAGGTCCTGCGGACCCGTGTCGCCCTTTCGCTGCGTGTACTCATGGTTGTCGTCTCCTGGTCTCAAACGAACGGAGCCTTGGCGAGGATTCGCCTGCGCCCTCTTCTGGGTCTTGTTGTAGGAATGTGAACGGGTGGGTCGAGGCGCTGCGCCCGCGCCGGGCGCAGCCCGCGCTCAGTGCTTGTCTCCCGGATACGGCAGCATGGCGACGCACGCCACGTTGGCAGGCGTGAGTTGCTGGTCGCCGGACTTGTAGCCGTTGGTCTGCAGGATGAACGCGAAGATCTTCGTGTAGTCGTCGGCCGGCAGGCTGCCCGGCGCCTGGTACGGCATCTGGGTCTTCATGAAGTCCAGGATCTGCTGGGCCGAGATCTTGCTGAAGTGCAGGTACGAATCGAAGTCCGGCCCGGCCAGCGCCGGCCCCGAATTGCCGCGCAGGTCGGCCTTGTGGCAGGCCGCGCAGTGGGTCATGAACAGCGTCTTGCCCGCACCGGCCTGCGCCACCGTGTAGTCGCCCTGCCCGCTGGCGCACGCGGCGGCGCTGGCGGCCGCCGGCAGGGCCAGCGCGCAGGCAGCGCCCAGCAGCGCGCGACACAGGAGAACACGGGATGAACGCAAGGCGAAACGACGTGGCATGACGGGTCTCAGGAAAGGGAAAGGATGCGAAGGCCGCCCGCCGCGACGGGCGGCGTGGCGTCGAACGGAACGGCAGCACCCGCGGGTGCGGGCCGAACCCGTCCCGTCCCCCGACAAGGGAGCAATGCGTGCGGCCACGCGCCAGGTTGCTGCATGGAGTCTCCTCGGGATCGGGGATCCGGCCGCTGCCGCGGCGCCGAGTCGCGCGCCGGACGGCATCGGCCTGAAATTGTCCCCGATCAATATTTTGGGTCTTTTTACGAGCCTGCCGCGCCGTTGTACATTGAATTTTTCCCGATGACCCTTCGAGATTTCCGAAGTGTGTCCGGTTTTGACGAACACCGGTCACGCAGCTGCCGAGAGCGAACGGCCCCTTCGACGGCCGCGCGGCAGGCTTGCGCGACCCGAATTGCAAATGTGCGCAACAGTGCTGATTGCCAGCCCCTTGGAGCGCCGAGGGCATAAGCCCATGAACAATCGATCGTTGGGATTCGCGCCGAGCCTGCCTAGCATCGGCGGCCTGCTCCTCGTCGACCCAACGCGATGTACTTCCCGACCCTGGTGCTGCTGGGACTGCTGACGGGCGCCCTGATCGGCGCCACCGGCGTCGGCGCCGGCGCCCTCATGACCCCGATGCTGCTGTGGGGTTTGCGGCTGCCGCTGCCGCTGGCCATCGGCACCGACCTGTGCTTCGCCGCGATCACCAAGCTCGGCGGCGCGGTGACGCATTGGCGGCGCGGCCACGTGGATCGTGCGATCGTCGCGCGCATGCTGCTGGGCAGTCTGCCCGCCTGCCTGGGTACCCTGCTGGCGATGCATACGCTGGGGTGGGCACGCGCCGGCGGCGGAGTGCTCGGCACCGCGCTGGGCGTGGCCTTGCTGCTGACCGCGGCGATGATCGCCGGGCGAGGCCGCTGGAGCCGCTTCGCACTTCGCGCGGGGCGCCGGGTCCCGGCGCGTGCGCGCGATGCGCTGACCGTCGTGCTGGGAGCGCTGCTCGGTGTGCTCGTGACTCTGACTTCCGTGGGCGCCGGCGCCATCGGCTCCACGCTGATCGTGCTGCTGTACCCCCGCTTGCGGGCACGGCGCCTGGTCGGCACCGACATCGCGCACGCGCTGCCGCTGAGCCTGGTGGCCAGCGCCGGGCATGTCTGGCTGGGACATGTGGACTGGCTGCTGCTCGCCGCGCTGCTGCTGGGCTCCCTGCCCGGCATCTGGCTGGGCGCGCGCGCCAGCGACTGGCTGCCCGAACGCGTCACGCGCGCACTGCTGGCGACCCTGCTGCTGGGCATCGGCCTGCGCATGCTGTAGCCGCGGGGCGGTGCATCGGGTCCGCTCGGCTCATGGTGAGCCGGGGCCGCGACAACACCCCGGCAGGCGCGCCGATGCTCGTCCCGGAAGGTGCATCACGACCGGGGCCTGCAAGGCCGGATCGGCAGCCTAGCCTCAGCCGCGATCGAAGTGGCCCCAGCGACGCATGCGCTGCGCGCGGCGCTGCCAGGCATCGGCCATCTCGCGGCGCTGCCGCGGGCTCAGCTGCTCGGCGATTTCGACACGCGTCTGCATGGCCTGCGTGGCCAGGCTGGAGACGATCTGGTTGCGCTCCTGCTGCAGGTTCAGCAGCGCCGTGGCATCGACCTGCGGCGCGGTGAACAGCGCATGCTCGCGGCGCCGCAACGTGAACAGCTCGTGGAGCAACGGGGCCTGCCGCTGCCGCGACTGCTGCACGATGCCCTGGATGCGCTCGCGCTGCTGCGCGGTGATCCCGTAGCGGTGCATCCAGGCGGCGCCGCGTCGGCGCCCAGGCAGGCATGCGTGGCCGGCCGGCAGCGGCGGCGTGCCGGGGCCGGCTCCGGCCGTCGGCGCCGCGGGCGGGGCCTCCGGCGTCTGCGCGCCGGCCTGCGGCTGCAGCAGCAACAAGCCGCTGAGCGCGAGCGCCGGCCACAGCGCCGTGGCGATGAAACGTCGGGTGCCTTGCATGATCATCCTCCAGTCCGTGCGGATTTGCCGCGTCATGATGTGGAGGTCCATGCTGCGCCCCTCGCATTGCGTGCTTGTATCGGCGCATTGCGAAATGTTGAGGCGCCCGCGCCGGCCAGGCATGAAAAAAGCCCCGGAGCGTTGATTTCTCGGGGGCTTCTCGGACTTCCCGGGATCTTCGGGAACGTCGCCAAAACGTCGCAAAACGTCGAAAAACGTCAAGCTGGTGGGTGGTACAGGGATCGAACCTGTGGCCCCTGCCGTGTGAAGGCAGTGCTCTACCGCTGAGCTAACCACCCGGGGCGAAAACCGTCATTATGCCATACAAGCGCCGGGTTTCATCAAGAAGCGCTCGCCCCCACGGGCTTCCACACCGCGTTGCCGCCCTTGTCCAGCGCCTGCAGGATGGCTTCGTGCTCGCGCAGTTCCTGCTCGCTGGCGCGCTGCACGCGCAGGCGCAGGCCCGACAGGTCCTGCACCGGCTCGCCGCCTTCGTGCGAGGCCTCGTCGAGTTCCATGGCCAGGCTGTCCTGGCCGCGCGTGAGCCAGACGTAGACCTCGGCCAGCAGTTCGGCGTCCAGCAGCGCGCCGTGCAGCGTGCGCCGCGTGTTGTCCACGCCGAAGCGCTTGCACAGCGCGTCCAGGCTGTTGAACTTGCCCGGGAACTGCTCGCGCGCGATGGTCAGCGAATCGGTGATCAGCGCGCAGTGCGACTCGAAGGGCGGGCGCCCCAGGCGCTCGAGTTCGGCGTCGAGAAAGGCCACGTCGAAGGCGGCATTGTGGATGATCACCTCGGCGTCGCGGACGAATTCCAGCAGCTCGTCGACGATGTGCTCGAACAGCGGCATCCCGGCCAGGAACTCGTCGGTGAGGCCGTGCACCCGCAGCGCGTCGGGGTGGCTGGAACGCAGCGGGTTCACGTAGCGCTGGAAGTGCCGCCCGCTCGGGCGGCGCTTGAGCAGTTCCACCGCGGCGACTTCGATGATGCGGTCGCCGCCCGCCGCGTTCAGCCCGGTGGTCTCGGTGTCGAGAATGATCTGGCGCGTCATCGCGCGGCTCCTGTCCCGCCCAGGCCGAGCACGCTGTCGACCCCGCGGTTGGCCAGCGAGTCGGCGAGTTCGTTGCCCGGGTCGCCGTTGTGGCCGCGCACCCATACCCACTGCACGGTGTGCCGCGCGGCGGCCTGCTCCAGGCGCTGCCAGAGGTCGACGTTCTTCACCGGCTTGCGGTCGGCGGTCTTCCAGTCGCGCGCCTTCCAGCCGGGCAGCCACTCGGTCATCCCCTTGAGCACGTACTGGGAATCGGTGAACAGGCGCACCTGGCAGGGCTGGCGCAACGCCTCGAGGGCGCTGATCGCGGCCCACATCTCCATGCGGTTGTTGGTGGTTGCCGGCTCGCCGCCGAACATCTCCTTCTCGGCGCCCGCCGCGCGCAGCACCACGCCCCAGCCTCCCGGGCCGGGGTTGCCTCGACACGCGCCGTCGGTGTAGGCGTCGACTTGGGTCATGCGGATCCTCCAGGTTCGCGGCGCGAATGCGCCGCACGACGATGGGCCACCGGACGCCCCACCCCGGCCTTCGCGGCGCTGGGCTGCCAGGCCTTGCCGACCAGGCGCATCGCGCGCACGCGCTTGGTCGCCACCAGCACGTACATGGCGCCCAGCATCGGCCACCAGCGCTCGCCGGCGTGGTCCATGAAGCGCCAGCGCTCCAGCCAGGCCTGGCCGTGCAGCGGCGGGCGCCAGCAGCCGTAGGCGCCGGCGGTGACTTCGAAACTCAGCAGCCGCAGCCAGTCGCGAACGCGGCGCGGCGAGATCAGTTCGCCGCTTTGCGGCAGGTAGCGCTCGCCACCGATGCGCGCCAGGCTCTGGCGCGCCCCCCACAGGCTGAGCGCGTTGAACCCGGTGACCACCACCTGTCCGCCGGCCACCAGCACGCGGTCGGCCTCGCGCAGGCAGGCATAGGGATCGGAGGCCACCTCCAGCGTGTGCGGCAGCACCACCAGGTCCAGGCTCTGGCTGGCAATGGGCAGGTCGGTGAATTCGCACACCAGCGCCGCGGGGCCGGCGGCCCCCGGCGGCTGCTCCGGGTCGTCGACCACATCGCGCGCGAACCAGCGGTGCGGCATGCGGTTGTGGCGCAACCCCGCCAGATCGCGCAACCCCAGCTGCAGCGCGTGGAACCCGAAGATGTCGGCGACGATGCGATCGAGCTGCCGCTGCTGCCAGTCCAGCGCATAGCGCCCGCCCGGGGTTTGCATCCAACGGTCGAGATCTATACTCGGGCGGACTTCGGGGGACTCATGCATATCGTCGCGCTGCAAGCCTTTCGGGACAACTACATCTGGATGATCCACGACACGCGCAGCGCGGTGGTGGTGGATCCCGGGGACGCCGCCCCGGTCATGGCGGCCCTGGCCCCCGGCGGCGCGCAGGCGCAGGGGCTGCAACTGGCGGGCATTCTAGTCACCCACCACCATCCCGATCACACCGGCGGCATCGCCGCCTTGCTGCAGCGCTGGCGCGTGCCGGTGTGGGGCCCGGCCGCCGAGGACATCGCCGGCGTGACCGAGGCCGTGGCCGACGGCGACCGCGTCCGCATCGCGGCACCGCGCCTCGATCTCGAGGTGCTGGAGGTGCCCGGACACACGCTGGGCCACGTCGCCTATCACGCCCCGCAGGCCGGCTTGCTGCTGTGCGGGGACACGCTGTTCTCGGCCGGATGCGGCCGGCTGTTCGAGGGCACCGCGCAGCAGATGCTGCATTCGCTGGACCGCCTGGGCGCGCTGCCCGGCGACACCCGGGTGCTTTGCGCGCATGAATACACCGTGAGCAATCTACAATTCGCGCGCCACGTCGAGCCCGCCAACGCCGATACCGAGGAGTACGAGCGTTGGTGCCTGCAACGACGTGCGCAGCAATTGCCCACCCTGCCGAGCAGCGTGCAACGCGAACTCCGGGTGAACCCCTTCCTGCGCTCGGACCAGCCGCTGGTCCGGGAGCAGCTGACGCAGCATTTCGGGCGCGCCCCGGCCGACCGGGTCGAGGCCTTCGCGATGCTGCGACAGTGGAAGAACGATTTCTGAAGCGGCAGCGGCGCAAGCCAGACGCGGCCGCGGAGCAAGGAACAGACCGATGCACCGTTTGCGAGGAGTGAGACTGTGGGCGCTGGCCGCCGTCGTGCTGACGGCCGCCGGATGCGCCGCCACCCCACCCTCGCAGACCCCGCCGCCGGCCGCGTCGGCCCCCGCGACGGCGCCCTCCGCAGCCGCGTCGGCAGCCGCCGCGTCGGCGCCGGCACCCGAGGCCTCGGCACCGGCGGCAGACGCCAGCGCCCCGTCGGGCGCGACATCGGCGCCCGCGATGGCGACGACGGTCCAGGTGCATTACGACGACATCTGGCAGCGCATCCGGGCCGGCTTCGGGATTCCCGACATGAACGGGCCGCAGATGAAGCCCTACGTCACCGAGGCCGTGCATTGGTACACGACGCGCCCGGACTACGTCGCGCGCATGACCGAGCGCTCGCGCAAGTACCTCTACTACATCGTGCAGGAGGTGCAGCGCCGCGGCATGCCCACCGAGCTGGCGCTGCTGCCCTTCATCGAGAGCGCCTTCAACCCGGATGCGCTGTCCAGTGCGAAGGCCTCGGGGATGTGGCAGTTCATGCCCAGCACCGGCCAGCACTACAAGCTGCGCCAGACCATGTTCCAGGACGGGCGCCGCGACGTCATGGCCTCGACCCGCGCCGCGCTCGACTACCTGGGCAAGCTGCACGCGATGTTCGGCAGCTGGCAGCTCGCGCTGGCCGCCTACAACTGGGGCGAAGGCGGGCTGCAGCACGCCATCGCGTACAACGAGGCGCACGGCCTGCCGGTCGACTACGCGCACCTGAACATGCCGGCCGAGACCCGCAACTACTACCCCAAGCTGCAGGCCGTGAAGGACATCATCGAGGACCCGGCGCGCTACGGCATCACGCTGCCGCCGGTTCCCGACCATGCGTACTTCAAGCCGGTTCGCATCACCCGGGACATCGACGTGGCGCAGGCGGCGCGCCTGGCGGGCATCACGGTGCCGGAATTCCGCTCGCTCAACCCGGCCTTCACGAAACCGGTGATCCTGGCCGCCACGCACCCCGAGATCCTGCTGCCCTACGACAACGCCACCGCCTTCGAGCAGGCGCTGGCCGACCATCACGGCCCGCTGGCGCGCTGGACCGCGTACCGCGTGGCCCGCACCGCCACTCCCGCCGCGCTGGCGCAGCACCTGCACCTGAAGGAAGCGACGCTGCGCGACGTCAACGACATCCCGGCGCGCACGCTGATCAAGGCCGGCTCGACGGTGCTGATCCCGCGCCCGCCCGACGACGACGCCAACGTCAGCAAGCGCGTCGCCGATCATGCGGTGCTGGCGCTGGCGCCCGACCTGCCGCCGCTGCGCCGCCTGCGCCTGGTGGCCGGGCCGCACGACACGCCGTGGACCGTGGCGCGGCGCTACGGGGTCAGCGTCGCCGAGGTGGCGCGCTGGAACCACATGCGGGAGAACGCCCGCTTCCGGCCGCGCGCGCTGGTCGTGGTCTACACGCGCAGGCCCGCTCCGAGTCCCTACGAGCAGCGCCTGCTGGCCGAACGCCGGCGCGAGCACGAGCTGTACCTGGAGCGCCTGCGCCGCGAGCATGAACATGCGCTGCGCGTGGCCGAACTGCGGCGCGAACACCGCAAGCCGGCGCGCGTCGTCGCCGAGCGCCGGCACGGCGTGGGGCATGACGTGCGCGTGGCCAACCGCTCGCCGCGGCACTGGATCCGCGTCGCCGAGCGCTGAACCCCCGCCTGATCCCAGCCAGCGCGGCGCGCGCCGATGCGCGCGTGCATGCGGCGCCCTCCGCGATCCGACCATGTCCACCCAAGTCCGCGAATACCTACTCGAGCTGCAGTCGCGCATCCTGGCTGCGTTGGAAGCCGCCGACGGCCACGCCTTCCACCGGGACGCCTGGACCCGCCCGGCCGGCGGCCGCCTGGAAGGCGACGGCATGAGCAGCGTGCTCGAAGACGGCGCGCTGTTCGAGCGCGCCGGCTGCAATTTCTCGTCGGTGCGCGGCGCCAGCCTGCCGCCGTCGGCGACCCAGCAGCGCGCCGAACTGGCCGGCGCGCCGTTCACCGCGATGGGCGTGTCGATGGTGCTGCACCCGCGCAACCCCTACGTCCCGACGGTGCACATGAACGTGCGCCTGCTCAGCGTGCAGCCCCCCAAGGGCCCGGCCCTGAGCTGGTTCGGCGGCGGCATGGACCTCACCCCCTACTACGGCTTCGACGAGGATGCGGTGCACTTCCACCGCAGCTGCAAGACGGCGCTGGACGCGCTGGACCCCGGCTACTACCCGCGCTTCAAGGCCTGGTGCGACGAGTACTTCTTTCTCAAGCATCGCGGCGAGGCGCGGGGTATCGGAGGCGTGTTCTTCGACGATTTCAACAGCGGCGGCTTCGACACCGGCTTCGCGCTGATGCGCGCCACCGGAGACGCCTTCCTCGACGCCTACCTGCCGATCGTGCAGCGTCGGCGCGACATGCCCTACGGCGAGCGCGAGCGCGAGTTCCAGGCGCTGCGCCGCGGCCGCTACGTCGAGTTCAACCTGGTGTGGGACCGCGGCACGCTGTTCGGGCTGCAGTCGGGCGGGCGCACCGAATCGATCCTGATGTCGATGCCCCCGCAGGTGCGCTGGCGCTACGACTGGCACCCGCAGGCGGGAACCCCCGAGGCGCAGCTGTACGAGCGCTTCCTGCCGCCGCGCGACTGGGCGTCGCAAGGCTGAGGTCGATCGCGCATGACCCGCATCGGGCTGCTCGGAGGCAGCTTCGACCCCATCCACCGTGCCCATCTGGAACTGGCGCGCTGCGCCGTCGAGCAACTCGGGCTCGACGAGGTCTGGCTGATCCCGGCCGGGCAGCCGTGGCAGCGCGGCGCGCTGGGCGCCGGCCCCGGGCACCGCGAGCAGATGGTCCGGCTGGCGGCGCGCGCGGCGCCTCGCCTGCGCGCGCTGGACCTGGAATTGCGCCGCGCCGGCCCCACCTACACCATCGATACGCTGCGCGAGTTGCGAGCCGAATACCCGCAGCACGAATTCGTGCTGCTGCTGGGAGCCGACCAGTTGCACAACTTCGGCACCTGGAAGCAATGGGAGCAGATCGCCGGCTGCGTCGACCTCGCGGTGGCTGCGCGCCCCGGCAACGAGTTGCGCCCCGACCCGGCGCTGCTGCGCGCGCTGGACGCCGGCGGGCACCGGCTGCTGAGCCTGCGCATGCCCCTGCTCGACGTTTCCGCAACGAAAGTACGCGAATACGCGGCGAAGGGTCTCGAGCTGCACGAACTCGTGCCCGACGCCGTGGCACACTATATTGAACGACATCAACTCTACCGGACCCCCGCTGCCCCGCATGGACATTCGTAAGCTGCAACGCACCATCGTCGACGCCCTGGAAGACGTGAAGGCCCAGGACATCCAGGTTTTCAACACGGAGGCCCTGACCAGCCTGTTCGACCGCGTGATCATCGCCAGCGGCAGTTCCAACCGCCAGACGCGGGCGCTGGCGGCCAGCGTGCGCGACAAGGTGCGCGAGGCCGGCGGCGAGGTGAAGAACCCCGAGGGCGCCGACAGCGGCGAATGGGTGCTGGTCGACTGCGGCGACGCGGTCGTGCACCTCATGCAGCCGCAGATCCGCGCCTACTACAAGCTCGAGGACATCTGGGGCGGCAAGACCGTGCACCTGAAGGCGCTGCAGCCGGCCGCCGCCGCGTCGGCCGGGGCCGTGGCCTCGCGCCGCCGCGGCGGCGCGGGCACCGGGACGGCGGCGAAGCCGCGTTCCGCGGCCGCGAAGAGCTCCGCCAGGGGCAGCCGCCCGACGGCAGCGCCCGCGAAGTCCGCCAGGGCGAAGTCCGCGTCGGCCGCGACCGGCGCGGGCAGATCGGCGCCGGCCCGGTCTTCCACCGCGAAGTCGGCGCCCGCGAAGTCCGCCGCCGCGAAGTCCGCCGCCGCGAAATCCCCGGCGAAGTCCGCCGTGAAGCCGGCCGCGGCCAAGTCCGCTGCGGCGAAGGCCGCGCCCAGGCGCGCCGCGACCACGGGCGCCGCGAAACCCGCGGCGCGGACCAAGTCACGGGCCTGAGCGGTGAAGTACTGGCTGGTCGCGGTCGGCCAGCGCATGCCGGACTGGGTGCAGCAGGCCTACGCCGAATACGCGCGGCGCCTGCCCGCTGCCACGCCCCTGCAGCTGCGCGAGCTGCGCGCGGAGTCGCGCGGTGCCGGGCTCGACACCGACACCGTGCTGGAACGCGAGGCGCAACGCATCGAGCAGGCGCTGCCGGCGCAGTGCCGGCGCGTCGTGCTGGACGAGCGCGGCGAGCGCATGACCACGCTGCAACTGGCGCAGTCGATGCAGTCGTGGCGCCAGCAGGGTCGCGACGTGGCCTTCGTGATCGGCGGCGCCGACGGACTCGCGCCGCGCATCAGGCAGTCGGCCGACACGCTGCTGCGCCTGTCCGACCTGACCCTGCCGCACGCGCTGGTGCGCGTGCTGCTGGCCGAGCAGATCTACCGCGCGCACAGCGTGATCACCGGGCACCCGTACCACCGCGCCGGTTGAGC
>JAKAXL010000110.1 GCA_021816585.1 Pseudomonadota bacterium | reverse complement strand
GGTTCAAACCGGAATGTCAAACGCAGGCCGCGCCCCGGAGGGCGCGGCTAAGAGAGCCCGGCGGCGGGGGACTGCCCCGGCCGTTAGCACTCAGCGGTTGCGAGTGCTAATTGTAGGGGCACGGCCCTGGATTTCAAGTCCCGCACGCTGCATACCGCTTGGTTTCGAGGGGTCTAAGATGTGTGCGGCGCCACGCGCGGTGACGCCACGCACCTGCCGGAGCCCCCGATGAACGCTCGCCACCCCTTGCCAGGCCGCATGCTCGCGCGCTGGGGCGCGGCGCTGTCCCCGAACCTCTGGACGGCGCTGTGGATCGCGGTGATGCTCGGCGCCCTCGCCTGGCTCGACCGCAGCGAACAGGCGGCGTTCCTGATCCCCCCGTTCGCCGCCACGCTGACCATCATCGCCTACCTTCCCGAGGTCGCGATCGCGCAGCCGCTGGCCGTCGTGTGCGGCTCGGTCGCCGGCGCGGCGATCGGCACCGGCTTGAGCCTGCTGCTGGGATTCGGGCCCGACGTCGCGGTAGCGGCCGCGCTGAGCGCGATGGTGGCGCTGCCGCTGCTGCGCATCTTCCATCCGCCGGGGGTGGCGCTGGCCATGTATCCCGCCCTGCTGCATCCGGGGGCGCTGTTCCCGCTCGTCGTGGTGCTGCCCTTCGCGCTCGTCGCCGTGATCTCGGCTTCGGTGCTCAGCCGCCTGATGCCGCGTTTTCCCCGCTACCCGCGCCCGCTGCGCATGTAGCAGGCTTGCCGTTCAGAAGCGGACAAAGTCGCCGCCGGCCATCTCCGGAGTCAGGCGTGGCGCCGCCATGTGCACCGCGGGCGCCTTGCGGGCGCCCGCGCGAGACTCGGCCGTGCGGAACTGCGAGACGGCCTGCTGCAGCTGCTGCGCCTGCGCGTTCATCTCTTCCGCGGTCGCCGCGAGTTGCTCGGAGGCCGAGGCGCTTTGCTGCGTGGACTGCGAGAGTTGCGCCACCGCCTGGTTGATCTGGGCCACGCCGGCTGACTGCTCGTCCGAAGCCGCGTTGATTTCGCGCACCAGCTCGGAGGTCTTGCGGATGGCCGGAACCATCTGCATCAGCAGTTCGCCCGCCCCTTCGGCCTGTTTGACGGATCCCGCGGCCAACTCGCCGATCTCGCGTGCCGCGACCTGGCTGCGTTCGGCCAGCTTGCGCACCTCCGCCGCGACCACCGCGAAGCCCTTGCCGTGTTCGCCCGCGCGCGCCGCCTCGATGGCCGCGTTCAGCGCCAGCATGTTGGTCTGGTAGGCGATGTCGTCGACGATCGAGATTCGCTCGGCGATGTTCTGCATGTCCACCACGGTCTTCTGCACCGCGGATCCACCCTGCTCGGCCTGGTCGCTCGCGGTGCGCGCCATCGAGTCGGTGGCGCGCGCGTTGGAGGCATTTTGTTGAATGGACCCCGCCGCCTGCTCCAGCGTGGCGGAGGTCTGCTCGACCGATGCCGCCTGCTCGGAAGCCCCCTGGGATAGCGTCTGCGACGTGGCCGCCACCTGGGCGGAGGCCGACGACAGGTTGTCGGCGGCACTTCGGATGGCGCCGATCGTGTGGGTCAGGCGCTCGACCATGGTCGCGAGTGCGCGCAGCAGCTGGCCCGTCTCGTCACGCCCGTCCGCCTGCAATTGCTGGTCCAGGTCTCCGTGGGCCACGCGCTCGGCCACTTCCACGGCGCGCGCGAGCGGACGCGTGATGCCTCGCACCACGACGATCGTCGCCAGCACCCCCAGGACCAGCGCCGCGAGCGCTGAAAACGCGCTCAACGTGCGCACCTGGGCGACCGTCGCCCTGACCTGCTGGCGCACCGTCACGTCGCGTGCGTCGGCCTCCTGCATCAGACCCAGCAGGATCGCGCGCAGGCGCATCCACTGGGGTTGGTCGTCCTGGTTGAGCGTGGAGACGGCCTGGGCCTGATCGGTGGTGGACAACGAGACGACCTTGTTCTGGGCTGCCACCTCCGCGCGCTCGTAACGCGCGATCTGCTGGATGCGGGCGCTGTCCATGGGGAAATGCGCGACCAGCATCTGCGCCTGCTTCAGGTTCTGCTGGAAGGCATGCTGTGCCGCGACCAGCGCGGGGTAGGAGTGCGGATTTCCGGGAACCAGCACCAGATTGCGCAGAGCCTGCCCGCCCTGCAGACCTTGCGCGTACATGCCCGTGATCGCGGCCTTGTAGGCCAGGTCCGTACGGATGTAGTGGCTGAAGCGTCCTTGAAGCCGCGACGTGCCATCGAAGCCCACGCCGACGGCCACGGCGAACAGGGCAATCATCGTGCCCGACGCCAGGGCCATCTTGACTCCGATTTTCATGTTCTTGAGCACGTCTGTTCTCCTGCACAGAGAGGGTGGTGAGAAGGGGGCGGCCGGCGCGACCACGCAGCCTGGAGCGGGAGTACTGTCGATTCTTGGTTCTGTTTCGGACACTCCCGCGCGAGATTGTCCGATTTCTGGATGCAGGGTTCCAATGAATTCGATCGCTGCCATTCATCATCGCAATTGCTGAATACATGGCGAGCGTGACCTGGAGACTTCTCCAGGTCACGCTGGCGGTCTGCGGGGGGACAGCGCCCCGCATGCTCCGCTGAGCGATGGGGGCGGCAGCCTGGCGCCGGGTCCTACGCTTTCACGCGGCCGGACGCTTCGCGACGACCTGCTCGAGAAATGCGGCCACGGCCGGATTGAGCATCTCCGGCGCGCCGCCGGGTCGTGCGGCATAGGCCGCCACGAGTTCCCAGCAGATCTCCGGCTTCGAGAGCCTTGCCACGCCGAGACCAGGCGTATGCGCCGCTGCCACCGGCTCCGGGACCAGGGCGACGCCGAGGCCGCGCGCCACGAGATCCAGGACCGTGCCGAGGTCATTGACCTCGAAGTCGATGCGCCGCGCCACACCGGCCGCCGCGAACAGCTTGTCGACCAGGCGACGGGTTCCCCAGCCGGGCTCGAAATCCACGAAGGCCTCGTCGGTCAGCGCCTCCAGGGACAGATCCGCTGCGCCCGCGAGCGGGTGGTCGGGCGCGCAGGCCACCACCAGCGCCTCGCAGGTGATGATGCTGGTCGCCACATCGCCGGGAGGCTCGCTCAGCGGCAGGAACGCCACGTCGAGCCTGCCGTCACGCACCTGCTCCAGCAGGGATGCGCTCGCCCCCTGAACCAGGCGGATCTCGAGATCCGGGTGCAGATCGTGGAAGCGTGCGAGCAGCGCCGGAAGGTCCAGGAAAGGCGGGAGGCTTTGCACCGACCCGATGGCCAGCACGCCGCGGCGCAGCCCTTGCACCTGGGCCACGGCGTCGCGCGCCTCCTCCGCCATCTGCAGCACCGCGAGCGCCTTCTCGTACAGAGCCGTGCCGGCGCTGGTAAGACGGACCTGCCTCGTGCTGCGCACGAACAGGCGGGCGCCGAGCTCGTCCTCCAGCGCACGTACCGATGCCGAAAGTGCCGACTGCACGATGTGCACACGTTGCGCGGCGCGCGTGAAATGGCACTCCTGCGCCACCGCGACGAAGTGCTGGAGTTGTCTGAGTTCCACGTTCGACACGAGATTCAGCGATCAGCCCGATCGCCGGCATCAATGTAATCCGTTGGATGGATTGGTGCTGGCAACCCAGAATCTCGCTTCACGCAACGAAAGGAACTTCCATGACCACACATTCGAGGACGGAGCCGTCGGAACTGCCGCGGCGACGGCTTGGCCGCACGGACATGCGGATCACCCGCGTCGGGTTCGGCTCCTGGGCCGTGGGTGGCGGCGACTGGGCCGTGGGCTGGGGGACGCAGGACGACGCGGGCTCGGTGGAGGCGATCCGGCGAGCGCTGGCGCGCGGGATCAACTGGATCGATACCGCCCCGGTCTACGGGCTGGGGCACTCGGAGGAGATGGTCCGCCGCGCGCTGGAAGGAATTCCCGCCGCGCGGCGACCCTATGTGTTCACCAAATGCGGCTTGACATGGGACGCGCATGACCGCAACGCCGCACCGCGTCAGGTCGGGGCGCGCGCAAGCATCCGCAGGGAGGTCGACGATTCGCTGCAGCGCCTCGGGATCGAGCGCATCGACCTCTACCAGATGCACTGGCCCGCCGAGGACGGTACCCCGCTGGACGAGTACTGGCAGACCCTGCTGGAGCTCAAGCGGGAGGGCAAGGTGCGCGCCGTGGGCCTGTCCAACCACGACACCGCCCAACTGGACAGGGCCGAGGCTCTCGGTCACGTCGACACGCTGCAGCCGCCGTTCTCGGCGATCCGCCGGGATTTCGCGGCGCGCGAGCTGTCGTGGTGCCGGGAGCATGACACCGGTGTCATCGTCTACAGCCCGATGCAGGCCGGACTGCTGAGCGGTCGCTTTTCCGAGCAGCGCGCCGCGGCGCTTGCGCGCAACGACTGGCGCTCGCGCAACGCGGAATTCTCGGGCCGGCGACTGTCGAACAACCTGGGGCTGGCCGCGGCCCTGGAACCGGTGGCGCGGCGTCACGGGACCAGCGTGGCGGCGGTCGCGATTGCCTGGACCCTGGCCTGGCCCGGCGTGAGCGGCGCGATCGTCGGCGCCCGCAACGCCGACCAGGTCGATGGCTGGATCGACGCCGCCAGCCTGGAGCTCGACCCGCAGGACATGGCTGCGATCGCCACCGCGATCCAGACCACGGGGGCCGGATCGGGGCCCACGGCTCCTGCCACGACTCCGGACTGAGCGTCGCGGCGACCCGCGGTCCGTCGAGACGGCGGCCCGGCCCGGGGGAGGCTTCCCGTGCCGGGCCGCCTTCAACGCGGCTGAAGCACGGACGCCGCCGCGGCCCGCAGGAAGTCGGCCGACAGGTCCGCATCCTGCACCACGCGCGACAGCAGCAGTGCTCCCACCAGCGTCGACAGGGTCGCCAGCGCGCGCTCGCGCCTGGCATCGTCGGGCGAGTCCTTGAACATGCCTTCGAGCAGTTCCAGGTATCCCCGCGCCTCGGCCTCGAAGATCCGCCGGAGTTGCGCGTCCGCGCGACGCGCGGCTTCGGCACCCAGCGCGACGAAGGCGCAGCCCTCCGCGGGGTTGTCGCGGTGCTCGGACGAGAGGTAGCCGTTGACGAAGGTCGCCAGCGGGTCGTCGGCGCTCGCGGCCACGCGCTCGTCCCACTTCTCGCGGCCCCGCGCCAGGGCCGTGGTCATGGCTTCGCGAACCAGGTCTTCCTTGGACTCGAACTGCTTGTAGAAACCCCCGTGGGTGAGCCCCACCGCG
>JAKAXL010000006.1 GCA_021816585.1 Pseudomonadota bacterium | reverse complement strand
CGATCTCGGCCGTGCGGCCGCCGCCGCGCGCACCTCGGGCAGCGCGCGCGCGGCTGCCTGGAAGGCTTCGCGCGCGGCCCCGCCGAGCTCGGCGCGCAGGCGCGCCAGGTTGCGCCCCATGCCGAGCTGGCGACCCTGCGCATCGACCACGCGGATGTTGAACAGCAGGTGCGCGTCGAGCGCATCGGCGCGGAAATGCTCGGACTCGGGCGCCAGGCCGGTGTCCTGCCGCACCAGCTCGCGCAGCGCATCCAGCAGCGGCTGCTGCGCGTAGCGCTGCGCATCGCACAGCTGCTGCGCGAAGCGCTGCGCGGTGGCCGGCAGCGGCACCAGGCGCGCGCGCTGGCGCTGCGGCAGGGTCTTCAGCAGCGCGGCGATCTTGTCGGCCAGCATGCCCGGAACCAGCCATTGCAGGCGTTGCTCGGGGAGCTGGTTCAGCGCCTCCAGCGGTACTTCGACGGTGACGCCGTCGCGCACTCCGCCGGGGTCGAAGCTGTAGCTCAGGCCCAGTTCGAGCCCGGCGATGCGCAGGCGGGTCGGGAAGGCCTCGGTGGTGATTCCGGCGGCCTGGTGACGCATCAGCTCCTCGCGCTCGAGGAACAGCAGCCGCGGCTGCTGCGCCTGCGCCTTGCGGTACCAGGCGTCGAAGCTCGCCCCGCTGTGCACCTCGGGCGGGACGAAGCGGTCGTAGAAAGCCTCGATCAGCGCGTCGTCGACCAGCAGGTCGCGACGCCGCGAGCGCTGCTCCAGATCCTCGATCTGCTCGACCAGCGCACGGTTGTGGCGCAGGAAGGCCCAGCGCGACTCCCACTCGCCGCCGACCAGCGCGTGGCGGATGAACATCTCGCGCGCCAGCACCGGGTCGACGCGACCGTAGTCGACGCGGCGCTGGTGGTAGACGACCAGACCGTACAGCGTGGCGCGCTCGAAGGCGCTGACCTGCGCCGGCTTCTTCTCCCAGTGCGGGTCGTGCAGCGTGCGCTGCAGCAGGTGCGCGCCGACGCGCTCGATCCATTGCGGCTCGATGCGCGCCACCTGGCGCGCGTACAGGCGCGTCGTCTGCACCAGCTCGGCCGCCATCACCCAGCGCCCGGCCTTGCGCCCCAGCGGCGAGGCCGGGTGGATGAGAAAACGGATGCCGCGCGCGCCCAGGTAATGCGGGCCGTCGTCGGCCTTGCAGCCGACGTTGCCGAGCAGCCCGGCGAGCAGGCTCAGGTGCAGCTGCTCGTCGCTGGCCGGCGCCGTGTTCAGGCGCCAGCCATGCTCGGCCACCAGCGTGTGCAGCTGGCTGTGCACGTCGTGCCATTCGCGCATTCGCAGCGGCGACAGGAACTCCGCGCGCAGCTGCTCCTGCAGCTTGCGATTCGACTTCTTGTGCGCCACCAGCTCGTGGTAGTGCTGCCACAGCTTGAGCCAGCCCGCCAGTTCCGACGAACCCTCGACAAAGCGCCGATGCGCGGTGTCGGCGGCCTCCTGGCGCTCCTGCGGGCGCTCGCGCGGGTCCTGCACGGCCAGCGCCGACGCGATCACCAGCACCTCGGCCAGCGCCTGCTGCTGCCTGGCCTCGAGGATCATGCGCCCGAGCCGCGGATCCAGCGGCAGCAGCGCGAGCTGGCGCCCGGTCTCGGTCAGCCGGTTGACGGAGTCGACCGCGCCGAGCTCGCCCAGCAGCTGGTAGCCGTCGGCGATGGCCTTGCGCTGCGGCGGGTCGATGAAGGGAAACTGCTCCACCGCCTGCAGCCCCAGCGCCTGCATGCGCAGGATCACCGCGGCCAGCGACGAGCGCAGGATCTCGGGGTCGGTGAAGCGCGGCCGCGCCTGGAAATCGGCCTCGTCGTACAGGCGGATGCAGATGCCGTCGGCGACCCGCCCGCAGCGGCCGGCGCGCTGGTTGGCCGCGGCCTGGCTGACCGGCTCCACCTGCAGCTGCTCGACCTTCTGGCGGAAGCTGTAGCGCTTGACCCGCGCCAGGCCGGAGTCGATCACGTAGCGGATTCCCGGCACCGTCAGCGAGGTCTCGGCGACGTTGGTCGACAGCACGATGCGCCGCGCCGCGCCGCCGCTGTCGAACACGCGGTCCTGCTCGGCCTGCGACAGGCGCGCGAACAGCGGCAGGATCTCCACGCCGCGGCGTGCCGTCTCCAGGTGGTGCTTGCGCAGCGCCTCGGCGCAGTCGCGGATCTCGCGCTCGCCGGGCAGGAACACCAGGATGTCGCCGCTGCCGGCGCGCCACAGTTCGTCCACCGCTTCGCACACCGCCTGGTTGAGCTCACGCGGCTCGCGCGGCGCGGCGGCCCCGGAGGCCGCCGCGGACTGCGCGGCGCCGGGCTCGAGCAGCGGCCGCCAGCGGATCTCCACCGGATACAGGCGTCCGGAGACCTCGATCACCGGCGCCGGGCCGGCCGCCGACGCGAAGTGCCGCGCGAAGCGCTCGGCATCGATGGTGGCCGAGGTGATGACCAGCTTCAGGTCGGGACGCCGCGGCAGCAGCTCGCGCAGGTAGCCGAGCAGGAAGTCGATGTTCAGGCTGCGCTCGTGGGCCTCGTCGATGATCAGCGTGTCGTAGGCCCGCAGCAGCGGGTCGCGCTGCGTCTCGGCCAGCAGGATGCCGTCGGTCATCAGCTTCACCGAGGCTCCGGGCTGCAGGCGGTCGGCGAAGCGCACCTTGAAGCCCACGTGCTCGCCGAGCGGACTTCCCAGTTCCTGCGCGATGCGCCGCGCCACGCTGACCGCGGCCAGGCGCCGCGGCTGCGTGTGCCCGATCAGGCCCTGTCCGCCGGCGCCGGCCCCGCGACCCAGCTGCAGCGCGATCTTCGGCAACTGCGTGGTCTTGCCCGAGCCGGTCTCGCCGCACACGATCACCACCTGGTGCCCGGCGATCGCGCGCGCGATGTCCTCGCGCCGCGCGCTGACCGGCAGCTCGGCGGGAAAGCGCAACGGCGGGATGGGGTTCGGCGCGACCGGCGCCGCACCGCGGCGCGGTCGCGGCGAGCCTGGCGCCGCGGCGCTCGAGCCGGCGCTTGCTGGAGGCTGCATGCGGCTGGGAGGCGGGTTGCACCCGTGGCGAAAAACGACAATTCTCGTTCATTCCCGGATAATGGCGCGAATGTCCTCCGATCCCCCCCAATTCGTCGAGTGGCTGCGCTCCGTGGCGCCGTACATCCATGCCCATCGCGGCAAGGTGTTCGTCGTCGCCATCGCCGGCGAGCTGATCGCGGCCGGCAAGCTCAACGAATTGGTGCAGGACGTCGCACTGCTGTCGGCGATGGGCGTACGCATCGTGCTGGTGCACGGGTTTCGCCCGCAGATCGAGGAGCAGCTGCGCGAAAAGGGCGTCAGCTCGCGCTTCAGCCATGGCATGCGCGTGACCGACGAGGTGGCGCTGGATGCGGCGCAGGAGGCCGCCGGGCAGTTGCGCTTCGAGATCGAGGCCACCTTTTCGCAGGGCCTGCCCAACACGCCGATGGCAGGCGCCACCGTGCGCGTGGTGTCGGGCAATTTCATCACCGCGCGCCCGGTGGGCGTGATCGACGGGCTGGACTTCCAGCACACCGGACTGGTGCGCAAGGTCGACGCCGCAACCATCCAGCGCGCACTGGAATACGGCGCCGTGGCGCTGGTGTCGCCCTTCGGCTTCTCGCCGACCGGCGAGGCCTTCAACCTGAGCATGGAGGACGTGGCCAGCAGCGTCGCGGTGGCGGTCAAGGCCCACAAGCTGATCCTGGTCACCGAGGTCGACGGCGTGGTGGGCGACGAGGGCCGGCTGATCTCGGAGCTCACCGTGGCGCAGGCGGAGAGCCTGCTGGCGCGTCTGCCCGACCCGCAGCAGCCGACCGACACGGCCTTCTACCTGCGCCACGCGGTACGCGCCTGCCGCGGCGGCGTCGGCCGCGCGCACATCACCGGCTTCTCGCTGGACGGCGCGCTGCTGCTGGAGTTGTTCACGCACGACGGCGTCGGCACGATGATCGCCGACGAGCATCTCGAGCACCTGCGGCAGGCCAGCGCCGACGATGTCGGCGGCATCCTGCAGCTGATCGAGCCGCTGGAGACCGAAGGCGTGCTGGTCAAGCGCAGCCGCACCGAGATCGAGCGCGACATCGGCAACTACACCGTGCTCGAGCACGACGGCGTGATCTTCGGTTGCGCCGCGCTGTACCCCTACCCGGAGAGCCGCACCGGCGAGATGGCCGCGCTGACGGTGGCCGAGAGCGCGCAGGGCCAGGGCGACGGCGAGCGCATCCTGCGGCGCATCGAGCAACAGGCGCGCGCGCTGCGCCTGGAGAGCATTTTCGTGCTCACCACGCGCACGATGCACTGGTTCCTCAAGCGCGGTTTCGTGCCCGTGGACCCCGGCTGGCTGCCGGAGGCGCGGCGCCAGCGCTACGACGACCAGCGCCGCTCGCGCGTGCTGGTCAAACGACTGCAATGATCCGGCGGCGCCCCCGCCGCCGTTCCCCGTCACGTTCCACAGGATGACCCGATGTCTCGAATGGTGAACTGCATCAAGCTCGGCCGCGAAGCGCCGGGCCTCGACTTCCAGCCCTATCCCGGCGAACTGGGCAAGCGCATTTTCGACAACGTGTCGAAGGAGGCCTGGCAGGGCTGGCTGAAGCACCAGACCATGCTGGTCAACGAGAACCGGCTGAACCTGGCCGACGCCAGCGCCCGCCAGTACCTGGCGCGGCAGATGGAGCGCTATTTCTTCGGCGAGGGCGCCGAACGCCCCGCCGGCTACGTGCCTCCGCAGGCCTGAAGCGCGCCGCGCCCGCTGCGGCGCCGGTGCCGCCGTCCCATGGCCGGCGCGCGAGCCGTGTGTGACAGAATGCAACTCGCTTAGCACAAAACCTGCGGAACTGCCATCGCGGCAAAACTGGATGCCTACCGCGGCCCGAGTATCTAGGATCGTCGATAGATACTGCTACCGGGTTCCAGTATTGACACGACAGCGGCCGCGGCGGCCAGATGCCGCCAGCGGACGCGCCGCCCGAACCCTCGGGCACCTGCACCCGATTCCTGGAGGGGAGACTTTTCTATGCGTAAGAATCGACTGGCGGCTGCCTGCGCCGCGGCCTGCGTCGGCACGGCGCTGCTGCCCGGACTGGCGCACGCCACCGACGGCTATTTCCAGCCCGGCTACAGCGTGCGCTCGGTCGGCATGGGCGGAGTGGGCATCGCGTTGCCGCAGGATGCACTGGCGGGAGCGACCAACCCCGCGGGAATGGCTCTGGTCGGCAACCGCCTCGACGTCGGCCTGACCGTGTTCCGCCCCGACCGCACCGCGCAGATCGCGGGAACCACCTACAGCGGCAACGCCCAGAGCAATTTCCTGATCCCCGAGATCGGCTACAACCACATGATCACCCCCGACATGGCGGTGGGCATCAGCGTGTACGGCAACGGGGGCATGAACTCGGGCTACAACCAGATGGACCCGCGCACCGGGCTGCTGCCCGGGGCCGGCGTCGACCTGGAGCAGACCTTCATCAGCCCGAGCTTCGCCTGGCGCGTGACCCCGGACAACACCATCGGGATCGCGCTGGATCTGGTGCATCAGATCTTCCGCGCCAACGGCCTCAACAACTTCGCGCGTTCGCAGTTCAGCATCGACCCGTCGAGCCTGATGGCCCCCGGTCACGACTCGTCGAACGGCGTGGGCGTGCGCATCGGCTGGATCGGCCTGGTCGCGCCGGGGCTGTCGCTGGGGGCGACCTTCCAGCCGAAGATCCACATGAGCAGCTTCGGCGCCTACCGGGGCCTGTTCGCGGACGGCGGCAGCTTCGACATTCCGGCCAACTACGGGGTCGGCGTGGCCTGGAAGGCGACGCCGACGTGGACGGTCGCGGCCGACGTGGAGCGCATCCTGTACAGCCAGGTCTCGTCGATCGCCAACTCCTCGTCGCCGCTGATGGCCCTGGCCATGGGCACGCCGGCGCCGCTGCTCGGCGCCCCGGGAGGCGCCGGCTTCGGCTGGAGCGACGTCACCGTGGTCAAGCTCGGCGCGGCATGGGCCTACAGCGACAAGCTGACCCTGCGTGCCGGCTGGAACCACAGCGACAACCCGGTCAGCCAGAGCAACGTGTTCTTCAACACCATCGCCCCGGGGGTGGTGAAGGACCACGTCTCGCTCGGCTTCACCTATGCGCTGAGCCGCAAGATGGACATCTCGGCCGACTACGTGCACGCGCTGAAGAACTCGGTGTCCGGCTACGCGCCGGAACTCGGCCCCAGCGGCAATGTGGTGGGGCAACTTCCCGAGACCATCAGCATGAGCCAGGACCTGGTCGGAGTGGCTCTCAGCTACAAGTTCTGAACCGACCTGAAATGAAAACGGCCCCGCGATGCGGGGCCGTTTTCATTGTGCCGCGGCGTCGGCCGCGGCCCGCATCACACCGGCAGCACGGTGCTGCCCCACGACTCGTTGATCACCTCGGCGGCGGCCAGGTAGAAGGCCAGCGCGGCGGTCAGCAGCCCGAAGTAGCCGCCCAGCTGGCCCAGTCCGCCGGCGCCCAGCAGCGCACCGAAGGCCAGCAGGTAGAAGGTCACGGTCAGCGCGGTGAACACCAGCATCAGTACCTTGCCCTTCTTCCAGGTCCCGATCCACATGTAGGTCGTGAACACGCCCCACAGCAGCAGGTACCAGCCGATGAACGGACCGGTGACGCCCTTCGCGAAGAATTCCACGAACAGCGCGAAGGACCACCAGAACGCGCCGTATCCGCAGAACGCGACGAAGCCGAAGCTGTTGCCGACGAAGGCCTCCATCACCCCGGCGACGAACTGCGCGGTGCCGCCGAAGGCGAACGCGCAGGCCAGTACCATCGGCACGTTCTCGGGCCCGAACCAGCCCGCGTTGTGCATGCTCAGCAGCCAGGTGGTCAGCGCGAATCCCGACAGCCCCAGCGGGGCGGGGTTGATCTTCTTGTCCATCGTTGTCTCCAGTTTTCCAGGCGCGTTGCCTGCGCCAGGTTCTCCACTCGAGCGGCCCGAGCACGGCGGCGATCGCAGGGCTCGAACCCCGTTTGCGGCGGGCCTCGCGCCCGCTCACGCAGGCACTGTCGCCGCGAAGCCTTACGGCAGGCCTACGTCGATGCCCGCTGTCTCAAATGTTGCGTTGCGTTACATTTGAATCGCTTTGCCAGGACCTTCGAACAACTGCACACATCCCCATACCCGACGCTACTGTATGCTCCCGGGACTATGTCGCCAGCCACCCTTGCAAGCAGCGCCCCCGTCGCGCTCACCCTGACCCAGCATATCCTTGCTGTCCTTTCCGGGCTCGCCGTGGGCTTTTCGCTCGGGCTCATCGGAGGCGGCGGATCGATCCTCGCGGTCCCGTTGCTTCTTTACTTCGTGGGGTATCCGAACCCCCACGTGGTGATCGGCACGACGGCACTGGCGGTGTCCATCAACGCCTACCTCAACCTGATCCCGCATGCGCGCGCCGGCAACGTGCGCTGGAAGCAGGCCCTGGTCTTCGCGGTGGTCGGCGCGGCCGCCGCCTTCGTCGGCTCCAGCCTGGGCAAGGCGGTCGACGGCAAGAAACTGCTGTTCCTGTTCGCCATCCTGATGCTGGTGATCGCGGCCTTGATGCTGCGGCGCCGGGAGCCGGGATCCGCGCAGCAGGTGCTGTCGGAGCACGACGCGCCGAAGGGCTCGTGGCTGCGCCTGGGCATCGCCGCGGCGCTGGTGGGCATGCTGTCGGGCTTCTTCGGGATCGGCGGCGGCTTCCTGATCGTTCCGGGCCTGGCCTTCTCGACCGGGATGCCGATGCTCGCCGCGATCGGTTCGTCGCTTCTGTCGGTGGGCACCTTCGGGCTGACCACCGCGATCAACTATGCGCGCTCGGGGTTGCTCGACTTCACGGTCGCGCTGCTCTACATCGGCGGCGGAGTGGCCGGCGGCTGGTTCGGGACCCGCGTCGCCACCCACCTCGGCAAGCACAGCAAGGGCACGCTGAACCTGATCTTCGCGCTGCTCGTCGCCGTGGTCGCGGTGTACATGCTGTGGCGCAACCTTTCGGCCTTCGGACTGCACGTGTGAGTCCGCCGCGGCGGGCTCAGAGCAGGTCGGCCACCAGGTCGTGGCCCTGCGTGCCCACCACCCGCACGCTCACGAAACTCCCGCCCGCCTGCGCCAGGCGCATGCGCGCCGAAGGTTTCGCGGGCGCGCGCAGCAGCACCTTGCCGTCGATCTCCGGCGCCTCGGCGTAGCTGCGCGCGCTGGCGCCGTCGCGCCCGGCACGGTCGACCAGCACGCGCAGCTCCTGGCCCACGCGCCCGCGCAGGCGCCGCACCGAGACTTCCTCGGCCACTTCCATGAAGCGTGCACGGCGCTGCTCGCGCAGCTCGTCGGGCAGAGCTCCGGGCAGCTCGTTGGCGGCCGCGCCCTGCACCGGCGAGTAGGCGAAGCAGCCGACCCGGTCGAGTTCGGCGCGCCGCACGAAGTCCAGCAGGGTCTCGAATTCCTGTTCGGTCTCGCCGGGGAAGCCGGCGATGAAGGTGGAGCGGATCGCGATGTCGGGGCAGGCTTCGCGCCAGCGCGCGATGCGCTCGAGCGCGCGCTCGCCGCCGGCCGGCCGGCGCATGCGCCGCAGCACCTCGGGATGCGCATGCTGCAAGGGCACGTCGAGATAGGGCAGCACGCGCCCCTGCGCCATCACCGGCAGCACCTCGTCGACATGCGGGTACGGATAGATGTAGTGCAGGCGCACCCACGCGTCATGCTGTTCGGCCAGCGCCGCCAGCGCCTGCACCAGCTCGGCGAAACGGGTGCGCAACGGGCGACCCTGCCAGAAACCGGTGCGGTACCTGAGATCGGAGCCGTAGGCGGCGGTGTCCTGGCTGACCACCAGCAACTCGCGCACCCCGGCCTGCAGCAGCGCCTGCGCCTCGTCCAGCACCTCGCCGATGGGGCGCGACACCAGCTTGCCGCGCATGCTCGGGATGATGCAGAAGCTGCAGCTCTGGTTGCAGCCCTCGGCGATCTTCAGGTAGGCGTAATGCCGCGGGGTCAGCTTCAGCCCGCCCGGCGGCAGCAGGTCGACGAAGGGGTCGTGCGGTTTGGGCAGCGTCGCGTGCACCTGCTGCAGCACCTCGTCGGTGGCCTGCGGGCCGGTCACCGCCAGCACCTTCGGATGCACCTGGCGCACCAGGCTGCGCCCCTGTTCGTCGGTGCGCGCGCCCAGGCAGCCGGTGACCAGCACGCGGCCGTTCTCGTGCAGCGCCTCGCCGATCGCATCCAGGCTTTCCTGCACCGCCTCGTCGATGAAGCCGCAGGTGTTGACGATCACCAGGTCGGCGCCGGCATAGCTCGGACTGGTCTCGTAGCCTTCGGCGCGCAGGCGCGAGACGATGCGCTCGGAATCCACCAGGGCCTTCGGGCAACCCAGGGACACGAAACCGATGCGCGGCGCCGCCGGCGACGCGTCGGGGGCGGAAGGGGAAGTGGTGATCTCGGACATGGCGCTATTGTCGCCGTTTCGCGGCGACACGCGCCCGGCGAGCCGCGACCGCCGGGAGTCCCGGCGATGCGGGCGCCTACTTCTTGGCCGGCTGCTGGAACGCGCCCATCATCTGCTTGGCCTGCTGCTGCATCTGCTCCTGCATCTGCACGTACAGCTTCTTGCTCTGCTCCAGGTAGTTGCCCATCATGCCCTGCAGCATCGGCGCCTGGCCGCTGAGGAACTGCGACCACATCTCGGGGCTGAAGCTGCTGCTGTCGTAGAGCCCGCGCGACTGCTCGGCCAGCTTGCCCTGGATGTCGATGAAGGCCTGCACGGTCTTCTCGAGGTACGAGCCCATCATGCCCTGCATCGCATTGCCGTAGAAACGGATCAGCTGTTCGAGCATCGCGGTGCTGAGCATCGGCACGCCGCCGGCCTCCTCCTCGAGGATGATCAGCAGCAGGATGCTGCGCGTCAGGTCGGCTCCGCTCTTCGCGTCCTGCACGACGAAGCGCTGCCCCTCCATGACCAGCGACTTCACGTCGGCCAGCGTGATGTACGCGCTGGTCTCGGTGTCGTAGAGGCGGCGGTTCGGGTACTTCTTGATGACGCGAACGGCGGTTTCAGTCTGGGACATGGCAGGCGCGGCACGGTGGACGAGTCACCATTCGATTGAACCACAAAACCTCCGCGGGGCGGTATCGGGCAGGCCCCTGCGCCGCCCCGCGTGCGCCGCGCGCTCAGCTCATGTGCAGGCCGCCGTTGATCGACAGCTCGGCGCCGGTGGTGAAGGCTCCGTCGTCGCCGGCCAGCCAGGTCACCAGCGAGGCCACCTCCTCGGGGCGCCCCAGGCGCTTGACCGGGATGGACGCGACGATCTTGTCCATCACGTCCTGGCGGATCGCCTTCACCATGTCGGTCATGATGTAGCCGGGCGCCACCGTGTTCACCGTCACGCCCTTCGACGCCACCTCCTGCGCCAGCGCCATCGTGAAGCCGTGCATGCCGGCCTTCGCCGCCGAATAGTTGGTCTGTCCGAACTGGCCCTTCTCGCCGTTGACCGAGGAGATGTTGACGATGCGCCCCCAGCCGCGATCGACCATGCCGTCGATGACCTGCTTGGTGACGTTGAACATCGAGTACAGATTGGTCTTCATCACGCGGTCCCAGTCGTCGTAGGCCATCTTGCGGAACACCGCGTCGCGCGTGATGCCGGCATTGTTCACCAGCACGTCCACCCTGCCGTGCTCGGCGAACACCTGCTGGAAGGCAGCGCAGGTGGACTCCCAGTCGGCGACGTTGCCCTCGGAGGCATACACGTCGTAGCCCTGCGCGCGCATGTCGCGCAGCCAGCCGTCCTTGCGCGGCGAGTTGGGCCCGCAGCCGGCGACCACCTTGTGTCCGGCCTCGCACAGCCTGCGGCAGATCGCGGTACCGATCCCGCCCATGCCCCCGGTGACGTAAGCGACTCTCTTGTCCATTCGATTTCTCCGTGGTTCCCGAATTCCCTGCCCGGACCTTCGCGATCAGCGTTCGACGGCCAGCGCGACACCCATGCCGCCGCCGATGCACAGCGACGCCAGGCCCTTGTGCGCATCGCGCTTTTGCATCTCGTGCAGCAGCGTGACCAGGATGCGGCAGCCGCTGGCCCCGATCGGGTGTCCGATGGCGATGGCACCGCCGTTGACGTTGACCTTCGAGGTGTCCCAGCCCATCTGCTGGTTCACCGCGATGGCCTGCGCGGCGAAAGCCTCGTTGATCTCCATGAGTTCCAGGTCCTGCGGCTTCCACCCAGCGCGCGACAGGCAGCGCGTCGACGCCGGCACCGGGCCCATGCCCATGTAGGCGGGGTCGACCCCGGCATTGGCGTAGGCGCGGATCGCCGCCAGCGGGCGCAGGCCCAGCGCCGCGGCGCGGCTGGCGCGCATCACCACCACCGCGGCCGCGCCATCGTTGATGCCGGAGGCGTTGCCGGCGGTCACCGTGCCGGCCTTGTCGAAGGCCGGGCGCAGCCCGGCCAGCGACTCGGCGGTGGCGCCGTGGCGCACGAACTCGTCGGTCGCGAAAGCCACCGGGTCGCCCTTGCGCTGCGGCAGCATCACCGGAACGATCTCGTCGGCGAAGCGCCCGGACTTCTGCGCCGCCTCGGCCTTGTTCTGGCTGGCCGCGGCGAAGGCGTCCTGCATCTCGCGCGTGATGCCGTGCTTCTTCGCCACGTTCTCCGCGGTGGTGCCCATGTGGTAGTGGTTGAACGCGTCCCACAGGCCGTCGTGCACCATCGTGTCGACCAGGTTCCAGTTGCCCATGCGCATGCCGTCGCGCGAGCCGGGCAGCACGTGCGGCGCCGCGCTCATGTTCTCCTGGCCGCCGGCGACCACGATCTCGGCGTCGCCGTCGCGCACGGCCTGCGCGGCCAGCATCACGGCCTTCAGGCCGGAGCCGCAGACCTTGTTGATGGTCATCGCCGGCACGCTGTCGGGAAGCCCGGCCTTGATCGACGCCTGGCGCGCCGCGTTCTGCCCGCAGCCGGCCTGCAGCACCTGGCCCAGGATGACCTCGGACACATCGCCCGGCGCCACCCCGGCGCGCGCCACGGCCTCGCGCACCACCAGTGCGCCGAGATCGGCGGCCGAGGTCCGGGCCAGGGATCCGCCGAATTTGCCGACCGCGGTGCGGACGGCGGAAACGATCACGATGTCTTCGCTCATTTCAGTTGCCTCTGCAGAGAAAATCCATGGTTCGTAGCGGGATCGCGTCGCGCCTGCCTGTCAGGCCCGCACCCGCACGTAGCGCCCCGGTGCGGCCTCGATGGGCAGGTAGCCCGCGCCGCCGTAGTCGCGCGGCGCGTCCTGCAGTGCCCCGGATTGCGTGGCCAGCCAGGCCGCCCAGTCGGGCCACCAGCTTCCGCCATGCTCCTCGGCGCGGCGCAACCAGTCCTGCGCCTGCGCCGGCAGCTTCGCCGCTCCGCCGCGCGCCGACTTCGGCGCCGGCAGCCGCCAGTGGCTGCGCTTGCCGCCGGCCGGCGGGTTGATGACCCCCGCGATATGCCCGGATGCGCCCAGCACGAAGCGCGTGGGCCCGCCCAGGCAGCGCGCCGACGCATAGGCGGTGGCCCACGGCACGATGTGGTCCTCGCGCGAGCCGTAGACATAGGCCGGCACATCGATGCGCGACAGGTCCACCGGCGTGCCGCATACGCTCACCGCGTCGGGCCGGCTCAGCTTGTTCTCGAGATAGGTGTTGCGCAGGTACCAGGCCAGGAAGGGACCCGGCAGGTTCGTGCTGTCGGCATTCCAGTACAGCAGGTCGAAGGGCGGCGGGGTCTGGCCCTTCAGGTAGTTGCCGACCACGTAGTTCCAGGTCAGGTCGTTCGGACGCAGGCTCGAGAACACCGCCGCCAGTTCGGCCCCGGCAAGCAGCCCGCCGCGCCCGATGGTGGCCTCGCGCATCGCGACCTGCGCCTCGTCGACGAACACGTCGAGCACCCCGGTGTCGGAGAAGTCCAGCAGCGTGGTCAGGAAGGTCGCGCTGTGCACCGGGCGCTGGCCGCGCCGCGCCAGCACCGCCAGCGCGGTGCCCAGCAGCGTGCCGCCGATGCAGAAACCCAGTGCGTTGATGGCACCGTCGGCCGCCGGTGCCGCATGCGCGGCAGCCGGCGCGGCACGCCGACGCCGCGCCGGCGTCGGCGCACGCGCCGCGGTGGCGATCTCGCCGGCGACGCGCATGGCCTCCAGCACGCCGTGCTCGATGTAGTCGTCCCAGGTCCACGTCCCGCAGTCGGCGTCCGGGTTGCGCCACGACATCAGGAACACGCGCTGGCCCTGCTCGAGCGCGTAGCGCACCAGCGAATTGGCGGGCTGCAGATCGAGGATGTAGTACTTGTTGATGCAGGGCGGGACGATCAGCAAGGGCCGCTCGTGCACCTGCGCGCTCAGCGGGCGGTAGTCGATGAGCTGGAACCAGGGGTTCTCGAACACCACCGCGCCCTCGGTGGTGCCTACGTTGCGACCGATCTCGAACTGGCTCTCGTCGGTCTGCGTGAGCCGACCGCGCAGCATGTCGCCGAGCAGGTTGTCCATGCCGCGGCGCAGGCTCTCGCCGCCGCTGCTCATGGCCTCGGCCATCGCATCGGGATTGAGCGCCCAGATGTTGCTGGGCGCCGCCGCGTCCACCCACTGCTGCACCGCGAAGCGGATGCGCTGCCGGGTCTTCGGCTCGGCCTGCACGGCTTCGGCCAGTTCCAGCAGCGCGCGCGCGTTGAGCAGGTACAACGCGGCGGTGTAGGCCGAGAAGCGGTTGCCGCGCCAGGCGTCCGCGGCGAAACGCCGGTCCTTCAGCGGCGGCGAGCTGGCGCTGTTGTCGAGCAGCCCGGCCCAGAGTTCGGCGTACTCGCGGCCGTAGCGGGCCTGGATGTCGGCGACGCGCGCGGGATCCAGGCGCAGCGGCGCGGCGCCCGCTCCCTGCAGGCCGCCTGCGAAGGCCTGCTGCAAGGCTTGCGCCAGGCCGCCCCCGGCCCACGGCAGGCCGGCGAAAGGTTGCGAAGTGTTGTCCGCCATGGAGGGAATCGAGACACCGCGGACGCCGCGCGGCGGATCCTCGGGAAAATGAATATGTCGCTGCAAACCGGATGCGATGCCGCTTTCGCAGATTCCGGAACCTTTCACTGCAAGCAGTGGCCGATATTCGTGAAATTCGTAGCCTGGTATTGGCCGCGATGCACAAGCTTCAAACCATTCTTGAACAAAGCCCCGCGGGTGTCAACGCGCCTGCCCGCCGTCGGCACCGAGCCAGATCAGGCCGGCCTGCCGGCCGCTGATGCCGTCGCGTCGGTAACTGTAATAAAGCCCGGGGTGGGCGACCGTGCAGATCCCTCCTCCCAGGATGGACTCGGACGAAAGGCCGGCGCCGACCAGACGCATGCGCGCCAGCTCGAACAGGTCGGCCATCCACTTGCCTTCGCGCCGGCCGGGCGCGAAGCAGCGCTGCGCCAGGCCGTCGTGCGCGACGAAGGCCTCGCGCACCTCCGCCCCGACCTCGAAACTCGCGGGGCCGATCGCCGGGCCGAGCCAGGCGCGCAACCGCGACGCGGGGCACGCGGTGCGCTGCGCCAGCGCCTGCGCGGTACGCTCCAGCACGCCGGCGGCGAGCCCGCGCCAGCCGGCGTGCGCGGCCGCCACGCCACGCCCGTCGGGAGCGGCGAACAACACCGGCAGGCAGTCGGCCACCAGCACGCAGGCGGCCAGCCCGGCGCGCGTGACCACCGCCGCATCGGCCTGCGGCACGAAGCCTTCGTGCCAGGCGTCGAGGTCGGCGAGCCCGGCGCCGTGCACCTGTTCCAGCCAGGCCACGCGCACTCCGCCCAGATGCCGCGCGAGCAGCTCGCGGTTGCGCAGCACCGTCGCCGCATCGTCGCCGACATGCGTAGCCAGGTTCATGCCGCCGCGACCATCGCCCGCCGCCCAGGAGCCGCGGCTGAGGCCGCCGTCGCGACTGGTGAACACGCCATGCACGCGCGGATTGCCGGGCCACCGCACGGCCGTCCACGAGGCAGGCCAGGACTGGCGAGGGCTCATCGCGCCGCGCTCCCCGCGGCGCCGGCCTCGTCCGCCAGCGGACCCCAGGCGCTGCAGTCCAGCAGTGCGGGATCGCCGCCGAGTTCGCGCCATTGCGCGGCGATGTCCTGCGCCACCGGGGAGACCCATTGCATCCACTGCCCGCTGCGCGGGTGGCGCAGCCGCAGCAGCGCGGCGTGCAGTGCCTGGCGCTGCAGGCTCAGGCGCGGCGCGCCGCGGCGCCCATACAGCGCGTCGCCCAGCAGCGGCAAGCCGGCGTGCTGCGCATGCACGCGGATCTGGTGCGTGCGCCCGCTCTCCAGCACGCAGCGCAGCGCGCTGACCACGCCGAAGTCTCCGCGGCAACAGCCCAGGCTGCGAAGCTGGGTGCGCGCCGGCTTGCCGCCGGGCACCACCGCCATGCGCAGGCGATCGCGCGGATGGCGGGCGATCGGCGCGTCCACCCACAGCGGCGCCGCCAGCTCGCCCCATGCCAGAGCGAGGTACTGGCGGCTGATGCTGCGCGCCTGCAACTGGCGCACGAGTTCGGTCTGGGCCTCCAGGCTGCGCGCCACCACCAGCAGGCCGCTGGTGTCCTTGTCGAGTCGATGGACGATTCCGGCGCGCGGCAGCGCCGCCGCATCCGGGAAGCGCGCCAGCAGGCCGTTGAGCAACGTGCCGCTCCAGTTGCCCGCGGCCGGGTGCACCACCAGGCCGGCCGGCTTGTCGATCACCGCGAGGTCGGCGTCGCTCCACACGACCTGCAGCGGCACCGGCTCGGCGGCGAAGCTGGAGGCCTCCGGATCGACGGGCACCTGCAGCTGCAGCCGTGCACCGGCGCGTGCCTTGGTGCGCGGCGCGGCCACGCTGCCGGACATGCTGACCAGCCCGCCCTCGCACCACGCGCGCAGGCGGCTGCGCGAGAACTGCGCGAACACGCGCGCCAGCACCTTGTCCAGGCGTTCGCCGGCGGCGTCGGCCGGCACCTCGCCGTGCAACAGCTGCGGCTCGGCGCCGCCCGGCTCGGGAGCATCGTCGGCTTCGGGCAGGATGTCGGCCGGTGCGAGGCCCGCGTCGGCCCGGGGGTCGGGAAGCTGCATCGCGCCAGCATAGTGCAGGCCTGCCGCGATGCACCGTGCCATGGGGCCACGACCGCGCCGGCCGCGGGGGGCTTCCTATAATCCCCGCTCTGGCGCCACTACCTCGAGTCCCGTCGTGAATCGCACCTTCTCCCGTACCGGCGCGCATTGCTCGCGCTGGCTGTTGCGCCTGCTGCTCGCGTCGAGCGTGCTGGGGCTCGGCGCCTGCGCGTCCACCGGCAACACCGACATCACCGCCACCTGGTCGGCGGCCAAGCTGTACCGCGAGGCGAACGACGAAATGAGCGCCGGCGCCTACGACACCGCGACCAAGTACTTCGAGAAGCTCGAATCGCGCTACCCCTACGGGGTGCTGGCGCAACAGGCACTGATGGAAGTCGCCTACGGCTACTACAAGCAGGACGAGCGGGCGCAGGCGCTGGCCGCGTGCAACCGCTTCCTGAAGATCTACCCGAACAATCCCGCGGTGGATTACGTGCTGTACCTGAAAGGCCTGATCAACTTCTACAAGAACCAGACGGTGTTCTCGGCCATCGCCGACCAGGCGCAGTACGAGCGCGACCAGCGCGGTGCCAAGGAGTCCTTCGAGGCCTTCCGCGAACTGGTGACCCGCTTTCCGCACAGCAAGTACGCGGCCGATGCGCGTGAGCGCATGCGCTTCATCGTGAACTCGCTGGGCGAGTACGACTCGCACGTGGCGCTGTTCTACTACCACCGCGGCGCCTACGTCGCCGCCGCCGACCGCGCGCAGGAGACCCTTCGCGATTATCCGGACACCCCGGCCACGCAGCTGGCGCTGGGGGTGCTGATGGACAGCTACGACAAGCTCGGGCTGACCCAGCTGCGCGACGACACGCAGCGCGTGCTGCGCCTGAACTACCCCGACAGCCCCTACCTCGACGGCAAGCTGCCGCAGCATCGCACGCCGTGGTGGAGCCTGTGGTGATGCGCGGCGCCTGAACGACGCCTCGGCCGGCGCGATCAGTCCGGCGCGCGCGCGTGCTCGCGCAGGAACTGCTCGGCCTGCTCGGGCGACTCGACCGGCGTGAACGGCGGCAGCGAACCCAGCAGCCGCCGGCCCCAGCCGGTCGCGACCAGGCGCTGGTCGCACACCGCGAGCACCCCCCAGTCGCCTTCACCGCGCACCAGGCGGCCGGCGCCCTGTTGCAGCGCCAGCGCGGCCTGCGGCAGCGAATAGTCCATGAAACCGCTGCGCCCGGCCGCCTCCAGGCGGGCCAGGCGCGCCGCCACCATCGGGTCGTCGGGCGGTGCGAAGGGCAGCTTGTCGATCACCACCAGCGTCAGCTGCTCGCCGGGAAAGTCCACGCCTTCCCAGAAGCTGTGGCTGCCCACCAGGACCGCGCGCGCATCGGCGGCGAAGCGGCGCAGCAGCACCGACTTGGGTTCGCTGGACTGCTCCAGCACGGCGCGCCCCGGCGGCAGCAGTTCGCGCAGGCGCGCGGCAATGCGCGCCATCGCGCGCAGCGTGGTCGTCAGCACGAAGCTGCCTCCCGGATTGACCTCGATCAGCCGCGCCGCGAGCTCGGCCACGCGCAGCGCATGCTCGGAGTCGCCGGGACGAAAGCCGCGCCGCGGCACCAGCAAGCGGGTCTGCCGCGCGTAATCGAAGGGGCTCGGCAGGCGCAACTCGCGCAGGCGGGGCGCATCGCCGTCGTGCTGCGGCTGCAGCGCGGGGCTGCTGTCGCCCAGCCCCAGGCGTGCGCGCGCATAGCGAAAGCTGCCGTCGACGCTCAGCGTGGCCGACGTCAGCACCCAGGCCTGCGCACGCTCGGCCAGCAGTGCCGCGAAGGCCGGCCCGATTCCCAGCGGCGTCGACAACAGCCGCAGGTGATGCGAACCGACCTCCAGCCAGCGCACGCTGTCGGCCGCGCCGGCCGCCTCGGCGGCGTCGTCGGGGCCGAGCTGCCAGGTCGCGAGCAGGCGCTGCTGCTCGCGGCAGCGCTCGGCGAGGCGCGTGAATTCAGGCGCCGCCTCCTCGACGTGGCACACGGCCGCAAGCAGTTGCTCGAGGCGCTCGCGCCATGTACGCAGCGCCTCGCTCCAGCCGGCAAGCGCCTGTGCCTGCGCCCAGTCCAGGCGCTGCGCGCCGGCTCCGGCGCACAGCCGCAGGTCGCGCGCCGCCTTCAGCAGCGCGGCGGCGAGCAGCGGCCAGTCGGCCAGCCCGCGCGCGTGCTGCAGCCCGCAGGCCTGCGCATCGCGCGCCAGTTCCTGGGCCTGCGCGGTGCCCACCGCGCTGCCGAGGAACTGCGCGCCGATGTCGGCCAGCTGGTGGGCCTCGTCGAGCACCACGGTGGTCGCGGCCGGCAGCAGCTCGGCCACGCCGTCCCCGCGCAGCGCGAGGTCGGCGAAGAACAGATGGTGGTTGACCACCACGACGTCGGCGGCCAGCGCCTCGCGCCGCGCCTTCATCACGAAGCACTGCCGGAAATCGGGGCATTCCGAGCCCAGGCAGTTGTCGCGGGTCGACGTGACCAGCGGCAGCACCGCCGAGTTCTCGTCCAGCCCGGGCAGCCCCGACAGGTCGCCATCGGGCGAGGCGGCGGCGAAGCGCGCCACCTCGCGCAGCTGCTGCACCGCGCGCCGGCTGTCGAGCAGGCCCTCGCCCATGGTGCGCCGCAAGCGGTGGTGGCAGACGTAGTTGGCGCGCCCCTTCAGCACGGTGCTGCGCACCTGCAGGCCCAGGGCCTGGCAGGCCAGCGGCAGGTCCTTGCGGAACAGCTGGTCCTGCAGCGCGCGGGTGGCCGTCGAGACCACCACGCGCTCGCCGTGCAGCAACGCGGGCACCAGGTAGGCCAGGGTCTTGCCGGTCCCGGTGCCGGCCTCCGCCAGCAAGATGCCGCGCTGCTCGATGGTCTGCTGCACGGCAGCCGCCAGCGCGCGCTGCCCGGGGCGCTCGCGCCAGCCGGCCAGCGCCTGCGCGAGCAGCCCCTGCGCGCCCCACAGCGGGTCGGGCACGGCCGGCTGCCCGGCGCAGTCGGTCTGCGCGTGCCTACAATGCCGTACGTCTTGCTCGGACGGGTTCAAACGGGCTCGTGCGGCTCGTGGGCCGGTGTCAGGTGTCGCATCGAGGCGCGATGGCGCGCGCTGCGGCTGCTGGAAACGCGCAGGCGGACTGGCGTTGCGCTTGCGTCGCGACGCGCGCAAGCCTTCCCGGCAGGGTGCCGGCGCCTGCCGCACGGCGCGACGTGCCGGCATTGTAAGGATCCATCGCTCAGTTCATGAAGCCAGCACGCACGCGCCTGCAATTGCAGGCCGCCATCGGCACCCACCGCGGGGACCGCGAGTACCAGCAGGATCGCGTGGAGGTTTTCGCCCATCCGCGCGTCAAGGGGACCTTGCTGGCCGTCGTGGCCGACGGCATGGGCGGGCGCAGCGGCGGGCGCATGGCAGCCGACCAGGTGATGATCACGGCTTCGCAGTTGTTCGAGCGTTACTTGCCTGGAACCGACAATCCGGATGCGCTTCTGCAGACCATCCTGCAGGAAGCACACACAATGATTCGCCTCACCGCGATTTCGGCGGAGCAGGAGCCGCATTCGACCATCGCCTGCGCGTTGTTGCACGGCGACGGCAGCTGCTGGTGGGTCCATGTCGGGGATACGCGCATCCACCTGTTCCGCGGCGGCGAGTTGCAGCGCCGCACACGCGACCATTCCTACGTGCAGGACCTGGTCGACGGGGGCGAGCTGTCGGAGAACATGGCGCGCAACCACCCGATGAGCAACGTGCTGACCGCCAGCCTGGGCACGCCCGAGAACCCGCCGATGGGCAGCGAGGCCCTGCAACTGCAGGCCGGCGACACGCTGCTGCTGTGCACCGACGGCGTCTGGCATTACTTCGTCGACAGCGAGCTGGGTGCCACACTGGACGCGCTGGAGCCCCGCGAAGCCTGCGAGGCCCTGATCAAGCGCGCGCGCCAGCGTGCCGGCGGGCGCGGCGACAACCTGTCGCTGGCGATTCTCAAGATCGGCGCCGCGGCGCCACCGCCGCCGCCGCCGGCCCCGCCGAGGATCGAGTTCCCCGACTGGGACGACATGCCCGCCGCCGGCAAGCCGCGCAAGCGCTGATCCGGCGGCACCGCGGCTCAGCGCGGCAATTGCAGCGGCCCGGAGGCCGGGGGCACGGGCAGCGGCGGCGCAGGTGGATTGCGCTGCTGCGCGCGAACCCGCTCGCGCAGGTCCTGGTACTCGATTTCCCGCTGCCGGCGCTGCTCGCGCGCGGCACGCGCCTGGGAGGCCGGCTCCGGTGCCAGCGCGGGGCCGCCGGCCGGCGGCGCGGCGTCGCGACGCGGCAACGCCGGCACTCCCTGCGCCGCGGCCGCGGCCGCGGGCGTCGAGGCCGCGCCCGCGCGCTGCCGTTGCGCGCGTCGTGCGTCGGCCTCGCGCCGGGCGCGCAGCTCGCGCTGCCGGGTCGCGTCGACCGGCGCGTGCTGCGCCATGCGCTGCCCCACGCTTTCGAGCTCCTGCGTCGCGCGCTGTTCGCGCCCCAGCAGGTCGACGTGCTGGCGGCGCGCGCGCAACGCGCGCAGCGCGTCGCGCTGGCGCCGGGCCGCGGCATCCAGGCAATCGAACACGAAAAAACGCTTCATGCAGGCCGCGCGCTGCCCGGCGTAGTCACGCTCCAGGACGCTGCGCTGCACATCCAGGCGGCGACGCTCGGCTGCGCGGGCCGCGGGCGACACGCGCAACGCCGATTCCTGTGCGGCCGCCGCGCCGGACGCCGCGGCAAGCGGCTGCCCCGCCGCCGCGCACGGCGCGGGCAGCGCCACGCCCAGCGACAGCGCGGCGAGCAGCGCCAGCGCGGACGCGTGCGGCCAGCCGGCGCGCGCTCGGCGTGTCGCGGATGCGGAGGACTTCATCAGGTCAGGGCGGTGTCTACGACGCGGCGCGCGCGCTCCAGGTAGGCCGGCGTCTGCATTTCGAGCAGGCGCGACACGGTGCGCTCGAACTCGTGCGCCAGCGGTCCCGCAGCATACAGCGCCTGCGGCTCGACCTCGGCCGACACGACGAGCTTGACGCCGCGGTCGTACAGCACGTCGACCAGCAGCGTGAAGCGGCGCGCCGCGGTGGCCAGCTCCGGCCCCATGCGCGGCACCCCGCTGAGCAGCACGGTGTGAAAGCGCGTGCTCAACTCCAGGTAGTCGTTCTGCGAGCGCGGCGTGTTGCACAGCGACTGGAAATCGAACCACACGACACCGCCGGCGCGGCGCAGCGCGCGCACGCTGCGCTGCTCGATGTACAGCTCCGGGTTCTCGTCGGAACCCTCGGCGAGGCGATCGAAGCTGGCGCGCATCGCCGCCTCCGCGCGCTCGTCCAGCGGCTGGTGGTACAGGGTCATGGCGCGCAGTGCCTGCTGCCGGTAATCGATCCCGGCATCGACGCGGATCAGGTCGAGATGCTGCTTGATGCGCTCGATGGCCGGCAGGATGCGGTCGCGATGCAGGCCGTCGGGGTAGAGCTCGTCGGGGTGGAAGTTGCTCGTCGCCATCAGCACCACGCCGTCGTCGAACAGACTCTGCAGCAGGCGGTCCAGGATCATCGCGTCGGTGACGTCGCTGATGTGGAACTCGTCGAAGCAGATCAGCCGGAACCTGCGGGCGATGCGCCGGGACAGTTCCTGCAGCGGGTTCGGCGTGCCCTGCAGCCCGGCGAGTTCGCGCTGCACCTCGCGCATGAACTCGTGGAAGTGCAGCCGCGTCTTGCGCACCACCGGGACGGTGGCGTAGAAGGCATCCATCAGGAAGCTCTTGCCGCGCCCCACGCCTCCCCACATGTAGACGCCGCGTGGAAGCTCCGGATGCACCAGCAGCCGGCGCACGGCGCTGGAGCGCCTCGACTTGTAGGCCACCCATTCGTCGTAGGCGAGCTGCAGGCGCTCGATCGCCGCGCGCTGCGCGGCGTCGGCCACGAAGCCGCGTTCGCCCAGATGTCCCAGGGCGTAGTCGGTGACGTTCATCGCCGGCGACCGGGCGAGGCGCCCGGGCCGCGGGGCGCCGGGCGCGCGTCGCGCGGATTCACAGGTTGAGGGTTCGCGAGTCGGTGGCCAGCGCGGCTTCCTTCATCGCCTCCGACAGCGTCGGGTGGGCGTGGCAGATGCGCGCGATGTCCTCGGCACTGGCCTTGAACTCCATCGCCACCGCGGCCTCGGCGATCAGCTCCGAGGCCAGCGGCCCGATCACGTGCACGCCGAGGATCTCGTCGGTGGCGGCGTCGCTGATCATCTTGACGAAACCCGTGGTGTCGCCGAGCGCGCGGGCGCGCCCGTTGGCCATGAACGGGAAGCTGCCGGTGCGCACGGCGCGCCCGGCGGCCTTCAGCGCCTGCTCGGTCTGCCCGACCCAGGCGATCTCGGGGCTGGTGTAGATCACCCACGGCACGGTGTTGAAGTCGACGTGCGGCTTCTGCCCGGCCAGGCGCTCGGCCACCGCCACGCCCTCCTCCTCGGCCTTGTGCGCCAGCATCGGCCCGCGCACGACGTCGCCGATGGCCCAGATCCCCGGCACCTCGGTGCGGCAATCGCCATCGACCGGAACGAGCCCGCGCTCGTCGGTCTTCAGTCCGACCTTGTCCAGCTGCAGGCCGTCGGTGTGCGCGACGCGCCCGATCGACACCATCAGCGCGTCGACCTCGAGCTGCTGCTCGCCGCCCTTGGAGTCGGCGTAGCGGATGCGCACCGGACCCGACCTGGCGGCCGGCTTGACCTCGGCGATCTTCACGCCGAGCTGGATGTCCAGCCCCTGGCGCGTGAACTGCTTCAGCGCTTCCTTGGCCACCTGCGAATCGGCGGCGCCGAGGAATTCCGGCAGCGCCTCCAGCACCGTGACCTTGGCGCCCAGGCGCCGCCACACCGAGCCCATCTCCAGCCCGATGACCCCGGCGCCGATGATGCCCATGCGCGCCGGAACCTTCTGCAGCGCCAGCGCTCCGGTGTTGGACAGCACCCGCTTCTCGTCGAAGTCCACGCCGGGCAGCGCGCGCGGATGCGAGCCGGTGGCGATGATCACGTGACGCGCGCGCAGCGTGGCCTTGTCGACGCCGTCGACCGTCAGCTCGAAGCCGCCGTCGATCTTCGCCGCGAAGGCCGCGTGCCCGTGCAGGAACCTGATCTTGTTCTTCTTGAACAGGTAGAGGATGCCGTCGTTGTTCTGGCGCACCACCTGCTGCTTGCGCGCCAGCATGCGCGCCAGGTCGAGCTTGACCGAGCCCACCTCGATGCCGTGCTCGGCCATGCCGTGCGCGACGTGCTCGTAGTGCTCGGAGGACTGCAGCATGGCCTTCGACGGAATGCATCCGACGTTGGTGCAGGTGCCGCCGGGAGCCGGGCCGCCGTCGTCGCGGCGCCATTCGTCGATGCAGGCCACCGACAGTCCCAGTTGCGCGGCGCGGATGGCGGCGATGTAGCCGCCGGGGCCGGCGCCGATGACGATCAGGTCGTGGTCCATCGTGCGCCTCACAGGTTGAGCAGCAGGCGCGCCGGATCTTCCAGCGCCTCTTTCATCGCGACCAGTCCCAGCACCGCTTCGCGGCCGTCGATGATGCGGTGGTCATAACTCATCGCCAGGTAGTTGATCGGCCGGATCACGATCTGCCCGTTCTCCACGACCGGCCGGTCGCGGGTCGCGTGCACCCCCAGGATCGCCGCCTGCGGCGGGTTGATGATCGGGGTCGACAGCATCGAGCCGAATACCCCGCCGTTGCTGATGGAGAAGGTGCCTCCGGTGAGGTCCTCGATGGCCAGCTTGCCGTCGCGCGCCTTCGTGCCGAACTCGGCGATCTGGCGCTCGATGTCGGCGAAGCTCAGCTGGTCGACGTTGCGCAGGATCGGCACCACCAGGCCGCGCGGGCTGCCCACGGCGATGCCGATGTCGAAGTAGCCGTGGTAGATGATGTCGTTGCCGTCCACCGACGCGTTGAGCACCGGGTACTTGCGCAGCGCGTGCACCGCGGCCTTGACGAAGAAGCTCATGAACCCGAGCTTGACCCCGTGCTCCTTCTCGAAGCGGTCCTTGTGCGCGTTGCGCAGGTCCATGACCGGCTTCATGTTCACCTCGTTGAAGGTGGTCAGGATCGCGTTCTCGGACTGCGACTGCACCAGGCGCTGCGCGATGCGCGCGCGCAGCCGGCTCATCGGCACGCGCTGCTCGGGGCGCTCGGCGTAGGCCGACAGGTCCACCTGCGCGTCCACCTGCGGCAGCGCCTGCGGGGTGTTGAACGGCGTGCTCGCGGCGGCGGCGGCCGCCGCCGGGGCCGAGGTCTTCGCCGCCACGGCTGCCAGCGCATCGCCCTTGGTCACGCGGCCTGCGCGGCCGCTGCCGGCCACGCCGCCGGGCTCGATGCCCTGCTCGGCGAGGATCTTCGCGGCCGCCGGCATCGCCACGCCGGCGGCGGCCGGTGCGGCGCTGGCCGGGGCAGGCGCGGCTGCGGCGGGCGCCGCCGCGGCCGGGGCCGGGGCGGCGGCGGCAGCGGCGGCAGGCGCCGCTGCGGCAGCGCCCGCCTTGGCCTCGGTGTCGATGGTGGCGATCACTTCGTCGGCGACGACGGTCGCGCCGTCGTCCTTGACGATGGTCGACAGCACGCCGGCGTGCGGTGCCGGCACCTCGAGCACGACCTTGTCGGTCTCGATCTCGATCAGGATCTCATCCTGCGCCACGGCTTCGCCGGGCTTTTTCTTCCATTGCAGCAACGTGGCTTCAGCCACGGATTCGGACAACTGGGGAACCTTGACATCGATCAGTGCCATGGTGGAGTCTCGCGATGGGGTCTTTGGCTGGTTTGGCGGGCGGCTTGGCGCAGGCCGCGCGCTGGGGGCTCGTGCCGACGCCTGCGGGTCGCAGGCTGGCAGGGGCCCGGCCGCGCGCGGCACGGGCGCCGCGTCACTTGGTGAGGATGAAACCCTTGAGCTTGCCGAAGGCGGCAGCAATCAGTTCCTTCTGCTGTTCGGCATGCTTGGCGTAGTAGCCCACCGCGGTGGACGCCGACGCGGGGCGCCCGGCGTAGCCCAGGCGCTGCCCTTCCTGCAGGTTCTCGTGCACGTGGTGCTGGATGAAGAACCACGCACCCTGGTTCTGCGGCTCGTCCTGGCACCAGACGACGTCGCGCAGGTTCGGGTAGCGCCGCAGTTCGGCGGCGAAGGCCTTGTGCGGGAACGGATAGAGCTGCTCCAGGCGCAGGATGGCCACGTCGTGGGCCTCGCGCTGGCGCCGCTCGGCGAGCAGGTCGTAGTACACGCGTCCGCTGCAGGCGATGACCCGCTTGACCTTGGCCGGGTCGAGGTCGTCGCGCTCGCCGAGCACGGTGTGGAAATGGCCGTTCGACAGGTCGCTCAGGTCCGAGCGCGCCTCCGGGTGGCGCAGCAGCGACTTCGGGGTCATGATCACCAGCGGCTTGCGGAACTGGCGGATCATCTGCCGGCGCAGCAGGTGGAAGATCTGCGCCGGGTTGGTCGGCTGGCACACCTGCATGTTGGTCTCGGCGCACAGTTGCAGGTAGCGCTCGAGTCGAGCCGACGAGTGCTCCGGCCCCTGGCCCTCGTAGCCGTGCGGCAGCATCAGCGTCAGGCCCGAGGCGCGGCCCCACTTGACCTCGCCGGCGGAGATGAACTGGTCGATCAGCACCTGCGCGCCGTTGGCGAAGTCGCCGAACTGGGCTTCCCAGATCACCAGCGTGTTGGGATCGGCGGTCGAGTAGCCGTACTCGAATCCCAGCACCGCTTCCTCGGACAGGATGGAGTCGATGACCACGAAGGGGGCCTGGTCCTCGGAGACGTTTTCCAGCGGGACGTAGCTGCCGGCATCCCAGCGTTCGCGCTTCTGGTCGTGCAGCACCGCGTGGCGGTGGCTGAAGGTGCCGCGCCCGCAGTCCTCGCCCGACAGGCGCACCGGATAGCCGTTGGCCACCAGCGACGCGAAGGCCAGGTGCTCGCCCATGCCCCAGTCGAGGCTGAGCTCGCCGCGGCCCATGCGCGCGCGGTCGGCGATGACCTTTTCCACCAACGGGTGCAGCTTGAAGCCCTCGGGCACGCTGGTGATGCGCTCGGCCAGCCGGCGCAGCTCGGTGATCGGCAGCGAGGTGTCGGCGCTGTCGGTCCACTTGCGGTTGAGGAAGTTGCTCCAGTCGACCGCGAACTTGCTCTTGTAGTTCGACAGCACCGGCTCCAGCGCGCGCTCGCCGTCCTCCATCGCGCTGCGGAAGCCCTGCACCATGGCGTCGCCGTCGGCGTCGCCGATCACGTGCTGGCTGGCCAGCCGGTCGGCGTAGAGCTTGCGCGTGCCCGGGTGGGCGGCGATCTTCTTGTACATCAGCGGCTGGGTCACCGCCGGCGTGTCCTGCTCGTTGTGGCCGAGCTTGCGGAAGCACACGATGTCGACGACGACGTCATGGCCGAATTCGGCGCGGTAGTCGACCGCCAGCTGGCAGCACAGCGCGACGGCTTCGGGATCGTCGCCGTTGACGTGCAGCACCGGCGCCTCGATCATCTTCACGACGTCGGTGCAGTACAGGGTGGAACGCGCGTCGCGCGGGTCGGAGGTGGTGAAGCCGATCTGGTTGTTGATGACGATGTGCAGCGTGCCGCCGGTGGAGTAGCCGCGGGTCTGCGCCAGCGCCAGCGTCTCCATCACGATGCCCTGGCCGGCGAAGGAGGCGTCGCCGTGCACCAGCACCGGCAGCACCTGCTGGCCGCGCTTGTCGCCGCGGCGCTCCTGGCGCGCGCGCACCGAGCCCTCGACCACCGGGTTGACGATCTCCAGGTGCGACGGGTTGAAGGCCAGCGACAGGTGGATCGGGCCCGACGGCGTCGACACGTCGCTGGAGAATCCCTGGTGGTACTTGACGTCGCCCGACGGCAGTTCCGAGGCGTGCTTGCCCTCGAACTCGTCGAACAGGTCCTTCGGGCGCTTGCCCAGCGTGTTGACCAGCACGTTCAGGCGCCCGCGGTGCGCCATGCCGATGATCACTTCCTGCGCGCCGCGCTCGGCGCCGCGCTGGATCACCTCGTCCATGCCGACGATGAAGCTCTCGCCGCCTTCCAGCGAGAAGCGCTTCTGGCCGACGTAGCGGGTGGCCAGGTAGCGCTCCAGCCCCTCGGCGGCGGTCAGCTTGTCGAGGATGTCGCGCTTCTTCTCGGGGCTGAAGCTCGGGCGCGTGCGGATGCTCTCCAGGCGCTGCTGCCACCAGCGCTTCTGGCCCTGGTCGCTGAGGAACATGAACTCGGCGCCGATCGAGCCGCAATAGGTCTCGTGCAGGTTGTTGATGAGCTCGCGCAGGCTCATCGACTCCTGGCCGAAATAGGTGTTGCTGACGTTGAAGCTGGTTTCCAGGTCGGCATCGGTGAAGCCGTAGAACGACGGCTCCAGGTCCGGGATCTGCGGACGCTCTGCGCGCTTGAGCGGATCGAGGTCGGCCCAGCGCACGCCGACGTTGCGGTACGCGGCGATCAGTTGCTGCGCGGCAACACGCTTGCGCGCGAGTTCCGCGTCGGCGCCCAGCTGGATCGGCCGCGACGGCCCGCTGCGGGCGCGCTGCGCGAAGGCCGAGACCACCGGAGCATGCGGAATGTCGCGCGAATTGCTGCCGTCGACCGCGGGGACATGCTGCAGCGCGTCGAAGTAGTCGCGCCAGTGATCGGGCACGGCTCCCGGGTTGGCCAGGTAGGTTTCGTACAGCTCCTCGACATAGGGAGCGTTGCCGCCGAACAGATAGGAGTTCGCGCGCTGCTGCTGGATGGTCATGGTGAGCTCACTGGGACGCCGGGTCTGCCGGCCGGGAGTGGGTGAAGCACCATGCGCGAGCCCGGGTACCCCGCGCGGGCGCACAGCGGTCCGATGACGCCTGAACCTGCGGGTACTTTAGCAGTGCTTTTGACGCGACGCAAAAAGCGGCATGCCCCGAAGCCGCGGGACAGATGTAAAAAAATAGGCCGAACGATCGTTCGGCCTATTTTTATTAGATGGGATCAACAAATGATCCCATCAACCCGCTGGAGCGCAACGGGCTTGCATCGCCTTACGCGGCCAGACCCGGGTTGCCCTTGACCCCGATCAGGCGCGGCTGGTTGGGCTTGAGCGGCTTGACCGTCGGGTTGTGCTTCAGGTATTCCTCGACGATGTCCCAGATCGGCGGGTTCGACGCGTTGGCCGAGACCTGCTGCACCGGCGCCCAGCCCGCGACCTTGTAGGTCTTGTTGGGGTCGATGGGCTTGCCGTGCAGGCGCATGTCCTGGATGCGGTTGCCGTCCTTCTCGCCCGGCGCGCAGGCGTAGGTCATCGCGCCGACGCGCACCATGTCCCCGCCCTGCTGGTAGTACGGGTCGGGGTTGAACAGGTTGTCGCACACGTCCTCCATCACCGCCTTGATGGTCTTGCCGGTCATCTCGGTGAGCGTGCAGTACGGGTAGGTGATGGCCAGCTGGGTCATCAGCGCCTCGCGCGTGATCGGCTCGCCCGGCAGCAGGCTGCCGCCCCAGCGGAAGCCCGGCGAGAAGGCGAGGTCGCCGCCGCGCACCGCCAGCATCGCATCCAGCACCAGCTGGTCCCAGGTACCGTTGAAGTTGCCGCGACGGTACAGCACGCCCTCGGTGTGCGCCAGCACTTCGTTGAGCTTGCTCTCGTAGGGCGCACGCACGCGCTTGATCAGCGCGTCCATGGCCGGGTCGGCCGGGATCAGGTTGGAGAACACCGGCAGCAGGCGGTACTTGTAGCCGACCATCTTGCCGCCGCGGACGTCGAAGTCCATGACGGCCAGGAACTTGCCGTGCGAGCCCGCGTTGGTCACCAGGGTCATGCCGCCCGAGGGACGACGGATCTCCACCGCGACGGCCTCGCCGTCGTGGGTGTGGCCGCCGAAGATGCAGTCGATGCCCTCGACCAGCGAGGCCATCTTGCGGTCGACGTCCATGCCGTTGTGCGACAGCACGACGACCAGCTGGGCGCCCTTCGCGCGCACTTCCTTCACCACCTTCTGCATGTGGTCGGTGCTGATGCCGAAGGTCCAGTCGGGCATCAGGTACGCGGGGTTGGCGATCGGCGTGTACGGGAAGGCCTGGCCGATCACGGCCACCTGCACCCCGTTCATCTGCTTCATCGTGTAGTACGGGAACACCGGATCGCCGAAGTCGGCGGTCTTGACGTTCTGCGCGACGAAGTCGATACGGCCCTTGAAGTCCTTCGCCAGCACTTCCTTGACCCGCTCCTCGCCGTAGGTGAACTCCCAGTGCGCGGTCATCACGTCGACACCCAGCTGCAGCTGGGCCTCGACCATGTCCTGGCCCTTGGTCCACAGCGACAGCCCCGTGCCCTGCCAGGTGTCGCCGCCGTCGAGCAGCAAGGCGCCCGGGCGCGAGGCCTTCAGGCGCTTGACCAGCGTGGAGATGTGGGAGTAGCCGCCCATCCTGCCGTACTGCTTGCCCGCACGCTCGAAGTCCAGATAGGTGAAGGCGTAGGACTCGGCGGTGTTGGGCTTGAAGCCGACGCGCTTGAGGTAGTTGGCGCCCACCAGGTGCGGCAGGTGGCCGTCCATCGAGCCGATGCCGATGTTCACGCTGGGCTCACGGAAGTACAGCGGCTGCAGGTGCGCGTGGCTGTCGGTCATGTGCAGGAAGTGCACGTTTCCGGTCACCGGCGGGCTGTACAGCGCGTCGACCTCGGCAGCGCTGGCTTCGCGCATCATGGGAAAACCGCTGACGCCGGCGGCGGCCAGCACACTCAGAAATTCGCGGCGGGAGATGCTCATTGCGGATCCTCGACGAAAAAATGCCCGCCGGGTGCAGCGTGGCGGGCAGCGCGGCACGACCGGGGCCGCTATACGCGGCCGCGGGCTGGTTGGCTTAACGATTGACCGGGGAGTTCGGATCCATCAGCAGTGCCATCACATCCTTCATCTGCTGTTCAGTCAGGATCTTGTGCGCCCCGAACGGAGGCATGAAGCTGCAGGAGTTGAACGACTCCGAGTTGTAGATGCGCGCCCACGTGTACTTCAGCACCGCCTCGCTGTCTCCGCGCAGCTTGCCGTAGTGGTAGAGGGCCGGTCCGATGGTCCCCTGCGACGGGTCGTTGGCGATCATGCGGTGGCAGGCCATGCAGTTGCCGCCGTTGGGCGTGCCCGGCTTGTCGCTCCACTGCATGCCCTTGCCGTCCTCGGCGACTTTCAGGCCTTCCTTCCAGTTGCCCAGGTACTTGCCGTCGGCCGGATAGACGACTCCGGACAGCGCCTTCGACTCGATTTCCTTGGCCACGTCGGCGGGCACCGCCTCGCCCAGGTAGGCGTACTTCGAGCACTCGTATTGCGACTGGGTCTGCTTCAGGCGCGAGACCTTGGCCTGGCCCTTGTCGGCGAAGTCGTGCTTGATGATGCTCTGGAACGAGGCCGTCGCGAAGGGATTGCCCCCGGGGCCGGCCGATTCCTGCGAAGCTCCGGCACAGCCGGCCAGCATCGCGGTACCCAGCGCGGCCGACACCAAAAGTGCGTATTTGTTCATGTCGTCTCCTGCCTCAGCGCTTGAAGGTCGGCGTATGCAACGTGGCACCGTTCGAATTCACGCCCATGTACTCGATCAGGTCGATCACGGCATTCGACGTGAACTTCGGCGCGGGCCAGCGCTGCTGGCGCTCGCAGGCCAGCATGCGCCATTCCAGCGTGCGCGCCACGCCCTGCGAGTTCGGATACGCGGGCCAGGTCGCGTAGGACTCGGCGGCCTGCGCATTCGTCAGGTTGGGCAGCGCGGAGATCTTGATGCGCTTGCCGCTCTCCGAGTGGCAGGCGGCACACGAGAAGCTGAAGGGGCCGGCGCGGTAGAAGAACAGCTTCTTGCCGTTCTCGTAGGCCATCTTCTCCTGCGGCGTGCCTTGCGGGATCGCGATCTTCATGCCGTCGGATTCGTGCGCGACGTACATCGCGAGGTTCTCCAGCGGCGACGCGTTGCCGCCTTCCTTCGCGAACGGCGCCTTGTCGGCTTCCTTCGCGGGGATTCCCTGCAGCGTTTCCATGCAGGTGACCAGGCGGGATTCCAGGTCCTGCACGCGACCGGTGTCGGCGAAGTAGCGCGGCAACTGCGCATACGCCCCCTTCACCACGCCCGGCCCGAGCCCGAGGTTGCATTCCTGCAGCGAGGCATGCTTGGGTCCGCGCTTCTCGGTCCACAGCTTCTTGCCGTCGTCGATGTTGAAATCGGCGGGGTTTCCGCCCATCTCGTTCATCAACTGCAGGTACGCGTTGCCCTGCTGCGTCACCGAATCAGCGGCCTGCGCCTGCGCGACGCCTGCCCCCATCAGCATCAGGACGGGCAACGTGGCCCCGACCAGTGCTGCTTTCATGCTTGGTACTCGCTGTTTCATGGTCTCCTCGCGAACGGGTTCGTGCTGCTTGCAACGCACGGGGCCCGGCGACGCCGGGCCCCTGGGCGATCAGGACACCGTGGTGCTGCCGGTCTGGGTCTCGCCCTTGTTGTCCAGCCAGGTCACGGAGACCGTGTCGCCCGATTTGCCGCCCTTGAAGCTGAACTCAAGGAACGGATTCTTCGAGACCGCGATACCCCAGTCACAGTTCAGGACTTCGGTGTCGCCGTGCTTGCAGATCACGGTCTGGATGAAGTGGGCGGGAATGATCTTGCCGTCGGGACCCTTGAGCAGGCCGGTGTCCTCGGGGTGGCTGATCAGCACGCGGACGACCACGGTGTCGCCTTGCAGGTTGGCGCGCATGCGCATCGGATTGGGCATTTCGGACTCCAATGAGATTCGGTGGAAATCGGTTCGGGCTACGCTGCCGCGGGATCAGCCGCCGCAACCGCCCAGGGTGACCTTGATTTCCTTCTTGCTGTAGAGCAGCTTGTCGCCGACCTTGGCGACGGCATAGACGTCCGAGGTCTGCGCCATCTTGATACGCGTGGCCACGCTGGGCACCGCGCCGTTCTTCAGATGGAAGGTCGCGGCCAGCGCGTTCGGGTTCTTCTCCACGACGATGCCCAGCATGGTCGTTCCGGCCGCGGTGGACTTGATGCCCACCGGCACCACGGCGCCGTTCTCGGCGATGTCCGGACCGACGATGGAAACCTCGCTGCTGGCTTCGGGCGTCAGGCCCATGACCTTGGCGACTTCATCCAGCGACTTGACCGAAAACTCCTTGGCGTTCCACCCCGGGGCATCGGCCGCCTGAGCGACCGTGGGCAGAAGTCCGGCCGTGGCGGCCAGACCGGCGACGGTCGCACCAGCACCGAGCTGCATGACCTGACGACGAGACTGATTCATTCCTGAAACTCCTCACAGTGAGAATAAGTGCGCGGTGCGTGACGCACCTGCGCGCATCGATGCTTTTTACGGTTTCGCTCCACTCACCAGCCAGGTCGCAATCATCTTCGCATCGCCCTCGCTGATACTTTGCGGCGGCATCGGGATACTACCCCACGTACCAGAACCGCCCTTGATGATGCGCTGGGTCAGCATCGCGACTTCCGTCTGCTGCCCTGCGTACTTCTTCGCCACCTCGGCGTAACCCGGGCCCACGATCTTGTTGTCGCCCATGCTGTGGCACGCGATGCAGCCATGTGCCTTGAGCAGTTCGACGACCTTCGCGTTCGGGTCGGTGGCCGCGGCCTTCTTGGCCTTGGCCTCCTTTTCCAGTTCCGCCTTGGTCAGCGTCAGCTGGCCGCGCATCGGTCCCCACGGCCGCATCTGGTCCTGCAGGTTGCCCCAGGTGTTCATCGCGTAGGCGGGGATCGAGCTGGCCACGACCGGCTTGGGTGCGCAGTTTTTCATGCACTCGGTCGCGTGCACATCCGGGATACCCCCGTTACCCAGCACTTTACCGTCGGCCAGTACCACCTTGCCCCCGGGCCACATGCCCTGGTTCCAGGTCATCTGGTTGCGCGCGGGCATCGTGTCCTGCACCTGCTGCACGTTCTGGCGGGTCAGCACGAAGTTGGCCGGAACGATGTTGGCGAGGTTCAGCAGGTAGTCGACCAGCGAGTAGGTCTCGTTCCAGGTCAGCGTGTCCGGCGAGGTCCACGGCATCGCGCGGTGGATGTAGTCGAACAGCGTCGACAGCGTCGGCAGGCGCTCCAGCGACGGCGGATAGCCGTTGGCCGGATTGCCCAGGCCGGGCACGAAGCCGGTCTTCATTTCCTGCTTGGTGGCCTGGAAGGCGCCCACCAGCGGCGGGTACACCGCGTTGGAGTCGGCGAAGTCGCCGTGGCAGGAGGCGCACTTGGCCTCCCACAGCTTGGTGCCCTGGGCGACGGTGCCCTGACCCTCGGGCAGCCCGCGGAAGTCCGGGCGCACGTCGATGTTCCAGGCCTTGATCTCCGCCGGGGTCGCCGGTCGCCCCAGCGTGGCGCCGGGGTTGGCCGCCCACGCAGCCGACGCGGCCGCGGTGAGGGCTGCCGCAATGGCGGCCTTAGGAATGCGCGAGTTGAACATTGCGGACTTCTCCGTTTTCTTGAACTTGCCAGGTTTGGATCGAGTTGTTGTGGTAGATCGACAGCGTGCCGCGCACCTTGCGCAGCTGCTGGATGGTCGGCTGCACATAGCCGGTCTCGTCCACCGCACGGCTCATCAGGAAGGCGTTCTGGCCGTTCCAGGTCCAGGGAATGTTGAAGCGGGTCAGCGACTTGTTGTGCACCGGGCCGTCGAGGCGGGCCTCGTGCCAGTTCACGCCGCCGTCGAAGGACACGTCGACGCGCTTGATGCGCCCGCGACCCGACCACGCGATTCCCGTGACGTTGTACAGACCCTTGTCGAGCAGCACCTGGCCGCCTGACGGCGAGGTGATCACGGACTTGCACTCCATGATCGAGGTGTACTGACGGAACTTGCCGTCGGGCATCAGGTCGACGTAGTTCAGCACCTCGTCCTTCGTGCCGAAGGGCTCGGTACCCAGCTTGATGCGGCGCAGGTACTTGATGTTCGAGACGCCTTCGCAGCCCGGAACGACCAGGCGCAGCGGGTAGCCGTTCTCCGGGCGCACCATCTCACCGTTCTGACCGTAGGCCACCAGCACCTCCCCCGACAGGATCAGGGACATCGGGATGGTGCGGTTCTCGTGCGCGCCGTCGGCTCCCTCGGCCATCACGAAGCGCACGCCCTTCAGGTTCGCGCCGCAGTCCTCGAGCAGCTTGATCAGCGGCACTCCGGTCCATTCGCTGCACGACACCATGCCGTGCGTGTACTGCACGGTCGGAACCGACACGTTGCCCCATTCCATCGCCGAGTTCGCGCCGCACTCGATGAAGTGCATGCGGGACACCGGCTGCATGCGCATGATGTCGCCGACCGTGTAGACCTTCGGGTTGGCGACCAGGCCCTTCTGGCCCATGATCATCAGGCGATGCTCGGCCGGGTTGATCTCGTACCAGCCCTGGTGCGAACGGTTGAAGTGCAGGCCCGACGGCGTGACGATGCCGAACATGCCCTGCAGCGGCGCGAAGGCCACGTTGGCCTCGGTGACCGCGGCCAGCCCGGGGCTGATGCGGCGCACCAGATTGGCCTCGTACTTCGACGGCATGCCGTACGGCGGCTCGTTGACCGGGCGCCCGAGGGTGGTCCCCCACACCGGCTTCTCGAGGATCCACTTCGAACCCTTGCCGGCGGGCGTCTCGTCGGCGTAGGCATTGGCGGCCCCGCCGGCGACCATCGCCGCGCTCGCGCCGGCGAAGGCGCGACGCAGGAAGTCGCGCCGCCCCCCCTGCACCTGACGGATCTGCTCCGCGCTCAGGAAGTTCTCCGGCGCGGGACGCAGCCGGCCTAGCTTGTTGCTGTAGTCACTCATCCTCGTACTCGCTGGTTGGCTGTTATGGGCTAGATGCGCCGGGCCAGGCGCTCGGATTGCGAAACCGAATCGGGATCGTCGAGTTCGATCGCGATCTGGGTGCACACGGTGCGGCACAGCTGGACCGCCTTCTCGCTTTGCACCCGGTAATACATCTGATTGCCCACGCGGCGCTTGGCCACGATTCCGGCCTGGTACAACACTTTCAGATGCTGCGAAACATTGGGCTGCGTGGACTCGATCGCCTGCATGATGTCCCCGACACTCTTTTCGTGCGTGCAGATCGCGTTCAGGATGCGAAGCCGCAGCGGCGTCGCCAGCACGCCGAACAGCTCGGCGGCCGAATCGAACACCCGTTCGGCGGCCTCGGCATCGGAGGCATCGCCGAGCAGCTGGGGGGACGGGTCCTCGCCTGACATCGCTTGTTAATTTGATCCGCGTATAAGCAAGAACTTATGATTGTAGACATGTCAATTCCCGCGTCCAGTGCGCACGCTCAGTGCTTTCCCTAGCCGGAAACAGCCGGCAACAATCTCCGCGGGGCGGCAGGGATGACGCGACGCCGCACACCGCCATGCCGCCGCTCGGGCGGCATGGCGGTCGGGCTCAGGGCTGCTCGGCCAGCGCGCTGCGGATCTGCTCCAGCGCGGCCGGGTCCTCCAGGGTCGTCAGGTCGCCGGGCGGGCGCTGCTCGCACAGCGCCTGGATGGATCGGCGCAGCAGCTTGCCCGAGCGCGTCTTCGGCAGCATCGACACGAACAGCACGCGCGCCGGGCGCGCCACCGCGCCGAGTTGCGCCTGCACGGTCTGCATGATCTCGGCCGCCAGGCCCTCGCGCGACTTGGCATCGGCGGTGCGCGAGGCGTCGCGCGCGACCACGAAGGCGACCGCCTGCTGCCCCTTGACGGAATCGGCGGCGCCCACCACCGCGACCTCGGCGACCGCCGCATGGCTGGAGATGCTCTCCTCGATCTCGCGCGTTCCCAGGCGATGCCCGGCGACGTTGATGACGTCGTCGGTGCGCCCGAGGATGGTCACGTAGCCGTCCGCGTCGGCGATGCCCCAGTCGAAGGTGGAATAGACCTGGCGCGACGGGAAATTGGACCAGTAGGTGCCCACGAAGCGCTCGTCGTCCCCCCACACCGTCTGCATGCAGCCCGGGGGCAGCGGCCAGTCGATCGCCACCACGCCCTTGTGCCCGGGCGCCGCCGGCTCGCCGCTGGACTCGTCCAGGATGGCCACCTTGTAGCCGGGCATGGCCACGCCGGGCGAGCCCGGCTTGGCCGGCAGCGCCTCGACCCCGGCGGCGATGCCCAGGATCGGCCAGCCGGTCTCGGTCTGCCAGTAGTTGTCGACCACGGGCTTGCCCAGCATGCCGGAAATCCAGCTCGAGGTCGGCTCGTCCAGCGGCTCGCCGGCCAGGAACAGGCGCTCCAGCGACGACAGGTCGCGGTCGCGCATGAAGGACGGGTCGAACTTCTTCAGCACCCGCACCGCGGTCGGCGACGAGAACATCACCTGCGCGCGATGCCGCTCGGCCAGGCGCCAGAAGATCCCCGCGTCGGGTCGCACCGGCGTACCCTCGTACAGCAGCGTGGTCATGCCCTGGATCAGCGGCCCGTAGACGATGTAGCTGTGCCCGACCACCCAGCCGATGTCGCTGGTGCAGAAGTAGGTGCCGCCGGGGCGTCCGCAGAACACATCCTGCATCGAGGTCGCCAGCGCCACCGCGTAGCCGCCGGTGTCGCGCTGCACCCCCTTCGGGCGCCCGGTGGTGCCGGAGGTGTACAGGATGTAGCTGGGGTGGGTCGAGTCGACCCACTCGCAGGGCACGCTGGCGTCGCCCACGGCCTCGCGCTCGGCGGCATAGTCCAGGTCGCGCCCGGCAACCGGGTCGAAGGCCTGCAGGCCGCGGTCGACCATCAGCACCTTCGCGGGCTTGTGCGCGGCGCGTTCGATCGCCTCGTCGAGCAAGGGCTTGTAGGGCACCACCCGCCCCGCGCGGGAGCCGGCGTCGCTGCTGAGGATCAGCTTGGGGGCCGCGTCGTCGATGCGGGTGGCCAGGCTGAGCGCGGCGAAGCCCCCGAACACCACCGAGTGGATCGCCCCGATGCGCGCGCAGGCCAGCATGCCGAACACCGCCTCGGGAATCATCGGCATGTACAGCAGCACGCGGTCGCCGCGCTGCACGCCGTGGCGCCGCAGGATGGCCGCCATGCGCTGCACCTCGCGGTGCAGTTCGGCATAGGTATAGCTGCGGCTGCGCTCGACCTCGGTCGACTCCCACACCAGCGCCGGCTGTCCGGCGCGCTGCGCCAGGTGACGGTCGACGGCGTTGTGGCAGAGGTTGGTCAGTCCGCCCCGAAACCACGCCGCGAAAGGCTTGCGGCTGGCATCCAGCACCTGCTCGAAGGGGCGATGCCAGTCGATCAGCGCGGCCTTCTCGGCCCAGAACTCCTGCGGTTGCTCCACGGAACGCCGGTGGTACTCCCGGTAGTCGGCCATGCCTGTCTCCTTCGTGATCTCGTCGTCACGGCGCGGCGCGCGCCTGCCCGCCGGTTCCGGACCCCAGCCCGGCCGGCACCGCCGACCGTAGACACCCCACCTGACACGACCCTGACCGCGCCGGCTCCCGGGCGCTTCACGCGACGGCGACCACCGCCCGCCCCTGCCAGCTTCCCTGCATCAGTGCCTGCGCGGCCTCCAGCGCCTGCTCCAGGCGCAGGTCGTGCGCCATGCGTTCGAGCTGCCCCGCATCGATCTCCTGCGCCAGCGCCGCCCATGCGGCGCGCCGGGCCGGCTGCGGCTGCATCACGCTGTCGATTCCGGCCAGTGTGACATTGCGCAGGATGAACGGCGCGACCGAGGCCGGAAAGTCCATGCCCTGGGCCAGTCCGCAGGCCGTGACCACGCCGCCCCAGCGGGTCTGCGCGCAGGCGTTGGCCAGCACATGGCTGCCCGCGGTGTCCACCACCGCCGCCCAGCGCTCCTTCTGCAGCGGCCTGCCCGGCTCGCTGAAGCCCTGGCGCGGCAGCACCTCGGAGGCTCCCAGCTCGCGCAGGTACTGCGCATGCTGCGGCTTGCCGGTGACGGCCGCCACCTTCCAGCCGCGGCGCGCCAGCAGCGCCACCGCCACGCTGCCCACGCCGCCGGTGGCCCCGGTGACCAGCACCTCGCCGTGCTCCGGGCGCGCGCCGTGCGCCGCGATGGCCTGCACGCACAGCATCGCGGTGTAGCCGGCGGTGCCGAGGATCATCGCCTGGCGGGTGTCGAAAGCCTCCGGCAGCGGCACCAGCCAGTCGCCGCGCAGGCTGGCGCGCTCGGCCAGGCAGCCCCAGTGGGTCTCGCCGACCCCCCAGCCGTCGAGGATCCAGCGATCCCCCGCCTTCCACTGCGGGTGCCGGCTTTGCAGCACCACCCCGGCGCCGTCGATACCCGGCACCATCGGCCAGCTGCGCACCACCGGCGCGCGATCGGTCAGCGCCAGCGCGTCCTTGTAGTTCACGCTGGAGTGCTGGACCTGCACCAGCACGTCTCCCGGCGGAAGGCGGGAATCGTCGAGTTCCCGGATCTCCGCCCGGAACACTCCGTCGGGCTTGTCGAGCAACCATGCGTGGAACATGCCTGTGGCCTCCTGTTGCGCCTGCGAGCCTGCGACCGGCCCGACGCGACGCGCGCGCCCCGGGCCCCGGTGTCTCCATCGTAGGCCGGGCCGGCGCGGCAGGCGCGCGGCGGCGCGCAAAGGTTGACGCCCCTTTGCCGCGGCCGCTAAAGTCGCGCGGTGATGAAATGCCCCCCGTTCACTGCTGACGCGCCGCGCATCGCCCCGATGTTGCGCGCCACCCTGACGAGCCTGGCGCTTGCCGCGAGCTGCTGCGCGGCGCCTGCCTGGGCGGCGCCCGTGCAGGCATCGGCGCAGGCCGGCGCCGACGCGCGCCTGCAGCAGATCATCCGTCGCGCCGAGGCCACGCCGGCGCCGACCTCGCAGGCCGCGCCGCAGGACTCCGCCGCGTGGTGGGGCGGCCCGCGCGTGGTGCACGAAGTGTCGTCGCGCGCGTCGCAGCTGGTGATCAACGCGCTGAGCTTTCTGGGCGTGCGCTACCGCTACGGCGGCGACCATGCGTCGAGCGGCGTCGACTGCTCCGGTCTGGTGCGCCGCGTCTACCAGGAGACCCTGGGCCTGGTGCTTCCGCACAACGCCGCGCAGCAAAGCCGCGAGGGCGAGAAGGTCGCGGAAAACGAGCTACGCCCCGGCGACCTGGTGTTCTTCAACACGCTGCGCCGAGCCTTCTCGCACGTGGGCATCTACATCGGCAACGGACAGTTCGTGCATGCGCCCCGCCCCGGCGAGCGCGTGCAGATCGCCAACCTCGACAGCCCCTACTGGGCGCGACGCTTCGACGGCGCGCGCAGGCTGATCACGCATGCCGCCGATCCGCTGCTGCCTTCGGCACAGGCGGCCTCGCTGCACGAATCGCCGGCCGCGGCCGACGACGGTTCCGCGGACGATCCCGCGCAGCTGCTGGACGTGGGCGACCAGCCTGGCGTGCAGGCGCGGCAGGCCCCGGCGCCGACCACGCCGCCGGCCGCGATGCCGATTTCCAATGCCGTCCCCGACGGGGCTACGCCGGCCACCGAGAAGCTGATGGCCGGAGCCGTGCTGCCCCGGCCCACCGCGGCGCTGCCGCAGCCCTGAGGCGCCGGCGGGCGGCGCGGCCCGTCGCAACGCGCCGCGCCGGCCGGCTTCAGCGCCGCTGCGGCGGCAGGTCGGTACAGACTCCCTCGGCCACCTCGGCCGCCATGCCGATCGATTCGCCCAGCGTCGGGTGCGGGTGGATGGTGTGCCCGATGTCCACCGCGTCCGCCCCCATCTCGACGGCCAGCGCGATCTCGCCGATCAGGTCGCCGGCATGCGTGCCGACGATCCCCCCGCCGACGATGCGGTGGGTGGCGGCGTCGAACAGCAGCTTGGTGAAGCCCTCGTCGCGCCCGTTGGCGATCGCGCGCCCGGAGGCCGCCCACGGAAACAGCGCCTTCTCGACCTCGATGCCCTTGGCGCGTGCCTCGTCCTCGCCCAGGCCGACCCAGGCGATCTCCGGATCGGTGTAGGCCACCGACGGAATGACCCGCGCGTCGAAGACGCTGCGCGCCAGCGCCTCGTCGCCCCGCAGTTCGCCCGCGCACACCTCGGCCGCGACATGCCCCTCGTGCACCGCCTTGTGCGCCAGCATCGGCTGGCCGACGATGTCGCCGATGGCGTGGATGTGCGGCACGTTGCTGCGCATGCCCGCGTCGACGCGGATGAACCCGCGCTCGTCCACCGCCACGCCGGCATGCTCGGCGCCGATGCGCTTGCCGTTGGGCGAGCGCCCGACGGCTTGCAGCACCAGGTCGTAGCGCTGCGGCTCGGCAGGCGCGCCCTCGCCTTCGAAACGCACCCAGATGCCGTCGTCGCGCGCCTGCGCGTCGACGGTGCGGGTCTTCAGCAGGACGCGGTCGAAGCGCCGGGCATTGAGCTTTTGCCACACCTTGACCAGGTCGCGATCGGCGCCGGGCATCAGGCCGTCGAGCATCTCGACCACGTCGAGGCGCGCGCCCAGCGTCGAATACACCGTGCCCATCTCCAGCCCGATGATGCCGCCGCCGACGATCAGCATGTTGCGCGGCTCCACCGTCAGCGCCAGCGCTCCGGTGGAGTCGACGATCCGCGGATCCTGCGGCAGGAAGGGCAGGTGCACGGCCTGGCTGCCGGCGGCGATGATGGCGCGGCGGAAGCGAACCCGCTGCGACTGACCGGTGGCTTCGCGCCCGCTTCCCGAGGTCAGCTGCACGTCGACGTGGAAGGGGTCGACGAACAGGCCGTTGCCGCGCAGCACCGTCACCTTGCGCGCGCGGGCCATGCCGGCGAGCCCGCCGGTGAGCTTGCCCACCACCTTGTCCTTGTGCGCCGCGAGGAGCTTGCGGTCCACCTTCGGCGCGCCGAAGTCGATGCCCGCCGCCGCCAGGTGCGCCGCCTCGTCGATCACCGCGGCCACGTGCAGCAACGCCTTGCTCGGAATGCAGCCGACGTTCAGGCAGACCCCGCCGAGGCTGGCGTAGCGCTCGACCAGCACGACCTTCAGCCCGAGGTCGGCGGCGCGGAAGGCCGCCGAATACCCGCCGGGCCCGGCGCCGAGCACCAGCACGTCGCACTCGTGGTCGACCGCACCGACATAGGCGGCCGCGGCCGCGGGCGCGGGCGCGGGCGCGGGCGCGGGTCGCGCGACGGGCGCCGCGGCCGGTTGCGCGGCAGCTTCCTGCCGCGGCGACGCCGCGGCCGCGGCAGGCGCTTGCTGCGGGGCCGCGGCGGCAGCCGCCTCGTCCGCTTCCAGCTCCAGCAGCGGCGTGCCCTCGCTGACCTTGTCCCCCAGCTTGACCAGCAGCGACTTCACCACGCCGCCCGCGCTGCTCGGGATCTCCATGCTCGCCTTGTCGCTCTCCACCGTGACCAGCGACTGCTCGGCCTCGATCCGGTCCCCCGGCTTGACCAGCAGCTCGATCACCTCCACATCCTTGAAATCCCCGATGTCGGGAACCTTCACCTGCATCGTGCCTGCCATCTCGCGTCTCCCCGGATCACAGCAGCACCCGGCGCAGGTCGCCGAGTAGCTCGCCCAGCAAGGTCGTGAAGCGCGCGGCCATCGCGCCGTCGATCACGCGGTGGTCGTACGACAGCGACAGCGGCAGCATCAGGCGCGGCTGGAACTGCGTGCCGTCCCACACCGGCTGGAACTGGGATTTCGAAAGCCCGAGGATCGCCACCTCCGGCGCATTGATGATCGGCGTGAACGCGGTCCCGCCGACTCCGCCGAGGCTGGAGATCGTGAAGCTGGCGCCCTGCATGTCCGCCGGCTTGAGCTTGCCGTCGCGCGCGGTGGCCGCCAGCTGCCCCATCTCGGCGGCGAGCTGGCGCAGGCCCTTCTTGTCGGCGTCCTTCAGCACCGGCACCACCAGGCCATGCGGCGTGTCGGCGGCGAATCCCAGGTGCACGTAGTCCTTCAGCACCAGGTTCTCGCCCTTGTCGTCGAGCGACGCGTTGAAGGCGGGCATCAGCTTGAGCGCGGTGCAGCAGGCCTTCATGACGAAAGCCAGCATGGTCAGCTTGACGCCGCCGGAACTCGGCGACGCGTTGGCCGACTTGCGGAACTCCTCCAGATCGGTGATGTCGGCCTGGTCGAACTGCGTGACGTGCGGAATCATCACCCAGTTGCGCGCCAGGTTCGGGCCCGAGATCTTCTTGATGCGCGACAGCGCCTGCGTGGACACCGGACCGAAGCGCGAGAAGTCCACCTGCGGCCACGGCAGCAGGTCCAGACCGCCGGCGCGCGCGCCGCCCGACCGGGCCGCGGCGCGCGTGCTCAGCTGCCCGCTCATCACCGCCTTCACGAAGGACTGCACGTCCTCGGGGGTGATGCGCCCCTTCGGTCCGCTGCCTCGCACTTCGTCCAGCGGCACGCCGAGTTCGCGTGCCAGCCTGCGCACCGACGGCGACGCGTGCGGCAGGCGCGCCGGATTCGCTTCGGACTCGACCGGCGGCAAGGCCGCGGTGGGCGGCACCGGACGGCGCGGTTGCGATGCCAGCTCGGCCTGCGCCGCCCGTTCGGCGGCTTGCTGCGAGGCCGCCTGCGCGACAGGCGCCGCGGCCGGCTGCTGCGGGGCCGCCTGCGGCTGCGGCGCCGCGGCCGCGGCAGGCGCTTGCTGCGGGGCCGCGGCGGCAGCCGCCTCGTCCGCTTCCAGCTCCAGCAGCGGCGTGCCCTCGCTGACCTTGTCCCCCAGCTTGACCAGCAGCGACTTCACCACGCCGCCCGCGCTGCTCGGGATCTCCATGCTCGCCTTGTCGCTCTCCACCGTGACCAGCGACTGCTCGGCCTCGATCCGGTCCCCCGGCTTGACCAGCAGCTCGATCACCTCCACATCCTTGAAATCCCCGATGTCGGGAACCTTCACCTGCATCGTGCTTGCCATCTCGCGTGTCTCCGTGTTCGTGTCCGGCGCATCAGGCCAGCAGCGGGTTGATGCGCTCGGCGTCGATCTCGTAGCGGCTGATCGCATCGGCCACCGCGGAGGCCTTGAGCTTGCCCTCGTCGACCAGGCTGCGCAGCGCGGTCAGCACGACGAAGTGGCGGTCCACCTCGAAGTGGCGCCGCAGCTTGGTGCGCGTGTCCGAGCGCCCGAATCCGTCGGTGCCGAGCACGCGGAAGTTGCGCCCCGCCGGCAGGTACGGGCGGATCTGCTCGGCATACAGGCGCACGTAGTCGGTGGAGGCGATCACCGGGCCGTCGTGCGGCTCCAGCTGCTGCGCGACGAAACTCTTGCGCGGCTGCGACTGCGGGTGCAGCAGGTTCCAGCGCTCGCAGTCGCGGCCTTCGCGCGCCAGCTCGTTGAGACTCGGGCAGCTCCACACGTCGGCGGCCACGCCCCAGTCCTTTTCCAGCATGTCGGCCGCCGCCAGCACTTCGCGCAGCATCGCGCCCGAACCCAGCAGCTGCACGCGCGACTTGCCCTTGGCGGCCTTGGCGCCCGGGCGGCACAGGTACATGCCCTTGAGGATCTGCTCCTCGGTGCCGGCCTGCAAGCCCGGTTGCGCGTAGTTCTCGTTGAGCAGCGTGATGTAGAAGAACACGTCCTCCTGGTCCACCACCATGCGCTGCAGCCCGCTGTGCAGGATCACCGCGACCTCGTGCGCGAAGCTGGGGTCGTAGCTGATGCAGTTGGGCACGTTCGACGCCAGCACCTGGCTGTGTCCGTCCTCGTGCTGCAGGCCCTCGCCGTTGAGGGTCGTGCGCCCGGAGGTGCCGCCGAGCAGGAAGCCGCGCGCCAGCATGTCGCCCGCCGCCCACACGAGGTCGCCGATGCGCTGGAAGCCGAACATCGAGTAGTAGATGAAGAACGGAATGGTGATGCGGTTGCTGTGCGAGTAGGAGGTCGCGGCGGCGATCCACGAGCACATGCCCCCGGCCTCGGTGATCCCCTCCTGCAGGATCTGCCCGGATTTGTCCTCGCGGTAGTACATCACCTCGCCGCGGTCCACCGGGGTGTACTTCTGGCCTTCCGGCGCGTAGATGCCGATCTGCCGGTACAGCCCCTCCATGCCGAAGGTGCGGGTCTCGTCGACCAGGATCGGCACCACGCGCGGGCCCAGGGTCTTGTCGCGCAGCAGCTGGTTGAGGCAGCGCACGTAGGCCTGGGTGGTGGAGATCTCGCGGCCTTCCGAGGTCGGCTCGAGCATGGGCTTGAAGATCTCCGCCAGCGGCGGCAGCGGCAGCTGCTCGTCGGCCTTGCGCCGGCGCTGCGGCAGGTAGCCGCCCAGCGCCTTGCGGCGCGCGTGCAGGTACTGCATCTCCGGCGTGTCGTCGGCGGGACGGAAGAACGGCAGCTTCGGCAGGTCGTGGTCGGGCACCGGGATGTTGAAGCGGTCGCGGAACTCGCGGATGTCCTCGTCGGTGAGCTTCTTCACCTGGTGCGCCACGTTGCGCGCCTCGGCGGCCTGGCCCATGCCGTAGCCCTTGATGGTCTTCACCAGCAGCACCGTGGGCTGCCCCTGGTGATGCGCCGCGGCGTGGAAGGCGGCGTAGACCTTGCTCGGGTCATGGCCGCCGCGGTTGAGGCGCCAGATGTCCTCGTCGCTCAGGTTCTTGACCATCTCGAGCAGCTTCGGATGGCGGCCGAAGAAGTGCTTGCGCACGAAGGCGCCGTCGTTGGCCTTCATGGCCTGGTAGTCGCCGTCGAGCACGTCCATCATCACCTGGCGCAGGATGCCTTCCTTGTCGCGCGCCAGCAGCGGGTCCCAGTACGAGCCCCAGATCAGCTTGATCACGTTCCAGCCGGAGCCGCGGAACTCGGCCTCGAGTTCCTGGATGATCTTGCCGTTGCCGCGCACCGGGCCGTCCAGGCGCTGCAGGTTGCAGTTGACGACGAACACCAGGTTGTCGAGCTTCTCGCGCGCGGCCAGGCCGATCGCGCCCAGCGATTCCGGCTCGTCCATCTCGCCGTCGCCGCAGAACACCCACACCTTGCGCTTGGAGGTGTCGGCGATCCCGCGCGCGTGCAGGTACTTCAGGTAGCGCGCCTGGTAGATCGCCATGATCGGCCCGAGGCCCATCGACACCGTCGAGAACTGCCAGAAATCGGGCATCAGCTTCGGGTGCGGATAGCTCGACAGGCCCTTGCCGTCGACCTCCTGGCGGAAATGCTCCAGTTGTTCCTCGCTCAGGCGCCCCTCGAGGAAGGCGCGGGCATAGATGCCCGGCGCGCTGTGTCCCTGGAAGTACACCAGGTCGCCGCCATGGTCCTCGCTCGGCGCGTGCCAGAAATGGTTGAAGCCGCTGCCCAGCATCGTCGCCAGCGACGCGAAGGACGCGATGTGCCCGCCGAGGTCTCCGCCGTCCGCCGGGTGCAGGCGGTTCGCCCGCACCACCATCGCCATCGCGTTCCAGCGCATGTACGCGCGCAGCCTCTCCTCGATCTCCACGTTGCCGGGATTTCGCTCTTCAAGGTCCGGCGGGATGGTGTTCACATAGGCCGTGTTGGCCGAGAAGGGCATGTCGACGCCGTCCTGGCGCGCCTGGTCGAGCAGCGACTCGAGCAGGAAGTGGGCGCGCTCGCGCCCCTCGCTGGCGATCAGCGCCTGCAGCGCGTCGAGCCACTCGCGGGTTTCCTGGGGGTCGGCATCGTTGGCGGCCGGCGCGCGCGCGTCGGAATCGGGGACTGCTGCCATGGTGGGTCTCCTCTGGATCTGGATGTACCCCAGGGACCGGCTGCGCCCGTCCCACGCGGGGGATGGAAAAGCCTGGGGCACCCCGGCGCTTTCCGAAGGGCGAGTATGGCAAAGAATTTTTTGAATGACAATATGCGATTTTATATTGTGGAATTTAACGCGTCACCGGCAGGGCCTCCCGGGATCCGGGAAAGGTCTGCGCGCACGGGGCACCGCGGCGGCACAACGGCCGCATGCATCCCCGAAGCATGCTCCGCCCCTGCGGCTTTGCATAGACTTGCGCCGTGAGCCTGTTCGTTTCCCTGTCCCGACGCCTGCGCCAGCGCGTGCGCCCGCTGCTGATCAGCGGCAACGCCGACCGCCTGCTGCTGTTCGTTCCGCTGTTCTCGCTGGTGCTGTTCCTCGGCGCCGCGGCCGCGCTGGTGCGCTACACCCAGCAGACCGAGCTGCAGCGCGAGCACGACACGCTGCAGCGCGACACCGAGTGGGCACGCCAGCGCATGAGCCTGGAAATGGCCCTGATGCAGGAGCAGCTGCAGTCGATGGCCAACGCGCTGGAGACGCGCCGCGGCAACGACCGCTTCCCGGTGCTGGCGCACGGCTTCCTGCAGCAGCACGCGCCGGCGATGGTGGTGTATGCGACCGACGCCACCGGCCAGCTGTCGCACCTGGTGGTCAGCCCGGCGGTGCCGCGCGACATGCGCTGGGTGGACGCCGACCACCGCTCGACGCAGATCGAGTCGCAGCGCCTGCAGCAACTGGCGCAAAGGCAGATGCGCCCGGTGTACGGCGTGCCCTACCGCATCCCCAACCTGGGCTGGGTGGTCGAATCGGCCACCCCGGTGGTGCTGGGCACGCATTTCGCGGGCACCGTCGGCGCGGTGTTCTCGATCGACGGCCTGCTGCGCAGCACCACGGTGCAGGAGCTCAGCAGCCGCTACGCGGTGGCGCTGGTCGACAAGATCAGCGGCCAGGTGCTGGCCAGCACCGCAACCGGCAACATCGAGCGCAAGCCCCTGCAGTACCTGGTGGCCCTGCAGCCCTTCCAGGCCGGGCTGGCGATGCGCGTGAACAGCTACCACTCCAGCCCGGGCTGGACGGTGCGCGGCCTGTACTGGGCCGTGTTCGTGCTGTCGGCGCTGATGCTGTGGATGCAATGGGGCAGCTGGCGCCAGATGCGCGAGCGCCTGCAGACCCAGGAAAGCCTGACCCGCGAGACCGCGTTCCGGCGCGCGATGGAGAACTCGCTGTCCACCGGGATGCAGGCCATCGACCTGAAGGGCCGCATCACCTATGTGAACATGGCCTTTTGCAAGATGACGGGCTTTTCCGAGCATGAACTGGTCGGCCAGGGCCCGCCGCATCCGTACTGGCCGGCGCGGCGCTCGGCCGAGATGGCGCTGGCGCTGCAGCAGACCCTCGACGGACTGGCGCCGCCGTCGGGCTTCGCGCTGAAGCTGGCACGGCGCGACGGCAGCGAGTTCGACGCGCGGGTGTACGTGTCGGCGCTGATCGACAACCGCGACCGCCAGACCGGCTGGGTGACCTCGATCACCGACATCACCGAGCCGACGCGCATCCGCCAGGAGCTGGCGGCCTCGCACGAGCGCTTCGTGGCGGTGCTGGAGGGGCTCGACGCCGCGGTGTCCGTGCTGGCCATCGACCGCGACGAACAGCTCTACGCGAACAAGCTGTACCGGCAGTGGTTCGGCGCCTCCGCGCACGGCCACCACCTGCTCAGCGGCCAGGAGCCTCCGCCGGGCTCGGGGGTCGACGGCGACGATGCCGTCGACAGCTTCGCCGGGCTTCCCGCCGACGAGTTCCTGCACGCGCAGGCGCAGGTGCACGAAATCCACGTGGCCGCGCTGGACCGCTGGTTCGACGTGCGCCAGCGCTACATCCAGTGGGTGGACGCGCGGGTCGTGCAGATGCTCATCGCCACCGACGTCACGGCGCGCCACCAGGCCGAGGAGATCGCGCGCAACCAGGAAGAGAAGGCGCAGATCACCAGCCGCCTGATCGCCATGGGCGAGATGGCCTCGTCGCTGGCCCACGAACTCAACCAGCCGCTGACCGCGATCAACAACTACTGCTCGGGCATGATCGCTCGCCTGCGCAACCGCTCGATGCCCGCCGACGACCTGCAACCCGCGCTGGAGAAGACCGCGCGCCAGGCGCAGCGGGCGGCCGCGGTGATCCGCCGCGTGCGCGACTTCGTGAAGAAGAACGAGCCCCATCGCGTCGCCTGCCGCGTGCAGGACATCGTGCAGAACACCCTCGAGCTGGCCGAGATCGAGATGCGCCGGCGCAACGTGCGCCTGTTCACCCACATCGCCCCCGGCATCCCGGCGCTGCACGCGGACCCCATCCTGATCGAGCAGGTGCTGCTCAACCTGCTGCGCAACGCCGCCGAGGCGGTCGACAAGGCGGGACGCAGCGGCGTGCTGCGCAGTGTCGAACTCGACATCGCGCAGCAGGACGGACTGGTGCACTTCATCGTGCGCGACAACGGAACCGGGGTGTCCGAGGAAGTCATGGGGCACCTGTTCGAAGCTTTCTACACGACAAAGAGCGAAGGCCTCGGAATCGGGCTGAACATCTGCCGGTCGATCGTCGAGTTCCACGAAGGTCGTCTGTGGGCCGAGAATCAATACAATGGGGAGGTTCTGAGCGGCAGCGTGTTCCGCTTCACGCTGCCGCTGGAGCCCCCGCCCCGCAGTGGCGCCGCCGCATCGGCGCCGCCGGGCACGGACCTTCCCGCTGCGACGGCCGAGCCGGCCGCTTCGCCCGCTGCACCCGCCCTTGACCCGACGAGTCCATGAAACCAGCGACCAAAGGTACCGTGTACGTCATCGACGATGACGAAGCCGTGCGCGACTCCCTGCAATGGCTGCTCGAAGGCAACGACTACCGCGTGCGTTGCTTCGATTCGGCCGAGGCCTTCCTGTCGCGCTTCGACCCGCGCGAGGTGGCCTGCCTGATCGTCGACGTGCGCATGCCCGGCATGAGCGGCCTGGAACTGCAGGAGCGACTGCTGCAGCGCGGGCAGAGCCTGCCGCTGGCCTTCATCACCGGCCACGGCGACGTGCCGATGGCGGTGGCGACGATGAAGAAGGGCGCCATCGACTTCATCGAGAAGCCCTTCAACGAGAACCTGCTGCGCGACCTCGTCGACCGCATGCTGCAGAAGGCCCGCGTCGACCTCGAGGAACACGCGCAAAGCGCCAGCCGCGAGGCGCTGCTGTCGAAACTGACCAGCCGCGAATCGCAGGTGCTCGAGCGCATCGTCGCCGGACGCCTGAACAAGCAGATCGCCGACGACCTGAACATCAGCATCAAGACCGTCGAGGCGCACCGGGCCAACATCATGGAAAAGCTGGGGGCCAACACCGTGGCCGACCTGCTGAAGATCGCGCTCGGCGCGAACAAATGACCGCCCCGGGCGCGCCCGCCCGAACTCCCCTGCCAATGACAGCCCGCATCATCGATGGAAAGGCCCTGGCGACCCGGCTGCGTGCCGGAGTCGCCGAACGCGCCGCCGCGCTGCGCGCCGCCGGACGCGAACCCGCGCTGGCGGTGATCCTGGTCGGCAGCGACCCCGCCAGCCAGGTCTACGTGCGCAACAAGATCGCCGCCTGCGAGCAGGCGGGAATCCGTTCGCTGCATTTCGAATTCGACTCCGGGCTGCGCGAGGCCGAGCTGCTGGCGCGCATCCACGCGTTGAACCACGACGATGCGGTGCACGGCATCCTGGTGCAGCTGCCGCTGCCCGCGCACATCGATGCGCAGCGCGTCATCGAGGCGATCTCGCCGCGCAAGGACGTCGACGGATTCCACGTCGCCAGCGCCGGCGCGCTGATGGTCGGCCAGCCCGGATTCCGCCCCTGCACCCCGCTGGGCTGCGTGCGCATGCTGGAAGACATCGGCCTGGCCGACCTGCGCGGCCGCCACGCGGTGGTGGTCGGACGCTCCAACATCGTCGGCAAGCCGATGGCGCTGATGCTGCTGGGCATGAACGCCACCGTCACCATCGCCCACAGCGGCACCCCCGACCTGGCCGACACCTGCCGTCGCGCCGACGTGCTGGTGGCCGCGGTGGGTCGCCCGCGCATGATCCGCGGCGACATGATCAAGCCCGGCGCCGCGGTGATCGACGTCGGCATCAACCGGCTCGACGACGGCAAGCTGTGCGGCGACGTGGACTTCGCCGGCGCCAGCGAGGTGGCGGACTGGATCACCCCCGTTCCCGGTGGGGTCGGCCCGATGACCATCGCGATGTTGTTGTCGAATACCGTGCAGGCCTGCGAACAGGCCTGAGGCGCCGCGCCGCAGGCGGCGCGGCAAGCTCGATGCACGATGAACCTGCGCGCCCGCGGGCGCGCCGCCCTGCAACCGTCCGCAAGCGCCTCACCATGAACTCCGCAGCCCCCGACGCCGCGCGCTCGAGCGCCGGCTCCACTCCGCAGGCCCGCGCCGCCGCTCCGCATGCGACGCAGCTTCCCGACTACGCCGCGCTGCGCCCGCAGGACATCGAGCCCATGGTGCGCGAGTGCGTGGCGCGGGTGCGCTCCACGCTCGAGCAGGTCTGCGCGCCGGACGGGCCCGCGCAACCGGGCTGGGACGACCTGGTGGAGCCGCTGCAGCTGGCCACGGAGTCGCTGGGGCGCGCCTGGGGCATGGTGTCGCATCTGCATGCGGTGGTCGACACGCCGGAGCTGCGACGAGCCTTCAACGAGATGCTCCCGCGGGTCACCGAGGTGTGGACCGAGCTCGGCGCCGATCCGCGGCTGTACGCGCGCTACCGCGCGCTGCGCGACGGCGGCGGCTTCGCCGCGCTGACCCCGTTGCGCCGACGCATCGTCGAGCACGCGCTGCGCGACCTGCGTCTGAGCGGAGCCGAACTGAGCGGCCAGGCGCACGCGCGCTACGCCGCCATCGAGCAGCGCAGCGCCGAGCTCGAGCAGGCCTTTTCCGAGCATCTGCTGGACGCGACCGACGCCTTCACGCTGCGCGCCGACGCGCACCAGGTCGAGGGGCTGCCGCAGGACCTGCTGCAGGCCGCGCGCGAAGCCGCCGGCGACGACTCGGGCTACGTGTTCACGCTGCACCAGCCCAGCTACGTGCCGCTGATGCAGCAGGCGCGGGACCGCGAGTTGCGCCAGGCGATGTACCGCGCCTACGTGACCCGCGCCAGCGAGCTCGGGGATCCGCGCCTGGACAACTCCGACATCATGGCCGAGCTGCTGGCGCTGCGCTTCGAGCAGGCGCGCCTGCTCGGCTTCGGCGACTTCGCCGAACTCTCGCTGCAGCCGAAGATGGCCGACAGCCCGCGCCAGGTCGAGGACTTCCTGCTGGACCTGGCGCGGCGCGCGCGCCCCTACGCCGAACGCGACCTGCGCGAGTTGCGCGAGTTCGCCGCCGCGCAGCTCGGGCTGGCCGAGCTGCAGGCCTGGGACATCGCCTTCGCGTCGGAGCGCCTGCGCGAGCAGCGCTTCGACTATTCGGAGCAGGAGCTGCGCCAGTACTTCACCGAGCCGCGGGTGCTGGCCGGCCTGTTCGAGCTGGTGCGGCGCCTGTTCGGCGTACGCGTGCTCGAGCAGCCGGCGCACGGCGCCTGGCACCCCGACGTGCGCCTGTGGCGGGTCGAGCGCGGCGACGGCGAGCTGGTCGGGCACTTCTACACCGATCTCTACGCGCGAGCGGGCAAGCGCGGCGGCGCCTGGATGGACGACGCCCGCGGGCGCTGGCAGCGCCCCGACGGCACGCTGCAGACCCCGGTGGCCCTGCTGACCTGCAACTTCGCGCGGGGCATCGGCGCGCGCCCGGCGCTGCTCAGCCACGACGACGTGCAGACCCTGTTCCACGAGTTCGGCCATGCGCTGCACCACCTGCTGACCCGCGTCGACGAGCTCGCCGCCTCCGGACTCAGCGGCGTGGAATGGGACGCCGTCGAGCTGCCCAGCCAGTTCCTCGAGAACTACTGCTGGGAATGGGAGGTGCTGCGCGAGCTCGGCTGCCACGTCGACACCGGCGAGGCACTGCCGCGGGCGATGTTCGAGCGCATGCTGGCGGCGCGCAATTTCCAGTCGGGCATGCACACGCTGCGCCAGGTGGAGTTCTCGCTGTTCGACCTGCGGGTGCATCGCGACCTGCGCGAATTCACCGCGCAGGCCGTCGCGGACGTGGCGGCGCAGGTGCGCGACGAAGTGGCTGTGGTGTTCGCGCCCGAATTCTCCAGATTCCAGCACAGCTTTTCGCATATTTTTGCTGGTGGATACGCCGCCGGGTACTACAGTTACAAGTGGGCGGAGGTGTTGTCGGCAGACGCCTACGCGCACTTCGAGGAGCACGGAGTGCTCGACCCGGACACCGGCGCGCGTTTCCGCGACGAGATCCTCGCGCGGGGCAGCAGCCGCGACGCCATCGAGTCGTTCCGCGCGTTCCGCGGGCGCGACCCGAACATCGACGCGCTGCTGCGTCATCAGGGCATGGCCGGACACGGCTGAGCGTCGGCGCGCCGGCGCGGCAACCAGGAGCGATTGCGATGCGATGGGTTCTGCATACCGGGGCGCCAGCCCTGCTCGGGATCATGCTGCTGCTGGGCACGGCGGCGCCGGCATGGGCGGTGTACAAGGTCGTCGGACCCGACGGCAGCGTCACCTTCACCGACGTGCCGCCATCGAGTGCGCACTCCGCCGTCGTCCCGGGCCTGGCGGCCACGCCGGCCTCGGCGCTGCCGCGGCATCTGCGCGAACTGCAGCAAAGCGCGCCGGTGGTGATCTACACCACACCCGACTGCAAGGCCTGCGACTCCGGCGTGCAGCTGCTGCGCAAGCGCGGCATCCCCTACTCCGAGAAGACGATCGTGACGCCGCAGGACGCGCAGGCGCTCAAGGCCATGGATCCGTCGATGGAACTGCCGCTGCTGAGCGTGGCCGGGGTCGACCTCGCGCCGGGCTTCAACTCCGGCGCGTGGGACCAGGCTCTCAGCGCGGCAGGCTACCCGCGCGAATCGCAACTGCCGGGCGACTATCGCTTCGCGATCCCGCAGTCGCTGGTGCCGCCGCTGTCCGGAGCAGCCCCCGCCAACGGCGCGGCGTCGGCCGCGCCGCGCCCGCGGAGCGCGACGCCCGCGCAGCCGTCGGTGGTGGCGCCCCCCGACCCGAACGCGCCGCCCGGCTTCAGGTTCTAGCGGGCCGGGTCGCCGCGGCCCGCGCGGCCGAAGGCGCCGATGCGTTTCAGTCGAAGTCGCGCTGCGTGACGCCGTCGGCGCCGCCCACCAGGGCGATGTCGGCGCCGCGTCGCGCGAACAGCCCCACCGTGACGATGCCGGGAATCTGGTTCAGCCGGCTTTCCAGCTCCGCCGGGTGCTCGATGCGCAGCCCGTGCACGTCGAGGATCTGATTGCCGTTGTCGGTGACGAAGCCCTCGCGCAGCACCGGATCCCCGCCGGACTCGCGCAGGCGCGCGCGCACCCGCTCGCGCGCCATCGGGACCACCTCGACCGGCAGCGGGAAGCTGCCCAGCACCGGCACCAGCTTGCTCGAATCGACGATGCACACGAAGCGCTCGGCGGCCTCGGCGATGATCTTCTCGCGGGTCAGCGCTCCGCCCCCGCCCTTGATCATCGCGCCGCCCGGGTCGATCTCGTCGGCGCCGTCGACGTACACCGGGATGCGTTCGACCTGGTTGAGGTCGAGCACCTCGATGCCGTGCGCGCGCAGCCGCTCGCTGCTGCGCTCCGAACTCGACACCGCGGCGCGCACGCGTGCGCGCATCGTGGCCAGCGCATCGATGAAAAAGTTCACCGTCGATCCGGTACCCACGCCGATCACGGTGTCGGGCACGACGTGGCGCAGGGCCGCGCGGGCCACCGCCTGTTTCAATTCGTCCTGGGTCATGAATGCCTGTAGAGGGTAGAGGCGGGGGAAGAGGCGGGGGGAGAGGCGGGGCGCAGGCGTCGCGCAGGCGGGACAGCGAAACGCCGGCGCCAGCCCCACCCGTTCGACACGCGCTAGGCGCAAGCAGGCTTGCCGCGCAGGCGAACACCGTATTATCGCCGCTCCCGGAACGAGCTCGACACTCATGCCCCTGCCGTATGCGCTGATCCGGTCGCTGCTGTTCAGGCTCGACCCCGAAGTCGCCCACCAGCTCAGCCTGCGTACGCTGCGCGGGGTGCACCAGTGCGGCCTGAGCCTGCTGCTGGCCGAGCCGCGCGTCATCGACCCGGTGCGCCTGCTGGGCCTGGACTTCCCGAACCGCGTCGGGCTCGCGGCCGGGCTGGACAAGAACGGCGAGGCCATCGACGCACTGGCCGCGCTGGGATTCGGCTTCGTCGAGGTCGGCACGGTGACCCCGCTGCCGCAGGGAGGCAACCCGCGCCCGCGCCTGTTCCGCCTGGGCTCGGCGCGCGCGCTGATCAATCGCATGGGCTTCAACAACCAGGGGCTCGAGGCCTTCCTGCGCAACGTGCGGCGAAGCCGCCGCGAGGTCCCGCTGGGGCTGAACATCGGCAAGAACGCGGCCACGCCGATCGAATCCGCGCTCGACGACTACGCCGCCTGCCTGCGCGCGGTGCACGAACACGCCGACTACGTCACGGTCAACGTGTCGTCGCCGAACACCGCGGGACTGCGCCGTCTGCAGGGCGACGATGCGCTGGAGGCGCTGCTCGGCGGACTGGCGGCGCAGCGCGAGCGCCTGGCCGACCAGCAGGGACGGCGCGTGCCGATGCTGCTGAAGGTCGCCCCGGACCTGGAAACCGCACATGTGCACGCACTGGCCGACGCGCTGGTGCGCCACGGCATGGACGGCGTGATCGCCACCAACACCACGGTCTCGCGCGCCGGCGTCGAGGGACTGCGGCACGCCGACCAGACTGGCGGGCTCAGCGGCGCGCCGGTGCGCGAATTGTCGAACCGGGTGATCTCGCTGCTGCGCGAACACCTCGGCCCGGACTACCCGATCATCGGGGTCGGCGGCGTGCTGGATGCCCGCGACGCGGTCGAGAAAAGGCGCTGCGGAGCCGACCTGGTGCAGTTGTACACCGGCCTGATCTACCAGGGGCCGCGCCTGGTGCACGAGTGCGCGCAGGCACTGGCACAGGCACGCTGAAGCCGGCCGCGACGCGGCCGGCCCCTCGGCTTACTTCTGCTTCAGCCGGGTCTTGTTCGCAGTGATGTGCTCGTAGATCTCGCGCGAGCGCTGCGAAAGGGGACGCCCGAAGCCTTCGCGCCAGGGCGAGGAAACCTTCACTTGCGGCCGCTTGCGGAAGGTCGATGCGACCTCGGCGGCGTTTTCCATCATCAGATCCCAGGGGTTGGGCTGCTTGGACGCCTGGGTCTTGGTGGCCACCGAATCAGTGTCGAGATCCCCGGATTTGCGCGTAGTAGTCGTCGTTTTCGCCACGGCTCGCCCTTTTCAAAAAACAAAACAACATCCTCGGCCCGCAGCCGCGCGCCACGCTGCGCGGACCTGCCAGCACCGTCCGGAAACACGCGGATCCAACGCCACGGGCGGCTCCGTTCGGCCGGGCGCGCCGCCGGGGAGAATCCCCGGCCTCGCGCCTGGTCACACCCGCCCCGGATGTGGGGGCTGGACAAGCCCGGACATCCAGGTACACTTGCCCGCCGCAACCCGGCTTTCATCGTGCGAAACCATGCGGATCGCAGGGTGATATGCCATGTTGCCCTCCCGGGTAGCGGTTTCGACGGATTCACCCCCGACGCAACCACCCCGAGCCAGCGCGCTGCCAAGCCGCGCCGCGAGCCCGTGCCGACGTCGAACCCGCAGGAATGACTCCCCGCCGGCACCTGGCCGGCGCGCATTCCATTCCCTTGGGCGCACTGTGCAATTGTAACCCGAAACGTCGCATCAGCGCCACACGCCGAGCCTCCCCGGTGCGGACTCGCGCGTCCTCCGGCACGCGGCAACGCCGTCGCCGCGACCGGCCTTGCCGCCCCCTCACGCGCGCAGATGCGCGCGAATCCGCTCCAGCACGGTGGCGCGCGGGAACAGCGCCAGCACCGCGTCGACCGAGGGAGTGTGCGCGCGACCCGTGACCATGTGGCGCAACGGCATGGCCAGTTGCGGCATCTTCAGCTTGTGCTCGCCCAGCAGCTGCTTGAGCGCCGCGGAGATCGACGCCGCGTCCCACTGCGCGAGGGCTTGCAGGCGCCCGACGAGTTCACCCAGGGCCTCGCGAACCGTCGGCGTCAGCAGGGGCTGCAGATCCTGCTCCTGCGGCTGCGCCTCGCCATAGAACATCTCGCACAGCTCGGCGATCTCCAGCAGCGTGCCGGCCCGCTCCCGCAACAAGCCCGCCGCCGCCTGCAGGTCCACCCCATGCTCGCGCAACCCGAGGCGCTCGAGGAAGGGGCGCAGTTGCTGCGCCAGTTGCGGCAGCGGCAGCGCGCGCAGGTACTGCGCGTTGATCCACTTGAGTTTCTCGCCGTCGAACTGCGCCGCCGAGCGGCCCAGGTGGTCGAGATCGAACCATTGCACGAACTGCTCGCGGCTGAACACCTCGGCGTCGCCATGCGACCAGCCCAGTCGGGCCAGGTAATTGACCATGGCGTCGGGCAGGTAGCCTTCGTCGCGGTACTGCAGCACGCTTTTCGCGCCGTTGCGCTTGGACAGCTTCTCGCCCTGCTCGTTGAGCACCGTGGGCAGGTGCGCGTACACCGGAGGTTCGCTGCCCAGTGCGCGGAAGATGTGGATCTGCCGCGGCGTGTTGTTGACGTGGTCGTCGCCGCGGATGACATGGCTGATGCGCATGTCGATGTCGTCGACCACGACGCAGAAGTTGTAGGTCGGGGTCCCGTCCGGGCGTGCGATCACCAGGTCGTCGAGCTCGGCATTGTCGAAGCTGACCTGGCCCTTGACCCGGTCCTGCCAGCTCACGCTGCCGTGCGCCGGGGTGCGGAATCGCAGCACCGGCTGCACGCCTTCGGGAACCGGCGGCAGCGTCTTGCCCGGCTCGGGGCGCCAGGTCCCGTCGTAGCGCGGCTTGAGTCCGGCCGCCATCTGGCGCTCGCGCAGCGCGTCGAGCTCGGCCGTGCTCATGTAGCAGGGGTAGGCATGGCCGGCGTCCACCAGCTGGCGCAGCACGTCCCGGTAGCGCGGCATGCGCTGCATCTGGTAGATCGGGCCTTCGTCGTAGTCCAGACCCATCCACTGCATCGACTGCAGGATCACGTCGACGGCGGCCTGCGTCGAGCGCTCGGTATCGGTGTCCTCGATGCGCAGCACGAACTGGCCGCCGTGGTGGCGGGCGAAGGCCCAGGGATACAGCGCCGAGCGGATGTTGCCGAGATGGATGAAGCCGGTGGGGCTGGGAGCGAAGCGGGTGCGTGCGGGGGTCGGGTTCATGACGACGTGGACGGCTCGCGGACGAAAAGGGGACGCGCCGCGCCTGCCGGCGCGGCCACTGGCTCAGGCCATCGGCGCGAGCCCGCGCTCGAGGTCGGCCTGGATGTCCGAGATGTGCTCGAGACCGACGCCGATGCGGATCAGGCCCTGCCCGATTCCGGCTGCGGTGCGCTGCTGCTCGCTCAGGCGCCCGTGCGAGGTGCTCGCCGGATGGGTGATGGTGGTGCGGGTGTCGCCGAAATTGGCCGTGATCGAACACAGCCGCGTGGCGTCGATCAGCGCGAAGGCGCGCTCGCGCGCCTGCTGCGCATCGGCGGCCGCGACGTCGAAGGACAGCACCGCGCCCCCCTGCCCCGACTGCTGGCGCATCGCCAGCGCGTGCTGCGGGTGCGACACCAGCCCCGGGTAGTGCACGCGCGCCACCGCCGGATGCTGCTGCAGCCACAGCGCCAGTTCCAGCGCGCGGGCGCTTTGCGCATGCACGCGCAGCGACAGCGTCTCCATGCCCTTGAGCACGACCCAGGCGTTGAACGGCGACAGACTGATGCCGGCGCTGCGTTGCACCGGCAGCAAGGTGCCCTCGATGAGCTCGCGCGTGCCGCACAGCGCGCCGGCCAGCGTACGCCCCTGCCCGTCGAGGAACTTGGTTCCCGAGTGCATGACGATGTCGGCGCCGAAGGACGTCGGGCGCTGCAGCGCCGGGGAACAGAAGCAGTTGTCGACCACCAGCAAGGCGCCGCAGTCGTGCGCCAGTGCGGCCAGCGCGGCGATGTCGCAGACCTCGCCCAGCGGGTTGCTCGGCGTCTCCGCGAACAGCAGGCGCGTGCGTCCGGGACGCAGCGCGGCCTTCCACTCGGCGGCATCGGTCTGCGACACGAAACTGCACTCGACCCCGAACCTTCCGAACACGTCGCCGATCAGCTTGATGGTCGCTCCGAACACCGAGCGCGAGCACACGACATGGTCGCCGGCCTTCAGCAGGCCCAGCATCAGCAGCGTGATCGCGCCCATGCCGCTGGACGTCGCCAACGCGCATTCGGTCCCCTCGAGCGCGGCCAGCCGCATTTCCATGCCGGCCACGGTGGGGTTGGAAAAGCGCGAGTAGACGTAGCCTTCCTCGTCGCCCGCGAAACGCGCCGCGGCGCTTTGCGCGTCGGCCTGCAGGAAACTGCTGGTGAGGAACAGCGCGTCGCTGTGCTCGCCGTACGCCGTGCGCGGCGTCGACCTGCGCACCGCCAGGGTCTCGGGATGCCAGTCCTCTCCCGATGCGTCCGGAGCGCCCGGGTCGCCGGGCGGAAGTCGGCCATTCATGACTGCGCCTCCTCCTGCGACTGCCCCTGCAGCGTCAGCATGCCGCCGCCGGGCGCGTCGTCGCAGGCGCTGCGCGCACCGCGCAGCGCGGCGTCGACGTCGCCGGTCACGTAGCAGCCGTCGAAGCACGAGGCCTCGAAGGTGTCGATGTCCTCGCGCACGCGGCGCACCGCGCGCTTCATCGCCTCCAGGTCCTGGTAGATCAGCGCATCGGCGCCGATGATGCGGCGCACCTCCTCGACGTCGCGGCCGTGCGCGACCAGCTCGGCGGCGGTCGGCATGTCGATGCCGTACACGTTCGGGTAGCGCACCGGCGGCGCCGCCGACGCGAGGAACACCTTGCGCGCGCCGGCCTCGCGCGCCATCTGCACGATCTCGCGCGAGGTCGTTCCGCGCACGATCGAGTCGTCCACCAGCAGCACGTTGCGACCTTCGAATTCCTGCGCGATGGCGTTGAGCTTCTGGCGCACCGAGCGCTTGCGCACGGCCTGCCCCGGCATGATGAAGGTGCGCCCGACATAGCGGTTCTTCACGAAGCCCTCGCGATACGGACGCCCCAGCTTCCACGCCAGCTGCATGGCCGACGGGCGGCTGGACTCGGGGATCGGGATCACCACGTCGATCTCGCTGGGGGGCATCACCGAGATCACCCGCTGCGCCAGGGTCTCGCCCATGTTCAGGCGCGCCTGGTACACCGAAATCCCGTCGAGCACCGAATCGGGACGCGCCAGGTACACGAACTCGAAGATGCAGGGGTTCAGGCGCGGGCTCTCGGCGCATTGCTCGAAGCGCGTGCCGCCCTGCAGGTCGACGTACACGGCCTCGCCCGGCGCGATGTCGCGCAGCAGGCGAAAGCCGTTGCCTTCCAGCGCCACGGATTCGCTGGCCACCATGACGCCGTCGGTATCGCTGCTGCCGATGCACAGCGGCCGGATGCCGTAGGGGTCGCGGAAGGCGAGCAGGCCGTGGCCGGCGATCAGCACCACCACCGCGTAGGAACCGCGCACCCGGCGGTGCACGCCGCGCACCGCGCGGAACAGGTCCTCGGGCTGCAGCGGCAACCCGTCGGATACGAGGTCGAGCTCGCGCGCCAGCACGTTGAGCAGCACCTCGGAGTCGGACCCCGTGTTGATGTGGCGGTGGTCGGTCGAGCTGAGTTCGCTGCGCAGCGCTTCCGTGTTGGTCAGGTTGCCGTTGTGCGCCAGCGCCAGTCCGAAAGGCGCGTTGACGTAGAACGGTTGCGCCTCCTCCTCGCTGTCGGCGCTGCCGGCGGTGGGGTAGCGCACCTGCCCGAGCCCGTAGTCGCCCGGCAGCGCGCGCATGTTGCGGGTGCGGAACACGTCGCGCACCATGCCGCGCGCCTTCTGCATGTAGAGCTTGCCGCCCTGACCCGTGACGATCCCCGCGGCGTCCTGCCCGCGGTGCTGCAACAACAGCAGCGCGTCGTAAATCATCTGATTCACGGGCTGCTTCGAGACCACGCCGACGACACCACACATGATTCGACTACTCCAGGGACAGGCGGAGGGACGGATTCGCGGCGGTCAGTGCGCCACGGAAAAGGAGGGGGACGCGGAAACCGCCGCGCGCAGCGGCAGCAGCGGCGCGACACGCGCCGCCGCGGCGGAGGCCAGCGGCGCCAGCAGCGAGCCCCTCCAGAGTTCGCTTTGCGGAAGCTGGGTGTAGGCGGCGGCGACCGCCAGCAGCACGATCACCAGCGCGCCGCGCAGCACCCCGAACACCGCGCCGAGACTGCGGTCGAGCATTCCGAGCCCGCTCGAGCGCAGCAGCAGGCGCGCCAGCGTCGCCAGCACGCCGGCGCCCAGCAACACCAGCACGAAACAGGCGACCCATGCCAGCGCCTCGCGCAATTGCGCCTGCGCGACCATCTGCAGCCAGCGCTCGCCCAGGCGGGCCGCGTACAGGCGCGCCAGCACGAAGGCGGCGAACCAGCCTCCCAGCGCGATCACCTCGTAGGCGGCGCCGCGCAGCAGCCCGACCAGCGCCGACAGCAGCAGGCCGGCGAGCAGCAGCCAGTCGAGGATGTTCACAATCCGAGCACCGCGGCCTGGATGCCCAGGCTCTCGATACGCCTGAGCGCCTGCTCGGCCTGGCTGCGCGACGCGAACGGGCCGACCCGCACGCGCACGCGCTTGCCGGCTCGTGTGTCGACGACCTGGGTATAGGTCTTCAGCCCGGCCGCCTCGATCCTGCGCCGGACCTGTTGCGCCGATTGCGCGTCGGCATAGGCTCCCGCCTGCACGACGAAGCGCGCGCCGGACGCGGCCGCGCGTTCGGCCTGCGCCGCCGAGATCTGCGACGGCGCCTTGTCTTCCAGCGCGGCCAGGGCCTGGCGAGCCGACTCGACGCGGCGAGGAGCGGGTCCGGCCTGCGCCGGCTTCGCCGCGGCGACCGGCGGCGGGGTGACGGGCGCCGCCGCTCGAGGTTGCGGCTGCGGCTGCGGCCGCGCCTGAGCTTGCGGCTGCGGCTGCGGCTGCGGCTGCGGCTGCGGTTGCGGTTGCGGTTGCGGCCGTGGCTGCGGTTGAGGCTGCGGTTGAGGCTGCGGTTGAGGCTGCGGTTGAGGCCGGGGTTGCGGCGCCGGCGGACTGCTGATCGCGGCGGGCTGCGCGGGCTGCATCGCGGCCGCAGGCGATGCCGGGGCCGCCGGGCGCGCCACCGAACTGGCCTGGTTCTGCGGAGGAATCACCAACGCGATGTTCGAGGCCACGGGCTTGGGCTGGGTCTCGAAGATCAGCGGGAACACGACGACGCCGGTCAGCACCAGCGCCACGGCGCCGATCAGGCGCCTGCGCGCGCGCAGGCGCAACACATCCTCGCTTTGCGCCTGTTGCACGGCCGCGCCGCTGCGGGAGCCTTGCTTGGCACGCTTTCCAGGCAGTTTCATGGCATTCGACGGTTGGACGGACCGGCGTTCGCTGCACGCCCGGCCCGCGGAAACTTGCGGGAGTCTTCAGGCCGCCGGGGAGCCGGCCTGCTGCGCACCGCCGTCCCGGCCGCGCGCAGCGCGGTGTGCGAGCACGTCGCCGACCGTGAAGAAGGAGCCGAAAACCACAATTCTATCGGCGGCCCCGACCTGCGACAGCGCATGCCGCAGCGCCTCCTGCGGGGACGCATGGCAGCTCGCCGGAACCTCGGGGCCGAGCAGCTCGCGCAGCGCCTGCGCGCTCGCCGCCCGCGGCGTCGCCAGATCGCACAGGTGCCAGGCCTGCACCAGCGGCGCGATGGCGGCGATCATTCCCGACAGGTCCTTGTCGGCCATCGCACCGAAAACCGCATGCGTGCGAGGGGAATATCCCATCGCATCGAGGCTTTCGGCCAGCACCGCCACGGCTTCCGGATTGTGCGCGACGTCCAGCACCACCGCCGGCTGCCCCGGCAGCACCTGGAAGCGGCCCGGCAGTTCGGCCTGCGCGAGCCCCATGCGGATGTCCTGCGCGCTCACCGGCAGGCGTTCGCGCAACGCCTCCAGCGCGGCCAGCGCGGCGCTGGCGTTGCGCAACTGGCGCACGCCGCGCATCGTCGGGTAGGCCAGCCCGGGAAGGCGGCGCGTGGCGCCGTGGTAGTCCCACTGCTGGCGGTCGGCGCTGCTCCAGCCGAACTCGTGGCCCACCCGCCACAGCCGCGCGCCGATGCGCTGCGCGTGCTCGAGCAGGCTGCGCGGAGGGTCCGGATCGGCCACCACCGCGACGCGCCCGGCACGGAAGATCCCCGCCTTCTCGAAACCGATGGCCTCGCGGTCGCCGCCGAGGAACTCGACGTGGTCCAGCGCCACGCCGGTGACCACCGAGCAGTCGGCGTCGATCAGGTTGACAGCGTCCAGCCGGCCGCCCATGCCGACTTCCAGCACCACCGCGTCCAGCCCGGCGCCGGCGAGCAGGCGCAGGATGGCCAGCGTGGTGAATTCGAAGTAGGTCAGCGCAACCGGCGGCTGCAGGCTGCTGCGGGCCTGCTCCACCGCCAGCATGTGCGGGGTCAGTTGCCGCGCCTGCACCGGCTGGCCGCCGATGCGGCAGCGCTCCTCGAAGTCCACCAGGTGCGGCGAGCCGTACACGCCGACGCGGTAGCCGGCGGCCAGCAGCACATGCTCGATGAACGCGCAGGTGGAACCCTTGCCGTTGGTCCCGCCGACCGTGAACACCGCGCAATCCAGGCTCAGCCCCATCGCCTCGCGCACGCGCTGCACGCGCTGCAGCCCGAGCTCGATGGCCTGCGCGTGCAGGCGCTGCGCATGCTCCAGCCATTGCGCCAGGTCCCAGTCCCGCATCGCGGCCGCGGCCGGCACCGCCACCTGCTCCACCGCGGGCTCAGCCGACAACGGCGTCGGCAGGCTGGCGCTGCAGCAGCGCGAGCAGGTGCGCCAGTTCGGTGCGCAGCTCGCGGCGGTCGACGATGCGGTCGATCGCGCCCTTTTGCAGCAGGAATTCGGAACGCTGGAAGCCTTCCGGAAGCTTCTCGCGCACGGTGTTCTCGATCACCCGCGGCCCGGCGAACCCGATCAGCGCCTTCGGCTCGGCCAGCACGACGTCGCCGACGAAGGCGAACGAGGCCGAGACACCGCCCATCGTGGGGTCGGTGAGCACGCTGATGTACGGGATGCGGGCGGCCGCCAGGCGCGCCAGCGCGGCGTTGGTCTTGGCCATCTGCATCAGGCTGAGCAGGCCCTCCTGCATGCGCGCGCCGCCGGTGGCGGTGAAGCACAGGAACGGCACCTTCTGCTCCAGCGCGGTGTCGACCCCGCGCACGAAGCGCTCGCCGACCACCGAGCCCATCGAGCCGCCCATGAACTCGAACTCGAAGCAGGCCACGACCACCGCCACGCTCTGGATCGCGCCTCCCATGACCACCAGCGCATCGGTCTCCTGGGTCGTCTCCAGCGCCTCGCGCAGGCGCTCCGGGTACTTGCGGCTGTCCTTGAACTTCAGCGCGTCGGTGGGCAGCACCTCCTGGCCGATCTCGTAGCGGCCCTCGCCGTCGAGCAGCGCGTCCAGGCGCTGGCGGGCGCCGATGCGCATGTGGTGCGCGCACTTCGGGCACACGTACTGGTTCTGTTCCAGGTCGGTCTTGTACAGCACGGTCTCGCAGGCCGGGCACTTCAGCCACAGGCCCTCGGGCATCTGGCGCCGGCTGCCGGCCTCGCTGGGCTGGATCTTCGGCGGTAGCAGTTTCTCGAGCCAACTCATCGCATGTCCTCCTCGCAGATCAGGCGCTGACCGCGGCTGCGGCGCGGTCCATGGCCTGGCGCACGTCGCGCAGGAAATCGCAGGCGGCGGGGATCGCCGCGTCGCCGGGGTTGTTCTCCATCAGTTCGATGATGCGCGAGCCGATGATCACGGCATCCGCGCAACCCGCAAGCGCCGCCGCTCCGGCCGCGTCGCGCACCCCGAAGCCCACCGCCAGCGGCAGTCGCACATGGCGGCGCAGCTCGTGCACGCGCCGCGCCACGTCCTGCACGTCCAGGTGCGCGGCACCGGTGACCCCCTTGAGGGACACGTAGTAGACGTAGCCGCCGGCGATGGAGTCCACCTGCGCCATGCGCGCGGTGGTGGAGGTGGGGGCGAGCAGGAAGATGGGGTCGATCCCGGCATCGCGCAGGCGCGCGGCGAACTCGGCCGACTCCTCCGGCGGATAGTCGACGATCAGCACGCCGTCGACCCCGCTGGACGCGCATTCGCGCACGAAGGCCTCGACGCCGAAGCGCTCGACCGGGTTCGCGTAGCCCATCAGCACCAGCGGGGTGTCGGGGTCGCCGGCGCGGAACTCGCGCGCCCACTGCAGCACCTGCCGCAGGCTGACCCGGCGTGCCAGCGCCCGTTCGTTGGCGCGCTGGATCACCGGGCCGTCGGCCATCGGGTCGGAGAACGGCACGCCCAGCTCGATCATGTCGGCGCCGGCCTCGACCAGCGCGTGCAGCAGGCGTACCGTGCCCTCGGGCGCCGGATCGCCGGCGGTGACGTAGGGAATCAGCGCCTTGCGGCCTTGCGGCGCCAGGCGCGCGAACGTCGATGCGATACGACTCATGGGTACGCCCTCCCCACGGAGATCGCCTGCTCGTGCGCCGCGTCGCCGGCCGTCTTGCACGAGGGCCGGCAGAAGAACTCGGCGCGGCTGATGTCGGCGATGTTGCCGATGTCCTTGTCGCCGCGCCCGGACAGGTTGACCAGCAGGATCTGGTCGCCGCGCATCCGCGGGGCCATCTTCATCGCCTGCGCCAGCGCGTGGCTGGACTCCAGCGCCGGAATGATGCCCTCGGTGCGGCACAGCCGGTGGAAGGCCTCCAGCGCCTCGGAGTCGGTCACCGCGACGTACTCGGCGCGCCCGCTGTCCTTCAGCCACGCGTGCTCGGGGCCGACGCCCGGGTAGTCCAGGCCGGCCGACACCGAGTGGGTCTCGGCGATCTGCCCGGCCTCGTCCTGCAGCACGTAGGTGCGGTTGCCGTGCAGCACGCCGGGTACGCCGGCGCCCAGCGAGGCGGCGTGGCGGCCGCTGGCCAGGCCCTCGCCACCCGCCTCGACGCCGATCAGGCGCACCTGCGCGTGCTCGATGTACGGGTAGAAGATGCCCATCGCGTTGCTGCCGCCGCCGACGCAGGCCAGCACGACATCGGGCTGGCGCCCGGTCATCTCGGGCATCTGCACCAGGCATTCGTCGCCGATCACGCGCTGGAAGTCGCGCACCATCATCGGGTAGGGATGCGGGCCGGCGACGGTGCCGATGATGTAGAAGGTGTCCTCGACATGCGTGACCCAGTCGCGCATCGCCTCGTTCAGCGCGTCCTTCAGGGTCTTCGAGCCGCTGTGCACCGGCACCACCTCGGCGCCCAGCAGGTGCATGCGGTAGACATTGGGCGACTGGCGCTTGACGTCCTCGGCCCCCATGTAGACCACGCACTGCATGCCGTAGCGCGCGGCGACGGTGGCGCTGGCCACGCCGTGCTGGCCGGCGCCGGTCTCGGCGATCACGCGCCGCTTGCCCATGCGCTGCGCCAGCATCGCCTGGCCGATGGTGTTGTTGATCTTGTGCGCGCCGGTGTGGTTGAGGTCCTCGCGCTTGAGGTAGATCTGCGCGCCGCCGAGTTCGCGGCTCAGCCTGGCGGCGTGGTAGATCGGGCTCGGGCGCCCGACGAAATGCTTGAGTTCACTGCGGAACTCGGCCTGGAACTCGGGGTCGACGCGGTAGCGCGCGTAGGCGTCCCGCAGCTCGTCCAGGGCCTTGAACAGGGTTTCGGCGACGAAACTGCCGCCGTAGGGCCCGAAATGGCCCTGCGCATCGGGTAGGTCGTACTGGAGCATCGTGGATTCGGCGAGGATGGACTGGCGATCGGTTCGACGGGTGACTGCCCGCGGGTGGCGCCCGCTTCAGCGCGCGGCGCCCGCGGCCGGGCAGTCCTGCTGCGCCTCGGCATCGGCGGCACGCACCGCGGCGACGAAGGCGCGCATCGCCGCGGCGTCCTTCACGCCCCTGGAGCGCTCGACGCCCGACGAGACGTCAACCGCCCACGGGCGCACGCGTGCGAGCGCCTGCCCCACATTTGCGGCACGCAACCCACCAGACAAAACGATGGGACAACCGACGCTTGCTGGAATCAGTGACCAATCGAAGACCTCTCCACCGCCGCCGTAGCCTTCGACGAAGGCGTCCAGCAGCAAGCCACGCGCCTGCGCGTAGCGGACCTTCAAGTCTAGCAAATCCAGGCCTGCGCGCATGCGCACCGCGCGCAGGTAGGGGTGCGCGTAGGCCTCGCACTGCTGCGGGGTCTCGTCGCCGTGGAACTGCAGCAGCGACGGGCGCAGGCGCTCGATCACCTCGTGCACCCGCCGCGGCTCGGCATTGACGAACAGCGCCACGGTGCCGACCAGCGGCGGCAGCGCCGCGGCGATCTCGCAGGCCTGCTGCAGTTCCACCGCGCGCGGGCTCGGCGGGTAGAACACCAGGCCGATGGCGTCGGCCCCCGCCTGCGCGGCAGCCAGCGCGTCCTCGACACGGGTGATTCCGCAGATCTTGATACGGGTTCGGTGCATGGCGGACGTCGCGTGGATCGCGTCGATCGCGTGGGGGACTCACGGCGCGGCGCCACGCGCCCGCCAGGCTCAGGCCAGAAGCAGCGGAAGTTCGCGCGCGGGTTCCGGGATCCCCCATTGTGCCGCATAGGCGGGCCCTGCGAAATACAGCCCGTCGGGCATGAAGGTCGGCGCCGCCAGGCTGCGCCGACCCGAGCGAAGCACCTCGCCGACCCACCCGGCATCGCGGCTGCCGCTGCCCACCGCGAGCAGGCACCCCATGATGTTGCGCACCATGTGGTGCAGGAAGGCATCGGCGTGGAAGTCGAAGCTCCAGGTGCTGCCTTCGTGCAGTCGCCCGATGTCCAGCGCGTGCAAGGTCTTGTGCGGGCTGCGCGCCTGGCAGGAACTGGCCCGGAAGGCCGAGAAATCGTGGCTGCCCAGCAGGCACGCGGCGGCCTCGCGCATGGCCTGCAGGTCCAGCGCGTGATGGGTCCAGCCGACCAGGCCGTGCAGCAGCGCCGGACGCACCGGGTGCTGCAGCAGCAGGTAGCGATAGCGCCGGGACTGCGCGCTGTTGCGGGCGTGGAACTGCTCGCCGGGCTCGCGCGACCACGTCACCGAAATGTCCGGCGGGAGGAAGGTATTGAGACCGCGCACCCACGACTGCGCGCTGCGCCGCACCGGAGCGTCGAAATGCACCACCTGCTGCAACGCGTGCACGCCGGCATCGGTGCGCCCGGCGCACACCACGCGCACCGGGCTGCCGCAGAACGCGCGCAGCGCATGCTCCAGCCGATCCTGCACCGTGGCGCCGTCCGGCTGGCTCTGCCAGCCCCGATAGGCGCAGCCGCGGTAACTCAGGCCCAGCGCGATGCGCATGCGCGCGATGTCCGCATCAGGCCTCGCCGCCGAGATCCGCCAGCATCTTCTGCGCCTGCGCACGCGTCTCGCCGTCGCTCTCGGCGATGATTTCCTGCAGCAGGTGGCGCGCGGTGTCCAGGTCGCCCATGCTGCGGCATTCCTCGACCAGCGCCAGTCGGGTATCGAGCCCCTGCGCGGCAGTCGCAGGCTCGGCTTGCTTCGCCTCGGTCGCGCTGCTCGGCACGCTCGGCTTCTGCTCGCCTTCGGACGGCTGCAGTCCCAGCCCGCCGAGATCGAATTCCAGCGGCGCCGGCTCCGCCTCGGTCGTTGCCGGCGGCGCCTCGGCGGCCGGCGCCTGCGGCAGACTCAGCGCCGACAGGTCGAAGTCCAGGCCCATGTCCTGCGCATCGCCGGACGCGGCCGGCTGCGGCGCGGCGGCGCTGCCGAGGTCGAGCGGCAGGTCGATGGCCGCATCCGCCCGCTCCGCCTCGGCGGCGCCGGACAGGGTCGGCAGGCCGGCCAGCAGTTCGGTCGGCGGCACCGTGCTCGATCCGACGTCCATCGACGACGGCGCTTCGCTGGCGTCGAAGTCCGGCGCGGTCATCGTGGTGGGCGCGGTCCCCAGCACCGGCGGCTGGGTGTTGTGATACAGCGGGTTGGCCATATCCAGGTTGCGCCCGAGTTCCTGCGCCTTCTTCCACTCCTCGCCGTTGCCGTCGGTGCGCGCGAACAGTTCGGCCGCGGTCAGCTCGAAGGAACGCACGTCCTTGCGCTTGGCATAGATCTCCAGCAGCTTGACCCGCGCGGCGTTGCGCTCCGGATGGTTCTTCAGCGCTTCCTTGAGGATTTCCTCGGCCTGCAGGTCGCGACCGTAGGCCAGGTACACGTCGGCCTCGGCCACCGGGTCGACGTCGATGCTCTCGACCTGGCTGGGCGAGTACTGCATCGACGAGCCCAGCGTGCTGTTGTGGGTGTCGACCCGTTCGCCGCCGCTGGCGCCGAAGAAGCTGTCGGTGCCTCCCATGCGGCTGTCGAACACCGACGATTGGCCGCCGCCGGAGCCGCGCCGCCGGCGCAACAGCGCCCAGCCGGCCAGCAGCAGGCCGATCAGCAATCCGGCCGGCGCCAGCAGGGGGTTGGCCAGCAGCCCGCCGAGCAGGCCCCGGCCGTGCGACGCCTCGTGCGGCGCCGGATGCGGCGCCGGCGCCTTGGGTGCGGCAGGCTTGGCCGGGGCCGCCGGCTTCGCCGGGGCCGAGGCCTTCAGCGGCACCGAAGCCTTGGCCGGCGGGGCCGACGCGGCGGTCGACGCCGCCTGCGCGGGCGCACTGGCGGCGTGCGCCTGGCTCGCCGCAGCGGGCGCCGCCGAAGCTCCCATGTGCGGCACGGAAGCCGCCGGTGCGGCCGTCATCGCCGGCGCATGCGGTGCGGGACGCATCGCGCGCGCCGCGGCGCTGGCGCTGGCCGCCAGCTTGGCCAGCGCGGCCACGTCGGCCTTCGCCTCGGTCAGCTTCTGCGCCAGCGCCTCGGCCTGCTTCTGCGCCGCGATCCAGGTCGCCTCGGCCGCCTGGCCCGGCGACACCACGCCGGCCTGGCTCAGGCGCAACTGCGACTGCGGCGCGGAAGCGCCCTGGCCCGGCTCGTTGACCTGGGCCTGCACGCTGCCATGCATGCTGCGCGCGTTGCCCCCGGCAGCGCTCGGGCTGAGCTCGGCCAGCCGGCGCCGGTAGGCGCCGAAGTCGCCGCTGTGGGCGACGATCAGCTGATGCGCCTGCTCGGCGCTGATCTGCTCGGCCTGGTGGGCCGACGGCACGTGCAGCACGGCGCCGGCGCGCAGCAGGTTGACGTTGCCGTGGATGAAGGCCGCCTGGTTGGCGCTGTACAGCGCCGCCAGCATCTGGTCCAGCGAGACCGCCCCACCCGAATAGGAGCGGGCGATCGAGAACAGGGTGTCGCCGCGCTGCACCGTGTAGGAGGAGGCCGAGCGCGGCGCCTGGGGCATCGGTGCCGGCAGCGAGCGCTGCACCGCGCGCGCAACCGGGGCCGGCGCCTGCGGCGCGATCGGCGCCACGCCGGGCTCGCGGAAGCCGGGAGGGTCGAGCAGCAACGTGTAGTTGCGGGTGATCTCGCCGTGCGACCAGTAGGCGCGCAGCAGCAGGTCGACGAAGGGCTCGCGCGTCGGGCGCGTGCCGCTGAGGTGCAGGTAGGCGTGGCCGCTGGCGTCGTGGCGCAGCGTGACCGTGGCGCCCACCAGCGCCTCGCTGAAGTCGAGCTTGCGCGCGGTGTAGACCGAATCCGGCGCGATTCCGACCTTCAGCGACTGCGCCTCGTCGGGGTTGATCTGCGTGATCTCGATGTCTGCGCTCAGCGGCTGTCCCAGCGCCGAAAGCACGACCACGTGCCCGAGGCCGAAGGCCCCGGCCAGCGGCACGGCCCCCGGCATCGCCGCCAGACAAGCCACCCCCACTGCTTGACGCCATTTGGCCACGTTGCTTCCCCTGATCTGCATGCTTGCCCGGCTATGCGTGCGACCCGCCCGCAGGCTCATCCATCGCTTGAATGCACGCCCCCATCCCCTTGATTGCACACTGTGTGGCAGGGGTTTCGCATGCGATAGTAACCAATCACCTCCGCCAAAGCGGCAGGATTGCGCATCGAGCACCCGCGCGGCGTGGCGTGCGCGCAAAGACCGGGCGGGCGCGCGCCCCGCCGGCGGCAGGCCGTTCAGGCCTGCAGCACGATGCGCAGCATGCGCCGCAGCGGCTCGGCGGCGCCCCACAACAGCTGGTCGCCGACCGTGAAAGCGCTCAGATACAGCGGGCCCATGGCCATCTTGCGCAGGCGCCCGACCGGGATCGACAGCGTGCCGGTGACCGCCACGGGGGTCAGTTCGCGCATGCTGGCCTCGCGGGTGTTCGGCACCACCTTGACCCACTCGTTGTCGGCGGCGATCATCGCCTCGATCTCGGTCAACGGCACGTCGCGGCGCAGCTTGAAGGTCAATGCCTGGCTGTGGCAGCGCATCGCGCCGATGCGCACGCACAGCCCGTCGACCGGGACCGGCTGCGCGTTGCCGAGGATCTTGTTGGTCTCCGCGCCGCCCTTCCATTCCTCGCGCGACACGCCGTTGCCCAGATCCTTGTCGATCCAGGGGATCAGGCTTCCGCCCAGCGGAACCTCGAAGTGGCGCGTCGCCCCCGCCGGCAGCGCGCGCTGGGCGTCGATGACCCCGCGGTCGATGTCCAGGATCGCCGAGGCCGGGTCGTCGAGAAGCGGGCGCACGGCCGCGTTGAGGGTGCCGAACTGGGTCAGCAGCTCGCGCATGTGCTGCGCACCGCCGCCCGAGGCGGCCTGGTAGGTCATGCTGCTCATCCACTCGACCAGCCCGGCCTTGAACAGCGCGCCCACCCCCATCAGCATGCAGCTGACGGTGCAGTTGCCGCCGATCCAGTTGCGTCCGCCACGGGCCAGCGCGGCGTCGATCACCGGCCGGTTCACCGGATCGAGCACGATGACGGCGTCGTCGCGCATGCGCAACGTCGACGCGGCGTCGATCCAGTGCCCGCGCCAGCCGCTGGCGCGCAGCGGGTCGAATACGGCGCTCGTGTAGTCGCCGCCCTGGGTCGTGATGATGATGTTGCAACTGCGCAACGCTTGCAGATCGTTCGCATCGAGCAGCGTGGATCCGTCGGGGGCCTTGCCCCCTGCGTTGCTGGTGGAAAAGTAGGCCGCCTCGATCCGATCGAGGTCCCCTTCGGCGCGCATGCGCTGCATCAGCACCGAACCCACCATGCCACGCCAGCCCACCAGGCCGACCCGCTGCTTCGCCATGTTCTCGCTTCCGTTGATGATCTGGTCCAGGAACCCGGCCTCGCGTCAGCCCAGCGCGGCCACCACCGCGTCGCCCATCTGCGCGGTGCCGACACGGGCGGCTCCGGGGGCGGCGATATCCGCGGTTCGCAGCCCCTGCTGCAGCACCCGCTGCACCGCCTGCTCGACGCGCTGCGCCGCCTCCGGCTGGCCCAGCGAATAGCGCAGCATCATCGCCGCGCTCAGGATGGTGGCCAGCGGATTGGCCAGGCCGCGCCCGGCGATGTCCGGCGCGGAGCCGTGCGAGGGCTCGTACAGCCCGCGCCCCTGCTCGTTCAGCGACGCCGACGGCAGCATGCCGATGGAGCCCGTGAGCATGGCCGCCTCGTCCGACAGGATATCGCCGAACATGTTGCCGGTGACCACGACGTCGAATTTCTTCGGCGCGCGCACCAGTTGCATCGCCGCGTTGTCCACGTACATGTGCTCGAGCTCGATGTCCGGGTACTCCCTGTGCACCTCGATCACGACGTCCTTCCAGAACTGGAAGGTCTCCAGCACGTTGGCCTTGTCCACGCTGGTCACGCGCCCGGCGTGCCCGGCCGCCTTGCGCGTGCGCGCGGCGCGGAAGGCCACATGCGCGATGCGCTCGATCTCGGGGCGGCTGTAGCGCATGGTGTCGAAGGCCTCGGGCTGGCCCGCGAAGGCGCCGTCGGGGGCCGCGCGGCGCCCGCGCGGCTGGCCGAAGTAGATGTCCCCGGTCAGTTCGCGCACGATCAGGATGTCGAGCCCGGAGACGACCTCGGGCTTCAGCGACGAAGCCTGCGCGAGTTCCGGATACAGGATCGCCGGGCGCAGGTTGGCGAACAGCCCCAGGTTCTTGCGCAGTCCGAGGATCGCCTGCTCCGGGCGCAGCGCACGCTCCAGCGTGTCGAAGCGCGGGTCGCCGACGGCGCCGAACAGCACCGCATCGGCGCGCTGCGCCAGCGCCAGGGTCGCCGGCGGCAGCGGATGCCCGTGGCGCTCGTAGGCGGTACCGCCGACATCGGCGAACTCGAATTCGAGCTCGAGCCCGTCGCGGCGCAGGTGTTCGAGCACCTTGACCGCCTGCTCGATGATTTCGGGGCCGATTCCGTCGCCCGGCAGGACTGCGATATTCATGCTGTGGTCGTGGGATGCCAAGGGTGTCGCGGGTTCAGAGGATGCGGTGGGCCAGCCACGGCATGCGGGCGATGCGTTCGGCCTCGAAGGCGCGCACCTTGTCCGCCTTGCGCAGCGTCAGGCCGATCTCGTCGAGCCCGCCGACCAGGCAGTTCTTGCGGAACTCCGTGATCTCGAAGGGCAGCTCGCTGCCGTCGGGCTTGATCACGCGCTGGCGCGGCAGGTCGATGGTCAGCGCGTAGCCGACGAAGGCGGCGACCTCGTCGAACAGGCGGGCCACCTCGTGCTCGGGCAGCGGGATCGGCAGCAGGCCGGTCTTGAAGCAGTTGTTGTAGAAGATGTCGGCGAAGGACGGCGCGATCACCGCGCGCACGCCCCACTGCTCGATGGCCCACGGCGCATGCTCGCGCGACGAGCCGCAGCCGAAGTTCTTGCGCGCCAGCATCACGCTGGCGCCCTGGTAGCGCGGCTGGTTGAGCACGAAATCCGGATTCGGCCTGCGCGAGGCCGGATCCTGCCCCGGCTCGCCGTGGTCGAGATAGCGCCACTCGTCGAACAGGTTGGGGCCGAATCCGGTGCGACGGATCGACTTCAGGAACTGCTTGGGGATGATCGCGTCGGTGTCGACGTTCTCGCGGTCGATCGGGACGACCACCCCCTTGTGCACGGTGAAGGCTTGCATGATGGTTCGTTGCGCTGTGCGGGAAGTCGCGCGCTCAGAGCGCGCGCACGTCGACGAAGTGCCCGGCCACGGCGGCCGCCGCGGCCATCGCCGGACTCAGCAGGTGGGTGCGGCCGCCCTGCCCCTGGCGGCCCTCGAAATTGCGGTTCGAGGTCGACGCGCAGCGCTCGCCGGGTTCCAGGCGGTCCGCGTTCATCGCCAGGCACATCGAGCAGCCGGGCTCGCGCCACTCGAAGCCCGCGGCGACGAAGATCTTGTCCAGGCCCTCGCGCTCGGCCTGCGCCTTCACCAGCCCCGAACCCGGAACCGCCAGCGCCAGCCGCACGTTCGACGCGATGCGCCGGCCGGCCAGCACCTTGGCCGCCTCGCGCAGGTCCTCGATGCGCGAATTCGTGCACGAGCCGATGAACACCTTGTCGATGCGGATGTCCGCCAGCGGCTTGCCCGGCTGCAGGTTCATGTATTCGAGGGCGCGCTCCATCGCAGCGCGCTTGACCGGGTCGGGCTGCTTCTCGGGATCGGGAACGCGCTCGTCGATCGCCGCCACCATCTCCGGCGACGTGCCCCAGGTCACCTGCGGGCGGATGCGCGACGCGTCGAGTTCGACGCGCAGGTCGAAGTGCGCGTCGGCGTCGGAATGCAGGCCGCGCCAGTAACGCTCGGCCTGCTCCCATTCGACCCCGCTCGGCGCGAAGGGACGTCCCTGGATGTAGCGCACCGTGGTGTCGTCGACGGCCACCAGCCCGGCGCGCGCGCCGGCCTCGATGGCCATGTTGCACAGGGTCATGCGCCCTTCCATGCTCAGCGCGCGCACGGCCGGTCCGGCGAACTCGATGGTGCAGCCGGTGCCGCCGGCGGTGCCGATGTGGCCGATCACGGCCAGCGCCAGGTCCTTCGCGGTGCAGCCCGTGCCGAGGCTGCCGCCGACCCACACCAGCATGTTCTTCATCTTGCGCGCCAGCAGGGTCTGCGTGGCCAGCACATGCTCGACCTCGCTGGTGCCGATGCCGAAGGCCAGCGCGCCGAAGGCGCCGTGGGTGCTGGTGTGCGAATCCCCGCACACCACCGTCATCCCCGGCAGCGTCGCGCCCTGCTCGGGGCCGATGACGTGCACGATGCCCTGGCGGCGGTCGTTCATCTTGAACTGGGTGATGCCCTGCGCGTCGCAGTTGCGGTCCAGCGTGTCGACCTGCAGGCGCGACACCGGGTCGGCGATTCCCTGCTCGCGGTGGTTCGTCGGCACGTTGTGGTCCGACACCGCGAGGTTGGCGCTGACGCGCCACACCTTGCGGCCGGCCAGCTCCAGGCCTTCGAAGGCCTGCGGGCTGGTGACTTCGTGCACCAGGTGGCGGTCGATGTACAGCAACGCGGTGCCGTCGGATTCGACGTCGACCACGTGTTCGTCCCAGAGCTTGTCGTAAAGCGTGCGTGCCATCGCGATCGTTCCGTCCCGCCGAGCGGGGATGCGAAGAGGAACCGCTCCCGCATCGCCGTCGCGGGCACGGGCCCGGTGACGATGCGGCGATGCGAAAGAAAAAGTGTCCCTCCCGCGCCGCGGGAGGGACCCTCAATTCTAAACGGCGCGGCCAGCGCCGTGCGTGCCGTTCAGCCCCGCTTGGCCAGCGGCACCACGGTGCGGGTCTGCGCGCCCGTGAACAGCTGGCGCGGGCGCCCGATCTTGTACTCGGGGTCGGAGATCATCTCGTTGAGCTGGGCGATCCAGCCCACGGTGCGCGCCAGCGCGAAGACCGCGGTGAACAGCGACACCGGCACGCCGATGGCCTTCTGCACGATGCCGGAGTAGAAGTCCACGTTCGGATACAGCTTGCGCTGGATGAAGTAGTCGTCCTCGAGGGCGATCTTCTCCAGGGTCATCGCCAGCTTGAACAGCGGATCGTCGTGCAGGCCGAGCGCATCCAGCACTTCGTGGCAGGTCTCGCGCATCAGCTTGGCGCGCGGGTCGTAGTTCTTGTAGACGCGGTGGCCGAAGCCCATCAGGCGCACCGAGGAGTTCTTGTCCTTGACCTTCGCGATGAATTCGCCGATGCGCGCCACGCCGCCGTTGGCCTGGATGTCGTAGAGCATGTTCAGGCAGGCCTCGTTGGCGCCGCCGTGCGCCGGGCCCCACAGGCAGGCCACGCCGGCGGCGATCGCCGCGAAGGGGTTGGTTCCGCTGGACGCGCACAGGCGCACCGTCGAGGTGGAGGCGTTCTGCTCGTGGTCGGCGTGCAGGATGAAGATGCGGTCCAGCGCGCGCTCGATCACCGGGTTCGGCGTGTATTCCTCGCAGGGCGTGGCCCACATCATGCGCATGAAGTTCCCGGCGTAGCTCAGGTTGTTCTGCGGGTACATGTAGGGCTGGCCCATGTTGTACTTGTAGGCCATCGCCACCAGCGTGGGCATCTTGGCGATCAGGCGGATCGCCGAGATGTCGCGCTGCGACTCGTCGTTCAGGTTGATCGAGTCCGGGTAGAAGGCCGACATCGCACCCACCAGCCCGGTCAGCACCGCCATCGGATGCGCGTCGCGGCGGAAGCCGCGCAGGAAGAACTGCATCTGCTCGTTGACCATCGTGTGCTGGGTCACGCGGCGCACGAATTCCTGCTTCTGCGTGGCGTTGGGCAGCTCGCCGTACAGGATCAGGTAGCAGGTCTCCATGTAGTCGCACTCGACCGCCAGCTGGTCGATGGGGTAGCCGCGATACAGCAGTTCGCCCTTGTCGCCGTCGATGTAGGTGATCGCCGAGTTGCACGATGCGGTCGACAGGAAGCCCGGGTCGTAGGTGAACTTGCCGGTCTGGCCGTACAGCTTGCGGATGTCGATCACGTCCGGACCGACCGAGCCCTGGTAGATCGGCAGCTCGATGCTCGGAGAGCCGTCGGAGAAGGACAGCGTGGCTTTGACGTCGGAAGGCTTCATGGTGGGCTCCGGAGGGTGAAGGGGCAGCGGCGCGGCAGCCGCGGGGTCAATCGGCTCGCAGCATGGCCAGCAGGCCCAGGCGCTGTGCCGCCTTCGCCTGCTCGGGCGCATCGATGTGCCCGAGCAGCAGCGCCAGCAGGGTGTTGTCGTCGAGTTCGAACAACTCCGCCAGCGCGGCGGTCTGCGCCTCGTCGAGCGAGTCGCCGTGACGGTTGAAAAAGCGCGTGATCAGCAGGTCGTTCTCCAGCAGCCCGCGGCGCGCGCGCCAGCGCAGCCGCCGCAGCGCGGCGGCGTGGCCGGCGTCGTCGCCGGCGCTGCCGGAGTTCGGGGCCATCGGGATCAGACCGCGCGTCGCAGCATCAGGTCCTTGATGCTGCCGATGGCCCGCGTCGGGTTGAGCTCCTTGGGGCACACGTCGACGCAGTTCATGATGGTGTGGCAGCGGAACAGCCGGTACGGGTCCTCGAGGTCGTCGAGTCGCGCCCCGGTCGCCTCGTCGCGGCTGTCGGCGATGAAGCGGTAGGCCTGCAGCAGGCCGGCCGGGCCGACGAACTTGTCCGGGTTCCACCAGAAGCTCGGGCACGAGGTGGAGCAGCTGGCGCACAGGATGCACTCGTACAGACCGTTCAGCACCTCGCGCTGCTCGGGGCTTTGCAGACGCTCCTTCTCGGGCGGCGGGGTGTCGTTGATCAGGTACGGCTTGACCGAGTGGTACTGCTTGAAGAACTGGGTCATGTCGACGATCAGGTCGCGGATCACCGGCAGCCCGGGCAGCGGCTTGAGCACCACCGGCTCGCTCAGCGTGAGCAGGTTGGTGGTGCAGGTCAGGCCGTTCTTGCCGTTGATGTTCATGCCGTCCGAGCCGCACACGCCCTCGCGGCAGGAGCGGCGGAACGCCAGCGTCTCGTCGACGTCGGCCTTGATGCGCATCAGCGCGTCGAGCAGCATCTTGTCGTTGTGCTGCAGCTCGACCTCGTAGTCCTGCATGTACGGCCTGGCGTCGCGGTCCGGGTCGTAGCGGTAGATCGAAAACTTCATCTTGCGGGTCATCACGCTCTCCGTGTGCGGGCGGCCGGCGCCTGGGCGCCGGCTCCCGGGGTTCTCTCGCCGCGGCGCCTCAGAAGGTGCGCGCCTTGGGCTTGAAGGTCTCCACGCTCAGCGGCTTCATCTGCACCGGGCGATAGGCCAGGCGGCTGCCTTCGCGGAACCACAGCGTGTGCTTGAGCCAGTTGGCGTCGTCGCGCTCCTGGAAGTCGCGGTGCGAGTGCGCGCCGCGGCTTTCCTTGCGTGCCTCGGCGGAGACGATCGTGGCCTTGGCGGTCTCGATCAGGTTCTCCACCTCCAGCGCCTCGACGCGCGCGGTGTTGAACACCTTCGACTTGTCCTTCAGGTGGATGTCGTGCACCCGCTGCTCGAGGCCGGCGATCTGTTCGACCCCTTCCTTCAGCAGGTCGGCGGTGCGGAACACGCCGCAGTGCTTCTGCATGCTGGAGCGGATGGAGCCGGCCACGTCCTGGATCGACTCGCCGCCGCGCGACGCGTCCAGGCGCGCCAGGCGCGCCATCGGTGCGTCGGCGCAGTCGGCCGGCAGGTCCTTGTGGGTGCTGCGCAGCAGCTCGCTGGCCGCGACATGGCGCCCGGCGGAACGCCCGAAGACCACCAGGTCGAGCAGGGAGTTGGTGCCCAGCCGGTTGGCGCCGTGCACGCTGACGCAGGAGCACTCGCCGATCGCGTACAGCCCCTGCACCACCTGCTCGCCGCCGTCGGCGCCGACGCTGAGGACCTGGCTGTGGATGTTGGTCGGGATTCCGCCCATCTGGTAGTGGATGGTCGGCACCACCGGGATCGGCTCCTTCGTGCAGTCCACGTTGGCGAACTTGCGCGCGATCTCGGCGATCGACGGCAGCCGCTTGTGGATGGTCTCGGCGCCGAGGTGGTCGAGCTTGAGCAGCACGTAGTCCTTGTGCGGGCCCGCGCCGCGGCCTTCCTTGATCTCCTGGTCCATCGAACGCGAGACGAAGTCGCGCGGCGCCAGGTCCTTGTAGGTCGGCGCGTAGCGCTCCATGAAGCGCTCGCCGTTGGCGTTGAGCAGGATCCCGCCCTCGCCGCGCACGCCCTCGGTGATCAGCACGCCGGCGCCGGCCACCCCGGTGGGGTGGAACTGCCAGAACTCCATGTCCTGCAGCGGCAACCCGGCGCGCGCGGCCATGCCGATGCCGTCGCCGGTGTTGATGTAGGCGTTGGTGGAGGCCGCGAAGATGCGCCCGGCGCCGCCGGTGGCCAGCACCGTGGCCTTGGCCTGCAGCACGCTGACCTCGCCGGTCTCCATTTCCATCGCCACCACGCCGAGCACGTCGCCGTCGGCGTCGCGGATCAGGTCCAGCGCCATCCACTCGACGAAGAAGTGGGTGCGCGCGGCGACGTTCTGCTGGTAGAGCGTGTGCAGCAGCGCGTGCCCGGTACGGTCGGCGGCGGCGCAGGCGCGCTGCACCGGCTTCTCGCCCAGGTTCGCGGTGTGGCCGCCGAAGGGACGCTGGTAGATCGTTCCGTCCGGGTTGCGGTCGAAGGGCATGCCCATGTGCTCGAGTTCGTACACGGCGCTGGGCGCCTCGCGGCACATGAACTCGATGGCATCCTGGTCACCCAGGTAGTCCGACCCCTTCACGGTATCGAACATGTGCCAGTACCAGTTGTCCTCGCTCATGTTGCCCAGCGAGGCCGAGATCCCGCCCTGCGCGGCGACGGTGTGCGAGCGCGTCGGGAACACCTTGGACAGCACGGCCACGTCCAGGCCCTCGCGCGCCAGTTGCAGCGCGCAGCGCAGGCCCGAACCGCCGGCGCCGACGACCACGACGTCGAATTTGCGTTTGTTCAGTTGCACGGCTCAAACCCTCCACAAGACCTGCACGGCGCCGCCGACGCAGGCCAGCAGCCACACGATGGACAGCACCTGCAGGCTCAGACGCAAGCCCACGGGCTTGACGTAGTCCATCCAGATGTCGCGCACGCCCACCCACACGTGGTAGAGCAGCGCGATGAACGCGACCAGGCTGAACAGCTTCATCGGCTGGCCGGCGTACAGCCCCTGCCAGCGCGCGTAGTCCAGCGGCGCAGGCCACAGCGCGAAGCCCAGCATGAACAGGGTGTAGACGGCCAGCACGAACGCGGTCACGCGTTGCGCCAGCCAGTCGCGAAGTCCGTAGTGCGCGCCCACCACCAGGCGGTGCGATCCATAGTCGGCTGCCGGCATGTCAAGCTCCCGAGAACAGGTAGACCGCGAACAGCGCGGTGGCGACGAGGGATACGACCAGCACGGCGACCGCGCTGCGGCGCCCGGCCTGCCTGGTCACGAAGCGCGGGCACACGTCCGAGGCGAGGTGTCGCAGGCCGGCGCAGAAATGGTGCGCGATGCCCCAGAACAGCACCAGGCCGAGCAGCTTCATCGGCGCCGAGCCCAGCACCGCGCCGACCTGCGAGAAACCCTGGGCCGAGCGCAGGCTCAGCTCGAAGGCCCACAGCACGACGGGCAGCAGCAGGAACATCAGCGCTCCGCTGATGCGGTGCAGGATGGAGACGATCGCCGCCAGCGGCATGCGGTAGCGGACGATGTCGCCGAGGCCGATATTGCGGAACTCGGGTCTTGGAGTCTTCTGGACGGGTGGCATGGTCAGGGCCTCGCTGGGGATTGCCTTGCGAGATTATTGCTTGGGATCAAGTTCTGGAGGCACGTTTTCGAGCGCCCTCTGGGCCCGGCGCGCGATCCGCCCCGGGGGTCCGGGGCTTCAACTCAATTCGTTGCGGTAGTAGTGATGCGCGGTGGAATACAGGCCGCGACGCAGCTCGACCGGCTGGTCGCCGTAGCTGAAGGCCAGGCGCTCCACCGACAACAGGGCCTGGCCGACCGGCACGCGCAGCAACTCGGCCTCCTGGGCCGAGGCGTTGACGGCGCGGATCTTTTCCTCGGCGCGCACCATGCGCGTGCCGAACTCGGATTCGAACATGGCGTACAAGGGGCCGCGATAGCGCTCCAGGCGCTCCGCGGTGAGCCCGCGGAAGGGGGCGGCCGGCAGGTAGATGTCCTCGTAGACCACCGGCTCGCCGGCGATGCGAAGGATGCGCCGGATCTCCAGCACCATGTCGCCGGCGCGGATGCGCAGCGCGCGCACCACGTCGGCGCCGGCGCGCACGCGGTGGCATTCGAGGAACTCGCGCTCCATGCGCAGCCCCTGCGCGGCCGCCTCGGCCTCCGGCACCAGGCGCAGGAAGCGGAATTTCACCTGCGCCTCGTGGTGGGTCGACACGAAAGTGCCCCGCCCCTGGCGGCGGATCAGCAGGTTCTCGGCGGCGAGCTCGTCGATGGCCTTGCGCACCGTGCCCTGGCTGACCCCGAAGCGCGAGGCCAGCTCGGCCTCGCTGGGAATGAGGTCTCCCGGCTTCCACTCGCCGTCCTGCAGCGCGCGTGTGATCAGCGCCTTGATCTGCTGGTACAGCGGACTGAACACGGGCCCTGCCGCGGCAGTGCCGGGGGCGCTGGACGGGGCGGGGGCGGACGTGGCCATGCGCTGCATTGCAGCACAGCGAACGGGGAATGTCCAGCATGTCCTAATAGATGTCTTATATATGACATAAGTGCGTTGACGAGCCGGGACAGGCCGCCTACACTGCGCCTGCAATGCAACATGGGCGCATCGCGCGCAATCTGCGACGCCCCTGCCGCGCGGCGGCGCCGAAGGACTGCCGCGTGGCGCCCGCCCGGCCGGCTCCCCACCCGCACGCAGGGTCCGGTTCGGCTTCCCAACGGCCCACTCGGAGTTCACGATGACCAAAGCCCCCATGCGCGTAGCCGTGACCGGCGCCGCCGGCCAGATCGGCTACGCCCTGCTGTTCCGCATCGCCTCGGGCGAAATGCTCGGCAAGGACCAGCCGGTGATTCTGCAGCTTCTGGAAATTCCGGACGAAAAAGCTCAGAAGGCGCTCAAAGGCGTCATGATGGAACTTGAAGACTGCGCGTTCCCGCTGCTCGCAGGCATGAGCGGTCATTCCGACCCGAACACCGCCTTCCAGGACATCGACTGCGCGCTGCTGGTCGGCGCGCGTCCGCGCGGCCCCGGCATGGAGCGCCGCGACCTGCTGTCGGCGAACGCGCAGATCTTCACCGCGCAGGGCAAGGCGCTGAACTCGGTGGCCAAGCGCACCGTGCGCGTGCTGGTGGTGGGCAATCCCGCCAACACCAACGCCCACATCGCGATGAAGTCGGCCCCCGACCTGCCCAAGGGCAACTTCACCGCGATGCTGCGCCTGGACCACAACCGCGGGCTGTCGCAACTGGCGTCGAAGATGGGCAAGCCGGTGTCGTCGATCGAGAAGTTCTGCGTGTGGGGCAACCACTCGCCGACCATGTACGCCGACTGGCGCTTCGCCACCGTCGACGGCAAGGCGGTGAAGGACATCATCGGCGACGACGACTGGAACCGCAACACCTTCCTGCCGACGGTGGGCAAGCGCGGCGCCGCGATCATCGAGGCGCGCGGGCTGAGCTCGGCGGCCTCGGCGGCCAACGCCGCGATCGACCACATGCGCGACTGGGTGCTGGGCAGCAACGGCCGCTGGGTGACCATGGGCATCCCGTCCGACGGCTCCTACGGTGTCCCCGAGGACATCGTGTTCGGGGTGCCGGTGACCTGCGAAGGCGGCAGCTACCACCGCGTGCAGGGCCTGCCCATCGACGCCTTCTCGCAGACCTGCCTGGACAAGACCCTGGGCGAACTGCTGGAGGAACGCGACGGGGTCAAGCACCTGCTCTGAGCGCATCCGCGCGGGCCGACCGGGCCGCGGAACGAGGCGACTGTTGCGCGTCGGGCAAAGCATGACAAAAATCACCGGGGACTTGCGCCGGAGCGAACAATTGGGCAGGTTGCCGACGATACACTCGGCTCCACCCCACGTCGTTCCTGCGCCGGCGGCGAGCAGCGATGCATCGACCGCCGGCGGCGCCCACTGCTGCGGAGCCCGATGATCATGAAGCCGACCCTGTCCATCCGTCGCCCGGCCAGCCTGCCGGCCATGTCCTGCCTGGGCCTGTGCGCGGCCCTCGTCGCCGCCGCCGCGCACGCGGCCCCGATCGATCCGCTGCCCAGCTACAAGATGAAATCGGGCCCGATGATGTGCGGTTCGCACCTGCGCATCGACGTCAAGGCCGAGGGTCGCAACGACCACGCGATCCTGCTGACCTGGAAGGGCCGCCACTACCTGATGCTGCGCAAGCCCACGACCACCGGCGCCTACCACTTCGACGACCGCAAGGCGGGGCTGGTCATGATCCAGATCCCGGCGAAGAGCATGCTGTTCGACAACCGCAACATGACCCGCCTCGCCGACGATTGCAATCCCATGGGCGCCACGCCGATCGTGGCGACCAAGTAGGCCGGCCGCGCGGCGCGTCGACGCGGCCGGCTGCGCCCGCCTCCCCGGACTCACCTCAACCCCCTCACAGCCCCCTTCCCCACGGAGCCCGCCATGGCCACTGCGAAACGCAACGCCAAGACCGCATCCCCCAATCCCTTCGCATCCACCTGCAAGAGCTTCACCACGGCCAGTGGCAAGACGGGCCGCTTCTACTCGCTGCCGGCGCTGGGCAAGCAGCTCGGCGCCGACCTGTCGCGGCTGCCGGTGTCGATCCGCATCGTGCTGGAATCGGTGCTGCGCAACTGCGACGGCAAGCGCGTCGAGGCCGCTCACGTCGAGCAGCTTGCGAACTGGAAGCCCAACGCCCAGCGCACGGCCGAGATCCCCTTCGTGGTCGCGCGGGTCGTGCTGCAGGACTTCACCGGCGTGCCGCTGCTGGCCGACCTGGCCGCCATGCGCACCGTGGCCTACCAGATGGGCAAGAACCCGAAGTCCATCGAGCCGCTGGTGCCGGTGGACCTGGTCGTCGACCACTCGGTGATGATCGACAACTACGGCAGCAAGAAGGCGCTGGACCTGAACATGCAGCTGGAATTCCAGCGCAACCATGAGCGCTACCAGTTCATGAAGTGGGGCATGCAGGCCTTCGACACCTTCGGTGTCGTCCCCCCCGGTTTCGGCATCGTGCACCAGATCAACCTGGAGTACCTGGCGCGCGGCGTGCACAAGGGCGCCGACGGCGTGTACTACCCCGACACGCTGGTGGGCACCGACAGCCACACCACCATGATCAACGGCATCGGCGTGGTCGGCTGGGGCGTCGGCGGCATCGAGGCCGAGGCCGGAATGCTCGGCCAGCCGGTGTATTTCCTGACCCCCGACGTGGTCGGCGTGGAACTCAAGGGCCAGCTGCGCGGCGGCGTCACCGCCACCGACCTGGTGCTGACCATCACCGAGATGCTGCGCAAGGCCAAGGTGGTGGGCAAGTTCGTCGAGTTCTTCGGCGAAGGCACCGCCAGCCTGAGCGTGACCGACCGCGCCACGATCGCCAACATGGCCCCCGAATACGGCGCGACCATGGGCTTCTTCCCGGTCGACGACAAGACCCTGGACTACTTCCGGGGCACCGGGCGCACGAAGTCGGAGATCGAGGCGCTGCAGGCCTACTTCAAGGCGCAGAAGCTCTACGGCATCCCGCGCAGCGGGGACATCGACTACTCGACCACGCTGAACCTGGACCTGGCCACGGTGGCCCCGTCGCTGGCCGGCCCGCGCCGCCCGCAGGACCGCATCGAACTGGGCCACGTCAAGCAGCGCTTCGACGAGCTGTTCTCGACCCCGATGGACCAGGGCGGGTTCAGCCAGCCGGCGGCGCGCCTGCAGCAAAGCTTCAAGACCTCCGAGGGCACCGAACTGCGCGACGGCGACGTGCTGATCGCGGCGATCACCTCGTGCACCAACACCTCCAATCCGAGCGTGCTGCTGGCCGCCGGGCTGCTGGCGAAAAAGGCCGTGGAAGCCGGGCTGAAGGTGAAGAAGCACGTGAAGACCTCGCTCGCCCCGGGCTCGCGCGTGGTGTCCGAATACCTGGAACGCGCCGGCCTGCTGCCGTACCTGGAGAAGCTCGGCTTCTACCTCTCCGGTTACGGCTGCACCACCTGCATCGGCAACGCCGGCCCGCTGGCCGCCGACATCGATGCGGCGATCACCTCCAACGACCTGGTGTGCGCGGCCGTGCTGTCGGGCAACCGCAACTTCGAGGCGCGCATCCACCCGAACCTGAAGGCCAACTTCCTCGCGTCGCCACCGCTGGTCGTCGCCTACGCGATCGCCGGCAACGTGATGCGCGACCTGATGACCGAGCCGGTCGGCCACGGCAAGGGCGGCAAGGCGGTGTACCTGGGCGACATCTGGCCGACCTCGGCCGAGGTCGACGCGCTGCTCAAGGTGGCGCTGGACCCGAAGGCCTACAAGGCCAACTACGCGCAGGTGCAGGCCAAGCCGGGCAAGCTGTGGCAGCGCATCGACGGCTCGAAGGGCCAGGTCTACGACTGGCCGCAGAGCACCTACATCGCGCGCCCGCCGTTCTTCGGCGACTTCGGCATGCAGCCGCAGGGCGGCGCCGCGTCGGTGCAGGCGGCGCGCGCGCTGGCGCTGTTCGGCGACTCGATCACCACCGACCACATCTCGCCGGCCGGCTCCATCAAGGAGAACTCGCCGGCCGGCAAGTGGCTGATCGACAACGGCGTGGCGAAGGCCGACTTCAACTCCTACGGCTCGCGCCGCGGCAACCATGAGGTGATGATGCGCGGCACCTTCGCCAACGTGCGCATCAAGAACCTGATGATCCCGCCGAAGTCCGACGGCTCGCGCGAGGAAGGCGGCGTCACGCTGCACCAGCCCTCGGGCGAGAAGATGTTCATCTACGACGCGGCGATGCGCTACATGGCCGAGGGCACCCCGCTGGTGATCCTGGCCGGCGAGGAGTACGGCACCGGCTCCAGCCGCGACTGGGCGGCCAAGGGCACGCAGCTGCTGGGGGTCAAGGCCGTGGTCGCGCGCAGCTTCGAGCGCATCCACCGCTCCAACCTGATCGGCATGGGCGTGCTGCCGCTGCAGTTCCTCGGCGACGATTCGTGGCAGAGCCTGGGAATCCGCGGCGACGAGAGCTTCGACGTGCTGCTCGGCGACGACATCAAGCCGCAGCAGGAAGCCACGCTGCTGGTGCGCCGCCCCGGCCAGGCCGACCAGAAGGTCAAGCTGCGCCTGCGCATCGACACGCCGATCGAGGTCGACTACTACCGCCACGGCGGCATCCTGCCGTACGTGCTGCGCGAGCTGCTGGCGGCCTGAACGTCGCCTTGCACGGCGGCTCCCCCCGGGGGGCCGGCCGCGGATCCGGGGGCGGTCGCGAAAGCGACCGCCCCCGGCGTCCTTCAGGCGGCGTCCTTCAGGCGGCGTCCTTCAGGCGGCGTCCTTCAGGCGGCGTCCTTCAGGCGGCGTCCTTCAGGCGGCGTCCTTCAGGCGGCGGGAGGCTGCCGCCCCTGCTCCAGCACGCGCAGCAGCGAGCTGGTGTCGTCGTTCCCCCAGCCATGGCGCATCAGCTGCTGCAGCTGCTCGTGCACCACGCGCAGCGCCGGCAGCTGCAGGCCGTCGTGCTCGGCGGCCGCCAGCGCCAGCGCGAAATCCTTCGCGTGCAGCCGCGCCTGGATGCCGGCGGCGAAGTCGCGCGAGGCCATCTTCGGCCCCATCAGATCGAGCATGCGGCTGCCGGCGAAACCGGCCCCCAGCGCCTGCAGCATGCGCTGCGCGTCCACCCCCTCGGCCGCCGCCAGGCGGGTCGCCTCGGCGATGGCCTGGATGGTCACCACCTGCACCAGCTGGTTGCACAGCTTGGTCGCCTGTCCGCTGCCGCAGGCCCCCATGTGGGTCACGGTGCTGCCCAGCAGGCGCAGCAGCGGCAAGGCCCGCTCGAAATCGCCCGGCGCGGCGCCGACCATGATCGACAGGCTGGCGTCGCGCGCGCCGCGCTCTCCGCCCGACACCGGGGCGTCGACGAAGCCCACGCCGCGGCGCGCCAGTTCGGCGGCGATGCGCCGCGCTCCCTGCGGCGCGATGGTGCTGTGGTCGATGCACAGCAGGCCGGCAGCGGCCCCGTGCACCACCCCCTGCTCGCCCAGCAGCACCTGCTCGACGTCGTCGGTGGAGGTGACGTTGGTCACCACCACCTGCACCCCGCGCGCCAGCTCGGCCGGGCTGGCGTACAGCTCGATCCCCGCCTCGGCGGCGCGGCGCGCGCGCTCGGGGCTGCGCGCCCAGCTGGCGAGCCGGTGCCCCGCCGCACGCAGGTGCCCGGCCATCGGCCAGCCCATCGTGCCCAGGCCGATGACCCCGATGCGCAGGGATCCGGGACGCGAGTCGGAAGCGGTGGATGCGGTCATGGCGGCGGCAATGTCGGAACGGCGCGGCGCAGGCGACGCATAGGTTCAGACTATGAGAAACATTGATAGGCTGCATTAGACACTGCCCGGAGCGGGGTCTACAGTGGGCGCGGCCCCGCCGGGGCGTCAGCCCCGCGGTTTTCGCATCTCGCAGACCCCCTCTAGCAGGAGACAACGATGAGCGCGCTGAAAGGCTCGAAGACCGAGCAGAACCTCAAGGATGCATTCGCCGGCGAATCCATGGCCAACCGGCGTTACCTGTATTTCGCGAACAAGGCCGACATCGAAGGCCAGAACGACGTCGCGGCGCTGTTTCGCTCCACCGCCGAGGGCGAGACCGGACACGCCCACGGGCACCTGGAGTTCCTGGAAGCGGTGGGCGACCCCGCCACGGGCCTGCCGATCGGCGCCACCCGCGACAACCTGAAGGCCGCCGTCGCCGGCGAGACCCACGAGTACACCGACATGTACCCCGGCATGGCGAAGACCGCGCGCGACGAGGGCTTCGACGAGATCGCCGACTGGTTCTCCACGCTGGCCAAGGCCGAGCGTTCGCACGCCAACCGCTACCAGAAGGCGCTGGACGTGCTGGCCGACTGAGGCCATTCGGCCCGGCGCCGCCGCGCGCAGCGGGCGGCACCGGGCGACCGTGGCGCGCCCGCCGGGCGCGCCGCCGTGTTTCCCGCTTTGCGTCGGCGCCCGCACGCCGGCGCCCGGAGGCCTGCACCCATGAGCACGCGCGAGGGCAACCTGGAGGCACCCACCCGCCATGCGCTGGACTGGCGCAGCGAGGCGTTCTACGACGAGGCCGCCTGCACGGCCGAACTCGAGCGGGTGTTCGAGATCTGTCACGGCTGCCGGCGCTGCGTGTCGCTGTGCCAGGCCTTTCCGACCCTGTTCGACCTGATCGACGAGGGCAGCACCGGGGAACTCGACGCGGTGGCCAAGGCCGACTACTGGAAAGTGGTCGACCAGTGCTACATCTGCGACCTGTGCTACATGACCAAGTGCCCCTACGTGCCGCCGCACCCGTGGAACCTGGACTTCCCGCACACCATGCTGCGGGCCAAGGCGATCCAGTTCCGCCAGGGCAAGGTCTCGCTGGCCAACCGCGCGCTGGCGGCCACCGACGTGCACGGCAAGCTCGCCGGAATTCCCATCGTGGTGCAGACGGTCAACGCGATCAACCGCCTGCCGGCGGCGCGCGCGGTGATGGAAAAGACCGTCGGCATCGACCGCCATGCCTGGGTTCCCGAGCTGGCCGCGCGCACCCTGCGCGCGAGCGCGACGCCGTCGCCGGTGACGCAGCCGGTCGACGGCCAGCGCAGCCCCGGGCGCGTCGCCTTGTTCGCCACCTGCTACATCAACTACAACGAACCCGGGATCGGGCTGGACCTGCTGAAGGTGCTCGACCACAACGGCATCGCCCACGAGCTGGTGCACAAGGAGCGCTGCTGCGGCATGCCGCAGCTCGAGCTCGGCGACCTGCAGGGCGTGGAGCGGGCGATGCGGGCCAACATTCCGCAGCTGCTGCGCTATGCGCGCGAGGGCTGGGCGATTCTCGCCGGGGTTCCGTCGTGCACCTTGATGTTCAAGCAGGAACTCCCGCTGATGTTCCCCGACGACCCCGACGTGCGGGCGGTCGCCGACGCCATGTGGGACCCTTTCGAATACCTGATGGCGCGGCACCGCGACGGTCTGCTGAAGACGGACTTCAAGCAGTCGCTGGGGCGCGTGGCCTACCAGATCCCGTGCCACGGGCGAGTGCAGAAGATCGGGCGCAAGACCGAGGAACTGTTCCGCCTGGTGGCCGCCAGCACGCAGCTGGAGTTCACCACCATCGAGCGCTGCTCCGGGCACGCCGGCACCTACGGGGTGAAGAAGGCCCACCATGCCGATGCCATGAAGATCGGCAAGCCGGTGTTCAAGGCGATGGCCGCGGCGCGGCCCGACTACATCGGCTCCGACTGCCCGCTGGGCGGGCACCACATCGCGCAGGGGGTCGAGGAGCTCGGCGGCGAGACGCAGCCGAAACTGGCGCACCCGTTGAGCCTGCTGCGCATGGCCTACGGCCTGTGAGGCCCCCGTCGAGGCGAGCACCATGAAACCCACCCCCGAGACCCTGCTGAGCCTGGAGTCCTACGCGCGCCAGCGCGCGCAGATCCGCGCCTCCATCATCCCGCATCGCCGCACGCGCTCGCTGCAGCTGGGCGAGCACATGACCCTGCAGTTCGAGGACGACGCGACCATCCGCTACCAGATCCAGGAGATGCTTCGCATCGAGAAGATCTTCGAGGCCGATGCGATCCAGGACGAGATCGAGGCCTACGCGCCGCTGATCCCGGACGGGTCCAACTGGAAGGCGACCATGCTGCTGGAATACCCCGAGGTCGAGCAGCGCAGGCGCGAACTCGCGCGCCTGGTCGGCATCGAGGACCACATGTACGTGGATGTCGACGGCTGCCCGCGCACGCCGGCGCTGGCCGACGAGGACCTCGATCGCGAGACCGCCGACAAGACCTCGTCGGTGCATTTCCTGCGTTTCGAGTTCGCCGCGCCCACCATCGCCGCGATGCGGGCCGGCGCGACCGTGCACGTCGGCTGCGATCATCCCCACTACACTGCCCGCGCGGCCGTCACGGCCGCCACCCGCGACGCGCTGCTGCGCGACTTCGCCGCGACCTGAACCCGCCCCGAGGAAGTCCCGATGCTGCTGGCCCTGTCCCCGGCCAAGACCCTCGACATGGACAGCGCCACGCCGCCGCTGCCTGTCACGCTGCCGCGATTCATCCCCGAGTCCGCCCGCCTGATCGCGCTGCTGCGCGAGCTCAGCCCGGCCCGGCTGAGTTCCCTGATGGGAATCTCCGACAAGCTGGCCACGCTCAACGCGCAGCGCTACGCGGCGTGGTCCGAGCACTTCGACGCCGACAACAGCCGCCCGGCCATCCTGGCCTTCGCCGGCGACGTGTACGCTGGGCTCGACGCCGCGCACCTGGCCCCCGAGGACCTGCGCTGGGCGCAGCAGCACGTGGCCATGCTCAGCGGCCTGTACGGGGTGCTGCGTCCGCTGGACCTGATGCAGGCCTACCGTCTGGAAATGGGCACGCGCCTGGCCAACCCCGCGGGCCCGGATCTGTACGCGTTCTGGGGCTCGCGCATCGCGCAGGCGCTGCGCGAGCAGCTCGCCGGGCATCGCAGCCAGGTGCTGCTGAACCTGGCCTCGCAGGAATATTTCCGCGCGGTGGACACCGCGGCGCTGGCGCTGCCGGTGATCGACGTCGTGTTCCAGCAGGGCGGCGCCGGCGGCTGGCGCGTGGTCGGCGTGCACGCCAAGCGCGCGCGCGGGCTGATGGCCCGCTGGATCATCGTGAACCGCGTCGACGAGCCGGAGCGGATCCGGGATTTCGATTCCGAAGGCTACGTCTACACGCCCCAGGCCTCGGACCCGACGCGCTGGGTGTTCCGCCGCGAAACCACCTGATCGCGCTCGAAGGCTGCGCCGGGGCTTCCAGGACGCCCGGGCATGTTGTATGATTTTCCTTCTTCGGGGGGGTAGCTCAGCTGGGAGAGCGTCGCGTTCGCAATGCGAAGGTCGGGAGTTCGATCCTCCTCCTCTCCACCACCGATCCGGAAGCCAGGCGTTTCGCCTGGCTTTTTTTCGTTCGGCTTTTCGTTCGTGGGTCGGCGGACCGCGGCAGGCCGGATACAATCTGACTATTCTGGTCAGATTGGAGTTTGCATGCGTGCCTGGCAGATCCAGGAGGCGAAGGCCCACCTGTCCGAGCTGGTCCGGCAGACCGAGCACGGCGGCCCGCAGGCCATCACCTGGCATGGCCGTGAAGTGGCCGTGGTGGTGTCCGCGGCCGAGTACGAGCGCATCACCGGCGCGGGACAATCGCTGGTCGACTTCATGCGCCGCTCGCCGCTGTTCGGTGCGGACGATATCGATCTCTCGCGAGACACGAGCCTCACCCGTGACGTGACGCTTTGAGCTACCTCATCGACACCAACGTGCTGTCGGAACTGCGGCGGCGCGACCCGCACGCCCATGTCCTGCGCTGGATGGCCGATCGGCCCGCCACGACCCTGTACCTGTCCGTCCTCACGCTGGGCGAGTTGCGCAAGGGCATCGAGGGCTTGCCGGAAGGACCTCGCAGGCGCCGCCTGCTGGACTGGATGGACAGCGAGTTGCCCGCCTACTTCGCGGGTCGCATCCTGCCGGTGGATGCGCCCGTCGCGCAGCGCTGGGGGCGGCTGCTGGCCCAGGCGGGTCGTCCCCTGCCGGCCATCGACAGTCTGCTCGCCGCGACCGCATTGACCCATGGGCTGACGCTGGTGACGCGCAACCTCAGGGATTTCCGGCACCCGGATCTGCTGGTGCTGGATCCGTGGACGGCCTGACCGCCCCGGGTGGCGCCGCTGTTTCCCACATGAGTTGAAGGGCCTTTTGCGGCCGCCCTCACCGGCGCTGGCGACTCACTAGCATGCTCGGATCCGTTCACGCCGCACCGCCGCGGCGCTTCGAGCCGGCATCCGTCGGCACTTCACGACGAACACTCCAGGAGACCGACCCGATGGCCCAGATCACCTTGCGCGGCACCCCGATCGACGTCCAGGGCACGCTGCCGCGTCCCGGCAGCAAGGCGCCCGCGCTGCGCCTGACCGACAAGAGCCTGGCCGATGTCGGCCTGGACGCCTGGGCCGGCAAGCGCAAGGTGCTCAACATCGTGCCGTCGCTGGACACGCCCACCTGCGCGCAGTCGACCCGCCACTTCAACCAGCAGGCCGGCTCGCTGGCCAACACCGTGGTGCTGGTGGTCTCCGCCGACCTGCCCTTCGGCGCCAGCCGCTTCTGCAGCGTCGAGGGCCTGGACAACGTGGTCACGCTGTCGACCTTCCGCAACCCGGGCTTCCTGAACGACTGGGGCGTCAACATGAGCAACGGCCCGCTGCGCGGGCTGACCGCGCGCGCGGTGGTCGTGCTGGACGAGAACGACCAGGTCCTGCACAGCGAACTCGTTCCCGAAATCGCACAGGAACCGGATTACTCGGCGGCGATCGCAGCGCTGGCTTGACGGGCGTGCGGCGGGATACGCGCTAAAGTCCGCCTGATCCCGTCACCCATACTCCCTCGCCCCATGTCCTGCCTGATCTGCGGCTCGCTCGCCTTCGACACCATCACCACCTTCGAAGGCCGCTTCGCCGAGCACATCCTGCCCGGCAAGATCCACGTGCTCAACGTGTCGTTCCTGGTGCCGAGCCTGCGTCGCGACTTCGGCGGTTGCGCCGGCAACATCGCCTACACCTACAAATTGCTCGGCGGCGAGCCGGTGGTGCTGGCCGCGCTGGGCGAGGACGGCGCGGACTACGAACGCCGCTTCGACGAGCTGGGCATCTCGCGCCGGCACGTGCGCGTGGTCCCGGGCAGCCACACGGCGCAGGCGCACATCATCACCGACCGCGACGACAACCAGATCACCTCGTTCCACCCCGGTGCGATGCAGCTCGCGCACACCCAGCCGGTGCCGCGGCTGCCGGGCCTGCGGCTGGGCATCGTCGCCCCGGACGGGCGCCAGGCGATGCTCGAGCATGCGCGGCAGATGGCGCAGGCGCAGCTGCCCTTCGTGTTCGACCCGGGCCAGGGACTGCCGATGTTCGACGGCGACGAGCTTCGCCGCTTCATCGAGCAGGCCACCTGGGTCGTGGTCAACGATTACGAGGCGGCGATGCTGGCCGAACGCACCGGCTGGCAGCTCGAGCGGATCGCCGCGCAGCTGCGCGGGCTGGTCGTGACCCGCGGCGCGCAGGGTTGCGATGTGTACGAGCAGGGCAACTGCACGCGCGTGGCCGGACTCGCGGCCGAGCGCCTGGTCGACCCCACCGGCTGCGGCGATGCGTTCCGCGGCGCCTTGCTGTGGGCCCTCGAACAGGGCTGGCAACTGCTCGACGCGTGCCGCCTCGGCAACGTGCTGGGCGCGCGCAAGGTGGCCTGCAGCGGCCCGCAGAACCATACCGCCAGCCTCGAGCAATTGCTGCAGGACTACGGCAGCGCCTACGGTTGCGCCGCGCCCGCGCGCGCCGCCTGAGTCGCGCGCCGCGGCGCGGGGGCGCCTCCGGCAGGAAAACCGCGCAGCGCGTACAGTCTTCGTTCTGGTCCGCCGCCGCGTGCGCGGCGGCATCCGTCCCCATTCCCACGCCCCCGAATGTCCCAGTCCGACGCCGCAGGCGCCATCCAGGGCACGCGCTTTTCCGTGCTCGGCGCCATCAGCCTTTCGCATCTGCTCAACGACATGATGCAGTCGTTGATGCTGGCCATCTATCCGCTGCTCAAGGGCAACCTGCACCTGAGCTTCGGCCAGATCGGCCTGATCACGCTGACCTACCAGATCACCGCATCGATCCTGCAGCCGCTGGTCGGCCTGTACACCGACCGCAAGCCGCGCCCCTACTCCCTGTCGCTGGGCATGGGCTTCACCTTCATCGGACTGCTGCTGCTGTCGCGTGCCGACAGTTTCCCGCATGTGCTGATGGCCGCCTCCTGCGTGGGCATGGGTTCGTCGATCTTCCATCCGGAGTCCTCGCGGGTCGCGCGCATGGCCTCGGGCGGGCGTCACGGCCTGGCACAGTCCATCTTCCAGGTCGGGGGAAACGCCGGCAGTGCGCTGGGCCCGCTGCTGGCCGCCGCGATCATCGTCAGCCACGGCCAGCGCTCGATCGCCTGGTTCTCGGCCGCCGCCCTGCTGGGCATGGTGGTGCTGGCGCTGGTCGGACGCTGGGCCAGCCACCACATCAGCGGGGCGCGCAAGCGCGCCGCGGCCCACCCGGTGCAGACCCACGAGCCCGCGGTGGTGCGGCGCACGATGGCGGTGCTGCTGGCGCTGGTGTTCTCCAAGTTCTTCTACCTGGCGTCGATCAACACCTACCTGATCTTCTTCCTGCAAAAGCGCTTCGCCATCGACGTGCGCGACGCCCAGCTGCACCTGTTCATCTTCCTCGCCGCGGTCGCCGCGGGGACGCTGCTGGGCGGCCCGATCGGCGACCGCATCGGGCGCAAGCGCGTGATCTGGGTGTCGATCCTGGGGGTGGCGCCGTTCACGCTGGCGCTGCCCTACGTCGGGCTCGAGACCTCGGCGCTGCTGACCGCGATCATCGGCTTCGTGCTGGCATCGGCCTTCCCGGCCATGGTGGTCTACGCGCAGGAGCTGATGCCCGGCAAGGTGGGCGCGGTGTCCGGCCTGTTCTTCGGGCTGGCCTTCGGGCTGGGCGGGATCGGCGCTGCCGCGCTGGGCCAGCTGGCCGACCTGATCGGCATCGTCGGCGTGTACAAGGTCTGCTCCTTCCTGCCGTTGATCGGGCTGCTGGCGGCGCTGCTGCCCGACCTGCACGCGCCGAAGGCCGCGCTGCCGCGCAGCGCGGCGCGCGCCGGCGCGGCCTGATCGCGAACCGCCTGCGAGGGCGGCGCACACGCCGCGCGCAGCTACGCCGCCTCAACGCTCGAGCTGCACGGTGCCGCTGACGCTGACGCCGACCTCCTGCCCGCCGGGCTGCACGGCGATCGCCGGCTGCACCATCGGCTGCGCGTTCAGCACCTGCCGCAGCAGCGGGCGCGGCTGCGGCTGCGGCTCGCTGCCCTGCAAGCCGCTGAGCTGCACCTGCCCCAGCGTATAGCCGGCGTAGCCGAAGTCGCGCGCGGCGGCCTGGGCTCGCGCGCGAAACGCGGCGATGGCACGCGCGCTCAGCTGCTCGAGTTCGTGCTGGCGCTGCGCCGCCGACATCTCGGCCTGCACCGACTGCAGCTGCAGGGTGCCGCCGAGTTCGCCGAGCAAGCCCGACAGCGCCTGCGCATCGGCCGCGCGCAAGGTCAGCACCGCGGTCACGGTCCAGCCGTCCTGGCGCATCGTGCCGCCGCTGTCGCGCCAGCGCGGCACGGTGCCGACGCTGCCGGTGCCCGCCTGCACCCCGGGCGCCGCGCGGGCCCGGCGCAGCGCCTCGTCGAGGGTCTTCGCGACCTGCGCATTGAGCTTGGCGATGTCGCTGCCCTGGGCGACCGCGGCCAGCGTCGCCACGGTACGGTCGGGCGTCACGTCGGCGCTGGCGCGGGCTTCGAGTTGCAGCACCCCGGACGGGGGGAGCGCGGGCTCGGCCGAGGCCGTGGGAAGCAGCATCGGCAGCGTCACGGCCAGCACGGGAAGCGCGGTCGCCAGCCCTGCCAGCAGCAACGCGCGGCGGGCCATGCGCAACCTGCGCGATATCCGGGGAATCATTGCGGTCTCGGGCATATCGGGAACTCCTGGTCGGGGCGCGTCGGCGCCGTGAAGCGATGCAGCGCCCCAACCCTACGCCAGTCGCCCGGGCGGCTTCAACACTTCCCGCAAGCCTGCCGGGGTCTAAGCCCGACCGAAGCGGTGCGCAGCCGGTGCCCCGCGGAACCGGATCGCAGCGTGTACCCTGCAGCTTTCCCGAGAGCGCGGCGGGTCTTAAGCCCGCCCTAAGAACGGGGGCGGATCATGCAGCCTGTCGGACCGATTCCCCTGGATTGCACATCAGGAGCCAACACACCATGAAGAATTCCAAGCTCGTGGCCGCGATCGCGGTCTGTGCCGCGGTCGCCACCGGCGGCTTCGCGCTCTACCAAGTCAGCTATGCCGCCGGCAGCCCGCCGCCGGTCAAGCTCGACCACAAGAGCCTGCCGCTGTTCAACAACCCGCCGGCTGCGCTGGGACAGACCAACGCCGTCGGGGGGCCGAACTTCTCGTCGATCGTCCAGCGCTTCGGCCCCACCGTGGTGCACATCAACGTGCGCGGCTTGACCACGACGACCAGCGGCCCGGACCTGTCGCAGGTGCCGCCGCAACTGCGCGATTCGCCGTTCTTCCAGTTCTTCCAGCAGTTCCAGGGGCAGACGCCGCACCAGGTTCCCACCGAGGGACTCGGCTCGGGCTTCATCATCAGCTCCGACGGCCTGGTGCTGACCAACGCGCACGTCGTCAAGGGCGCCAAGTCGGTGACGGTCACGCTGACCAACCACCGCAGCTACAAGGCCACGGTGCTGGGCACCGACACGAAGACCGACATCGCGGTGCTGAAGATTCCCGCCACCGGGCTGCCGACGGTGCGCATCGGCAACCCGGCCACGCTCGAGCCCGGCGACTGGGTGCTGGCCATCGGCTCGCCCTACGGCTTCTACAACACGGTCACCGCCGGCATCGTCAGCGCCAAGAGCCGCGCACTGCCCGACGACAGCATGGTGCCGTTCATCCAGACCGACGTCGCGGTGAACCCGGGCAACTCGGGCGGCCCGCTGTTCGACACGCAGGGTGACGTGGTCGGCATCAATTCGCAGATCTTCACGCAGACCGGAGCCTTCGAGGGGCTGTCGTTCGCGATTCCGATCAACGTCGCCGAATCGGTGGCGCGCCAGATCATCGAGCACGGCCATGTGCAGCACGCCAAGCTCGGCATCGCGGTGCAGACGGTGACCCAGCAGCTGGCCAATTCCTTCGGGCTGCAGACCCCGCGCGGCGCGCTGGTGGCACAGGTCACCGACGGCAGCCCGGCGGCCAAGGCGGGCCTGAAGGCCGGGGACATCATCCTCAGCGTCAACGGCCAGCCGGTCAATGACTCCTCCGACCTGCCGATGATGATCGGGCTGATGCGTCCGGGCCAGAAGGTGCAGCTGGGCGTCTGGAGCAACCATCGCCAGACCACCATCGATGCGACGCTGGGCAGCTTCGCCGAGGGAACACTGGTGGCCGACGCCGGCAACGGCGCCAGCGGCCACGGCCTGGGACTGCAGGTGCGCCCGCTGAATCCCAACGAGCAGGCGCAGGCCCATGTGCACAGCGGGCTGCTGGTGCAGGGCGTCACGGGCCCGGCCGAGCAGGCCGGCGTGCAGCCGGGGGACATCCTGCTGGCGATCGACGGCAAGCCGGTCGACAGCGTGTCCGAGGTGCGCTCCATCCTGAAAGGCGCAGGCAACACCATCGCGCTGCTGATCCAGCGCGGCAGCAACCGCATCTTCGTGCCGGTGGACCTGGGCTGAGCCCGGGGCGATCCGCACGGTCCCGCCTCGGCGGGCAACGATTCCCGGTCGGCGACGGCAACGCCGGCCAGGACTTCCTGACCGGGTCGTCCCGGCCAGGCCTCAAGCGAGCGGCAAGCGATTGCGGCGGGGTCCGACCCCGCCGCTTTTTTTTCGCGTCGCGCAGCTACCATCGAGGCCGCGGCCCGTCATGCGGCCCGCCCCGGGGCGTTCGGCGCGCGACGCGTTCCCGGCGCCCTGCCCGTCCGCTGGAGTCCTGCGTGTCCGTACTCGAATACGATCCCGCCAAGCGCCACCTGCGCACCCGGCGCCTGCTGCTGCGCCCGCTCGAGTCCACCGATGCGCCGGGCCTGCTGGGCATCTACGGCCAGCCCGAGGTCACCCGGCATTACGAGCTCGACACCCTGGGCGACCTGCTGCAGGCGCAGCGCGTGCTGGACTTCTTCCTGAAGCACCACGACCGCTTCGCGCTGCTGGACCCGCAGAGCCTGCGCATGATCGGCACCTGCGGCCTGTTCTTCTGGGACCAGACCACCAACATGGCGTCGTTCGGCTATGACATGTCCGCCGACTGCTGGGGGCGCGGCCTGATGCGCGAAGCGGCCACGGCGGTGCTGGCCTACGGTTTCGCCTGCAAGCAGCTCAATCGCGTCAACGCATTGACCGCGATGGACAATCAACGCTCGATCCGGGTGCTGCAGGCGCTGGGTTTCACGCAGGAGGCGGTGCTGCGCCAGTTCGCGTTCTGGAAGGGCGCCTACCACGATATGCGCATGTTCGCTCTGCTGCGCGAGGAACTGGGCGACGGCGAGGTCGCGCGCGCGATGCAGGACTTCGGGACGCCCTGCTGCGCTACAGTGCCGCGATGAACCCGCGGCAGCATGCCGCCTGCCGCGACCGCCCTCCGGGCGCGGCCTTCCACTTTCGCCTTTTCCCCCACGCACATTCATGGCGCAATACGTTTTCACGATGAACCGCGTCGGCAAGATCGTCCCGCCGAAGCGCCAGATCCTGAAGGACATTTCCCTTTCCTTTTTCCCCGGCGCCAAGATCGGGGTGCTCGGCCTGAACGGCTCGGGCAAGTCGACGCTGCTGAAGATCATGGCCGGCGTGGACCGCGATTTCGAAGGCGAGGCGGTGCCGCTGGCCGGCACGCGCATCGGCTACCTGCCGCAGGAGCCCGAACTCGACCCCGGGCTGAGCGTGCGCGAGGCCGTCGAGCAAGGCCTGGGCGGCGTGCTGGCGGCCAAGAAGCGCCTGGAGGAGGTGTACGCGGCCTACGCCGAGCCGGATGCCGACTTCGACAAGCTGGCCGAGGAACAGGCGCAGCTGGAAGCCGTCATCGCCACCGGCGAGGGGGACAACACCGACCTGCAGCTGGAGATCGCCGCCGACGCACTGCGCCTGCCGCCGTGGGATGCCCGCATCGGCCCGCTGTCCGGCGGCGAGAAGCGCCGCGTCGCACTGTGCCGCCTGCTGCTGTCCAAGCCCGACATGCTGCTGCTCGACGAGCCGACCAACCACCTCGACGCCGAAAGCGTCGAGTGGCTCGAGCAGTTCCTGCAGCGCTTCCCCGGCACCGTGGTCGCCGTCACCCACGACCGCTACTTCCTCGACAATGCGGCGCAGTGGATCCTCGAACTCGACCGCGGCCACGGGCTGCCGTTCAAGGGCAACTACAGCTCGTGGCTGGAGCAGAAGGAGCAGCGCCTGGAACACGAGGCGCGCGCCGAGGCTGCGCACCTGAAGGCGATGAAGCAGGAGCTGGAGTGGGTGCGCCAGAACCCGAAGGGCCGCCAGGCCAAGAGCAAGGCGCGCATGGCCCGTTTCGAGGAGCTCGCAGCCGTCGAGTACCAGAAGCGCAACGAGACCAATGAGATCTTCATCCCGGTGGCCGAGCGTCTGGGCAACGAGGTCATCGAGCTGCGCTCGGTGCGCAAGGCGCACGGCGAACGGCTGCTGATCGATGATCTGAGCCTGCAGATCCCTCCCGGGGCGATCGTCGGCGTGATCGGCCCCAACGGCGCCGGCAAGTCCACGCTGTTTCGCATGATCGCCGGCCAGGATGCGCCCGACGGCGGGGAGATCGTCGTCGGCCCGACCGTGCGCCTGGTCTACGAGGACCAGAGCCGCAGCTCGCTGCCCGGCGACAAGACGGTGTGGGAGGCCCTGTCCGACGGCCAGGACATCCTGACCGTCGGACGCTTCCAGATCCCGTCGCGGGCCTACTGCGGGCGCTTCAACTTCAAGGGCTCGGACCAGCAGAAGATCGTCGGCCAGCTGTCGGGCGGAGAACGCGGGCGCCTGCACCTGGCGAAGACCCTGCTTTCGGGCGGCAACGTGCTGCTGCTCGACGAGCCGTCCAACGACCTCGACGTGGAAACCCTGCGCGCGCTCGAGGACGCGTTGCTGGAATTCGCCGGCTGCGTGCTGGTGAGCAGCCACGATCGCTGGTTCCTGGACCGCATCGCCACGCACATCCTGGCGGCCGAGGGGGATTCGCAGTGGACCTTCTTCGCCGGCAACTACCAGGAATACGAAGCGGACAAGAAGCGCCGCCTCGGCGAGGAGGCCGCGCGCCCGCACCGCCTGCGCTTCAAGCCCCTGCGCTGAGTCCGTCGCGATGCAGGCAGCCCAGCCATCCGCCCCGCACTGGACCGTGGCCTGCCTGTGCGCGCAGTGGTGCGGAATCTGCCGTGGCTGGCAGCAGGGCTTCGCGCAGCTGGCGCAGCAGGCTCGCGACGTGCTGCCGGGAGCGCGCTGGCTGTGGGTGGACGTCGAACGGCAGGCCGACGCGCTGGGCGACTTCGATCCGGAGAATTTTCCGGTGCTGGCGGTACAGCGCGGCGAACAGCTGCTGTACTGCGCCGCGCTGCCGCAGCAGCCGGGGCACTGGCGCCGCATGCTCGAGTCGCTCGCCGCGCTCGACGAGACCCAGCGCCAGCGCTGGGCCCAGGCCTTGCGCGGCCTGGGCCTGGACCTGCGCCGCCTGCACGACGACGCCGACTGCGCCTGATCGCGCCTGGCGGCGCCCGGCTCAAGGCCGCGGCTGCGCGCGCGCGGCCCGCGCGCCGAACAAGGCGCTGCCCACGCGCACGATGGTCGCTCCCTCGAGCACCGCGGCCTCCAGGTCGGCGCTCATGCCCATCGACAGCGTGTCCAGCGCAAGCCCGGACTCCACCAGGTCCTGCTGCAGCTCGCGCAGCCGCGCGAAGGGCTCGCGCTGCGCCGCCAGGCCCTGCGCCGGCGCCGGGATGCACATCAGGCCGCGCAGGCGCAGGCCCGGCAGGCGCGCGATGTCGTGCGCCAGCTGCCGCGCCTGCGGCACCGGCACGCCGCTCTTGCTGGATTCGCCGCTGATGTTGACCTGCAGGCACAGCTGCAGCGGCGGCAGCAGCTTGCCGTCGCACTCCACCGGGCGCTGCGCCGACAGCCGCTGCGCCACCGACAGTCGGTCGACGCTGTGCACCCAGTCGAAATGCCGCGCGACCTCGCGGGTCTTGTTGCTCTGCAGCGGACCGATGAAGTGCCAGCACAGCGACGGCCAGCGCGGGCGCAGCGCGGCGATCTTCCCGACCCCCTCCTGCACGTAGTTCTCTGCGAACTCGGCCTGCCCGCAGGCGGCCATCGCCGACACCGCGTCGGCATCGAAGGTCTTGGATACGGCCAGCAGGCGCACCTGCGAGGCATCGCGGCCGGCGGCGCGCGCCGCCTGCTCGATGCGAAGGCGCACCTGCCGCAGCCGCTCGGCCGCGGCAGCGGCAAGGTCGTCCGAAGGCGGATTCACGGCGTAAGCCTGCAGTGGAAAAGCGGGTCGGCGTGTAGCCGAAACAACACGCGCCGTCGCCGGGGCGCGCAAAGCGGTGGAGCATCGGGCCCTGGCCTTACTATAAAGTCTGTCATTCGACTCGCCAGAATATCAGGGAGATTGCAGTGGATATCACGCAATTGTTGGCCTTCAGCGTGAAAAACAACGCGTCGGACCTGCACCTGTCCGCCGGACTTCCGCCGATGATCAGGGTGCACGGCGATGTGCGCCGCATCAATGTCGAGCCGCTGGACCACAAGATGGTCCATGCGATGGTCTACGACATCATGAGCGATATCCAGCGCAAGCATTACGAGGAATACTTCGAGGTCGATTTCTCCTTCGAGATCAGCGGGCTGGCGCGCTTTCGCGTGAACGCGTTCAACCACCAGCGCGGCGCCGGCGCGGTATTTCGCACGATCCCGAGCAAGATCCTCTCGCTGGACGACCTGAACGCACCGAAGATTTTCGGCGAACTGGCGCTGAAGCCGCGCGGGCTGGTGCTGGTGACCGGCCCCACCGGCTCCGGCAAATCGACCACGCTCGCGGCGATGGTGAACCACCTGAACGAGAACGAGTACGGGCACATCCTCACCATCGAGGATCCGATCGAATTCGTGCACGACTCGAAGAAGTGCCTGATCAACCAGCGCGAGGTGGGGCCGCACACGCTGAGTTTCGCCAACGCACTGCGCTCGGCGCTGCGCGAGGACCCGGACTCGATCCTGGTGGGGGAGATGCGGGACCTGGAGACCATCCGGCTGGCGCTGACGGCCTCGGAGACCGGTCACCTGGTGTTCGGGACTCTTCATACGTCCTCGGCTCCCAAGACCATCGACCGCATCATCGACGTGTTCCCCGCAGCCGAGAAGGACATGGTGCGGGCGATGCTGTCCGAAGCCCTGGTCGCCGTGATCTCGCAGACCCTGTGCAAGCTCAAGGACGGCAGCGGGCGTGTGGCGGCGCATGAAATCATGATCGGCACGCCGGCGATCCGCAACCTGATCCGCGAGAACAAGGTCGCGCAGATGTACTCGATGATCCAGACCAGCCAGGCCTACGGCATGCAGACCCTGGACCAGAACCTCGCCGACCTGGTGCGGCGCAACCTGATCTCGCCCGCCGAGGCGCGCTCGAAGGCCAAGCAGCCCGAGAATTTCCCGGGCGCCTGAAGCCCTGCCGGATGCCGCGCCGCCCACCAGACCCGCCCAGGACAGCGAACCATGAAAAAGGTGTTGGAATTCCTGCGCACCGGACGCCAGAGCCCCGACAGCGAGACCGAGCGTGACGGGTTCCCGGAGTCGCAGTTCTTCACCACCGGCTTCCAGGAAGCCGCCGCCAGCACCGTGGCGGCACCGGGCTGGGCGGAGCGCGCGCGCGCGCTGGGCGGCCGGCGCCTGGCCCACGAGCCGGCCGCCAGGCGACTGAAGGAACTGTGGACGCAGGACCGCTTCATGACGGGACTGTCGGGGCAGCACCTGGAGCAGTGCGCGCGGCATTTCGAGTTCTGGACCATCGACGCCGACCGCGACGTCATCGAGCAGAACGAACCCGGCAGCTTCATGTTCATCGTGCTGCATGGAGTCGTCGCGGTGGACCGCCAGCAGCCCTGGGGCGAGCGCGTTCGCCTGACCGAGGCGCGCGCGGGCAGCGTGCTCGGCGAAATGTCCCTGCTCGACGCCGGGCCGCGCGCCTCGTACTGCACGACCCTGCGCCCGAGCGAAATCGCCGTGCTGGAGGCACGCATGCTGGACGCGTTGATCGAACGCGATCCGGCCTCGGCGGTGCGCATCGTGGGGTCGCTGGCGCGTCGCCTGTCGCTGCGCCTGCGCAAGCTCGGCACGCCGTCGAGCAGCGATTCGGCCTGAACCCATCCGGACCCGGGAGTTCTCCATGGAACGTGACCAGGCTTCGAGATTCGTCCACGACCTGTTGCGCAGCCTGGTGCAGCGCGGCGGCTCCGACCTGTTCCTGACGGCCGACTTCCCGCCGGCGATGAAAATCGACGGCGAGGTGCACAAGGTGTCGGCGCAGGCGCTGAGCGCGCAGCACACGCAGGCGCTGGCACGCGCGATCATGAGCGACCGCCAGACTGCCGAGTTCGAGCGCAACAAGGAGTGCAATTTCGCGATCTCGCCGGGAGGCATCGGACGCTTCCGGGTCAACGCCTTCGTGCAGCAGGGCCGCATCGGACTGGTGCTGCGGCTGATCCCGCAGCAGCTTCCGTCGATCCGCGGCCTCGGCCTGCCGCGCGTGCTCGAGGAACTGACGATGAGCAAGCGCGGCCTGATCGTGCTGGTCGGCGCCACGGGCAGCGGCAAGAGCACGTCGATGGCGGCCATGCTGGACTGGCGCAACGAGCACAGCCGCGGCCACATCGTGACCATCGAGGACCCGATCGAATTCGTGCACGGCCACAAGAACTGCATCATCACGCAGCGCGAGGTGGGGCTCGACACCGAGAGCTGGGAAGCGGCGCTGAAGAACAGCATGCGCCAGGCCCCCGACGTGATCCTGATGGGAGAGATCCGCGACCGCGAGAGCATGGATCACGCGGTGGCTTTCGCCGAGACCGGCCACCTGGTGCTGGCGACCATGCACGCCAACAGCGCCAACCAGGCGCTCGACCGCGCCATCAACTTCTTCCCCGAGGAGAGGCGATCGCAGCTGCTGATGGATCTGTCGCTGAACCTGCGGGCGATGATCTCGCAACGCCTGGTGCCGCGGCTGGACGGACGCGGGCGGGTGGCCGCGGTGGAGGTGATGATCAACTCCCCGCTGATTTCGGATCACGTCTTCAAGGGAGAGGTCGGGGAGATCAAGGACGTGATGCGACGCTCCCGCGAACTCGGCATGCAGACCTTCGACCAGGCCCTGTTCGACCTGTACGAACAGGAGGTGATCTCCTACGAGGACGCGCTGCGCAACGCCGATTCCGTGAACGACCTGCGTCTGCGCATCAAGCTCGACAGCCGGCACGACCAGTCCGACCCCGGCAGCGGCACCGAATACCTGGCCATCGTCTGACACCGCGGCAGGCGCCGCGCGCGGCTCAGCGCGAACCGAAGAACCAGTAGCACACCAGGATCGACGCCACCACGCCGGCCAGGTCGGCCAGCAGCGCGCAGGCGACCGCGTGGCGCGCGCGGCGCACCCCGACGGCGCCGAAGTACACCGCGAGCACGTAGAAGGTCGTCTCCGTGCTGCCCTGCATGGTCGCCGCGGTCAGCGCGGGAAAGCTGTCGACCCCGTCGTGGTGCATGGTCTCGATCAGCATCGCGCGCGCGGCGCTTCCGGAAAAGGGCTTCACCAGCGCCGTGGGCAGCGCGTCGACGAAACGCGTGTCCAGGCCCAGGTGGTGCACGATCCAGCGCACCAGTTGCAGCACCATGTCGAGCGCCCCGGACGCGCGCAGCGCGCCGACCGCGCACAGCATCGCGACCAGGTAGGGGAGCAAGTCGCGCGCCACGTCGAAGCCCTGGCGCGCGCCATCGATGAACGCCTCGTACACCGGCACGCGTCGCCATGCCCCGACGAGCAGGAACAGCATGATCACCCCGAACAGCATCAGGTTGCCGGCGAGTTCCGACACGCGCGCCAGCGCCGCCGCCGACAGCGAGGCCAGCCCGGCCAGCACCAGCGCGTAACCGAGCAGCCCGGCGGCGATCCAGGCCAGCGAGCGCGCATCGCGCAGCGGCAGGCGCTGCACCAGCGCCACGCTGAACAAGCCGGTCAGCGTCGACGCGCTGGTGGCCAGCAGGATCGGCAGGAACACCAGCGTCGGATCGGCGGCGCCCTGCTGCGCGCGGTACATGAAGATACTGACCGGCAACAGGGTCAGCGACGACGCGTTGAGCACCAGGAACATGATCTGCGCATTGCTCGCCGTGTCGGCGCTGGGGTTCAGGCTCTGCAGCTCGCGCATCGCCTTGAGCCCGATCGGCGTCGCCGCGTTGTCCAGCCCCAGCATGTTGGCGGCCATGTTCAGCGTGATCAGGCCCAGCGCCGGATGCCCCGGCGGCACTTCGGGCAGGAGGCGCGAGAACACCGGCCCCAGCGCCCGAGCCAGCGCCTGCACCAGCCGGGCTCGTTCGGCGATCGCCAGCAGTCCCAGCCACAGCGTGAGCGTGCCGAACAGCAGCACCATCACGTCGACCGACAGCTTCGCCATCGCGAACAGGCTGGCGACGATGGCCCCGAACACGGCGGCATCCCCGCCGATCCACCAGCGTCCCAGCGCGGCCGCCGCCGCGGCGACGAACAGGCCGAGCCAGAGGCGGTTCAGCATCGATCGCGCAAGCTCGCCGGGCCGTGCCTCAGCGCGTCGGCTTGCGCCGCGGCGCAGCCGGCGCGCGCGGCGCGGCGCCGCGGGCACCGGCCGCGCCACGCCGGGGCGGCGGCCCCTCGCCCGCCGGCTGCGCCGGCGCCAGGCCCAGCGGGCGGCCGAGCACGCGCAGGCGCTGCAGCACCCGCAGCACGTCGCGCGGCATGTCGGCCGGCAGCTCGATCAGGCTGTAGTCGCGGCGGATCGCGATGTTGCCGATGCGGCTGTTGTCCAGCCCGGTCTCGTTGGCGATGGCTCCGACCAGGTTGCGCACCTCGACGCCGTGCTCGCGTCCGATGTCCGCGCGGTAGGTCAGCATGGCGCCGGGCGTCGCCCGCGCGCGCGCCGCCGCGCGCGAGTTCTCCAGGTCCGACATCGCCTGGTCGGCGAGTTGCTGCAGGCTGCGCTGCGCACGCGCCGGCGCCGCGTGCTCGGGCCCGGCTTCGCGCGCGGCGCGGCGCGCCGCCGGCGCAGCGGATTCGCGCGGCGGGCGTTCGCGCGCGGGCGAGGTCGCTGCGGCGGCGGCGTCGAGCAGCAGCGGCTTGCCGCCTTGCAGCAGGCTGGCCAGCGCGGCGGCGATCTCGCGCGCCGGCACGTCGTGCTCGCGCTCGTAGCGCTCGACGAGCTCGGAATACACACGCAGCTCGCCGTCCTGCTCCAGGGTCTGCGCGATGCGCTCGAAGAAGCGTGCGGTGCGACGATCGTTGACCGCCTCCACGCTGGGCAGTTGCATCGGCTCGATGCGCTGGCGCGTGGCGCGCTCGATGGCCTGCAGCAGATGGCGCTCGCGCGGCGTCACGAACAGGATGGCCTGCCCGCTGCGCCCCGCGCGTCCGGTGCGCCCGATGCGATGCACGTAGGACTCGGTATCGGTGGGAATGTCGTAATTGACCACGTGGCTGATGCGATCGACATCGAGCCCGCGCGCCGCCACGTCGGTGGCCACCAGGATGTCGATCTGCCCGTCCTTCAGGCGCTGGACCGTGCGTTCGCGTTGCGCCTGCTGGATATCGCCGTTGAGCGCGGCGGTGGAGAACCCGCGCGCCGCGAGCTTTTCCGCCAGTTCCTCGGTCGCCACCTTGGTGCGCGCGAACACGATCATCGCATCGAAGCTCTCCACCTCGAGGATGCGCGTGAGGGCGTCGAGCTTGTGCATTCCGCCCACCATCCAGTAGCGCTGCTCCACCCCGCTGGCGGTGCGGGTGCGCGCCTTGATGGTGATCTGCGCCGGCTCGCGCAGGTGACGCTGCGCGATGGCGCGGATCTGCGCCGGCATGGTGGCCGAGAACAGCGCCACCTGGCGTTGCGGCGGCGTGCTGGCGAGGATGCGCTCGACATCGTCGATGAAGCCCATGCGCAGCATCTCGTCGGCCTCGTCGAGCACCAGCTGGCGCAGCGCGTCGAGCTTGAGGGTGCCGCGCTCGAGGTGGTCGATGATGCGCCCGGGGGTGCCGACCACGACGTGCGCGCCGCGGCGCAGCGCCGCCAGCTGCGGCGTATAGCTCTGTCCGCCGTACACCGGCAGCACGTGGAATCCGGGCAGGTGCGACGCATAGCGGGAGAAGGCCTCGGCGACCTGGATCGCCAGCTCGCGCGTCGGCGCCAGCACCAGTGCCTGGGTCAGCGGACGCGACACGTCGACGCGCGCCAGGATCGGCAGCGCGAAGGCGGCCGTCTTGCCGGTGCCGGTCTGCGCCTGGCCGAGCAGGTCGCGACCGTCGAGCAGCGGCGGAATGCTCGCCGCCTGGATCGGCGACGGGCTCTCGTAGCCGACGTCGCGCAGCGATCGAAGCAGCGCCTCGGGCAGGCCGAGCTGCTCGAAGCCGGGCGCCGCCTGCGGCGCGTCATCGCCCGCGGGCGCAGTGGTTTCGGTGGAATGCATGGGTGGATCCGGACGCGGGCGCCTGGCGCCCGGGTCGACATTGTGCGCCACGCGCGCCATGCGCAACACGGTGCGCGTGCGGCGGGCAAAAAAATGCCAAGCACGCGGCTTGGCCAAGGGGGGATTGCGGGCCACGCGTAGCCGAAGGCTGCGCGGCGGATTCGGGGTGCTTCAAGGGGTGCTTCGAGGCGGACCCCGGGTCGCCGCAGCGGCACATCCAGGGCCCTCTCGCCAGGGAATATGCATACGCCGTGCCAGCTTGAGCAATTCACGTCGAATCAACAACTTGCATGGGGACTCAACGCATGCCGGGGGACGCCGCGCGAAGCATCGGCGCGAGGCCGGGGGCGACCTGTCGCCGGAGCCCGACAGGAGTCCGACGGGGGCCGCCAAGCCCGCGCCAAGAAACGGGAATTTTGTCGCCGTGGAGCGACAACTGGGTCCTGCGCGGAGCATCGCGGCGCCGCGCCGGGGGCCACGGCCCTTCAGTCGCTCTGCTTGAACAGCGCCGGCGACAGGTCGTGCTTTTGCAGCAGGCGGTAGAACTCCGTGCGGTTGCGCTGCGCGAGACGCGCTGCTTCCGACACCTGCCCGGCGGTGATCTTCATCAGCTGGATCAGGTAGTCGCGCTCGAAGCGGTCCTTGGCCTCGGCGTAGCTGAGGATCTCCACCGGCTTGTTGCGCAGCGCGCGCGCGACCAGCGCGGCCGGGATGCGCACCGTGGTGCACAGCGCGCAGCACTGCTCGACCACGTTCATCAGCTGGCGCACGTTGCCGGGCCAGTCGAATCGCATCAGCGACTCCATCGCGTCGGGGGCGAAGCCCACGATGTTGCGACCATGCTTGGCCGACAGCATGCTGACGAAATGCTGCGCCAGCGCGGCGATGTCCTCGCGCCGCTCGCGCAGCGGGGGAATGTGCAGGTTGACCACGTTGAGCCGGTAGTACAGGTCCTCGCGGAACCCCTGCGCGGCGATCAGCGCCTCCAGGTCGCGGTGCGTGGCCGAGACGATGCGCACGTCGACCGGCACCGCCTGCTGGCTGCCCAGCGGCCGGACCTCGCGCTCCTGCAGCACGCGCAGCAGCTTGGCCTGCAGCGCCAGCGGCATGTCGCCGATCTCGTCGAGGAACACACTGCCGCCGTGCGCGCTCTGGAACAGGCCCTTGCGTGCGGCATCGGCGCCGGTGAAGGCGCCCTTCACATGGCCGAACAGTTCGGACTCCAGCAGCGCCTCGGGAATGGCGGCGCAGTTGATCGCCACGAAGGCGCCTTCGCGGCGTCCGCTGGCCTCGTGCACGGCGCGCGCCAGCATCTCCTTGCCGGTGCCGGATTCGCCCTGGATCAGCACATTGGCCTGGCTGGCGCCGACCAGCGCGACCTCGTCGAGCAAGGCGGCCATCAGCGGGCTGGCGGTGACGATGCCGGCCAGCCCGGTACGCCCCTGCGCCGGGTGGGCAGCGCCCTCGGCGACGGCCCGGCGCAGAAGCGCCAGCAGCTCGCTGGACTCGAAGGGCTTGGTCAGGTAGCCGAACACTCCGCGCTGCGCTGCGGCAACGGCATCGGGAATCGTGCCGTGGGCGGTCAGGATGATCACGGGCAGCGACGGGTCGGCGGCGTGGATGCGTTCGAACAGTGCCTGGCCGTCGATTCCCGGCATGCGCAGGTCGGTGAGCACCGCGCGCGGCCGCGCCACCGCCAGGCGCGCCAGCGCCTGCTCGCCGCTGGCGGCCAGCACCGGGCGGAATCCGGCCGAGCGCAGCCGCATGTCCAGCAGGCGCAGCAGGTCGGCGTCGTCGTCGACCACCAGCACGCTGGCCGGCTCGGTCATCGCCTGGTACTCCCGCGGCTTTGCGAGCGATTCTGCAACTGCACCTCCAGGTTCTTGATCTGGCCGATCTTGTCCTCCAGCTCGGCCGCCTTGCGGGTTGCCTTGGCCAGGTCGGCGCGGCTCTGCGACAGTTCCACGGCCTGGCGGCCCAGCCGATCCAGCAGACGCACGAACTGCCGGCCGGCCACGTCGTCGGACTGTCGGTCCAGCCCCTTAAGCAATTCACGTGCCTGCGCCGCGTCTTCGGAGCCCGGCGCGGCGCGGGTCAGCAGCAGGTAGGCCAGTTCCAGGCGCTGCTGCGGGCTGCGCCGGCCGCCCAGCGCCTGCAGCGCCTGCAGGCGTGCGCTCGTCGCCTGCGGCCCCATCACGGCGACCTCGCGCAGCATGCGGTCGATGGCATCGATTCCCAGGGCGCCGCCATTGACGCCAGCAGGCGACAACGCGGGCTGTGCCGGCGCCTGTCCCGAGCGGGCCGGCGCCGCAGCCGCCGCCTGCGGCGTCGAGGCCGATGCGCCGGCCGCAGGTGCCGACGCCGCGGGGCTTGAGATC
>JAKAXL010000109.1 GCA_021816585.1 Pseudomonadota bacterium | reverse complement strand
TCAGCCTGGTCGGATTCATCATCGGGATCTGGGCCGACGGCTTCGAGAAACTGCAGGTGGTGCCGCTGCTGATCATCACGCCGCTGACTTTCCTCGGCGGCAGTTTCTACTCCATCGACATGCTGCCTGGAATCTGGCATACGGTCGCGCTGTTCAACCCGGTCGTCTACCTGATCAGCGGCTTTCGCTGGAGTTTCTACGGCAGCGCCGACGTCGGCGTGGGGCTGAGCCTCGGGATGACCCTGAGCTTCCTGCTGATCGCACTCGGAATCGTCGCCTGGATCTTCAAGACCGGCTATAGGCTGCGGAACTGATGAACATGCGTTTTTTCGCAATTCAAGAGGAATTTTTCACCAGAATTTTGGAGTAAATGCCACGCGATGCATGGCCGTTGCGCGAACGCGCGGGTGGACTGTTGCAAGAGTCCCGAAAACGCTATCTTTCGTCGAAGGCCTGCTCCGGATCGCAAGACCACGGCCCATGGCCCAACGGCCCCGCCCAACCTTGCCCCGGCCTTGCGGCCGCTCCCGAGCCCGCATGAACCCCAGCGAACGCGCGCCTTCCGTCAGCGACCCGCCGCGTCGCGCCGACACGCCGGACGCCGCCTATGGCGAAGTCGCGGCGCAGCGCCTGCGGGACATCGCGCCGGCCTTCGCACATGCAGCCGATGAGTTCGTCGACGCCTTCTACGAGTCGCTGCGCCAGAGCGACGACACCCGCGACATCCTCGCCACCCTCGGCGACGACGCGATGCTCCAGCTCAAGCAGCAGCAGTGCGCGCACCTGCGCTTCCTGCTCGATGCCGAGACCGCCCGCGACAGCGTGCTGCAGCGGGCCGGGCACGTCGGCCGCGTGCATGCGCTGGTGGGAGCCGGAAGTTCGCTGGTGGTGCGCGCGCAGTCGCTGTACCGCTCGCTGCTGGCCGCGGTGATCGAAGGCGCCGGGCTGGATCCCGAGCAGCGCTACGAACTCTCGCGCATCGTCGAACAACGCCTGCACGACGACATGCAGGGCCAGGCCGAAGCGGCCGAGCGCCTGGTCTCGGCCTATTGGGCGGTGCTGGCGCGTCCCTTCGCGCAGCCCGGCACCGCGTGGGCCGACGCCTGTTCCGACGAAATCGCCGCACTGGGTTCGCTGCCTGGCATCCGCGCCGCGCTGCTGCTGCGCCTCGGGCACGAAGGCGTACTGACGGTGGAGCGCAGCGCCGGTCCGGCGGCGGTGCAGATCACCGCGGTGATGCAGGCGCCGGACACCAGCGTGCTGATCGACCCGGAGCCGCCGCGCGGCCAGGGGCTGGTCGCGCTGGCCTGGCGAACACGGCAGCCGCAGAGCACGCCCAGCTATGCCACCGACCCGCGGTTGTCGTTCTGGACCTCCCAGGCACGGCAACTGGGGGTCCGCTCGACCTTCGCGCTACCGGTGCTCGACGAGGATTCCCGCGTGGTGGCCTGCGTGTACCTGTACGGCGCCCACGCCAACCAGTTCGAGGCCGACTGGATGCGCGAGTTCGGCCGCGGGCTGCAGCGCCGCTGGGAGCAGACCTGGCACCGCTGCCGCGGCGCCAGCGCCTTCGCGCTGTCCGAGGGCGTGGCCCAGGGTTACCGCAGCCTGCTGCTGGACGGCGGACTGGCGATGTACGCGCAGCCGGTGATCGACCTGCGCAGCGGCGAGGTGCATTCGCTGGAAGCGCTGGCGCGGCTGGCGCTCCCCGACGGTCGCGTGATCGGCCCCGCCAGCTTCCTGCCGCTGCTGGGCAACGCCGAGCTGGACCAGCTGTTCAGGCTGGGCCTGGCGCAGGTGCTGGACTGGCTGGCGCAGCAGGCGCCCCAGGAGTCCCGACTGAGCGTGTCGCTGAACCTGGCGCCGTCGACCCTGCTGAACCCGGACTGCGTGCGATGGGTCGCCGACGCGCTGCGCGAACGCGGGCTGGACGCAGGGCGCCTGCACCTGGAACTGCTGGAGACGCAGGAGCTGGATTCGGCCGCGCAGCGCCACGCGCTGGAGCAACTCGCCGCGCTCGGGGTGCGGCTGTCGATGGACGACCTGGGCTCGGGCTACAGCAGCCTGGAGCGCCTGTCGCGACTGCCCTTCGACGTGATCAAGATCGACCAGGGACTGCTGGCCACCATCCGCACCCACCCGGCGCGCGTGGTCAGCCTGGTCGGCTCGCTGGTGCAGATGGCGCACGACCTGCGCCGCGAGGCGGTGGTCGAGGGCCTGGAAGATGCCGACGCGGTGGAAGCGGTGAGCCTGCTGGGCGCGCACTTCGGCCAGGGCTTCGGACTGTGCCGTCCGATGCCCCTGCACGCCATCGGACCGTGGCTGCGCGAATTCCGGCCGGCCGTCGTCGCCGGGCCGCAGGTCCGCACGCAGCTCGGCGCCCTCGCCTACCACTGGCGCTTCGTGCGCACGCTGCACACGCCGGCCTCCCACACCGACCTCGAAACCTGCCCCTTGACCGACTACCTGCGCGAAGTCGCTCCGCACGACGACGAGGTCGCGCGCTGGCACGTCGAGCTGCATGACGGAGTCGACGTCGACGCGGCCAGCCAGCGCCTGAGCGACTGGCTGGTGCAGCGCATCACGTCGCCGTAGCGCTGGCTGCCGGCGCGGCCGCACCCGGCGGCATGCCCGGCACGCCGAAGGTCTCGGCGAGGAAGGCCTCGCCATGCTCGAGGATGAAGTTGCGGAAGGTCTCGGCGGCCGGCGACAGCAGCTTGGCCTGGCTGTTGACCGCGTACCAGCGGCGCAGCACCGGCATGCCCTCGATCCTCGGCACCACCAGCAGTCCGTCGCGCAGCTCCAGGCCCACCGTGTGCAGCGACAGGAAGCTGATTCCCATGCCGGCCATCACCGCCTGCTTGATGCTTTCGTTGCTCTGCATCTCGGTCCAGGTCTGCAGTTCGACATGGTGGCGCTGCAGGTATTCCTCGAAGGTCGCGCGCGTGCCCGAGCCGGGCTCGCGCACGATGAAATTGAACTGCGCCAGTCGCTCCGCGCGGTGCGGCCCGCCGCGCGCCAGCGGATGGTCGGGAGGCGCCACCACCCCCATCGGATGCACCGCGAAGGGCTCGGCGCGGGTGTCCACCTCCTTCGGCGGGCGCCCCATGATCGCCAGGTCGATCTCGCTGTTGTGCAGATGGTTGAACAACTGCTCGCGGTTGCCCACCGACAGGCGCAGGTCGAGACTGGGGTAGTCCTCGTGGAAGCGCGCGAGCAGGCGCGGCACGAAATACTGCGCGGTGCTGACCATGCCGATGGTCAGGCGCCCGGCCTTGACCCCGCGCAGGCGCGCCATCGCGTCCTCCGCATCCTTCAGCATGGCCAGGATCTTGCGCGCGTAGACCACGAAGTATTCGCCGCTGAGTGTCAGGCTGACCGACTTGCCCTGGCGCTCGAACAGCGGCAGCCCGACCTGCGACTCGAGTTCGCGGATCTGGATCGACACCGCCGGCGGGGTCAGGTGCATCTCCTGCGCGGCCTTGCCGAAGTTCAGGTGCCGGGCGGCGGCGCTGAACACGCGCAGCTGGCGCAACGTGATGTTCTTCATGCAATTCCCCTAATGCTCAGGCGGGGAATGTTAAATCTTCTTTACCCTTGTGCTCAGGCTTTCCAGCGCTGCAGGTACAGCTGCACGAGTTCGAGCACCTGGTCGGACTTGAGCACCAGCCCGAGGTCGATCATCTCGGTGCCCAGCTCCAGCGCGCGGTGGTTGGCCGGAATCGGCGCCGGCACCACGCGCCGCGCCTCCTCGCGGAAGAACACCGCGCTGACGACTCCGGCGAACAGCAGGTCGCGCGCTGCGTCGCGCCGCGTCAGGCGACGCTCGCCGCGCTCGATGAACACTGGGCTGCCGCTGGAGCCCGGGTACACGGCGGCGTCGACGAGGAACTGCCGGCGCCCCTCGAAATCCAGCGCCGCCGGCGTGGCGGTGCTGCCGCGGCGCAGGATGGGCATCAGGTTGACCTGGTCCCAGACCCCGCTCGGATAGCCGACGAACAGCACCTCCTCCAGTGCGTCCAGCCCCTCCCACGCGGCGGCGTCGGGAATCATCCGGCTGTCGATGGCCTCGATGTAGAGCTCCACCCCCTCGCCCGCCGCCGCCCGGCGCAGCGGCTCCAGCGGCGCGATCGCCAGATCGATCGCAGGGTCCGGATGCAGGAACCAGGCCGCCGGGAATTCCTCGATGCGCAATTCGAATCGGCAACCCAGCAACGGGCAGGCGCGCCGCGCCTGCGTGAACACCAGCGCACCTTCGCGCACGCCCTCGACCAGATGGCGGTTGGTGACCACGAAGTCGGCCGGGCCGCGGCGTCCGTGGTGGCGCACCACGAAGGCGGTGCCCGAGCCCTGGCTGCCGTCGTCGAGCACCGTGTCCACGCGCACCGTGCTGAACAGCAGGCGCTTGGCGACCGAATCGACGCGCATCTCAGGCTCCGGCGCTGCGGTTCAGGCGCTGCAGCGCGGCCACCGCCGCCGCCTGCGCCTGCGCGGCCTCGGCCTCGGTGCCCATCATGGTCAGGCGCCCGAAGGTCCCGAAGGGCTTGACGTCCACCAGCGTGACGTGGGCGGCCTTCTCGGCCTCGTTGGCGGCGTACATGATGTAGCCGGCCGGCTCGACCTCCAGGATGAACATGCTCTTGCCCGGCAGCAGCATCGAGCCCTTGCGCAGCTGGCGGTTGATCAGCGTGGCGTGGTCGGGCGTGACGGCGCGGATGATCTCGTTCCACGCCACCTGGCAGGGCAGGCGCGACTCGATGCTCGCGCCGAGCTGGTCCAGCATGACCTGGCCGGCCGCCTGCACCTCGCTCTGGTTGCGGTAGTGCAGTTCCACGGACCCGAACGAGCGCTCCACCACCTGCTCTCCCATGTGCACGTTGGTGCGCTTGAGCGCGGTGTCGGACAGGCTGTGCACGGCCATGCCGGGGGCCACCTCGACCCACAGGCAGGCGTCGCCGGGAACCGGCAGGAAGCCCTGCGACGAAGTACCGAGGTAGGACGCCAGCTGCTCCTGCAGCGCGTCGATGAACACGAAGGTGCGAAGGGTGACGTTCACGCGGGGCCCTTCATCGGGTGAGGCTCATGTACAGCATCGGCAGCTTCTCGGGCAGCCGCTCCACCTTGTCGATCACGGTGAAGTTGCGCGGGCCGAAGATGCGCGACACGTACAGGTCGGCATGCGGGTCCAGCGACAGCGCGTAGACGGTGACGCCCTCGCGGCCCAGCGCTTCCACGGCGTTGCGCGTGTCGTGGCGCAGGTACTGCGGATCGCGCACGTCGTTGTCGGCGGGTTCGCCGTCGGTGACCACGAAGC
>JAKAXL010000108.1 GCA_021816585.1 Pseudomonadota bacterium | reverse complement strand
GTTACTCCGGCGAGAGCACGATGGGCAATCTGGTGCAGATGGCCGGGCTCGCGGTGCAGAACTTCCTGTCGGCCGCGACCGGAATCGCCGTCGCCTTCGCGCTGATCCGCGGCTTCGCGCGGCGCAGCGCGTCGACCATCGGCAACTTCTGGGTCGACCTGCACCGCATCACCAGCTACGTGCTGCTTCCGATCGCCTTCGTGGGTGCGCTCGTGCTGGTCGGGCAGGGGGTGCCGCAGACCCTGCGAGCCGACCGCGCCGTGGACCTGATCGCACCGGTGAGCTTCCAGGTTGCGAAGACCGACGCGCAGGGCAACCCCGTGAAGGACGCACAGGGGCGGCCGGTGACGGTCGCGTCGCAGGCCGCGCGGCAGACCCTGCCGATGGGGCCGGTCGCGTCGCAGGAAGCCATCAAGGAACTGGGGACCAACGGCGGGGGCTTTTTCAACGCCAATTCGGCGCACCCCTACGAGAACCCCAACGCCTTCACCAACATGCTCGAGGTGTTCCTGCTGCTGCTGATCTCGGTGGCGCTGACCTTCAGCTTCGGGCGCATGGTCGGCGACCGGCGCCAGGGCTGGGCGCTGCTGGCGGCGATGGCCCTGATGCTCGGCGTGGGCATGGGCGCCGAGGCGCACTTCGAGCAGCAGGGCAACCCGGCGTTCACCGCGCTGCACGTCGACCAGCAGGCGGGGCCGCTGCAGTCCGGCGGCAACATGGAAGGCAAGGAGACGCGATTCGGAATCGCCTCCACCGCGATCTTCACCGCGGCGACCAGCGGCACCTCGACCGGCGCCGTGGACTCGATGCTCGACTCCAACACGCCCCTCGGAGGCATGGTGCCGATGCTGCTGATGCAGCTCGGCGAGGTCGCGCCGGGGGGAGTCGGAACCGGGCTGTACGGCATGCTGATGGTCGCGCTGATGGCGGTGTTCCTCGGCGGCCTGATGATCGGGCGCACCCCGGAATACCTGGGCAAGAAGATCGAGTCCTTCGAGATGAAGATGGTGTCGATCGGGCTGCTGGTCTCGCCCTTGCTGGTGCTGCTCGGCACGGCGGTCGCGTCGGTCGGCGCGCAGGGCGTGTCCAGCCTGGCCAACCCCGGGGCCCACGGCTTCTCCGAGATGCTCTACGCCTTCACGTCGGCGGCCAACAACAACGGCAGCGCCTTTGCCGGGCTGAACGCCAACACCCCGTTCTACAACCTCACGCTCGGACTGGCGATGTGGTTCGGCCGCTTCGTGTCCATCGTCGCGGCGCTGGCCGTCGCGGGGTCGCTGGCGTCGAAGAAACGCCTCGCCGTGTCCAGCGGGACCATGCCCACGCATGGCGCGCTGTTCGTCAGCCTGCTGATCGGAACCGTGCTGCTGGTGGCCGCGCTGACCTTCTTTCCGGCGCTGGCGCTGGGGCCGATCGCCGAGCACTTCGCGCTGTGGGCCGGGCATTGAACCGGAATCGGGAGCCATCATGAGCCGTCAGAGCCTTTCGCTGTTCGACCCCGCGCTGGCCGGCCCGGCGATGCTGGAATCGCTGCGCAAGCTGGATCCGCGGGTGCAGTTTCGCAATCCCGTGATGTTCGTCGTCTACATCGGCAGCCTGCTGACCAGCGGGCTGTGGCTGCAGTCGCTGCACAGCCCGGGCGATGCATCGAGCGGGTTCATCCTTGCCGTCACGGTGTGGCTGTGGTTCACCGTGCTGTTCGCGAACTTCGCCGAGGCGCTGGCCGAGGGGCGCAGCAAGGCGCAGGCGGCGAGCCTGCGCAGCACGCGTCGCACCACGCGGGCGAAGAAGCTGAAGGAGCCGCGCTACGGCGCGCCGTGGACCCTGGTCGACGGCGACGACCTGCGCAAGGACGACGTGGTGGTCGTGCTCGCGCACGAGCTGATCCCCTGCGACGGCGAGGTCGTCGAGGGGGCCGCCACCGTCGACGAGAGCGCGATCACCGGGGAATCGGCTCCGGTGATCCGCGAATCCGGCGGCGACTTCTCGTCGGTGACCGGCGGCACGACGGTGCTGTCGGACTGGATCGTCGTGCGCTGCACGACCAACCCCGGCGACTCCTTCCTCGATCGCATGATCTCGCTGGTCGAAGGCGCGAAGCGCCGCAAGACCCCGAACGAGATCGCGCTGACCATCCTGCTGGTCGCGCTGACGCTGATCCTGCTGATGGCGACCGTGACCCTGCTGCCCTACTCGATCTACGCCGTCCGGGCGGCGGGCGCCGGGCGTCCGGTGAGCCTCACCGTGCTGGTGGCGCTGCTGGTGTGCCTGATCCCGACCACCATCGGCGCGCTCCTGTCGGCCATCGGCGTGGCCGGCATGAGCCGCATGCTCGGCGCCAACGTGGTGGCCACCTCGGGGCGCGCCGTCGAGGCCTCCGGCGACATCGACGTGCTGCTGCTCGACAAGACCGGAACCATCACGCTGGGCAACCGCCAGGCCAGCGCCTTCGTGCCGGTGGCCGGGGTGTCCGAGCGCGAACTGGCCGACGCCGCGCAGCTGGCGTCGCTGGCCGACGAGACCCCCGAGGGGCGCAGCATCGTGGTGCTGGCCAAGCAGCGATTCAACCTGCGCGAGCGCGACCTGGAGTCGTTGCACGCCCGCTTCGTGCCCTTCTCCGCGCAGACCCGCATGAGCGGCGTGGACATCGGCGACCGCCCCATCCGCAAGGGCGCGGCGCAGGAACTGACGCGCTTCGTCGTCGAGCGCGGCGGCGCGCTGCCGGCCGGTCTGCAGGCGCTGGTCGACGAGGTGTCGCGCCGCGGCAGCACGCCGCTGGTGGTGGCCGACGACCGGCGGGTGCTCGGGGTGGTCGAGCTCAAGGACATCGTCAAGGACGGCATCAAGGAGCGCTTCGCCCAGTTGCGACGCATGGGAATCCAGACCGTCATGATCACCGGGGACAACCGCCTGACCGCCGCGGCCATCGCCGCCGAGGCCGGGGTCGACGAATACCAGGCCGAGGCCACCCCCGAGACCAAGCTGGCGCTGATCCGCAGGTACCAGGCCGACGGGCGCCTGGTCGCGATGACCGGCGACGGCACCAACGACGCGCCGGCGCTGGCGCAGGCCGACGTGGCGGTGGCGATGAACAGCGGCACGCAGGCGGCGCGCGAGGCCGGCAACATGGTCGACCTCGACTCCAACCCGACCAAGCTGATCGAGGTGGTGGAGATCGGCAAGCAGATGCTGATGACCCGCGGCGCGCTGACCACCTTCAGCATCGCCAACGACCTGGCGAAGTACTTCGCGATCATCCCGGCGATGTTCGTCGGCACCTATCCGCAGCTCGGCGCGCTGAACATCATGCACCTTGCGAGCCCGGACTCGGCGATCCTCTCGGCGGTGATTTTCAACGCGCTGATCATCGTGGTCCTGATTCCGCTGGCCCTGCGCGGCGTGAAGTTCCGGGCGCTGCCGGCGGCGAAGCTGCTGCGCAACAACCTGCTGGTCTACGGGCTGGGCGGCATCGCGCTGCCCTTCGTCGGGATCAAGGCCATCGACCTACTGCTCCATGCACTGCACCTGGCCTGAAAGGGAGACTTCGATGTCACGCATGCTTCGCCCCGCCCTGACGCTGTTCGCGGGATTCACGCTGCTGCTGGGCCTGGGCTACCCGCTGCTGGTCACCGCCGTGTCGCAGGCCCTGTTCCCGTGGCAGGCCAACGGCTCGGTGCTGGCGGTCGGCGGCAGGCCGATCGGCTCGGAGCTGATCGGGCAATCCTTCTCGGCGCCGGGCTACTTCTGGGGACGTCCGTCGGCGACTGCGCCGCTGCCCTACGACGGGCTGGCCTCCGGCGGCTCCAACCTCGGGCCCACCAACCCCGCCGAGCTGGCCGCGGTCCAGTCCGCGGTCGCCGCGCTGCGCCGCGCCGACCCGGCGCAGGCCGGCAAACCGGTCCCGGTCGGACTGGTGACGGCCTCCGGCTCCGGGCTCGACCCGGACATCAGCCTGGCCGGCGCCGACTACCAGGTCGAGCGCGTCGCCCGCGCACGCGGCATGAGCGCGCGCGAGGTCCGGCAACTGGTCGCGCGCCATGCCCACCGGCCCTGGCTGGGTCTGTTCGGCGAGCCGCGGGTCAACGTGCTGGCCCTGAACCTGGCGCTCGACGGCCTGCATCCGGTACGCATGCGCTGAGCCCGGCGCCCGCGCTACAGTGCCGCATCGCAATCCCCGCGAGCTCCGCCCCGCGATGAGCGACGAACAGCGCCCGGACCCCGACGCCCTGCTGCGCGAGGTCGAACAGCAGGAGCAGCAGGCCCGCCAAGGCCGGCTGAGGATCTTCTTCGGCGCGTCCCCCGGGGTCGGCAAGACCTACGCGATGCTCGGCGCCGCGCAGCAATTGCGCGCCAAGGGGGTCGACGTCGTCTGCGGCGTCGTCGAGACCCACGGCCGCGCCGAGACCGAGCGCCTTCTTCAAGGCCTGGAAGTGTTGCCGCGCCTGCAGCCGCACAGCGGCGCGCGCGGCGCGGGCGAGCTCGACCTGGCCGCGGCACTGCAGCGCCGGCCCGCGGTCCTGCTGGTCGACGAACTGGCGCACAGCAACGCCGCGGCGAGCCGGCACCCCAAGCGCTGGCAGGACGTCGAGGAGCTGCTGGCGGCCGGCATCGACGTCTACACGACGCTGAACGTGCAGCATCTCGACAGCGTCAGCCACATCGTCGCCAGCATCGCCGAGGTCCCGGTGCGCGAGACGGTCCCGGACAGCCTGTTCCAGCAGGCGGCCGAGGTCGTGCTGGTCGACCTGACTCCGGACGAGCTGCTGCAGCGCCTGCGCGAAGGCAAGGTCTACGTCGCCGCGCAGGCGGCACGCGCACTGCGCAACTTCTTCCGCAAGGGCAACCTGCTGGCGCTGCGCCAGCTCGCGCTGCGCCTGACCGCCGAGCGCGTCGACAGCCAGATGCGCAGCTACCGCAGCACCCAGGTCGGCGGCGAGGTGTGGAGCGCGTCGGAGGCGCTGCTGGTGTGCGTGGGGCCCGACAACGGGCCGGGCCTGGTCCGCGCCGCGGCGCGCCTGGCCGAGGCGCTGCATGCGCGCTGGCACGTGGTCTATGCCGAGACGCCGCCGCTGCAGCAGCTTGCCGAGGCGCGGCGCTCGGCGATCCTCAAGCTGCTGCAGCTCGGGCGCGATCTCGGCGCGCACACCGCGGTGCTGGCGGGCCAGCACGCGCCGGCCGAGGTCCTGGCCTACGCCCGCAGCCACAACCTGAACCGCGTGGTGATGGCGCGCCATCGCAGGCGGACCTGGTGGCGCGAGGCCTGGCGCGAGTCCTTCGCGCGCTCGCTGGGCACGCTGGCGCCCGACATCGACCTGGTGCTGCTCGCGCCCGAGGTCGATGCGCAATCGGCCGGCGCCGCGCCTGCCGGATCCGCCGCCGAGGCCCGCGCGCTGCCGTGGCGCGACTATGC
>JAKAXL010000107.1 GCA_021816585.1 Pseudomonadota bacterium | reverse complement strand
TGCAACTTGAAGGCCTTCAGTCGCTCTGCGATACTGCCCCGACTCGGCTGTCCGCTGTGGCACGCTGAGTACCGTGTAGCTCAGCCTGTCCGGGCTGTGGAGTTACACCACGTCGCGGGACGCGACCAGGCCTTGGAGCGCCATCTGGCCACTGGCTGGCGCAAACGGCGGGCGGCTGTGGTGGCCACCGCCCAATGGCTTGGCGTGTCGGCCGGGCCTGGTGTGCCTGCTAGGCCGGCAGGTCCGCAGGCAGGATAATGTGCCAAGGCGTCAACATCCATCCACCATGAGAACGATCAACAGCCACGCGCGAAACGACAGGTTCAGCCTTCTGCTACATCGAGAGGCGGCGGAGGCAGTCGCTCACGATGAGGCATTGCTGGGCCGCGCCGAGGCGATTCTGCGGCGCTGGAAGCGGTCGAACGGCATCAACGCTTGCCGTGATTGGGACGAGTGGTTGTTGTTAATTTCCCGTGGCCGATCGGTGGTTGTGCAGGCCATGCTGTCTGAAGACGAGCACGCCACACGCTTGCGGCAAAGCTCTCCCTTTTCCGTGTTGGTTCCGCCTCGCAAGAGGTGGGCGCTCTTGAAGAAGGCGAAACATGAATAGGGAACAGCTCGAGCACATTCTTCGTGCAGCTTCGGCGATCACCAAGCAAGGACGATTCGTCGTCGTCGGCTCCCAGTCGATCGTCGGGACCATACCCGAGCCGCCCGGGGTTCTGGGGTACTCCGCGGAAGCCGACATCTACCCATTGGATGCGCCCGAGCTCGCCGATCTGATCGACGGGTCGATCGGAGAGGGCTCCCCATTTCATGAGACGTTTGGATACTACGCACAGGGAGTAGGGCCGGAAACGGCCGTCCTCCCGGAAGGGTGGCAATACCGTCTCAATCAGGTCCGCGACCCGATCACGCTTGCGGACGGCTATTGTCTGGACCCGACCGACATGGCGGCGTCGAAGCTTGTGGCATGGAGAGAGAAGGACAAGGAATTTCTGGGCGCGATGCTGGAGAGCAAACTGATGGATCGCGGCGCGTTGGAGCAGCGTGCTCTGCAGATTCCACAGAAGCGGTTGTCTGAATACGGGCTGACGCACGAAGAGTTGGTGCGACGGATCGGCTTGCTTGGGCAGATCATCTCCGAACGCCCGCTTCCCGATCGAGCCACGGGCAACGAGGCTTCGACCATCGAGGGCATGCGCCGTGCGCTGCCGCTGCGCAAGAAATCCAAGGGATTGGATCATTGACCCAGTCGCCCGCCAAGGACGCTGATCACCCCGGCCCTTTAACCCTGCCACGCGTTGCCGCCAGCGCCCCCAGTTCCTCGACCAGGCGACGCGCCTGGAGCGGCTACGGTGGAGTTGGAGTTGGAGTTGACCCCGCTTCGTGGACACCTAATCTTTTGGAGAAGGAGTCCACACCATGGCCAAGTCACGTCCCCCGTACCCTGCCGAATTTCGGCAGCAGATGGTTGAACTGGTGCAAGCCGGGCGCACGCCCGCGGAGCTGGCGCGCGAGTTCGGCTGCACGGCACAGAGCATCGTCAACTGGGTGGGCCAGGCGGCCGCCGATGCCGGTCGCCCGCTGCCCGGCAAGGCGGTGTTGAGCACGGCCGAGCGCACCGAGCTGACGCGGCTGCGACGCGAGAACCGGCAGCTGCGCATGGAGCGGGACATCCTGGCAAAAGCCGCGGCCTGGTTTGCCGGTCGGGGCGAGAAGACGTCCACGCCGTCTTCGAGTTGATGCTGGCAAACCAGGCCGAATTTCCCGTGCGCGTGATGAGTCGGGTGCTCAACGTGTCCAGCAGCGGCTTTTACGCCTGGAAAGCCAGGCGGCCGAGCCGCCGTTGTCTGGACAACGCGATCCTGCGGGAGCGCATTCGTGGGATCTACATCGCCTCGGACGCCACCTACGGCATGCCGCGGGTGCGCGCCGAGCTGATCGACCAGGGCGAACAAGTCAGCCGCAAGCAGGACATTGCACTCACTCACGCACTACGTTTTCGAGGTCTTGACCTCATATAAGGGTTCGATTCCCTCCGGGCAGGCCAATGAAATCAACTGCTTACGGCACGAAGACGGTCACGCGGCCTGATGGACCAACGGCAGACGCAGGTCGATTTCGTCCCAAGGCACGAAGACGCGATGGTCTTCGTCGCGACGGACAGTGTCCCACTGCATGAGTGCGGCGACGTCGTCATGGACATTCTTGTAATTGCGGTGAAGCTGGCGAGCGAGCTCGGCGATGGTCAGTGGCCCTGCCTGGCGCAATCGCGACACCAGTTCCCACCGTCGTGGCGTGAACACCGCAAAGAACTGCGGCAGCGAGTCGAACCCGATACCAAAGTAAGGCACCGGGCTCTCCCCGCGTTCGAGCGCCTGCATCGTTGCCTTGGCACGATCGAGCGTGGTGACGACCGGGTCTCCGACGCGAATGTGCAGTGTGTTCATCTCGCGGCCTCCTTGACGTCTGCCCAGAAATCATCGACCAGCGTCGCCACGTCACGAAAGGCGTAGGCCAGTTCCCGCTTGCCCAGATGCCGATGATCGCCTTTGCCGCGCTCGTTGTCATAGCCCACGATGCGGGCGCCATCGACGACGTAGACCATCCGGTACTTGAACCGATGTTCTGATGGGGGGATCGGCTCGCTCAGCGCCCACACGACGATCTGAACGAAGCCGCGTCCGAACACACGCTTTTCATTCAGGACAGCGACAGCGGCCATGCGCTCGATGACATCATAACGCACCTATGGCGTCAAGAACCATAGACTCGGTGTTGACTCCGCGGCGCCTTACTGTCGACATGGCTTGAAGCTCGATGACTGCGCATGGCCGGAAGCTGCCCTTGCGTCACGTGGCCGTACATGGCCGCTTCGGTTTAGGTTTGTCCGATGCCTGCCCGCGCGCGCAGGCGAGCTCGCGCAGTCCACGGTGTGAGGGTAGGCGTTGGACAAAGCTCCAGGGAGGAAACCGCGGCGCGTGTGGCAGCCGTGGTCGAAGTCGATGCCGCTATGGGGATTGTGGCGGCGAGTCGGTGGCCAGCAGCGCTGATCGCGACGGATCACGCAGCGGGGGTGACGAGCGCATGAAGGGTCCGGCACCGTGATGGGCTCGGATGCGGCCTGCAGGGCAGGTGCATTTGGCGCCCTGGTCGCGGTCGGCGCATGCGGCCGCGCACCGGGCGCCCCGCGCGAGCGGCCGATGGAAGGTGCGATGCTGGGGTGTGCGCGCGGTCATGGCGCACGCGCTGCAGGAGGCGCGCGGATCGTCGCGCCGCGCGGCAAGGTCTCGACGAGGACCAGGGGGCGGCCGCAATGCCTGCACACGAAGGTGGGCTGGCGCTCGGCGGGCGCCTCGTGGGGATCGGCGTCGTCGGGCTGTGTGCTCGCCGCGGATGGCCGCAGCAGTTGTTCGCGCACGGCGGCCAGACTGGCGCGGCGGTTCCCGTTGGCCAGCAAGCCGTAGTGCCGGATCCGATGCAGGCCGGCGGGCAGCACGTGCAGCAGGAAGCGGCGCATGAACTCGGCGCTGCTCAGGGTCATGACTTTGCGCCGCGCGCTGCCGCGGGCGCGGTAGTCCTTCCAGCGGAAGGTCACGCCGCGCTCGTCCATGCCGAGCAGGCGGCTGTTGGAGATCGCCACGCGGTGCGTGTAGCGCGACAGGTAGGCCAGCACCGCGGCGGGGCCTGCGAACGGGCGCTTGGCGTAGACCACCCACTCGGTGCGGCGCAGCGGCGCGAGCCACTGGGCGAAGGCGCGGGGTTCAGCCAGCGCCGCGAGCTCGCCGAAGAAGCGCAGGCGCCCGAGCTGGTGCAGGCGCTGCAACTCCTCCAGGAAGCGGCGCCGGAACAGGCGCGAGAGCACGCGCACGGGCAGGAAGAACCCGGCCCGGCAGGCGCGCCAGGTGCCGTCGGGGGCAAGCCCGCCACCGGGCACGATGCCGTGCACATGGGGGTGGTGCGTCAGCGCCGAGCCCCAGGTGTGCAGCACGAAGGTCGCGCCGATGCGCGCGCCCAGGTGCCTGCGGTCGGCGGCGATGGTCAGCAGCACCTCGGCGGCGACGTCGAACAGCAAGGCGTAGACCGCGGCCTTGTTCTGGTACGCGACCTCGGCGACGGGTGCCGGCAGCGTGAACACGACGTGGTAGTAGTCGAGCGGGAGCAGATCGGCCTGGCGCGCGCTCAGCCAGCGCTTCGCGGCGCGGCTCTGGCACTTGGGGCAATGCCGGTTGCGGCAGGAGTTGTAGGAGATCAGGTCGGTGCCGCAGCCCTCGCAGCGCAACACGTGTCCACCCAGCGCCGCGCTGCGGCACTGTTCGATGGCCGACATCACCTGGAGCTGTTGCAGGCTCAGGTGGTCGTGCTGGGCTTGGCGCCAGGCCGGCCCGTGGGTGCGGAAGATGTCGGCGACTTCCAGGGCGGCACGCCCCACGCCGACACCCCTACGTCTGCGGCAGTCGCTCCAGCGGGCTGATCACCTGGCGCAGCAGCTCGGTGGCCACGTGCGTGTAGGTCGTCGTGGTCTCCAGCTTCTTGTGGCCGAGCAGCACCTGGATGACGCGGATATCGACCCTGGCCTCCAGCAGGTGGGTGGCGAAGCTGTGGCGCAGGGTGTGCATGGACACGCGCTTGTCGATCCGTGCATCCTCGGCCGCGGCGTGGATGGCGCGGTTGAGCTGGCGTGTGCTCAGCGGGTCCATCGGGTCGAGCCCGGGAAACAGCCAGCCGCCGGGCAGCATCTTGCCCTGGGCATGCGCCACGCGCCACCACGCGCGCAGCTGCTCCAGCAGCGGCGGCGGCAGCAGCGCGTAGCGATCCTTGCGCCCCTTGCCCTGCTCGACGCGCAACACCATGCGCTGGCTGTCGACGTCGCCGACCTTCAACGCGCAGACCTCGCTGGCGCGCAGCCCGGCGCCGTAGGCCACCGCCAGCGCCGTGCGGTGCTTGATGTTCGCCGCAGCAGTGATCAGCCGCGACACCTCGGGGCTGAGCACCACGGGCAGCCTGGTGGGCATAGGCACCGATTGGACCTTGGCCATCAGCTCGCCGTGACCGAGCGTGACGTCGAAGAAGAACTTGAGCCCGCTCAGCGTCGAGTTGATCGTCGCCGGCGTTGCGCCCTGGTCGACCAGATCCAACTGGAACCGGCGCAGATCCTCGGCCGTGGCGGTGTCGGGCGATCGGCCCAGGAACGCGGCGAACCTGCGCACGCCGCGCACATACCCCGTCTGCGTCTTGGCACCGAGCTTGCGCATGCGCATGTCGTCGAGCATGCGCTGACGCAGCGGTGAAACCACGGGATCGCTTGAGTTCATGGTGCTTCTCCTGTCGAAGACCGAGGCCGATTGCCTCTGTCTCCAACATAGGAATCACCACTCCTCCGAACCCGCGCAGCCCCTCCCGGAGCGCCTACCGCGAGAGCGGT
>JAKAXL010000106.1 GCA_021816585.1 Pseudomonadota bacterium | reverse complement strand
CTTCGCGCGCCTGGGCCGCGCGCGTCGGCGGGTGACGCCGGCACGGTGGCGCCGATGATTTGTAACTTGAGTTGGTAAAATGGAATTCGTGACTCGACGCGTGGCCGCCCGGCCCGGCGCCGCCGCGTCGGGCGGCGCCGGAGCGCAAGCCGGAGGCCGCGGGCGCGGCCGCCGCTAACAGGAGACTTCATGGCTTTGGTTCTGAACAAGGTGGTTCCCGACTTCGAGGCGATCGCGACCAGCGACATCAAATTCAGCCCGAAGAGCTATCTGGGCAAGAAGCTGATCCTGTACTTCTACCCCAAGGACATGACCCCGGGCTGCACCACCGAGGCGCTGCAGTTCCGCGATCTGTACGCCGAGTTCGAGCAGGCGGGCGCCGTCATCTTCGGCGTGTCGCGCGACAACCTGGCCTCGCACGACAAGTTCCGCACGCAGCTCGAACTGCCCTTCGACCTGATCGCCGACACCGAGGAAAAGCTCTGCCACATGTTCGGCGTGGTGAAGAACAAGATCATGTACGGCAAGAAGGTCAAGGGGATCGAACGCAGCACCTTCCTGGTCGACGCCGAAGGCGTGCTGCGCCAGGAATGGCGCGGCGTGAAGGTCGCCGGCCACGTGCAGGAAGTGCTCGAGGCCGTGCGCAAGCTCTGAGCCCCCGGCCCCCCGCCTTGCATCCCACGCACCCCCATGGCACCCGGGCGGCTGGCCGCCTCCCCGGGTGACCTGGGCCACGCGCGGCCCGAGCGCCTCGACCCGCAAGTCCCATTCGCCACGCAGCCGCCATGCCCCTGCCCAAGCCCCCCACCAAACTCGGTTCCCTGCTGAAGGCGCCCGCGGCCGGCGCCGCGCATGCGCGGCAGGCACTGCCCGAAGCAGCCGCCGCTCCGCAGTCCGAGCCGGTGGAAGTCCTGGAACGCGCCGAGCGCGTCGAAGCCGCGCCGGCGCGCAAGACTGCGCCGCCCGCGCAAGCCCGGCCGAAGTCGCGTGCCGGCGTGGCGCCGGCGGCACCCGCCGAGCGCGCCGCGCAGGCCGAGCGTGCGCCCGCGACCGCGACCCCGCCGCTGCCGCAGGCGAAGCCCAAGCCGCAGCCCAAGCCCCAGCCTCCGGCGCCGCAGCGCCGCGCCGCGCGCACACGTTCGGCCGCGGAGCTCAGCAAGCTGTTCGTGCTCGACACCAACGTGCTGATGCACGACCCGACCTCGCTGTTCCGCTTCGAGGAACACGACGTGTACCTGCCGATGGTCACGCTGGAGGAACTCGACGGGCACAAGAAGGGCATGTCCGAGGTCGCCCGCAACGCGCGCCAGGCCAGTCGTGAACTCGACGCGCTGGTGGCCGGCGTCGAGGCCGGCATCGAGCAGGGAATCCGGCTCGACCACAGCGGACACCGCGAGGCGCGCGGCAGGCTGTTCTTCCAGACCCGCGCGCACGAGGCGCGACTTCCCGAGGCGCTGCCGCAGGGCAAGGCCGACAACCAGATCCTCGGCGTGCTGCAGGCGCTGACCCAGGCCTTCCCGCAGCGCTCGGTGGTGCTGGTGTCGAAGGACATCAACATGCGCGTGAAGGCCCGTGCGCTGGGCCTCAACGCCGAGGACTACGCCAACGACAAGACCCTCGACGACGCCGACCTGCTGTACACCGGCGTGCTGGCGCTGCCCGACGATTTCTGGGACAAGCAGGCGCGTTCGCTGGAAAGCTGGCAGCAAGGCGGACAGCCCTTCTACCGCCTGCAGGGGCCGCTGGTGTCGGCGATGCTGGTCAACCAGGCCGTGTACTGGGAGGCGCCCAACGCGACCCCGATGTATGCACGGGTGAAGGAGATCCGCGCCTCCACCGCGGTGCTGCAGGTGGTGCGCGACTTCACCCATCCGAAGAACAGCGTGTGGGGGGTCAGCGCACGCAACCGCGAACAGAATTTCGCGCTGAACCTGCTGCTCGATCCCGAGATCGACTTCGTCACCCTCAGCGGCCAGGCCGGCACCGGCAAGACCCTGCTGGCGCTGGCGGCCGGGCTGCACCAGGTGCTGGAGGAGCGTCGCTACAACGAGATCATCATCACCCGGGTCACGGTTCCGGTCGGCGAGGACATCGGCTACCTGCCGGGAACCGAGGAAGAGAAGATGTCGCCGTGGATGGGCGCGCTGGACGACAACCTGGAAGTGCTGAACCAGTCCGGCAGCGGCAGCCACGGCGGCGAATGGGGCCGCGCCGCGACCCAGGAGCTGATCCGCTCGAAGGTCAAGATCAAGAGCATGAACTTCATGCGCGGCCGCACCTTCCTGAGCAAGTACGTGATCATCGACGAGGCGCAGAACCTCACCCCCAAGCAGATGAAGACCCTGATCACGCGGGCCGGCCCCGGCACCAAGATCATCTGCATGGGCAACCTGGCGCAGATCGACACCCCCTACCTGACCGAGGGCAGCTCCGGCCTGGCCTACGCCGTGGACCGCTTCAAGGGCTGGAAGCACTCCGGCCACATCACGCTGGCCCGCGGCGAACGCAGCCGCCTCGCCGACTACGCCACAGAGATTTTGTAGCCCCCTCCGTCGCGGGGGGCGACCCCCGCTCCGTCCCCCCGAGGGGGACGCACCCCGCCTTGGGGCGGCCCTGCGGCGGGGGTGCTCTGGGCTGCGTGAGGGGGTGCGTGGGTGGGGGGTTTTCAGGCGGGGCGGTTCAGGCGGGGCGATTGAGGCGGGGCGGTTCAGGCGGGGCGATTGAGGCGGGGCGGTTCAGGCGGGGCGATTGAGGCGGAAGCCCCACCCGCCTGACAGCCCCCCTTCCTGCACCCACCCCCGCAGCCCAGAGCCGAACGGCCGCAGGGCCGCCCCAAGGCCGGAGGCGTCCCCCTCGGGGGGACGGAGCGGGGGTCGCCCCCCGCGACGAAGGGGGCTCACATCCGGGCCAGGTTTTCGAAGCGGGTGAGTTGGCGCAGGAAGGCTACGTTGACGGTGCCGATGGGGCCGTTACGCTGCTTGCCGATGATGATTTCCGCGATTCCCTGGTCCTTGGATTCCTTGTTGTAGACCTCGTCGCGGTAGATGAACAGGATCACGTCGGCGTCCTGTTCGATGGCGCCGGATTCGCGCAGGTCGCTCATCACGGGGCGCCGGTCGGCGCGTTTTTCCAGGTCGCGGTTGAGCTGCGACAGCGCGACCAGCGGGCACTGCAGCTCCTTGGCCAGCGCCTTCAGCGAACGCGAGATCTCGGAGATCTCGGTGGCGCGGTTCTCCCCGTCGCGTGCCGAGGTCATCAGCTGCAGGTAGTCGACGACGATCAGGCCCAGCTTGCCGCACTGGCGCGCCAGCCGGCGCGCGCGGGCGCGCACTTCCAGCGGGTTCAGCGCGGGGGTCTCGTCGATGTGGATCTGCACGTCGTCCAGGCGCTCGATGGTCTCCGGCAGGCGGGTCCACTCGTCCTCGCTGAGCTGGCCGGTGCGCAGATGCGACTGGTCGATGCGACCGAGCGAGCCGACGATGCGCAGCACCAGCTGCGAGGCGCCCATTTCCATGCTGAACACCGCGACAGGCAACTGCTCGTTGACGGCGACGTGCTCGGCGATGTTCAGCGCGAACGAGGTCTTGCCCATCGACGGACGCCCGGCGACGATGATCAGGTCGCCGGGCTGCATTCCGGCGGTCATGCGGTCGAGGTCGAGAAAGCCGGTGGCCACCCCGGTGATCTCGGAGCCGCCCTGCTCCGACAGCTCCTGCACGCGGTCGAGCAGTTCGCCCAGCAGCTGCTTCATCGGCTGGAAGCCGGCCTTGCCGCGCGCGCCGTCCTCCGAGATCGCGAAGATGCGCGATTCCGCCTCGTCGAGGATCTGCTGCACCGCCCGCCCCTGCGGATTCAGCGCGCTTTGCGCGATCTCGTCGCTGATCGTCACCAGGTTTCGCAGCACCGCGCGCTCGCGCACGATCTCCGCGTAGCGCCGGATGTTGGCCGCGCTGGGCACGCTTTGCGCCAGCGCGTTCAGGTACTGCAGGCCGCCGCAGGCCTCGTCCTGGCCGTGCAGGCGCAGCGCCTCGAGCACGGTCACCACGTCGGCCGGCTTGCCGGCCTGGATCAGGTCCGCGGTGGCCTGGTAGATCAGGCGGTGCTCGTGGCGGTAGAAGAAGTTGACGTGCAGCAGGTCGGCCACACGATCGAAGGCCTCGTTGTCGAGCAGCAGTCCGCCGAGCACGGATTGTTCGGCCTGCGCCGAATGCGGCGGCGTGCGCAGGTTCTCCAGCGCGGGATCGAGGGTGGCGGACATGCGGGCAAGCTTAGCAAAACGCGGGGCCCGGCCGGCCCCTTGGAGCCGCGGCCGGGAGGAATAAAAAAGCCGCGCCCTGGGCGCGGCTTCGTGGCGCGATGCGCCCGGGCGACGGTGCCTTAGATGTGTTCGCCGAGCACGGAAACCGTGATCGTGACGTCCACGTCGGTGGCCAGCGACAGTTGCACGCTGTGGTCGCCGACGGTCTTCAGCGGACCGTTGGGCAGACGCACGGCGGACTTGGGCAGATCGAAGCCGGCCTTCGCCAGCCCGACCGCGATGTCCTGCGTGGTCACGGAGCCGAACAGGCGGCCGTCGACGCCGGCCTTCTGCACCAGCTGCACGGTCAGGCCGTCCAGCTTGGCGGCGCTCGCCTGGGCGGCGGCCAGCTTCTCGGCGGCGGCCTTCTCGAGCTCGGCGCGACGCGCCTCGAACTCGGCCATCGCCTGCGGCGTCGCGGTGCGCGCCTTGCGTTGCGGAATCAGGTAGTTGCGCCCGTAACCGTCGCGCACCTTGACCACGTCGCCCAGGTTGCCCAGGTTGGCGACTTTCTCGAGCAGGATGACTTGCATGGAATTGTCCTTTGCGATGGCGCCGGGATCAGCTCTTGTGCTGGTCGGAGAACGGCAGCAGCGCCAGATAGCGCGCGCGCTTGATCGCCGTGTTGAGCTGGCGCTGGTAGATCGCGCGGGTGCCGGTCAGGCGCGCCGGGATGATCTTGGCGTTTTCCGCCAGGAAATCACGCAGCACGTCGATGTCCTTGTAGTCGATGTGCTCGACACCGGCGACGGTGAAGCGGCAGAAACGCTTGCGCTTGAACAGCGACGACTGCTGGTTGCGCTTGGGCTTGTTCTTACGGTCGGTTTTCTTGAAGTAGGCCATGATCGCCCTCCTGGATCCAATCGATGATGTTGAGCTTGAGGCTTCGCGCTCCGCGGCGGCTGGGCATCAGGTACCCGACCAGGTGCAGCACCTCGCCGGCCTGCACCTGCTGCAGCTTGCGGGCCATCTCGGCGAAGGCCACGCACTGCAGCTCGAGTTCGATGCTCTGCGGTCCGCCCGGGCTGGGTTGAATCGATGCATGCCCGACCCGCAGGTCCAGGGCCTCGACTCCCGCGGGCGTGTAGCGCAGGGCTCCACGCTCGCGCAGCTCGGCGCGAATCTCGACGCGGTTGATGCTCAGGCTGTCTG